>JBMFWD010000036.1:0-33831 GCA_049965615.1 Acidobacteriaceae bacterium
ACAAAAAACTTCCTCATAAGGAAAAAGTGTCAGAGATGTCCCCGGTCTAAAACGTCAGACTTGTCCCCGGCCGTTCATTTGGGGTACGGACCGGGCAGATGCTTGACAAACCAATGGACAACTGAGGACTGGGCACTGGCGACTCACCCAAAATGGAATGGCGGCGAAGCCGCGAACGCTCGTGCGGCCAGCACCCCCACCGCTAGGATAGAATTCCCTCGATGACCGACTCCAGCCAGCATCCCGGCATGTTCTCCGCTCCGCCCCAGGAAAAACCCTCCCGCCTGCCTTGGATCATCGCCAGCGGCGCCGTCCTCGTCATCATCGGAGCACTCATCCTCTTCAGCTACACCCAGAAGTCGGCCATCCCCGGAGCCAACGCCCCGCTCTCGCCCTACGCCGCCAATCTTTCCATCTCCGGCATTCAAATGGCCCAGGCCAGCACCATGGTCGGAGCTCAGTCCACCTACATCGACGGCACCATCACCAACAAGGGAACCAAAATAGTTACCGGAGTCACCATCCAGGCCGTCTTCAACGACTTCAACAACCAGCCCGCCCAGGTCACCAACCTCGACCTCCAGCGCATCCGCACCCGCGTCCCCTACGTCGATACGGAACCTCTCAGCACGGCCCCCATTCCGCCCGGCCAGAGCGCGCCATTTCGCCTCATCCTCGATCACGTCACCGATAGCTGGAACCGGAATCCCCCCACCCTCCGCATCGTCCAGGTCAACTTCCAGTAGTCCTGCCGGAAAGCTCTCCGGCCTCCGTAACCACTTCATTCTGGCCGTACATAACTCTTTCATAATCAAGAGAGTACGCAAGTAACAAGAAAAACTTACTCGGCCATGACCCAAAACTGCTCACTGCCTCCCGCTTCCACCCGGTAGAATCTGCCCACCCTCGAATTTCCCATCCCGCTATCTCGTTGAAAAATAGAGAAACCGCTTTTCATGTCAAGCCGCTGTGAGTTTGGCATCCCGAATGCTTCAGGAATCGGCGTAAAGCAGTAACCAAGTTTTGCGGATGGAAGACGCTGTTCTCCCAACAGTGTCCCAACGGCAGGCGCGGCGCAGCCCTCCCCCCAAGTTTCACAGCGCCGCAGCCCTACCGTTCCGCACACAAGCTCTCACACAACGAGAGAACCAAGGCAGATTGGCCCCTCCCCCCGAGGGGCCCCTTTTTTGCTCGCATCAGCTATAAAAAGGCATGAGCCATCCCAGCCTCAACGCCTCCGAACTCATCGCCTGGAACAACTCCATCACCCGCAAATGGCGCGACTTCCTCGCCACCGAACCCAAAGTCCTCGACCTGCCCTGTGACATCTTCGCCGCCGGAACCGTCCGCGGACTCCTTCGCCACATCGTCGCCACCGAAGTCCGCTACGCCGACCTTCTCGCAGCCTACCCGCCCGGCGACTACGCCAACCTGCCCGCAGCCAGCGTCGAAGAGCTCTTCGAGCCGCACGACCGCGCCCTGCGCATCTTCGATGCCCTGCTCAAAACCACCGGCTACGATTGGGATATCAAGATCGAATTCCAGACCCTCACCCTGGGCCCACGCCGCGCACCGCGCCGCGCCATCCTCTTCCACGCCATGCTCCACGGCATCCGCCACTATGCGCAGCTATCCACCGTCGTCCGCAACGCAGGCTACACACCCAGTCTCGTGCAGGACTATCTCCCCATGGACTCCGAACCCGCCTGAAGCGGCTCGATCAGTTCCACCTGCTCCGGTCGTTCGCATCCTTGTCCGGGTCGATGTACTTCCCCTCATCGTCGAAGTGCACGTCCCGGTTCTGCTTCTTCATGTACACCTGGAACTTCCGCGCCGCCCGCTTCCGCTTCCACCGGTAGTACTGGTTCCGCCAGTCAAAATACTGCGCGCTCCCCGCCGTCGAAAGCCCACGCCGTGGCGCAAACTTCACAAACAGGTACCCAAACAACGCCCCCCCCAACTGCGAAAACGCAAACATCCGCTGAGCGGAAAACAGCATCGCGAACGCAATCAGCATGTACACCGCCACCAGGTACTTCGCCTTGATCATCATCGGCAGCGGAAACATCATGAACTCCAGGTCCGCGTACAGCACCCCGAACGCCATCAGCAGCCCAAAGATCGCACCCCAGCACCCGGTGATCGGCACTCCCGTAATGTTGGTCGACTCCGCCAGCACCACGGCTGCCATGCCCGACCCCAGCGCCGACACGGCAAAGATCTCCAGCAGCCAGCGCGAACCATGGTTCCCCTCGAGAAAGCTCCCCAGGAACCAAAGCGACAGCAGCTCAAACGCCGTATTCAAAATCCCTTGATGCACAAACGGATACGTCGCAATCTGCCATATCGCCCCATGCACAAACGAATACGGCGTCAGCGCCAGCATGGTGTAAAACATCGAGTAGCCCTGCGCTGAAGCCAGCCCCATCAGCAGCAGAAAAAAATAGGCACCCAGATTCCACAACACCAGGCTGCGCGTAAACCCGCTGAAATTCCCGAAATTCAAAACCCCGCCATACCGTGGCATATCCCGATTCTCTCAAATCTCTACGGAATCATCCCAATAAAGCCTCACACCACTGACAACTGGGAACTGACAACCGGCAACTATCTCGTCGGCATCGGAACCACAGCCGTACTCCGCTGCCCATGCGCTCCGACCGCCTCCACGCCAAAGATCACATTGTCCTTCGACACAGGCACCGTCACCACGTAGCTCCCGTCCGCATTCTTCTGGTAAGCCCCGTCATGCACATGCGCCAGTTGCGCCGCGTTAATCTGCCGCGTCCAGTCCGGAGCAGCCGTAGGCCGCCAAACCACGATGTAGTGCGTATCCTTCGGCGCACCCGGCCCATCCTTCCACTCCAGCTCCGAGTTGTTATCCAGCTTGCTCACCACAACCTTCACGTCTACCGGCGGCGGCGGAGCGGTCGCCAGCGACGCCATCGTGGTTCCGTTGATCCGCGCCACCTTCGCCACATAGTGGAAATCCACAAACTGCGGCAAATCCCCGTACTGCACCCCGTTCACCATCCGCACGTTCTGGTGCTGGTGATGAAAATTCTCCCGCCACTCCGTAAACCGGATCGCCGGAAATCCCTCCTGGTTGAACGAGTAGTGGTCACCGCCCCGCAAAAACCGGTCCAGCCGGAACTCCAGCACCGGGCGTACAAATCCATCCGGCCCATATGCCTTCGCGTAGCTCCGCGCCACCTCCGTCACCGCCCGCGCCTCTTCCCGCGATGGCGAATCGCTCGCATAACCCAGCATGAGCAGCTCACGCACCTGCTGCGGCGTTGCATTTGCCGGAACCGGCTCCGAGAACACCCGCACCACCTTGTGGTCCTGCAGCGTCTCGCCCGGCGTCGTATCGCCGCCCACAATGTCGTTGTTCAGTACAGCCTCAATATCCCAGCCCTGCTGCTTCGCAACCTCGGCCAGGTGCTTGCTCCCGAACAGGCCCTGCTCCTCGCCATCCTCGGCCACGAACACCAGCGTCGCTGGAAACTTCAGCTTCGAAAGCACTCGGGCGCATTCCAGGCTCACTGCCGTGCCGCTGCCATCGTCATTTGCCCCTGGAGCAGCCCCATGCGAGTCAAAATTGTCGCTATCCCGTGAATCCAGATGCCCGGATACCAGGATCACCCGGTTCGCCTGCGCCGGGTCCGTGCCCTTCAAGATCGCGTAAGTGTCTGTAATCACAGTGGGGCCTGGAATTCGCTTCAGATATCCCGTCTTCCCCGGCATCTGCGTATAACTGGCATGCTTCACCTCCAGGCATCCCCCGCAGGCCTTCGAATACGCCTCAAACTGCGCCGTCACCCACGCAATGGCCGGCTTGATGCCCTGCCCCGGCGGCAAATCCGTATCGTCCATCGAAAGCGTGCTCCGCGTGTGGAACGACACCAGTTTCTCAATCGTCGCGTGAATCCGCTTTACTGAGACCTGCTGCATCGCATGCACAATCGCCGGATCAACCGGCATCGGCTGCACCGGCTCACCCACCGAGTACAAATCCCGCTGCTGCGCCGTCACCGGCAGAACACTCGCTGTTACCGCAATCACCACCGCCGGCATCAGGCATCGGCGCAACCAGATCAACCGCAATTTCATCTTTAAGTCTCCTCCGCTTTTCCTCCTCTTGACGGAATGGCGGCTTTTTTCAAAACTAGCGTAGTTGTACCAGCAATTCGCAGGCGATCATACACCCGAAGTAATCTGTATTCGCAGGAGGAACTCATGCCGATCTGCCCAGAATGTGACACCCCCCTCGACTTCGACGAAGATGAAGTAGACGAAGGCGACACCGTAATCTGCGACGAGTGCGGCACCGAGTACGAAATCGTCGCAGTAGACCCCATTGAACTGGCCCGCATCGAAGAAGACTACGACGATGATGATCGTGGTTATGACGATGACGAGGAGGAGGAATAATGCGCCGTACACGCAGCACTCTGCTCTGCCTGGCTCTGCTCGTTCTGGTTCTGCCCTTTGCCGTAGCCCAGACCGGAAAAACGCGCACCATTGAGGGCACCGTGCTCGGGCCAAACGATCAAGCTCTTTCAGGAGCCATCGTTTACCTCAAGAACACGCAGTCCAAAGACATCCTCACCTACATCACCCAGGACAACGGCAAATACCTCTTCGGCTACACGCCTGCCAATGTCGACATGCAGCTATGGGCCGTATACAAGGGCAAGAAGAGCTCTACCACCACCATCAGCAGCTTCGTCGCGCGCTCCAAAGTCACGGTGGATCTGCACGTCAAGTAAGCCGTAAACCGCTCGACAGTTTTGAATCCAGGGCCGTACCGCACTCCGCTGCGCGCGGCCCGTTTCACTTCCAGTTCTTCTGCTCTTCCAGGTAGAACTTCGTGTAGTCCAGATAATTCCGCGCGTACATCAAAATCTGCTCGCGATCCGCATCTCCCAACTCACGCCGCACCTTGCCCGGCAGTCCCGCCACCAGCGACCGCGGCGGAATCACCACACCCTCAGGAATCAGCGCGCCCGCCGCAATGATGCTGCCCTCGCCAATCCGCGCCCCGTTCAAAATCGTCGCGTTCATCCCGATCAGGCACGCATCCTCCACCACGCACCCATGCACCGTCGCGTTGTGCCCAATCGTCACCCAGTCGCCCACTTGCACCGGATGCTTGTACCGCATCCCATGCAGCACCGCGCAGTCCTGCACATTGCTGTTGCTGCCGATGCGGATCGAATGCACGTCCCCGCGCACCACCGCATTCATCCAGAGGCTCGAGTTCTCCCCCAGCACCACATCGCCAATCACCTGCGCCGAAACATCGACGTAGCAACTCTCCGGAATCACGGGCACATGCCCCTGGTACGAGCGAATCATGTCCCTAGTCTAGCTCCGGACGCCACTTCCGTCCGATATCGAGATGCGGTGCCATTTATCCCGGAGGCCCACCCGGGATGGGAAGTCGCCGCATGGCTCCCACGCTCCTGACACATCATGAACAAAGCGTCCGGGTCGCCCCACCCTCGCAAAGCTGGGGTGGGTGGGTTGGCGCGCCAGGCTGCACCATGTCCCGCAGGAACGTGGGAACACGGGTGCCCCATACATTCGCGCGTTCTTTGCGCGAATGTATGGGCCGTAGCGGCCAAATGCCGCCCTGAAGTGATTTATCCTCAACATAACTATGTCCGACCAACCCATTCCAACCCTCGCCGGATGGACCGAGGCCGAGCTTGACGCCGCCTTCGCCGCTCTCGCCCGCGAGGTCGAAGACTCCGTCCGCGCCGTAGACGCCGCCTCCGCCGAATCCGTCGAAGCCTTCCGCCTGCACTGGCTGGGCCGCAAGCAGGGCCGCCTCAAGGCCATCAGCGACGCATGGCTCAAGGCCGCCCCCGTCGAAGCCAAGAAGCTCCTCGGCCAGCGCTTCAACACGCTCAAGGCCCAGGTCGAAACCGCCCTCGACGCCGCCAGCACCGCATCCCACACCTCCGCGCTCGATGCCGAAGCCATCGACATCACCCTCCCCGGCCGCACCCGTCGCCTCGGCTCCGAGCATCCGCTCATCAAGACGATGAACGAGATCATCGCCATCTTCCAGCGCATGGGCTACTCCGTCGGCGTCGGCCCCGAGGTCGAAACCGACTTCTACAACTTCGAGTCGCTCAACTTCCCGCCCAACCACCCCGCACGCGACACCCAGGACACCCTCGTCGTCGCCAATCAAGACCGCAAGCCCCTCCGCGACCGCCTCCTCATGCGCACCCACACCTCGCCCGTGCAAATCCGCACCATGGAGCAGCAACCGCCGCCCATCCGCATCGTCATCCCCGGCAAGGTGCACCGCAACGACGCCGCCGATGCCACTCACTCGCCCATCTTCCACCAGATAGAAGGCCTCTGCGTCGATACCAACATCACCTTCTCTGACCTCAAGGGCACGCTCGACCACGCCATGAAGGAGCTCTTCGGCTCCAGCGTCAAAACGCGCTTCTTCCCGTCGTTCTTTCCCTTCACCGAGCCCAGCGCCGACGTCCAGATCAGCTGCCCCTTCTGCGGCGGCAAGGGCTGCCGCAAGTGCAAGCACTCCGGCTGGATCGAGCTCCTCGGCTGCGGCATGGTCGACCCTGCCGTCTTCGGCTTCGCCCAGCAAAAGCAGCCCGCCTACGACCCCGAAAAGATCAGCGGCTTCGCCTTCGGCATGGGCGTCGACCGCATCGCCATGATGAAGTACGGCATCACCGACATCAGCCTCCTCTACTCCGGCGACCAGCGCTTCCTCCAGCAGTTCGCATGAAAGATCAGTTCGCATGAAAATTTCTTCCAAATGGCTTCGTTCCTACATCGATTTGCAATCAGTAAGTGATTCCGAACTTGCAGACGCCCTTACCCTGAGAGGCATTGCTGTCGATGGCGTGTTCTTCCTTGATGGCCACAAGGGGTCTGCCGAAACCCACAATTCGGTATTCGAGATGGACATCACCACCAACCGCGTCGATGCGATGAACCACTACGGCATCGCGCGGGAAGCCAGCATCATCTTTGGCT
Source organism: Acidobacteriaceae bacterium (assembly GCA_049965615.1). Classification (GTDB taxonomy): domain Bacteria; phylum Acidobacteriota; class Terriglobia; order Terriglobales; family Acidobacteriaceae; genus Acidobacterium. The sequence continues at coordinate 7,027 of JBMFWD010000036.1, forward strand.
GCAGCCTCAAACCACTGGAATACTCCCTTCCAGCGCCAAAGCAGGGTTCAGCATTTCCGGTCTCGATTGAAGAACCATCTTTGTGCGGTCGATTCACCGCAAGAATCCTCCGAAATGTAACCGTCGGAGATTCCTATTCGCTGACGCACAAAACGCCGGTTCACGAATACTTCTCCATTCTCGAGCAAAAGCCCATCTCCAACGCAGTAGACGCCACCAACTTCGTCACCCTCGCCATGGGCCACCCCACCCACGCCTTCGATCTCGACAAGCTCGAAGGAGGCATCGTTGTCCGCCGCGCCCGCAAAGGCGAGAAACTCGTCACCCTCGATGGCATCGAGCGCACCCTCGACACCGACGACCTGGTCGTCGCCGACGAAAAGAAAGCCGTAGGCCTCGCCGGAGTCATGGGCGGCCTCGACACCGCCATCTCCGCCACCACCAAAAACGTCCTCGTCGAAGCCGCATGGTTCGACCCCTCTACCGTGCGCCGCTCCTCGCGCCGCCACGCCATCCACACCGACGCCTCACACCGCTTCGAGCGCGGAGCCGACTTCAACGCCGCGCCCATCGCCAACGCACTCGTCAGCCGCATCATCCTCGAAGCCGGTGGCCACATCGAAGGCGACCTCGTCGACGTCCTCATCCCGGAGGCCGAAGCCCGCACCGCCAAACGCGCTGCCATCTCCTTCGCCGTGCCCGAAATCCAGCGCATCCTCGGCGCAACCGAAGACCCCACCGGCATCACCGCCACCGAAGCCGAAACCATCCTCACCGGCCTCGGCTGCACCCTCAAAAAATCCGAAGCCGACAGCTACGAGGTCACACTTCCAAGCTGGCGTCTCGACCTCGAACGCGAAATCGACCTCCTCGAAGAAATCGCCCGCGTCTACGGCTACAACCGCTTCCAGAACACCCTGCCCGCCTTCGCCGGCTCCGTCATCGAGCTTCCCTGGGCAGAAAAAGAATCCACCCTCCGCCGCAAGCTCCTGGGCCTTGGCTGGAATGAAGCCATCTCCTCCACCTTCTGCTCTGAAGCGGACGCCGCACTCTTCGCACGCGAGCCGAACTCCGCTGTCGCCATGGGCAACCCCCTGAGCGAAGAAGCAGGCATGCTCCGCCCGTCGCTCATCCCCGGCATGCTCGCCATGCTCTCCACCAACCTCAGCCGCGACGTGGAAAACGTAGCCCTCTTCGAACTCGGCACCGCCTTCAGCGGCAGCACGGACAAAGTCGAAGAGCGCCCCGCGCTCACCCTCGGCGCCACCGGCCACGCATTCGGCGAAACATCCGTCGACTTCTACGACCTCAAGGGCGCCATCGAAGAGCTGCTCCACAGCTTCACCGCGCGCTCGATCTACTTCGATCGTTTCCCCACCGAATCCGGCCTCATGCCCGCATGGCTGCACCCGGGCCGCAGCGCCCGCGCCGTCCTCGACGGCAGCACCGTAGGCTGGTTCGGCCAGCTGCATCCCGACCTCGCGTCCGCGCGCAAGCTTCGCCAGCCCGTCTTCATCGCCGAACTCTACCTCGACCGCCTCTACAAGCAGCCCCTGCGCTCGCCCATCTTCGAGGAACTCTCCCGCTTCCAGGCCGTCCGCCGCGACTTCTCACTCCTCGTACCGGATGCGGTCCCCTACGGAACCCTCGCCGAAGCCCTCGCCACGCTGCCCATCCCTGAGCTGCGCAGCTACGCGCCCCGCGAAGTCCTCCGTGGCGACCGCGTCCCCACCGGACACTACTCTCTGCTCCTCGGCGCTGTCTTCCAGTCGCACGAGCGCACCCTCCGCGACGAAGACCTCCAGTCCTGGTCGCAGCAAATCATCACCGCCATGCAACACCACGGCGCGCAATTACGCTCTTGATTCCCAAACCAGCACTGTCAGGGGGAACCCTCATGGTTCCCCCTTGCTTTTCCTCTGGATTTACGCTCCTGTCCACGTATCTACTGGCGCTATACTGCGCTAAGGGCGAATCGCGCATGCATCACGCGCGAATCACTCGCAAAGAGAGGTTTCCCCTATGTCCACGCTCGCCTTTCAGGAAGCCGGCCAGCAGGTCGTCACCAGTGAAGAATTCAATGCACTCGAGCAGCGCGTCCTGCGCGCCGTCGAACTCCTCCGCACCGAGCGCACCGCTCGCGCCGCCGCCGAGCAAAAGGCCGCCGAGCTCGAAAAGCTCATGGAAGTTCAGGCCTCCGAACTCGCCGAGGCACAGGCCCGCCTCAAGTCCTACGAAGGCGAGCGCGACCACGTGCGCCAGCGTGTCGAGCGCATGCTCAAGCAACTGGATGAAATCAACGCCTGAGTCTGCCCCAAAGAGTCCCGTCATGCCTGATTCCGACAACAAATCGACCTCCACCCCAGCGCAGCCAACCGCCCAGGCGGTCACGGTCGACATCTACGACCAAACCTACCACCTCAGCGGAGACGATCCCGCCTACATCCAGAAGCTGGCCGACATCGTCGACGGCAAAATGCGCCTCGTCGCCTCCCACGGCCGCACCGTGGACTCGCTCCGCGTCGCCGTCCTCGCCGCTCTCAACATCGCCGACGAGCTCGCCACCCTCGAGCGCCGCTACCACACCCTCGCCGGCACAACAGAAGAATCCACCAACATGCGCGACCGCGCCCAGACCCTCACCGGCCTCCTCGACGCCATCCTCGAAGACGAACGCAAGCTCGGCTGAACCCAACCCGTATTCCCATCCTCAAAATCTTCCCTTCCCGTTTCCGCAAGCATGCATTTTACGCACACTTGTCAACTTGCTTTCCCATCACCGCCCAGCTAGCATCCTCCATAGAGATCGGCCTGCAAAGCAGGTGTGATGGTCCACGCCGGTTGAACCTACATTCATTGAACAGGGAGCTCGACTCGTCTAATGGCTCGGTGTGCAGCGTCCGCCAGTCCGGAATGCCTAAAGAGCCTCGGAGAGTTCCCACCGTCTTAGGACGGGTTCACCGGCGCACCAAACACGGCCACGCGGGTCGATTTCTTTTTCTCTCCACACGTATATCCTCGTTGCAGTGCTTCCCCGCCTCTTTCAGTTCGGTCACCTCATCCTCCCCACCTACGGTGTCGCCTCCGCCATCGCCTTTGTTGTGGCGCTCAACCTTGCCATGCGCATCGCCCCCAGACTCGATCTCCCACCCGCAAAAATCTGGAACCTCGGCATCTACACCCTCCTCGCCGGACTCATCGCCTCCCGGCTGCTCATGGTCGTCACCCACCTTTCACTCTTCCGCTACAACCCGCTCTGGCTTCTCGGCCTTTCGCCCTCTTACGTTCCCTGGATTCCCTGGACCTCCGCCGCCATCGCCATCGCCATTGCATGGCTCTACATCAAGGCAGAGGAACTCCCTCTGCGAGCCTCCCTCGACGCCTACGCTCTCGCACTAACGGCCGCCTTCGCCATCCAGTCCCTCGGAGCCTTCCTCGCCGGAGCCGACTACGGCACGCCCACGCACTCGCCCCTGGCCGTCACTTACACCAACCAGTACGCGGCGCTGCTCTACCGCACGCCGCTCCACATCCATCTCGTCCCCGTGCAGATGTATGAAGCCATCGCATGCCTCGCCATCCTCGCGGCACTGCTCCTCTGGCTCCCGCGACGCACCCAGCCGGGCGAAATCGCCGGCATCTGGCTTCTCACCTACGCCATCACCGTCTTCTTCCTCCAGTTCTATCGCGGAGACGTCTTCACCAACGGCATCTTCACCCCCATGCAGCGCGCCGCGCTCGCCGCCGTAGCACTCAGCGCGGTATTACTCTGGAAGCGCAAGCCCTCCACCCAGCCCACCATCAGGGTCACCCCATGAGCAAGACCGCCTCGCAACAGATCCGCACCTTCACCGTCCCCCCGGAATCCGCGGGCCAGCGCCTCGACGCATGGCTCACCGCACAGCTCGAAGGCGTCAGCCGCTCCCGCGTCAAGCTCCTGCTCGATCACGATCAGGTCCGCGTCGACGGCATCATCGAAAAAGCCTCCCTCAAGCTCCGCGGCGGAGAAACCGTCGAGGTCCTCGGCGAACCCGAGCCGCCGCCCCTCCGCGCCATCGCGGAAGAGATTCCCCTCTCCATCATCTTCGAAGACAAAGACCTCATCGTCGTCGACAAGCCCGCCGGCATGATGGTCCACGCCGGCGCCGGTGCCACTGACAGCGAACGCAATCGCGGCACGCTCGTCAACGCCCTCCTCGGCCGCAACGAGAAGCTCTCCAAAACCGGCGGCGAACTACGCCCCGGCATCGTCCATCGCCTCGACAAGCAGACCAGTGGCCTCATCATCGTTGCCCGCAACGACGCCACCCACCTCCGCCTGGCCGAGATGTTCTCGCAGCGCGAAATTCGCAAAACCTACCTCGCGCTCGTCCACGGCCATATCGAGCAGGACCGCGGCACCATCAACGCCGCCATCGCCCGCGACGTCATCCGCCGCACCCGCATGACCACCCGCCGCACCCCCGGCGCGCGCATCGCCATCTCCCACTACACCGTCCAGCGCCGCATCGAGTCCTCATGGGGAAAATTCGCCCTCGTCTCCGTCCGCATTGAAACAGGCCGCACCCACCAGATCCGCGTCCATCTCTCCTCCATCGGCCACCCCATCGTCGGCGATACCCACTACGGAGCACCCGCCGTCATCCTGCCCCGCGCCGCACAGGGCAAACGCCGCAAGAATGCGCCCACAGCGCAAGGCATCTCCCTGCCCCGCAACTTCCTCCACGCCGCGCAACTCGAATTCCCCCACCCCCGCACCGGCAAATCCCTCCATCTCGAAGCCCCACTTCCCAGCGAACTCACAGACTTCCTGGCAAACATCGAGAAATAACCCCGCGACGAATCTTTCATCCCGCCAAACCTATCCCATCCCCAGCCACTTTCTCCTCACATCCCCATGTATCCTTATCCGGTTCGGCAAAATTCCATAGGAGTCGCCCCATGAAAGTCCTCTACACCTCCGATGTCACCGCCGTAGGCGCCCGTCACGGCCACGTACGCTCCTCTGACGGTCTTCTTGACCTCGACCTCGCGCTCCCTCCCGGAATGGGCGGCAAAGGCAACGCCACCAACCCTGAGCAGCTTTTCGCCGCAGGATACGCCGCCTGCTTCGGCGGAGCCGTCGAATTCCTCGCAGCCCAGCAAAAACTCGCCACCGGAGAAATCTCCGTCCGCGCACAGGTCGGCGTCGGCCCTTACGACGAGGGCGAAGGCGAGGGATTCACCCTCTGCGTCACCCTCGATGTCACCCTTCCCGAACTCACCCAGGCCGAAGCCGAGGCACTCGTAGCCCACGCCCACCGCACCTGCCCCTACTCCAACGCTACCCGAAACAACATTCAGGTCACTCTCTCAGCCCACGGCGGAAAAGCCTGATTCTAAAGCGACCGGAACACCGCGAAAGCGAGTCAGAACAGAAATTTTGCTGACACGGCTGCGTTATCAAGTAAGATTAAGGTATCTAACCGTTTGAGACTCTGATTGCAGCGTCACTCCCAGACAGGTTGGTTACTGTCACCCCAGGCAAAAGCACGATCCCACACAGTGTTCGATCCCTGTTTTTTGCCAAGTCAGAGGAATATGTCCGAAATCATCACTGAAGATATGCAGCAGGTTAGCGTCGCTCAGATGCAGGCAGACGTGCAGCACTTTACCCAATCCCGCTCGAAAAGCCTCAACTGGAGCTTCGCCACCCTCATGGCCGTCATGCACATCGCGGCCATCGCGGCGTTTTTCTTCTTCTCCTGGGGCGGGCTCCTCGCTTTTCTCGCCACCTGGGTTGTCAGCGAAAACATTGGCATCGCGGTAAGCTATCACCGCCTGCTCACCCATCGCGGCTTTGTCGTGCCCAAGTGGCTTGAGTACTTCCTTGCCATCTGCTCCACCCTCGCCATGCAGGGCGGACCCATCTACTGGGTCGCCGTCCACAGGCTCCATCACCAGCTCACCGACAAGCCCGGCGATCCCCACTCCCCGCGCGACGGCGCATGGTGGTCCCACATCGGCTGGATCCTCTACGGCAATCTCCATAACGGCGACCCGGCCCTCAATCGCTACGCGCCTGACCTCATGCGCGACCGCTTTTACGTCTGGCTCAGCCGCTTCCACCTGCTCCCGCTCATTCTTGTCAGTGCTGGCCTCTACTACTTCGGCGGACTCTCCTGGCTCCTATGGGGCACGGCGCTCCGCGTCGTCGTCGGCTGGCACACCACCTGGCTCGTCAATTCGGCCACCCACATGTGGGGCTACCGCAACTTTGAAACGCGCGACGACTCCCGCAACAGCTGGTGGGTCGGCCTCATCACCGGCGGCGAGGGCTGGCACAACAACCACCACGCCCACCCCGTCTCAGCCACTCACGGCATGACCTGGTACGAGCCCGACTTCAACTACTGGATCATTCGCTTCCTCGGCTTCCTCGGACTCGCCAGAAAGATCAAGGTCCAGGGCCTAAGCGGCGGACCCGCAAAGGTCATCAATCCCTAAGACAATCCCGCACCAGATCACAAGCCCCGTCCGGCTCCATGCCAGGCGGGGCTTTCTCCTTTAACCTCCTGTCCACGCGCCCTGTGCACAAATCCGATACATTCAATGCAATGAGCGCCGCCCCCCACCACTTCGACGTCCTCATCCTCGGCGCGGGCGCGGCCGGACTCATGTGCGCCATTGAGGCAGGCCGCCGCGGCCGCCGCGTCGCCGTCCTCGATCACGCAGACCGCCCCGGAAAAAAAATCCTCATCTCCGGCGGAGGCCGCTGCAATTTCACCAACCTCCACTGCCGGCCTGAAAACTTCCTCTCCCGGAATCCCCACTTCGCCAAATCCGCCCTCGCCCGCTACACCCCGTCCGACTTCCTCGACCTCGTCAACCGCCACGGCATCGCCTGGCATGAGAAAAAACTCGGCCAGCTCTTCTGCGACCACTCCGCTCAGCAAATTCTCGACATGCTTCTCGCCGAGTGCGCCGCCGCCGGCGTCCAACTCTTCCTGCGCACCTCCGTCCGCACCGTCACCCATGGCACCGGCTTCCACCTCATCGCCGGCGAGCAGTCCTCCCGCGCCGAATTCCATGGCCCGGTCCTCGTCGTCGCCACCGGCGGCCTCTCCATCCCCAAAATCGGCGCATCCGGCTTTGGCTATGAAATCGCCCGCCAGTTCCACCTCCCCGTCGTCGAAACCCGTCCCGCGCTCGTCCCCCTCGTCCTCGACGACGAAGACCAGCAGCACTGGTGCGATCTCACCGGCCTCTCCGCCGAGGTCATCGCCTCCACCGACGGCGCCCGCTTTCAGGAAAAAATGCTCCTCACCCACCGCGGCCTCAGCGGGCCCGCCATCCTCCAAATCTCCTCCTACTGGCGCGAGGGCGAACCCACCTCCCTCGATCTCGCACCTGGAGCACACCTCGCCGCCCCACTCCTCGCCCAGCCCCAGCGCGACATCGCCCGCGCCCGCGCCGCGCTCCGCGAAAAACTCCCACAGCGTCTCGCCGACCGCATCCTTCGGCTCAACCCGCCCGCCGGCTTCAGCAATCGCGCCCTCGAACTCTGGGAACACTCCCTCCACCACTGGCAATTCTTCCCCGTCGCCACCGAGGGCTTCACCAAGGCGGAAGTCACCGCCGGAGGTGTCGACACCGCCTGCCTCTCCGCAAAAACCATGGAGAGCACCATCCCAGGCCTTTTCTTCATCGGCGAAGTCGTCGACGTCACCGGCCACCTCGGCGGCTTCAACTTCCAATGGGCCTGGGCCTCCGCGGCAGCAGCCGGCCGCGCCGTTTAACCGCCAAATATCCCCGCCCCGCTTCGCGGAATCCCACCCTCCCCGGTAAAATAAAAGGGCACGCCATGACCACAAATTCCGCAACCCCTCTCAAGGAAATGCTGGGCAAAGCCGCCTCTGACGCCGGCCTGCTCGTCATCGCTACCGACTCCGCGCTCGACTACAACCAGCGCCCCACCACCCGCTTCCGTCTCGGCCTCCCCGACGACTCCGCGCGCGAACTCCTTCTCGAGCTCAGCGAGGCCTTCGACTTCGACCGGCCCGATCTCCTTCCAGAGATGACCACCCACCTCCGCGAAGCCGGCAAGCGACTCCGCAACCCGCGCCCGGACGCCTACGTCACCCTCGCCGGCCTGCCCATCAGCTTCAGCCAGTTCGGATGGCCCTTCCACCGCTCCACCTCCGGGTCAGACACCTACATCGTCCACGGCCTCGCCAAGCTCGAAACTGGAACCGGCTCCCCGCTCCACGCCAAGGTCTCCGCCAGCATGACGGTCACCTTCGCCGAGATCGTCCCCGCACCCGAGCAGCCCTACGCCGAAACCTTTATCTACAACGCCATCCGCCGCACCCTCGACTACGGCCAGCTCGAAATGCTGAAGAGCGGCAACCGCCAGCCTGTTCCCGTCACCACCCGCTTCTACAGCCGCTGGCAAAAGAAGTTCATGTTCGCGGACAGTACCGACGAATCCCGCCTCGATTTCCTCGCCTCCAAGGCCTACTGGCTCTCCGGCGTCCTCGGCAATAGCGCTCCCGTCTGGATCGTGGATCCACGCGACGCCCAGTACCTCAACACCACCGTGGAAGAACTCTCCCGCACAGCCGCTGAGCTGCAAAAGCAGGGCACCATCCAGCTTCACGAAGAATACGCCGCCGCAACGCCCGCCCTCATGGCCCGCGCAGAAGAGTTCCAGGCCCGCCTCATGAAGGCCCTCGACTTCACCAAACCCAGCTTCAACGAGGAAATGCGCGCCGGCCACACCAACATGTAACTCAAACAGTATCCATATGCACAAAAAGCGCGGCGAAAGCCGCGCTTTTTGTATTTCCACAGTTACAAATTACCCAATTTCCAATCAATTTTCCCGATTTCAACCCAGTTTGTATCCATCACAGTCACAAATTAGCAACGGATCGAAAAATACAGCCGGGTACCCGATGCAAGCGGGTGCCCCATTCATGCGCGTCTTCTGCGCATGAGTGGGGTCGGAATAATCTGGGCACGAGGTTCAAACCAGGTGCCACCCCATCAATTCCCAGAGCCTCCGGCAGCATTCCCCTGAGGATTAGCCTTCGCCGCACCTTTCGTCTGCGTCCCGGCTGCCTTAGCCCCCTGCACCGGCTGCGGCGAAGCAACGGGCGCAGCAGCACCCGAATCCACCCCCGGCCCAGCCACAGCACTCGTCACCGGCTTCACCACCACCGCACCCGGTCCTTTCGCCGGAATCATCGGTCCGCCCGGCTGAATCTCCAGAGGCTGCTTCGCCTCTTTGACGCCGTGAGCCTTCTCATGCGCTCGGGTGTGCTTGGCCTTCACCTCCGGCATCACCTTCTGCAGCGCAACCATATTGACCACCGCCGGATCATCCCGCAGCTTCACATAAAGCTGCCCCGCCACCGGCTGCGGCACCGCAAGCGTCTCCCCCGGAAACCCATCCGGAACCTGCACCGCATGCTGAAAGCTCGGATCTGTCGCTACAGAATCCACCAGGAAAAGATTCTCCCCCGTCAGCGCACACGTCGCACCGGCCCCACCCTGCAAAGCCGCATCGGTTGTCGCCGCGCCCGAACCATCCGCATCCTTCCCGCACTGCAGCGACTGCAAATCCGGCAGGCGAACCAGCGTCACCAGCGGCTGCCATGCACCCGCCACGCCCTTGTCCACCACGCGAAACTCAAGTGGGCCAAATGCCGACTCGCCAAATGCCTTCGATGGCCGCAGAGTCGCTACCGCCGTATGCAGATCCTGCAGCGTCAGCCCGCCATTCTGCATCGTTAGCGTTGTCGAAAAAACACTGTCCGCCGTCGCCACCTCAAGCGCCTCGCCCCGGTCAAACCGCGCGGGAATCTCCGCCTTCACGGAGAAGCGCAAGGTCGCCGTCTGCGGCAATTCGTCCTGGTCCGCCAGTTCAATGTTGCTCCGATCCTCACGCGCCGGCTCCACGCTCTTGGCCAGCAGCTTCACCTCGGGCCGCCTCGCCTCAATCGTCGCCGTCACCGTCAGCACGCGGCCGTCCTTCAGCCGAACATGCGCCTCGGCGCTGCCCGCTGTCAGCGTCTTGTACTCCTCCGCATCGGTCGCCTTCATCACCAGCGCACCACCGGAGGTCATCTTCTCCGCCGCAAACTCCACGCCATTCACATCCAGGGTCGCCACTTCCTCCAGCCGCGTACCCGTCAGCTCGCCCTGTTCGTCCCCCGCGTGTAACGTAAAGCTCTTCAACTCCGCCGCCTTCGCAAAGCTTTGCAGCGTCACCGTCTCCGGCTGCGCCAGCCCGTACTGGTGCACCAGCAGCGTCATCATTCCCGGCTGCGCGTCCTTCAGCGGAAGCCGCACCGCAACCTCGCCCGGCTTCACCACCTTCCACGACGCCGGCACTGCGGGATCGCCTCCGCTCCGCTCCGCAATCTCCGCCACGCATGCCGCGTCGCCCGCATGCAGATGCACCTCCGCGTCGCTCCCCACCACCAGCCTGTCCGCCTCGCCTGCCGCCAGCATCCACGGCTGCGCATGCGCGTTCACCAGCGTAAACTCCGGCCCCTCAAACGGAACAAATCCCCAGTAGCCATGCAGCGTTCCCACAACCCTGTCGCCGAACTCGCTTGCATCCAGTCCCTTCGTATCCACCGCAAACCCGCCTTGCTCCACGTCCGTCTGCGCCGGCAGCTCCACCACCTTGCCGCTCTTCGTCCGCAGCCGCAGCGCCATGTCGTGCGCGTATCCGGTCGCAAACACCAGCGGAGCACCCTCCGCCTGCAGCACCAGTCCCGGCTTCTCCGCACACTGCATCTGCTTGCTGCTTACCGCATGCAGCAGCGGCAGCTTCGGAGCCTGCACCGCCGGCATCGCCGCCACAATGACTGACTTCTGCTTCCCAAACGAAGGCGGCGTGTTCAGCATCAGGTGCATCGCCTTCACCTTCCGCATCGCCAGCGCCGGTATGTACTGGTACTGCGGGCTGTGGAAAGACGACATCACCCGCGCAATATCCATCACCGATGCAATGTAAGGGCTGTAGTATCCATACCCCGCCCTCGGCGTTGCGCTCACCTGCATCGCCAGCGTGCTCACCGGCCCCTGCGTCAGCGTGTCCGTAATCGACTCGCTCTGGCTGTCATTCAGCACCAGAGAATTCTGGTCATGCATCAGGCACGGCGCCTGCTCCTCGCTCACCGCGTCAAAGCACGTGTTGTCCAACTTGATCGACAAGCTCCGCGCCAGCATCGGCGCCACCGTCTGCAGCCTGGCCGGGTCGCTCGCATTCACCCGCCGAATCGACCGCAGGTACGTATCCAGCCGCGAACGATCCAGCATCGCCTCGTTCAAATCCTGTGACGCCCGCACAAACGAACCCGGCTTGCGCTGCACCGCGTTCACCAGCGTGTGATATGCACCACCCGTCTCCGGAGCCAGCAGTACCAGCATCTGCCGCGCGCCCTTCGGCACCGTCAGCGTCAGCCCCTCGCTGCCACGCCCTTTCCACGTCTCGTCCTGATGAAACCAGTTATCCGGCGGCGGATTCGTCGATCCACGCAAAAACACCACCACCATCAGGTAATGTACCGACTGCGTCGCAGGAAAATTCGCCTGCACCCACACCCGGTCGCCCGCCTGCAGATTCGGAACCTCCGCAATCGGCAGCCGCATCTCCCCGCGCGTTACGGTCGACTCCAGGGTCGGCCCTGAAAGATCAAACGAAGTGGAGTCCGCAAGCGCCGGAATCCCCAAACAAAGCAAAACCACCGCACAGCAAAGTATCCGCAAACGCAACGCCATAACTGATCCCAGTTAACTCCTGATTTCTCTCATCCAACGCTCAAATCCGGCCGTCAACGGCCTGCTGTTCACGCAGACACACTGGTTCCACGGCGCAGCTGCGCCCTCTCCCCATTAGACCGCGCCACGCACCGCAGAGTCTCGCCCGGGGCCTCACTTCGCCATCAAAAATTAGGATGCGTCTCGCCGTCCGGCAATCCCCACCAGGTAAGCCACCCGCGCCTTGCCCGTACCCGCCTCGCCAATCTCCCAGCGGTAATCCTCCGCTTCCAGCCCCTGCACCAGCTCCCGCATATCCTTGAGCGAGTAGCTCCGCAGGCACGACAAAATCCCATCCAGCCACAACGTAAAAGGAATCACAGGAAGCAGATACGTCCACACCACGCGCCGCCATCCCAGCGGACGCATCCCCGGCGTCAGCAACCAGTTCAGCGCCGGCATCCCAAAACACAGCGCCATCGTCTTCGCCTTCGGCTGAGCCAGCTCAAACACCCCAATCCCCTCACGTTTCGCGAATGCGTCGGCCAGCATCGCCCGCGCCGCCTCCGGCGTAAAGTGATGAAAAGCCGAGAATATCGTCCGGAAGCCCCGCAATTCCTCCCTCACCGCCGCCGCATCCACAGGCTCGGCGCAAAAACCAATCCGCCCGCCAGAAATCTCCCGCGTCCGCTCAAACGCACTCAAATTAGGAAACTTGTCCGTCAGCACCACCGCCACCGGCCGCCCTTCCGCATCCTTCAACCCCGGCGCCAGCGACAACCACGGCCCGCCCCCGCCCGAGCACAAATCCACCACCTGCCGCGCGCCGCTCTCCGCCACCGCCCGCTCCAGCAGCGGAGCAATGCTCCGGTACATATCCAGCGTATTCCACGTGTGCTCCAGCCCATCCGTCACCATGTCCCGCAAAAATCCGGGATAACGAGGGCTGTCATGCAGCTCAAACCAGGGCTTCCGATTCATCCCCTAAAGACTAATAGCTTTCAGCCGCTGGCTTCTAGCCATTAGCTCTTGGGCTTTTCTCATCGAAGCCCAGCGCCTTCCACGTCCGGCACACACAGGCTAAAGGCTGAGAGCTGGGAGCTGACAGCTGAATTCATGGACCGCGCTGAGCGCGGTTCATGAATTTCGAGCGAATTCCCTGTATCCTCCGTCTTTAGAGCAGGACAAACGCCATGAGTTTCGCCCCGGCATTTATCGACGCCCGGACGCAGACCCCGATCTCCACTTGGCAGGCACCTGCTCTCCAAACCACTATGGTGGATAGCACCGAAGCCATTGCCGCCCTGGTCGAGGAGTACAGCGCCACGCTCTACCGTGTCGCCTACTCGGTCACCCGCAATGTCGCCGAGGCCGAAGACGCCGTGCAGGAGGCCTTTGTCCGCGTCCTCCGCCATCGCGAAAAACTCGGCGAAATCCGCGATCACCGCGTCTGGCTCGTCCGCATCGTCTGGAACGTCGTACTCGACAAAAAGCGCCGCGCCAAAATCCGCCCCGAAACCGACGACATCGCCGACCACTCCCGCTCGCTCCGCGCCTCCGGCCTCGCTGCCGACCAGAACGCCATCTCCTCCCAGCAATACCAGCGCATCATGGCGCTCATCGACCAACTCCCCCGCAAAGAGCGCGAAGCCATCCTGCTCTCCGCCGTCGAAGAGCTCTCCACCGCACAGGCCGCGGAAGTCCTCGGCACCACCGAGTCCTCCATCCGCTCCCGCATCTTCCGAGCCCGCCGTATCCTCGCCGAATTACTCGAAAAGGAGGGAATCGAGCGATGAACCACCCTGACACCCATCCCAACGCCGCTGACCACATCATCGACCGCGCCCTCCATCAGCTCGGCTCCGCCGAGCCCCGCGACGGCATCAACAACCGCATCCTTTACCGCCTCCGCCAGGCGGAATTCGAACCCGCTCCCCACGCCATCGCCGCATGGCCGCGGCTGGCCCTCGCCTCGCTCGCCGGAGCATGCCTCTGCGCTACCATCGTCATCGGCACCGTTCAGCACTCCCACGCCGTAGCCGCGCAAAATCACCCCGTCCTGCCCATCCTCCGGCAGCAAAACGGAGTCGCCACCGCATCCTCCACCCACATCTCCGCCCATCCGGTCATTGCACCCCAGGGCGGCGGTCGCTCCGACCAGCACCTCGGCCAGGGCCGAGCCAACGTCAAGCCCGGCACCCACATCCACGGCGGAGACGGCATCCCAGTGCCCCCGCGCGTTCAGTAATCCAATCCCCCGGCCTCACCGGCTGCCCCACGCGAGCATGGTGGTGGCCCATTTAACCGAAGGCTTGAGTGGGGACGAATCAATCCGAACGCCCTATTCCAGACTCCACTTGAGCGGGCTAGAGCATTATTCCTATAGGTGTAGACCGAAGAGGGCATGCACAGGCAGCTTTTCCGTCAAGAAAAGCTGCACCGGGTTGCATCCAGAAAGTTCACAGTAATAGGAAAAATGCTCTAAACGTGTGACCATCCGCCAACAGCATGGGGAGAACTCTACTTCACTCGACCTCGGAGGCCTCGACTGGAACAAGACATGGATCGTGCTCGTTACCGAATCGACGGGTGAGAACTAGTGCGGAGTACCAGCGGCTGGCATGCCTCCGATTTCGTAGCCGGCGACAGAATGAGTTGGGGTGCTTCCGAAGTTGCTTCGTCCGATTGCCGCCGGGGGTGGTATTCGCGATAATCGCGGACCACCCTTACCGCGGTAATCCCTGCAATGGCAGCGGCGAGTGCGCCGCAGAGATAATGCGAAGAAATGAGAAAATGCACAGTGTTCCTCCTGTCAACTTCAGATTGCGGGGTCTTGGTTCGTCTGGCGGTTTGATCGCGCACGGCGGACGGCAACGTAGTCACAAAGGACATAGAGCGCTGCATAACCGGCCACAGCGATGAAGGCGAGGAAACGGCCGGCCCGCGCCTGTACGGCAATGAAGAGCCACCATCCGACTATCGCGGCGCCAATCCGTAAACCCCATGGCGTGCGGGCTCCCCATAAGGTGCGAGGAGGCCACGCCCGTTCAACCGCCTGACGAGCCGCTAATGCGCAGATACTCAGAGCCAGCATCGACGCCAAAACAATCTCCGAGCGCCTGGCGAAAACCAAAAAAGGTATCCACACCGCGCCAAGGATGAGGCCGGGATAGAGATCGGCGGGGCCGGGCCAGGCCCAATAGTTACTGCGTTTGCCATCCGATGAAACTGTCTTTATAGCCATAAGAACTCAAAATTCAGCCGCCGAGGGCGCATCCGAGACACGCAAAGAACGCCCCGGGAAGAATCTCCGGTACTATGATGCTAAGACCAGAACCAATAAAGCAGGACTCGCAGACGACAGTAGTCGCCTCCACTAGACGGGCATTCCCCATGAATAGACCCGCCGACCGCTCGCCAATTCTGGTTTCGGCTGAGAGTTTTTCTGCCCGCGCCCTGAGTTGCGCCACAAGCATAAGTTCGGTGCGGTAGAGACCAACCTGCTGAACCGTGAACAGGAACTGTTGCCGCTGCTCAAGGCTCGGATCCATCACAGAACGGACTTGCGCGTCGCTGACATGCATTCCTTCAGAAGCAAATTCTAACTCTTCCGCGGCGATTTGGCTGTCGCTCGGTTGGAAATCAATAAATGCTTTCTGATTGCTGAGTAGCTCCTTCTGCATCGCGGCATTCAAACCAATCTCCTGAAAATGGTCAAAGAGAACTTTTAGCGATTCTGCAGCATTTTCCACAACGTCTGGCGTAAGGGTGCCGGATTGACTGGCGACGAACGCTTGAATGCTAGCTTGCCTCGCGTCGTTCAGGACGGCCTTGCTAAGCATGGATTTCTGCCAGCCTGTTGCAGGTAACTGACCAAACACATTTGCTTGTGCGAACGCAACGTTCCCCGCGAACACTAAGAACAGCATACAGCAAATAACAGCTAACAAATTTGAAAGGTGACTAAGGGTCCGAGTTATTATAATCCTCCAAGACGGGTATCTGCTTTAGTCAGCATGCACAACCTGCGGCGGCTGAACCGAACCCAGGGCTCAATCACCGGATATCAAGCCACCGCGCACAGAGCACAAGCTTCAATGTGTTCAATCATACCCCCCCCCTAACATAGAAAAATCAAGACCTAACTTCATATGTTGGGCATTTCTAATGCAGCATGTTTTAACAGCGCATTTTCGGCGGGATGGAATTAAGCATGCAACCGGCCCCCGCAAACTTCTTCTCTTTACCCGACTGGGTCGCTCTGCGATACCATCAGGTGACCCAAAATCTGTACCCCACCAAACGTTTCGCAGAACGCCCATGTCCCATCGCACCCTCCGCCGCTGCCTCGTCCTGCTGATCCTCCTCACCGTCAGCCCGCTCTTCGCGCAGACCTTCCACCTCGGCGCCAGTCCGCAGCGCATCCTCTCCCTCAACGGCAAGTGGCGCTTCCATCCCGGCGACAACCCCCAATGGGCATCCCCCAACTTCAACGACTCCGCATGGCCGCTCCTCAACAGCGATGAATCCTGGATCTACCAGGGCTATCCCAATCTCAGCGGCTACGCCTGGTACCGCTTCACCATCCAGATCCCCGCCAGCTCACCCGCCCTCTCCATCAACCTGCCGCCCATCTACACCGGCTATCAGTTATTCGAGAATGGCCGCCTCATCGGCTCCGCCGGCAACACGCATCCCACCTTTGCCGTCATCACGCCCCGCTCACAGATCTTTCCCATCATCGGCACACCCGCAAAAACCCCGCAAACCATCCTCATCGCTCTGCGTGTATGGCACTCGCCCTTATGGTCGAGTTACGCCGGAGGAGGCCCGGAAGAAGCCGGCGGCCTCGTCGGCCCCTCCAATATCCTCAACAGTATCCATTCCCTTCGGCACGACGCCCAGCTCAATTACTACGCGGACGAGTACATCACCGCATTCCTCAGCGGCATCATCGGTTTCGTCATTCTCGTTCTCTTCCTGCTCCGCCCAACGGAACGCGAATATCTCTGGTTTGCAATCATTCAAATCGCCAACTGCGCCGGGTACATCCTCACCCTCATCCACGGCCCGGCCAACTTGCTGCCCATCCCCATCTTCGACCTGTTTACTGCAATCCTGCTCGCCGTCGTCTGGGTAGCCAGCCTCTATTTCTTCTCCGTAACACTCCGCGCACGCCGCGGCCTCTGGTTCCGGCTCTCTCTCGTACTCGCCGTCCTCAGCCCCGTATTCATTCCCCTCTACTGGCCCGGCTGGCTCTCCATTCCCGTCTCATCGCTGCTCTCCGTCGCCTGCATCCTTCCCTCGACCCTTTGGATTCTCGCCCTCCTCACACGCCGCAGCCTGCGCCGCGACCCAGACGCACTTATCCTGCTCGCGCCCGCAGCTCTCAAATACGGCTACTCCATCCTGCAAACCGTCCTCGGATCCATCGCCCAGTTCCATCCCGTCAACTTCATGAGCTGGGTCTTCGGCGTATACATTCCCGTCTATCCGTTCCATCTCACCCTCACCACCATCTTCAACATACTCTTCCTCGTCGCGCTGCTCATCTTCCTCATCCGCCGCTTCTCCCAGGCGCGCGGCCGCGAAGAGCACTTCAACAACCAGCTCGACGCCGCCCGCCATATCCAGCAAATGCTCATTCCCGAGTCCGCCCCCGCCATTCCCGGCTTCAACATCAACGCCATCTACATCCCCGCCGACATCGTAGGCGGCGACTTCTTCCAGCAGATTCCCGACGGCAACGGCGGCATCACCCTCATCATCGGCGACGTCTCCGGCAAAGGACTCCCCGCCGCCATGATGGTCTCCCTCATCGTCGGAGTCATCCATTCGGAAGCCGCCCGCACCACCGACCCCGCCGAAATCCTCACCGCCCTCAACGAGCGCCTCATCGCCCAGCCCCACGAAGGCTTCGCCACCTGCCTCGCAGCTCACCTCTCGCCTCAGGGACTCCTCCGCCTCGCCTGCGCCGGCCACATTCCTCCCTTCCGCAGCGGCAATGCCACAGAAATGGAAGGCTCGCTCCCCATCGGCGTCGTCCCCGGCGCCGAACCCTCCACACTCACCCTCCAGCTCGAACCCAACGACCGCCTCACCTTCATCTCAGACGGAGTCCTCGAAGCCCAATCCCTCTCCGGTGAACTCTTCGGCTTCGACCGCACCCGCAACTGCAGCACCATGTCCGCTACAGAAATCGCCGAAATGGCCCTCCGGTTCGGCCAGGAAGACGACATCACCGTGCTCACCATCGACTTCCAGCCACAACCCCAACCCACCCCCGCCTGATTTCACCTGACCAAAGCAAAAAGTCCACACCCGCCCTCGCCAATTCCTATACAGAACTGGTACCCTCTTTGGAACATAAGCCGGGGGTGCGCGATACACCCCCTTTTCACCCTCAGGAGTCTCCGCATGCCTTCGATCGTCGCAGGAATTGGCTGGCACATGATTGGCGCAGCCTGTGCCGCGTCCTTCTACGCACCCATTGAGAAAGTCAAAAGCTGGTCATGGGAATCCACATGGGCCATCGCCGGAATCTTCTCCTGGGTCATCCTGCCCATCAGTGTCAGCCTTATGCTCCTGCCCAACTTCGGAGCCTTCTATTCCAGCATCCCCTGGGCCGTCCTCATTCCCGTCTTCCTCTTCGGCTGCATGTGGGGCATCGGCAACGTCAACTACGGACTCACGATGCGCTACCTCGGCATGTCGCTCGGCATCGGTGTCGCCATCGGTGTCACCCTCGTCGTAGGCACCCTCGTTCCGCCCATCATCCACGGCCAGTTGCTCGCCATCCTCGCCACCACCAGCGGCGCATGGACCATGGCTGGCATCTTCACCGCCCTCATCGGCATCGGCGTCGTC
The DNA here is from genome assembly GCA_049965615.1 of Acidobacteriaceae bacterium. Taxonomy (GTDB): domain Bacteria; phylum Acidobacteriota; class Terriglobia; order Terriglobales; family Acidobacteriaceae; genus Acidobacterium. The sequence continues at coordinate 25,648 of JBMFWD010000036.1, forward strand.
ACCTACGCCGGTCACCAGAAGGAACGCGCACAAAGCGTCGTCGTCGAAGAATTCAACCTCCGCAAAGGCCTCATCCTCGCCGTCCTCTGCGGCATCTTTTCCTCAGGCATGTCCTTCGCCATTGACGCCGCCCGCCCCATGGCCACCGCCGCCCATCAGCTCGGCGTCAATCCCCTCTACGACGCGCTCCCCGCCTACGTCATCATCATGGGCGGCGGCGCGCTCGTAAACTTCGCCTACTGCTTCTCCCGCCTCGGCTTCGTCAAAAACATCTCCATCGCGCGCGATCTCTCTCAACCCCGCCGCATCCTCCTCATCAACGCCGCACTCGCCGCTTCCGGCGGAATCATGTGGTACTTCCAGTTCTTCTTCTATGCATGGGGAGAGGCCAACGTGCCCAACCGCCTCTTCTTCATCAACTGGATGCTCCACATGAGCCTCTACGTCCTCTTCGGCGGCATCGTCGGCCTATCCCTCGGCGAGTGGCGCGGAGCAGGCAAGCGCCCCGTCCGCTGGCTCTGGGTCGGCATGCTCATCATCATCCTCGCCGCCAACCTCATCGGCCTCGGCGCCACCGCATAACACCTCATCAGCCGATCCCATTTATCATCAGAACCAAGATGGCTTCTCCACGGAGAAGCCATCTTGCCGTTTACCCCGTCCCACAAAGCGCCCAATCCAAGGCACTATCCCCCACTTACTCCCCGTGGTATAACTTCCGCTGGGGAGAAACCGCATGGACCAATTCGCCTATAACGGCACGCAATCGCAGGTCTACCAGCTCACAACCGGAAGAAAGCTGCTCTACCTCATCATGTCTGCCTTCTACATCGGCCTCTCCGGATTCTTCCTCCTCAAATCCGGGCCCAATTCAACCGGGCGCGACTGGATCGACGGAATGAGCCTCATCTTCATACTGGCAGCCATCTTCCTCGCCGCCTACGCGCTCCGCACGCGTCTCGTCCTCACCGGCGACCAAATGGAATTCCGCTCCACGCTGCGCACCCGCACCCTCGATCGCAATCAGATCGAAGGCATCCGCACCATGCGCACTCGCAACGGCAGTTATACCCGTTTCTATCTCAAAGACAATCAAGGCACATTCACCATCCCCGCATCCATCACCAATCAGGACGGCGTCAGCCAGTGGCTCCAGTCCGTCACCAATCTCGACCAGCGCGACGCCGACAAGATCACCAGCGAACTGAGCCGCGAGCAAACCATCGCATCCGGTCAGACTGATCCATCCGCCCTGCTCGGCAACGCAAAAATCGCCATGTATGTCCTCACCGCCGTGGCCATTGTGGCTTCCTTCCTCGCCTTCCGTCAGACGCCCCCGCTGTTCTTTCCATCCGTCATCGTCCTCTGGCTCCTGCCGCTCGTTGGCATCGGACTGCTCTACCGCTTCCCTCTGCTCTACGCTGTCTTCAAGCAAAAGGCAGACCCCCGCGCCGAACTCAGCCTCGCAATCATGATCCCCGGCTTCGGCCTCCTCTTCGCCTTCAGCGCCGGAGAATCTTCCCACATCCTCCACTCCAGCCAGATCCTGATCTGGATCGCGGTGATCTTCATCGCCTTCGTCGTCGCCCTGCTGCAGCCCGCCCTCAGCAGCGTCAACCGTACCGGAGCCGTCATCGGAATCCTCGTCGCCGGAGCGCTCTACAGCATCGGCGTCATCCACACCGCGGACACCCTGCCCGACCACTCCATCCCCGAGCCCTTTCAAGCCCAGGTCCTCGACATGCACGAGTCCCACGGACGCAGCACCAGCTACTATCTCAGCATCGCCCCCTGGGGACCCGTCACCAACGGTACTGACGTCGAAGTCTCCTACCACACCTACCACTCCGTATCCCCCGGAGACACCGTATGCATCAACCTCCACTCCGGATATCTCCAGGCCCCCTGGTACACCCTGCACACCTGTCCCCAATAACTCCTCATCGCCAACATGCTGGCGCAGGTCTCCGTTCCTGTCCTCCAGCTTTTCCGGGAAACGCGAGGTGTCTCATCGAGCCGTCACGATGCCGGCGCTCCTCATGGCATCCAACTCTCGTCATCCAATAAAAAAGCCCGCGTCTGCGCATCACTCGCGCAAACACGGGCTTTCCCAGCGGCGCAGTTCGCGCCACTCTCTTCTCGTAACTACGCCTTTAGCGAAGCCATGTCGATCACGAACCGGTACTTCACGTCCGACTTCAGCATCCGCTCATAAGCCTCGTTAATCTGCTGCATCGGAATCACTTCCACATCCGCCGTGATGTTGTTCTCGCCGCAAAAATCCAGCATCTCCTGCGTCTCGGCAATCCCGCCAATCAGAGAACCGGAAACGCTCCGCCGCGCAAAGATCAGCCCAAACGCCGCCACCGGCAGCGGCTTCTCCGGCGCGCCCACCAGTGTCAAATTACCATCACGCCGCAGCAGGTGCAGGTACGCATTCAGATCATGCTCCGCCGCCACAGCGTCCAGAATGAAATCAAAACTCCCCGCATGCTTGGCCATCTCGTTCGCATCGCGGGAAATCACAACCTCATCCGCGCCCAGCCGCAGCGCGTCTTCCTTCTTGCTCGGCGAAGTCGTAAACACCACCGTGTGCGCACCCAGCGCATGCGCAAACTTCACGCCCATGTGCCCCAGGCCGCCCAGGCCAACCACGCCCACCTTCTGGCCCTTGGTCACGCCCCAGTGCCGCATCGGCGAATAAGTCGTAATCCCCGCGCAAAGCAGCGGAGCCGCGCCCGCCAGGTCCAGGTTCTCCGGAACCCGCAGCACAAAATTCTCCGTCACCACAATGCTGTCCGAGTAGCCGCCATACGTCACGCCGCCCAGGTGCTTGTCCGGCGCGTTGTAGGTAAACACTCCGCTCGGGCAAAACTGCTCCAGCCCGTCCTTGCAAGCCGGGCACGTCCCGTCGGAATCCACCAGGCAGCCCACTGCCGCCAGGTCACCCACCTTGAACTTCGTCACCGCCGAGCCCACCTTCGTCACACGGCCGACAATCTCGTGGCCCGGCACGCAGGGGTAAATCGTCGCCATCGCGGATTCCCACTCGTTCCGCACCGTATGCAAATCAGAGTGGCAAACACCGCAATACAAAATCTCAATCTGTACATCGTTAGGGGTTGGTTCGCGCCGCTCAATCACCGTGGAGGCGAGCGGCGAAGTCGCGCTTGCTGCAGAATAAGCCTTGGCTTTCGACATAGTTTCTATTGGATGTCCCACACCCCCGCCGATATGCAAAATCCGGACTCCATCGGCGCAAAATCCACTAGAAATTCACAAACTCCCAGGTCTCCATCGCGTCACCAAAGCACCACATGGAACACCACATGAATCAAAGCCAGCGCAAAAGCCCCCACCAGCGCCGACCACACGCTCTTCACCCGGAACCCCGGCACAATCGCGCCCGCCATCTTGATCATCAGCGCATTGATCAACAAAAACACCAGCCCCAAAGTCAGAATCCCCAGCGGTAAAAACACCAGCTTCAACAGCAGCCCCAGCGTCACGTTCAGCAGCCCGATCACCAACACCGCCACCAGCGCCGCCCCAAAATTCGCCACCTCGAACCCCGGCACAATCCACGTCACCACCAGCAGCACAAATCCATCCAGAACCCACTTCAGCAGCAGCCGCAGCAGCATCGCCAACCCCTCCTCTTCTCACGCACCGCTATCTACCATCTACCATAGACCCAGGCCCGCACCATGCTTCATTGTGTCCAAATGACCTGTCTCTTGCATCCGCGAAATAACAGTTGTCATCCCGACCGAAGTTCGCTCGCCGCGGGCGGGCGAACGAAGCGGAGGAACCTGCTGTTGCTTTTTGCCAATTCCTGCGAAAAGTGCAACCTCAGCCTCTTCGCATCCCTGCTCCTCACCCCCACACTGCTCCTCGCGCAGACCAAACCCACGCGGCCCGCAACCCCGCCGCCCATCCCCAACGCCGCCACCCTCCTGCGTGAAGTCGTAGCCCATCAGCGCCAGATGGACGCCATCCGCGAAAACTACACCTACCGCGAGCAGCAGGTCATCCAGAAACTCGACAGCCACGGCCACATCCAATCCACCAAAACCAGCGACTTCCGCGTCTTCTTCGTCCACACCCACGAAATCAACGAACTCATCGGAAAGGACGGTCACCCGCTCAGTCCCGGCGAGCAGCGCAAGCAAGAAAAGACCGTGCAGCGCCTCATCGCCCAGGCCCAGAAAACTCCTCCAGGCCAATCCACCAGCGGACCGACCGTTTCTATCTCGCAACTGCTCGCCATCATGCAGCTATCCAGCCCCACCCGCACCACACTCGATGGACGCCCCACGCTCCTCTTCCACTTCACCGGCAACCACCACGCATCCGTGCACGGCAAGGCTGAGAAGACCCTCCGCAACCTCGCCGGAACCATCTGGATCGACGAACACGATCTCCAGGTCCGCCGCCTCGACGCACTCTTTGACTCCAACCTCCACATCGGCTGGGGCATCTTCACCGTAGACAAGGGCAGCACTTTTTCCTTCACCCAGCGCCCCATGCATGGCGGACTATGGCTCCCAGCCAACACCCACGTCCACCTCATCGCCCACGCCATCGCCTTCATCGGCTACCGCGCCAACATCACCATCACAGCCAGCGACTACAAAGTCTTCCACGCCACCGCCATCCAACTCCCTGGCGTCGCACACGTCCCCGCCACCACGCCCCAAAAATAAAGAAAGGCGCCAGGAGAAATTCCCCAGCGCCCATCTCTCGCTCAACTTGCATTACTGGGGCTCCGCCGGCGGAGGCGGAGGAGGTGGCGGCTGCGTTCCCTGCCGCTGCCACCGCTGGTGCATGCGCTCCATCCGCTTCTGCATCATCGCCTGCATCTTTGCCTGTTGCTCAGGGGTCAGCACGGCATCCACCTGCGCCTTGCTCTCCTTGTTGGCGGCCATCATCTGCTCGTGCATCTGCCGCATCTCCTGCGCGTGCTGCTTCCAGATCGCACGCATCTTCTGGTCACGCGCCACAAGAATCGGCTTCAGCTTCGCCTGCTGGTCCGCGGTCAAATCCAGCACCTTCGTCATGTGCGCCAGTTGCTCGTCGGGAGTCATCATCCGGTGATGCATCCCCCCGCGCATGCCGTGGTGCATACCGCCCATTCCCTGCTGCATCGGCGGCGGTGGCGGTGGCGGCGCGCTCTCCTGCGCAAACATGGGCACAGCGTTCATACCAAAAATCAGGCTGCCCACAAGGGCAAGCGTCATCAGTGTTCTTTTCATATCCAGTTTCCTCTCCGTCGCCTGTCACGCTCTCACCATCTGCGCAAATCAAGCGACCGTGCAGGAGAGACGCACTTTTTCCGTCAAAGGCGCACACCGTAATTTACTTTTCTCAAATTTATTTTTTCTTATTTCTGCGCAACTTTTTTCTGCACAGGCAAATCCAGCGGCGGCATGTCCACCGGATTCGACCGCAACCCGCAAGCCAGCAAATGCTCAATCCGCTGCCCCCGCGCAGGCAGCCACGCATACGCAAACACAGCCCGAAAATCATGCTCTCCCGGATAATTACAATGCGCGCAGCTCGGCTGGTAGGCAATCGCAGGATCATCCTTCATCCACTCCGTCCACTCATGCACACCATGCGCCGGAATCGTAATCGTCTTCACGTCGCTCGCCGTCGCATCCTTCGGTTGAAAGACAAACACCGGCCCATTTGCGTTCTCCGCATTCACCAGCGCCCCGCCGCGCCCGGCGCTCGCCCGCCACAACCACATATGGTTTACTCGCGCATACCAGTGCGCGCTCGTCGGCACAGGCAGCACCAGCGTAATCGGATGCTCCGTCCGGTTCTCAATCTCAAACAAAAACCCCGGCCCATCCGCTGGCGTCTCCGCCGCCAGATAGTTCGCCGTAAACTGCACCGCCCGCCCGCACTGCGGAACCGTATCCCGCCCATGCACCGCCGCCATCGCCGGCAACGCGCAAATCGCGGCCAACAGCGTCATCGCCAAACCACCCCCAGTAGCTCTGCTCACTCGCATACCTATCCCCATCAACACCCCTCCAGATTACCCGTTGAGATGGCAATTCCCCCGTATCTGCCGCATCTTTTTGGTACACTTCCCGCCATGCGAACCCGCACCCTCTTCACCGCCGCGCTCCTCACCCTCTTTGCTGCCACATCCGCCATTGCCCAGCAGCCCCGCCATCTCTTCTTCCGCATCACCGCCGGACCCGCCGTCCACGCTCCCATCTCCGGACGCCTCCTCGTCTTCCTCGCCAAGGGCACCGGCGCAAAGCAAATCTCCATCAACGAGTTCGACCCCAACGCCACCTGGGTCGCCGCCCGCGAAGTCCACGACCTCGCCCCCGGCGCCGCCATCGACATCGACACAGACAGCCTCGCCTACCCCAAACCCTTCTCCGATCTCGCCTCCGGCAACTACCAGGTCCAGGCCGTCCTCGACGTCCACCACACCTATAACTACAGCGCCCTCACCCCCGGCGACCTCATCAGTCCCGTCCTCACGCTCACCCAATGGACACCCGGCCAGGGCCCCGAACCCGAGCTAGCCCTCGACTCCACCGTCCCGCAGCGCACGCCCGCCAAGCTCACACCCGACCAGCAAACCGCGCTCCCCCATCTCCGCCTCGCCGAGCTCCAAAGCCCCGCCCTCACCCGCTTCTGGGGACGCCCCACCTACATCCGCGCCTGGGTCGTCCTGCCGCCCGGCTACAACAAGCACCCCAAACTCCACTACCCCACCGTCTACTGGACCCACGGCTTCGGCGGCACCCTCCCCGGCTGCAAATACTTCGGCATGATGGTCTACCAGCGCATGGCCACCGGCAAAATGCCGCCCATGCTCTGGGTCATGCTCGACGAACACCTCCCCACCGGCACCCACGAGTTCGCCAACTCCGTCAACAATGGCCCCTGGGGCACCGCCCTCACCACCGAATACATCCCCTGGCTCGAAGCCCACTACCGCGCCATCCCCCACGCCCGCGACCGCTACCTCCAGGGACACTCCTCCGGCGGATGGGCCACCCTTCAGCTCCAGATCAACTACCCCAAAGTCTTCGGCGGAACATGGTCCACCTCGCCCGACCCCAGCGACTTCCACAACTTCACCGGACCCGACCTCTACGCCCCCCACGCCAACGTTTACACCGAGCCCGACGGCCAGCCCTACCCGCTCGTCCGCGACCACGCCAAAGTCATCGCCACCTTCGAGCAGTTCGCCAAACTCGAACAGGTCCTCGGCCCCTACGGCGGCCAGATGGCCTCCTTCGATTGGGTCTTTTCACCCCGCGGACCCGATGGCCGCCCCGAACCCATGTTCGACCGCACCACCGGCGACGTAAACCCCAAGGTCGTCGCCTACTGGCACGATCACTACGACCTCGCCCACATCCTCAAAACCACCTGGCCCCAGCGCGGCCCATACCTCAAAGGAAAAATCCACCTCTACGTCGGCACCGCGGACACCTTCTACCTCAACGAATCCGCCCGCCTCCTCGACGCCGTCTTAACCAACCTCCACGCCAACGCCCACTTCACCTTCCGCAAAGACCGCACCCACATGAACCTCTATTCACTCCACGGCGACCACTTCGCATTAATCGACACCATAGCCGCCCAGATGTACCTCACCGCCTACCCCAACGCCAAAAAATGGAAACCACTAGCGGAAGTAAAGTTCCAATAGCCCAGACGCTCCCGACGCAAGGTGAATATGAAAATACAAAAGATAATATTTGGCTTGATAGTGGCCTGCTTACCCATCGGCGTCTATGCCCAGCAAAAATCAGTTGGTCAATGGGCGATAGAGCAGGTCAGAAATCCTCTCACCATGAAAACCTTCGAGAGATATACCTTGATAAGCAACAGGCCATCGGGCCCATTAAATGTCTACCCTCTCATTACCTTGGAATGCAGAGAAGGAAGAATTTATACTCGAACGTTTTCAGTACCGAATGAAGAATTCCAATCGTTTCAATCAATCTGGAGTAGCACCGGAATAGCTACAACAATTGATATGAAAACCGATAAATGGAAAAAGCCCGTTGGCATCATTGCTGTCCAAAATAGCGGATAACTGCGGTGGCTTGGCGGCGGAGCGAGTAGGCTGATCCCGAATAATCTGGAATGGTTTCCTGGGCAAGGACCACTTTCAGAGAAGAGAGGATCAGCCATGAGTCA
>JBMFWD010000037.1:0-32235 GCA_049965615.1 Acidobacteriaceae bacterium
CTGCCGCAGTGTGCGTTCAGGCCCCTTTGAGGGGCCAATCGCATAAAGCCTCCGGCTTTGCCGGAGGATAGTTACTTCCCAGAAATCGAAAATGTGGCACCTGGACCTTGAACCCGCCCACCCAGTGAGTTGACAGTATTGAAGCAAAGTGAAACCGGGAGCCAGATGGCTCCCGGTTTTGTTTTGGCTGGAATGTGGGTCAGCCCATGAGGGCGATGAAGCCGGTGCTGATGAGAATGCCGAGAATCCACCAGCCGAAGACGACGACGGCGGCAAAGGCGGTCTTGATGCGGCCGACTTTGGCGCAGCCGATGGTGAGGAGGATGGCGGTCCAGATCTTGAGGACGTCCACGGATTTGAGGAGGTTGATGAGCCAGGGGGCTGAGTCGGGAGAGAGATAGAAGCCGAGGTTGGTGCCGACGGGGTTCTGCATGTTGAAGACGGTGGGGTCGACGCCGGCAAAGAGGGTGATGATGGCGAGTATGGAGGTGAGAGTGAGAGGGAGGGTGGCGTAAAACCAGACGGCGTACATTTCGCCGAATCTGACTTGTCCGCCGAAGAGGAAGTTGATGGTGAGCCAGAGGACGGCCGCGCCGACGAGAGCCACGAGGAGCAGCCCGACGGGCACGAGGTAGACCGTCATGGCGTTCACCTGATCGGGTGAGAGTTGCTGGAGGCGCGCCATGGCCTTGGGGTTCTGGTGAAGGGTGTTCTGGACGACCTGCGCCCAGCCGACCTGGTGGCCGACTGCGAAGACAAAGCCGAGGCCAATGATGGAGGCAACGAGCCAGGGCAGCCACCAACTGGAGCTGCGGAGAATGTCAGTGAATGTTTTGGATGGCGCGATGAAGGTGTCGATCAGGCGCTCCCACTGGCTGAGGGGTGGAGTGGATTCCACGGGCGGAAGTGCTGGTGAGTCGGACATAGGCCATCCTTCTGAAATGATTTAAAAGCAACCGCGAGCATTGTAGCGCGGAATCACTTTCTGGCCGGGTGAAAAGGCGATTCTGGAGGGTTGCGGAGTGGGGCTTTGGGCAAGGCTGGAAGCGGTTTGAGGCCGGTGGCGCGGGAAATGGAGAAATTCGGGAAGAATGCTGCAAAGCAGGGCATTTGTACCCTGGAAAACACTTCCCGGAGTGGTTGGGGTTGGGTATTCTCATGATTGAACGACGACTCTCCCGACGAAGTTACGAGATGCCGAAGTATTTAATGGTCGCCCTGCTGGCGGTTGCGGCCGCCTTTCCGGTTTTTGGAGTGACGCCTGCTGCTGAACACGGCAAGGCGGGGTCTTCTGCTGTCCACAAAAAAGTAACGACACACAGATTGACGGCTGCGCAGCGGAGGATTCGAGCGCGGCGGGTTGCTGCGCATCGGGCTTACGAGCGCAGGGTGGCGCATGCGCGGTGGCTGCGGCGGCATCGTGCGTATGAAGCGCGGCTGGTGCGGGAGCGGCGTTTGCGAGTACACCGGGCGTACGAGGCGCGGCTGGCGCGGGAGCATTCCGTGCGAGGCCATACGCGGAGGGCGGCGGCAAGTGCGCATCCGGATGGAGTTGCGGTGGCCAGGCTGACGCCTCCGCCGATGCCCGGAACGGTGCATCCGGCGGGGCTGGATTATGTTTCGCACGAGCACGTTCATCTTTACTGGCGGTCGCCGCTGCGGGGGACACATGCCTCGCTGGTTCGGCAGAACGAGCGCGACCGCGCAGAAGGGCTGACGCGGATCAAGGACGAGGCGGAGCTTGAGGCCATGGTGCATGAGCACGACCTGGTTGCGCTGCCGTTGAGCGGGGATGTGCAGGTTGATCCGCGGCTGGCGCAGGATCGGCGGTACACGAGGCCGTGGACGGCAGAGTTTATGCGGCAACTGGGGCGTTCGTTTGCGCACCAGTTTGGGGAGCCGCTGGTGATTACCTCGGCAGTGCGGCCGGCGAGCTACCAGGAGCGGCTGACGTGGCGGAATGGGAATGCTGCTCCGGCGAACGGCGAGATTGCTTCTCCGCATGAATTTGGGGCGACGATCGACATTGGCAAGAAGGGCATGACGGCGCGGGAGATGGCGTGGATGCGCGGGTATCTGCTGCCGCTGCAGGAGGCCGGGCAGATTGACGTGGAGGAGGAGTTTTATGAGGCATGCTTCCACATCACGGTCTATAAAAACTACGTGCCTGCGCCGTTGGTTCGGCCGCATCCTGAGGTGGCTGACACGCAGGTGGACGACGGGGCGCGGTAGGGTTCCAGCTTTATCTGAAAAGGGAATGGACTGTCTGGTGGCAGGTTATCTGCTAGTGGGCAGCTTTTGTTGCTGCCGGCGGGGTGGGGTTTGAGGGCGGCAGGTTGTAGATTTCGATGGCCTGGTTGCGGAGGATGGCGAAGCGGGTTCCGGTGGCGTTGAGGGCGAAGTTTTGCCCGGCGCTTACGATGGGGTTGGCGTCGCGGACGAGGACGAGCTTGCCGGTAGTGGTGTCGAAGACGCCGACGAGCTGGCGCTCGACATCGTTGATGCTTGCGGGGCTGAGGGTGGCGAGGGGACGGTCGGTCATGAGTGAGCCGAGAGCGAAGCGGCTGCCGCCGGAGGCGTAGGCCATGGTGTGCCAGAGGTAGCGGGCCTGCCACCACTGCTGCCAGAGTTTGTTTCCGTTGAGGTCGACGGCGGTCATGAGGTGATCGGCTCCGTCGCCTGCGCAGCCGGTGAGGACGACGGTGGGGCTGAGCGGCAGGAGCGAGGGGTGGCAGTCGCTCTGGAAGCTGAGGACGTCTCTGGCGGGTAGCCGGGCGGGCAGGTGGGCGGGATCGCTGAGTCCCTGGAATTCGATTTCGCGGATGAGCCAGAGGTCCCCGCGGCCTTTTTGGGGTTGGGTGGAGAGGAGTTCAAGGAAGCCATTCTGCATCACGGGCAGATCGAGCGGGTGCAGGGAGTGGGTGCGAAAGAGCGGCTGGGTGCTGCCGGCGGGGTAAACGGCGAGATTGACGTGTTGGGGCTGGGCGAGGACGCGGCCCTGGAGATCGACCTCGGGGGCGAGCTGGGCTGGGTCGGCGGGGACTTCTGTTTCTACTGAAAGATATTTGTGGCCGGGAGAGACGTTGACGAGGGTGAGTGGGTGCGCGGGGGTGAGAAAGGGCTGGAGGGTGAGGGAACTGCCGGTCTGATAGAGGGTGTTGCCGATGCGGACGAGGAATTTGCCGTGGCCGAGGGGCCAGAGGTAGCGCTGGCGGTCGTGCATGGTCCAGCGGGTGCTGTGAAGAACTTTTCCAGTGGGGATGTCGAGGACGTCGGCCTGGATGACCTGGTCCTGATCGCCGGGCTGGTCGTTGCCGGGGCTGCGCTGGATGAGGGCGTTGACGCGGAAGGTGAAGAGGAGGCGGGTGTCGTCAATGAAGTCGAGGGTGAGCGAGGACTGGCGGTCCGCGAGGTAGAACATGCTGGGCGGCTGGAAGCCGAGGGGCTGCACGGGGATGGATGCGGCGGGCTTGCGCACTGGCGGCGGGGCGGCTTTGGTGGATTCTGCCTTTTTGGAGACTGCGAGGGCGGCGATGGGGACTGCAAGCGCGAGGATTGCGACGGATCGCAGGAGGGCGGAGACCGATGGGCGCCGGGCGGGGAGCATGTGGCTATTGTGCGGCGGGGAGGTTTGGGTCTGCAATCGGGGGAGGCGGAAGAGCGGTGGCATATCAAAAAAAGAGTACGAGAGCGGACGGTGGATTGGGTTGGAGAGTGGGCAGCATAGGCGGGGAGCGGCTGGCTATACTTGAGAAAAGCCGTATTTTGCCGGTGAGGAGCCTGGTTTGGAGCCATCTTTGTATCTGAAAAAGATTCTGGAGCGCACACGCGCCGATGTGGCCGCGCGGCGGAGCACCGTGCCGGTTGCGGAGTTGGAGGCGCGGGCGGAGCAACATGTTCCGCGTGGGTTTGCGGCGGCGTTGCGGCGGCGTGCAGAGACGGGGCCGGCGGTGATTGCGGAGCTGAAGAAGGCTTCGCCGTCGAAGGGGCTGATTCGGGAGGAGTTTGATCCGGAGTGGCTGGCGAGGACGCTGGCCGGGCATGGCGCGGCGGTGCTCTCGGTGCTGACGGATGAGCCGTTTTTCCAGGGGAGTCTGCAGAATTTGGAGATTGCTTCGGAGGCGGGCGGGGTTCCGTGTTTGCGGAAGGATTTTATTGTCGACGAGTACCAGATTGTGGAGGCGCGGGCGCACCGGGCGGACGCGATTCTGCTGATTGCGGCGGCGCTGGAGAATGCGGAGCTGGAGCGGTTTACCGAAGTAGCGCACCGGCTGGGACTGGATGTGCTGTGCGAAGTGCATACGGGCGAGGAACTGACGCGGGTGCTGGGACTGGGCTGCGATGCGTATGGGGTGAATAATCGCGACCTGGTGAGCTTTGAGGTGAGCCTGGATGTTTCGCTGCGGATGGCGGCGGATTTGCCCAGAGGCGCGGTGCATGTGGCCGAGAGCGGGATTCATACGGCGGAAGATGTGGAGCGGTTGCGGGCGGCTGGGTACCATGCGTTTTTGATTGGGGAGTCGCTGATGCGGCAGCCGGACCCGGGCATGGCGCTGGCTGCGCTGCTGGCCGGCGAGGCCGTGGGACGGTAACGGCGATGTGGGTGAAGATTTGCGGCACGACGAACCTGGAAGACGCGCGGGTGGCCGTGGAGGCTGGTGCCGATGCGCTGGGGTTTGTATTTGCGAAGAGTCCTCGGAGGGTGACGGCGGCGGAGGCTGGCGAGATTATTTCCCGGCTGGGGCAGACGGTCGTCGAGAAGATAGGCGTGTTTGTGGATGCGGATTTCGAAGGGATTGTGGAGACGGTGCTGACGGCTGGGCTGTCGGGTGTGCAACTGCATGGGGATCTGGATTCGGATTTGGCGCTGCGGCTTCGGGAGCGGTTTACGGAGTCTGCGGAGCGTTTGAGGATATTGCAGGTGCTGCACTTTGGCGCGGAGGAAAGTGCGCTGGATGAGCGGCTGGCCGCGCTGCGGCAGAGTGGTGCTGTGGATGCGGTGCTGGTGGATTCGCAAACGGCGCAGGCGCAGGGCGGGACGGGGGTCCGCTATGACTGGGCTGCGGCGCGGCGGAGTTTTGCTGCTGCGGCGGATTTGCGGATGGTGGTGGCCGGAGGGTTGCGTCCTGAGAATGTGGGCGAGGCGATTGCGACGCTCGATCCGTGGGGCGTGGACGTGGTGAGCGGCGTGGAGGCTGCGCCGGGGCGGAAAGATCCGGAAAAGGTAAGAGCCTTTGTGGAGCTTGCCAGGTCAGCTGCGTTGCATTTGGGTTCGGCCGGCGGAGTTTGATGAGAGAAGAAGTGGATTTGCTGAATTCCGGGCAGTCGATGTATGGTTGGACTCAAGATGAGGAATGCACCGCATCAGTTTGTCGCCTTTGGCTGGCGCTATTGGTTTCCGATAGCGGCTTTGGCGGACTGTTCCGTGCACATCTGAAGGATCAAAGAAGCATCAAACTTTCAGGTAACCCGGAAGATCCACACGAGCCGCAGCCCCAAAGGGTTGCGGTTTTTGATTGCAGAAAAGCAGGATAGCTGGAAAGGGACAGATGGTGAGCGGTATGGAGACTCTCTCAGAAGCAACGATGCCGGAGCAGGTGGCGGGACGTTTTGGCGCGTATGGCGGACGGTATGTTCCGGAGACGCTGATGGCGGCGCTGGAAGAGCTGGAGCATGCGTATGCCGAGGCGCAAAAGGATCCGGCGTTCCATGCGCGGCTGGATGACCTGCTGCATAACTATGCGGGACGGCCGACTCCGCTGTATTACGCGGCGCGGCTGACCAAGCACCTGGACGGGGCGAAGATTTATTTGAAGCGCGAAGACCTGCTGCACACGGGCGCGCACAAGATCAACAACTGCATTGGGCAGGGTTTACTGGCGCAGCGGATGGGCAAGAAGCGGATTATCGCCGAGACGGGCGCGGGACAGCATGGCGTGGCGACGGCGACGGTGTGCGCGCTGCTGGGGATGGAGTGCGTCGTCTACATGGGCGAGGAAGACATGCAGCGGCAGGAGTTGAACGTGCTGCGGATGCGGCTGCTGGGCGCGGAAGTGCGCGGGGTGAGTTCGGGCTCGAAGACGCTGAAGGATGCGATCAACGAGGCGATGCGGGATTGGGTGACGAATGTGCGGACGACGCATTATCTGCTGGGGAGCGTGCTGGGCGCGCATCCTTACCCGATGATGGTGCGTGATTTTCACCGGGTGATCAGCAAGGAAGCGAAGCGGCAGATTCTGGAGAAGGAGAATCGGCTGCCGAGCGCGATTATTGCCTGCGTTGGCGGCGGCTCGAATGCGATTGGCGCGTTTTATGAATTTATTCCGGAGAAAGACGTGCGGCTGATCGGCGTGGAGGCCGGCGGCAATGGCACGAAGCTGGGGATGCATGCGTCGCGGTTCAGCGGCGGTTCGCCGGGCGTGCTGCAGGGGACTTATTCGTATGTGCTGCAGGATGATGACGGGCAGGTTGCGCTGACGCATTCGGTTTCAGCGGGGCTGGATTATGCGTCGATTGGTCCGGAGCATGCGGCGCTGCATGACGCGGGCCGCGCAGAGTACACCCTGGCGACCGATGAGCAGGCGCTGGAGGCGACGGTGACGCTGGCGCGGACAGAGGGAATTTTGCCGGCGCTCGAAAGCGCGCATGCGGTAGCGGAGTGCATTCGCCTGGCTCCGACGCTTGGGCAGCATGAAATACTGGTGATCAATCTTTCGGGACGCGGGGACAAGGATATGGGGATTCTCGCGCGCGAGCTGAAGTTGAAGGGAGCTCGATAACGCCGTGCCGATACGTTTTGAACAGAAGCCGGGGTTGGTGGTTTACCTCACGGTGGGTGATCCTGACCTGGAGACGACGCATAAAGTGGCGCTGGCCGCGCTGGACGCGGGCGCGGACGTGCTGGAG
The DNA here is from genome assembly GCA_049965615.1 of Acidobacteriaceae bacterium. Classification (GTDB taxonomy): domain Bacteria; phylum Acidobacteriota; class Terriglobia; order Terriglobales; family Acidobacteriaceae; genus Acidobacterium. Next base: position 6,907 of record JBMFWD010000037.1, read on the forward strand.
CTGGGCGTGCCGTTCAGCGATCCGCTGGCGGACGGGCCTGTGATTCAGGCAGCGAGCGAGCGGGCGCTGAAGGCCGGAACGAAGCTGAGCGATGTGCTGGCGCTGGCGAAGGAGCTTCGGCGCGAGCGTCCGCAGGCGGGGCTGGTGGTGTTTTCTTATTTGAATCCGCTGCTGCGTTATGGGCTGGAGCGTTTTTGCGCAGACGCGGAAGACGCGGGCGTGGACGGCGTGCTGGCCACGGACATGATTGTGGAAGAGGCGGCGGAGTACCTGGAGCATTTGCGGCGGCATAAGCTGGCGCCGATTTTCCTGGTGGCGCCGACGAGTCCGGATGAGCGGTTGAAGAAGATTGCCGCGGTGACGGACGGGTTTGTTTACGCGATTTCGCGTGTGGGGATTACGGGCACGCAGAGCTCGCTGGCGGCGGATGCTGCCGGGCTGGTGGAGCGGGTGCGGAAGTACACGAAGCTGCCGGTGGCGGTTGGCTTTGGCGTGTCCAATGCCGGGCACGTGGCCGAAGTGGGCAAGTTTGCCGATGCTGCGGTGATCGGCAGCGCGATTGTGGCCACGATTGAGAAGGTTGGACGCGTGGAAGCGCCGAGCTCGATTGCGCGATTTATCGAGGGCTTGCGCCCCGCGGTTTCCGCTGCCGATCCTGCTGCTTCGCATAAGTAACCAAGACTGTGACAGATGAGGATTTGCGTGAGGGAACGGAGCCGGCGCACGGCCCAGTTTGCTCTTACAGAGGAAGTGTTTTCCCTGCGGGACCTGATGCAGGTCCCAGCCAAAGCGCGGCCACGTAGCCGCGAGATGGAGAGAGATGTATGGACATAGCAGATTGGCGACGGCAGATTGACGAGCTGGACCGGGAGATTGTCCGGCTGATCTCAAGGCGCGCGGCGGCGGCGAAGGAGATCGGCAAGCTGAAGCGGACGACGGAGCTGCCGGTCTACGAGCCGAATCGCGAGCGGGTGGTGTTTGACAATGTACGGTCGCACAACCCGGGACCGCTACCCGATATCGAGCTGGTGCATATTTACGAGCGGATTATCGACGTGATGCGGGCGATCCAGAGAGAGGAACTGGCCTCACAGGCAAAGAGCGCAGAGACGCGCGGGGATAAGTAACCATGATAGTTGCAATGAGCGAGAAGGCGACCGAGGAACAGATTCAGCATGTGATTGAACGCATGATCGACCTCGGATTCAACGTGCACAAGACGACGGGAGCGATCCAGACGGTGCTGGCCGGGGTGGGCACCCCGGTTGCGTTTGACGTGAAGGATTTTGAGGTGCTGGATGGCGTGGCGGAGGCGGTGCGGATCAGCTCGCCGTACAAACTGGCGGGGCGGAAGTGGAAGCCGGAAGGAACGGTGATTACGTTTCCGAACGGAGTGACGGTGGGCGGCGAGGAAGTGGTGGTGATGGCCGGGCCGTGCTCGGTGGAGAGCCGTGAACAGATTTTTACGATTGCGAAGCAGGTGAAGGCCGCGGGCGCGAAGTTTTTGCGCGGCGGAGCGTTCAAGCCGCGGAGTTCGCCGTATTCGTTTCAGGGCATGGGGCTGGATGGGCTGAAGCTGCTGCGGGAAGTTGGGGATGAGACGGGTCTGCTGATTATCAGCGAGGTGATGGAGATTTCGCAGATCGATGTGATGCTGTCCTATGTGGACGTGCTGCAGATAGGCGCGCGGAACATGCAGAACTTTAACCTGCTGCGGGAGATCGGGCAGGTGCGGAAACCGACCATGCTGAAGCGCGGGATGTGCGCGACGTACGAGGAGTTGCTGCTCTCCGCCGAGTACATTCTTTCAGGCGGGAACTATGACCTGATGCTGTGCGAGCGGGGTATCCGGACGTTCGAGACATACACGCGGAACACGATGGACATTGCGGCGATCCCGGTGATCAAGAAGCTGTCTCATCTGCCGATTATTGCTGATCCTTCGCATGGGGTTGGGCGGCGGGACAAGGTTCCTGCGATGGCGCGGGCGTCTGTTGCGGCGGGGTGCGACGGGCTGCTGATCGAGGTGCATCCGAACCCGGAGAAGGCGACTTCTGACGGGGCGCAATCGCTGTATCCGGAGCAGTTTGAGAAGCTGATGGGGCAGTTGCGGATGATTGCTCCGGCGGTTGAGCGTAGTATCGCTTAGACGGATGAAGCAAGGGAGCGGGACCATGGAGCGCATCGCGATTCTGGGCACTGGGCTGATTGGGGCCTCGGCCGGTATGGCGCTGCGCTCGCGTGGTTTTGCGGGCGTGATTGCGGGCTGGGATCCTGAGCGGAACGAGGCGGAGACGGCGCTGCGGATGGGCGCGGTTACGGAAATTGCAACTGATCCGGTTACGTTAGCGAGAACGAGCGATGTGATTGTGCTGGCCGGGCCGGTGCTGACGATGCTGGAGTGGCTGGAACGGCTTGCGGCCGAGCTGGGTCCGCACCAGCTGGTGACAGATGTGGGCAGCGTGAAGGGCGCGCTTTGCACGCAGGCGGAGGGCCGGTACAACGGTCCGGAGCAGGCGGGATTTTTGCCGGGGCATCCGATGGCGGGCAAGGAACTGGGCGGCGCGGCAAACGCGAGCGCGGATTTGTTTGCGGGCGCGGTGTGGCTGTTTACGGAGCCGGATGGCGCGGAGCAGCGGAGCGCGCAGTCCGCGGAGTTGGCCGAAGCATGGCGGGCGTGGGTGGCGAAGCTGGGCTGCCGGGTGCTGGATACCGATCCGGTGCGGCATGACGTGTTGTGCGCGTGGATCAGCCATTTGCCGCAGATGGTTGCGACGGCGCTGAGCGCTCTGCTGGAGGACCAGTTTGAGGCGGATGCGGACCTGCTGCCGATTGGCGGGCGGGCGCTGAAGGAGATGACGCGGCTGGGCTCGAGTCCTTACTCGATGTGGCGCGACATTGCGCTGACGAACACGGATGCGATTGCGAATTCGCTACTGGCGCTGGAGCAGCGGCTGGCGCATATTCGGGAGAATTTGAAGACACCGGAGCTGCGCGAGGAGTTTGCCCGGGCGAATGAGTTCCGGCTGGGGAATTCGCCGAAGAAATCCTGAAACGGCTAGTATGTTGGCCATGCGTAGAAGCTGGCTTTTTGCCCTCGTTTGCCTGCTGGCGGCAGGCCCCCTTGTGTTTGCCCAGGAAGTGAAACCGCTGGTGCTGGTGGATGTGGATAACCGGGTGGCGACGAGCCTGGATGGTCCGTGGCACTATATGGCGGACCCTTACCGAAATGGGTGGGGCGGGAATCCGGAGAAGCCGGACCTGCGTGGGTATGCGCGAGACGAGCATTTCCACCTGGGTGGGCCGCTGGTGCAGTACGACTTTGCGAAGTCGCCGGTGATGATGGTGCCGGGTGCATGGAATACGCAGAATCCCAAGCTGGATTATTACGAGGGGTTGCTTTGGTACGAGCGGCAGGTGAGGGCGCATCCGGTGGCGGGGAAGCGGTATTTTCTGCATTTTGGGGCGGCGAATTACCAGGCCGACGTGTTTGTGAACGACCAGTGGGTGTGCGAGCACAAGGGCGGATTTACTTCGTTTTCCTGCGAGGTGACGGGGGCGCTGCGGGATGGCGCGAACAGCGTGGTGGTGGCGGTGGACGATACGCGGAAGGTGGATCGGGTTCCGACGCTGAAGTATGACTGGTGGAATTATGGGGGGCTGACGCGGGATGTATCGCTGGTGGCGGTTCCGCGGGCGTTTATTGACGATGAGGTGTTCCAGTTGCAGCGGAGTGACGCGGCGACGGATGCCGGGATGATTACGGGATACGTGCATGTGGATGGCGCGGGGAGCGGGGTTGCGGTGCGGGTGCGGATTCCGGGGCTGAAGGTGGATGCGACGGCGCGGACAGATGCTGAGGGTCGCGCGGCGTTTGCATTTCGGCCAGAGGGGCTGGTGCGGTGGTCGCCGCGGCATCCGAGGCTGTACCGCGTGGAGATGACGGCTGGGCAGGACAATCTGACGGATGAGATCGGCTTCCGGACGGTGGAGGTGCGGGGCACGCAGATTCTGCTGAACGGGAAGCCGGTGTTTTTACGGGGGATTGATATCCAGGGTGAAGCTCCGTACCGGGGAGGGCCTTCGAACTCAGAGAAGGACGTGGCGACGCTGCTGGGATGGGCGAAGGAACTGCACTGCAATTATGTTCGGCTGGTGCATTATCCGCATGACGAGAAGATGCTGCGGCTGGCGGACAAGATGGGGATTATGGTGTGGTCGGAGATTCCGGTGTACTGGGGGATTGACTGGACGGATGCGGGGACGCTGGCGGAGGCGAAGGATCAGCTGCATGCGATGATTCGGCGGGATGATGACCGGGCGTCGGTGATTTTGTGGTCGCTATCGAACGAGACGCCGTATAGCGAGGCTCGGGATGTGTTTCTGGCAAAGCTGGCGAAGGCGGCGCGGGCGCAGGATTCGTCGCGGCTGATTACTTCGGCGATTGTGACGCATTTCCATGGGAAGACGGCGGTGCTGGATGATCCGCTGGGGAAGAGCCTGGATGTGCTGGGGTACAACGAGTACATCGGATGGTATGGAGGGACGCCCGAGAGCGCGCCGGAGTACACGTGGGAAGACCCGATGGGCAAGCCGGTGATCATCAGCGAGTTTGGCGCGGGCGCGAAGGCGGGGCTGCACGGCAGCGCGACGGAGAAGTTTACGGAGGAGTATCAGGCGGAGGTTTATCGGGAGCAGTTCCAGATGTTTGCGAAGATTCCATTTTTGACCGGGCTTTCGCCTTGGGTGCTGATGGATTTTCGTTCGCCGCTGCGGCCTTTGCCGGGGATACAGGATGGTTATAACCGGAAGGGGCTGGTTTCGAATATGGGTGTGAAGAAGCGGGCTTTCTTTGTGCTGCAGAAGTATTATGCGGGGCTGGCTGCTGAGGGGAAGTGAGGGGCTGGCCGCACGGGCATAAGCGCGCTTTGCGCGCCTTCCCATTCGGGAAGTCTTCCCAGTCCTGCTGTGGCGGAGCCTGGATGGGGCATCGTCGGTCTTTCTGCTGCATACAAACCGCAGGTCCCCTTCGGCTTCGCTCAGGGCAGGCTCTCCGCTACGTTCGCTCGCATCTCGGCGAGCGAACTTCGGGTCGGGATGACAACATTTTTCTGATCGAAAGGAAGAATGCGCGAAGTGGCTGCATCGCATGCACTGGGAACTGGATTGCGAATGCGGCGATTATGCGTGGACGTGGCCGAGGCCTATACCGATGATGTAGGTGACGATGCCTTCCACTGCGCCAACGAGGGTCATTTCGAGGCCGCTGCTCCACCAGGAGCGGACGGTGATGAGGGATTTGGCGGCGCCTACGGCAAAGTGGGCTGCGAGCGAGACGATGGCCGAGGCGATGATGGCGCTGTAGCCGCTCATGAAGAAGAAGGGAATAATGGGAATGATGGAGCCGATGGCGGTGGAGAGCGCACCGGAGACGGCTGAGGTGATGGGGTTGCTGAGGGCGTCCTCGGTGGAGTTGAGTCGCTCGCTGGCGATGGCCTTGAGGAACTGTTCGGGGTCTTTGGCGAGGTGGTCGACTACGCGGTCTGCGTCTTCTTCCGGCAGGCCCTTGACCTGGTAGTAGAGGGATAGGATTTCGCGAGCTTCGGGGGCGTTGGTTTCGATCTGCGCGCGCTCGCGGGCGACTTCCGCCTCGTAGATTTCGCGCTCGCTTTTGGCTGCGAGGTAGGCACCGGAGCCCATGGAGAGGGCGCTGGCGACCATGCCGGCGATGCCTGCGAGGAGTACGGCCTCGGAGTTGCCGAGGGTTGCGCCGGAGACGCCGGAGACGATGCCGAAGATGGCTCCGAGACCGTCATTGACGCCGTAGATGGCATCGCCTATCCAGCCGGCGGTGCGGCGGCCGGAGCCGGCGCGTTTGGCGAGGAGTTCGTCGAGCTGTTCGCGGGCCTGGGTGGTTCCGGTTTGCGCGATCTGGCGGGGATAGAGGTTGCGGATGAGGTCGCTGAGCTCGCGGTAGTGCTCTTCTTCATCGTCGATGACCTGCTTGAGGATGGCGATGCTTGGTTCGTCGCCGAGGTCGCGGAGCTGTTTGGCGTAGGTGGCGATGGCGCGGCTTTCCTCGATTTCGAGACGGCGGAGAGCCATCTGGGGGCCGCCGACGCGGTTGACGATGCTGTCTGCCGAGCCGGTGGGCTTGCCCTTGTAGACGGGCTTTTCCGCGCCGAGTTCGAGGATACGTTTTTCCCATAGCTGGGCGTGGACGTCTTCGGCGTGGGCGAGGTGCTCGAGGGTCTTGCGGCGGACGGGGTCGGATTCGCGCTCGGCGAGGGTGCGGTAGGTGTACAGGCCTTCCATCTCTGCCTGCCAGTTGGAGTAGAGCGCCTTGAGGAGGGCGCGCCGGTCTGCGCTGGATGGTTTCTGGTCGGGCATGAGATGGGTCCAGAGTGAAATTGTACCTGAGGGCGGTTAAGGGATGGAGAAAGTGCTGTTCCGGGAGTGCAGATGCGCCGATGGGGCCAGTTGGTGCATCCTGTTAGTACAAGGTTTTGCAGACGGGTCCGTCGAGCCGACCGGATTTACGCTTCTGCAGAAAACGTTCCGCTTAAGAAGATCAGGAGAAATGCATGATTCAGTCACATGGCTATGCGAGCCAGAGTGCGACTACGCCTCTGGCACCGTTTTCGTTTCACCGCCGCGATCCGAAGGACAAGGATGTGGTGGTCGAGATTCTTTACTCGGGTGTTTGCCACTCGGATATTCACTCGGTACGGAATGAGTGGAAGAACGCGGTGTACCCGATGGTTCCCGGACACGAGATTGTTGGCCGGGTAACGGCTGTGGGCAAGGATGTTTCGCGCTTCAAGCCAGGCGACACGGTGGGCGTGGGCGTAATTGTGGACTCGTGCCGGACGTGCCCGAGCTGCAAGAACCACGAGGAGCAGTATTGCGACAAAGGCGCGACGCTGACCTACGGAGTGCAGGACAGGTACGGTGACATGACGTACGGCGGCTACTCGAACAACATTGTGGTGGACGAGCATTTTGTTCACTCGGTGAAGGAGAAGAAGGACCTTGCGGGCGTGGCTCCGCTGCTTTGCGCGGGGATTACGACGTACTCGCCGCTGCGGCACTGGAAGGTGGGTCCGGGCATGAAGGTGGGCATTGTGGGCCTGGGCGGACTGGGGCACATGGGCCTGAAGTTTGCGCATTCGTTTGGCGCGCACGTGGTGCAGTTCACAACTTCGGAGTCGAAGATTGCGGATGCGAAGCGGCTTGGGGCCGATGAGGTGGTGATCTCGAAGGATCCCGAGGCGATGAAAAAGCATGCTTCGAGCTTTGACTTCATTCTGGATACGGTTTCGGCTCCGCATGACATCAACGCGCTGCTGCAACAGCTGAAGCGTGACGCGACGTATGCGCAGGTGGGATTGCCGGATACTCCGCCGACGATTTTTATGGGCAACTTGATCTTCAAGCGACGGAACATGTCGGGTTCGATCATTGGCGGCATGAAGGAGACGCAGGAGATGCTGGATTATTGCGCGGAGAAGGGGATTACCGCGGATATCGAGATGATCAAGATGGAGCAGATCAACGAGGCATTTGAGCGTGTGGTGAAGGCGGATGTGAAGTACCGCTTTGTGATCGACATGGCTACGCTGAAGAAGTAAATCTGCGGAGTTGGAAGCATGAGGGGTGAGACGCGAGTCCTGCCCCTTTTTTGTGTGTGCTTCAGGTTTGGAGTGATTGCCGGCATTGACGAAAGACAACTGCAGATTCCCTCGGCGTTGCTCGGGACAGGCTCTTCGCTTCGCTCAGAGGAGGGCGAAATTTATTTGCTCACCTCGGACTTAGGACGCCAGGAAATGGCGGGAGGCGGATTCAGGGTCCAAATGCAATCGGTGGGGTCGTGTGGGTCCAGCGCTTCCGCGCTGGAGAGCGGGGAGTTCTGGAAGAAACTTTTGAGAGCAATTTTGACCCGGGCATTCTCGGGATTCTTCGCTTCGCTCCGAATGACACTTCCAGCTTTTTGGGTCCGGCGGAATTTTCTGCTGGGGTCCGGCGGTTGGAGGTGCAGATTTTATCGGCTTCGCCTCAGGATGGCCGCAATTTTAATCGCAGAGATTTGGGGCAGGGCACTAGAAGGAGATGAGGACGACGGCTGCTAATGCGAGGGCCATGCCGAGGGCCTGGGTGCGGGTGGTGCGTTCCTTGAGGAGCCAGGCGGCGAGGAGGATGGTGGCTCCGGGATAGAGCGAGGAGAGGACGGCGGCGACGTCGATGCGCCCGCGAAGGGCGGAGAGGGTGTAGAGGAAGTTGCCGGAGGTGTCCAGCGCGCCGGCGAGGGCGGCGAGGGGCAGGATGCGGGTGAAGAGCGCGCGGGGCGATGCGTGGGAGGGGTCGATGCTGAAGCGGCCCTTGCGGCGAATGAGAAGGAATGCGCTGACGGTGATGGCGATGGAGGCGCTGGAGACGCGGGAGAGCGCGAGCGCCCATCCTACGCTTTGAGCGCCTGCTTTTTCGAGGAAGATAAGCAGGAGACCGAAGCCGATGCCTGCGCCGACGGCGAGGCCGAGTCCGCGCGGATGCGGTTTGTCACCCGGGGTGTAGGCGATGAGCCAGATGGCGGCGATGGCGACAACGAAGCCTGCGATCTGGGTGGGGCTGGGGCGTCCCTGGTGGAAGTAGGAGTAAAAGACGGGGAGGATGGTGGTGATGACGCCGGTGAGGGCGGAGGTGAGCCCCATGGCTCCGATGGCGAGGCCCTCATAGAAGAGCATGAGGCCTATGCCACCGGCGGCTCCGCTGATGAGGCCGTAGAGGATGGTTTGGCTGGAGGGAATGGGAGTGCCGGCGACGAGCAGGATGGCGAGGATGACGAGGAGGCTGAGTCCGTGGGCGATGGCGACGACGATAGAGGGAAAGGTGCGGCGCGTGACGAGGCCGCCGGCGAAGTCTGCCGTGCCCCAGACGACGGCGGCGCCCAGACCAAGGAGATTGGCCTGGGCGCCGGATGTGAGGATCATTGCGCCATGTTGGCGGAGGGATAGTAGCCGCGCTTGGCGAGGATGGTGAGTCCTGGAATGCCTTCTACGCGAACGTCGATTTTGCGGAACTTCTCAGAGAGCAGCGGGGTATGGCTGGCGTACATGAGGGTGTACTGGGTGCGGACGGAGGCCACGATGCGGGCGAAGCTCTCCTGAATGGCATTCTCAGAGAATTCGGCATCGACCTGGCCGCCGGTAGCGACGGCGTACTTGGGCAGGACATCTTCGGGAGGCAGAAGAGGAAGATGAACCTTGTCGAGGAATCCGACGCCCCAGATGGAGGCATCGCCTACGAGCGTGCCGTAGACCGAGATGTTGTTGGTGAGCAGATAGCGGACGACCTGTCTGTAGGAGGCCTGGCTGCGGACGTCTTTGCCGTCGCTGATGACGTAGATGATGCGCTTGCGGCCCCTGGGCTGCTGGGAGAGCAAGTTGGCTGCGTAGAGGATAGCGTCATTGAGCGGGTGCGCGGTGCGGGGCATGACGAGGAAGCCTGCGTTGCCACGCTGGGGCGCGAGGTTGGGGTCGACCTGCTCGCCGTTGATGGTGGGGCCTGCCATCATGGGGCCGGACATGCTGGGCACGCCCATGCGCTCACCGGAGCGCTGGGAGTTTTTGAGGGCGGCGGTGAGGCGCGGGCTGTTGGCGGCGGTGAAGGTGGTGGCGAGCCTGGGACCTGTTCCGTCGTAGGTGATGACGGCCATGCTGTCGTAGGGCGCCATGGCGCCTTCGACGGCACCGAGGGCATGGTTGACCTTTTTCATGACGTCGCTGGGGAGCGTCTGGTCAATGACGAAAGCGATGGACAGGGGGTAGGCGTCACTGGTGAAGAAGGCGATGCGCTGGCGGACGCCGTCTTCATAGACGCGGAATTGACGCCAGGTGAGGCCTGCGACGGGCTTGCCGTGCTTGTCGAGGACCGTAACCGGTACATTGACGTAGGTTACGGGGACGACCATCTTGTAGGCCTGCTGGCCGGGGGCCGGCATCTCTGGTGCTGTCTTTTGCGGCTGATCGCCGACCGGGCCCTGAGTTTGCGAGGCTGGAGGGGTCGAGGGACTGGTTTGCTGCGGCAGCGGCTGCGTGCCTTTGCCGGGCGCCATCTGGCGAGTCAACTGATTGAGGTCGCCGGACTGGCTGGAACTGGATGGAGCCTGTGGCAGAGGTGCGTTTGGAACCTGCTGCTGTGCTGCGGCTGAACCCATGAGAAGGAACAGCGATAAAAATATGCCCAAGGCGCCTTGCGTCACCCGAATAACCCCCGTGCGGCTTTGCACAAACTCAAAGCTTGGGCGTGCCGCACCACTGCGTTTCGCCCAGCTTCGGCGTATTCTCAGATTAACAGATGAGCGGTTGCGGCCTGGGGTTGGGCGGGGGTTCCTGGAGAGGGGACTTAGCCAGCCGGGACGGGGGCGATTGCCAAAGGATTTTGTGTATGAATCTGTTGAAGTTACGAGTGCTGCCGGCGCTTCTGGGGTTTGGGCTGGCGATGGCGGTTGCGACGTCTCCGGCGCGGGGGCAGGTGCTGCCTTCGCCGGATGCTCCTCCGGTGAGCAATGCGCCGGACACGTCGAACCAGGTGATGCAGATGAAGGTTCCCAAGCTGAAGGTGAACGTGAACCTGGTGAATTTTTATTTCACCGCGTTCAACAAGCACCACGGGCTGGTGGATGACCTGACGCGGGAAGACTGCAAGCTGGATGAGAACGGGGTTCCGCAGACGATCAAAGACTGGACGGCGAATGCGAATCAGCCGCTGACGCTGGGGATTCTGCTGGATACGAGCGGAAGCCAGGAGAGTGTGCTGCCGCTGGAGAAGCAGTCGGCGGAGCGTTTTTTGAAGGATGTTCTGCGGCCGAAGGACCAGGCGTTTGTGGTGAACTTTGATGTGCAGGTACAGCTCAGGCAGGACTTTACGAACAATTTGACGCTTCTGGATGATGCGTTGAACAGCGCGCAGATCAACACGGCGGGCGGCGGCGGTTCGGTGGGGATCCCGGGGCTGGGGCAAGGAACGGTTCCGACGGTGGGAACGCCGAAGGGCACGGTGCTGTACGACGCGGTGGCGCAGACCTCCAACGACAAGCTGCGGCTGCAGCCGGGGCGGAAGGCGCTGATTCTGCTGACGGATGGCGAGGATTTTGGGAGCGATACGAAGCCGAGCACCGCAATTGAGGACGCGATCAAAGCGAATGCGATTGTTTACGTGATCCTGATTGCGGACCGGGGTTTTTACAGCGGCTTTACGTTCGGTTACACCGGCGCAGCGCAGATGCAACGCCTGACCGAGGCGACCGGCGGGCGGGTGATTGACGTGGGCAACAACGGACGGAAGCTGGATGAGGCTTTCCGGGAGATTGCGCAGGAGTTGCGGACGCAATATTTTGTGAGCTACACGCCGACGGACGCCAAACAGGACGGGACTTTCCGCAGGGTGAAGATCCATTGCGACCGTCCGGGGCTGAAGATTGACGCGCGCAAGGGCTACTATGCGATTCCGAGCGCGGGGAACTGAAAGCGACTTGTAGGGAGCCATTGGGCCGGCGTGACAGGCTCGGCGTGGTTGGGCCGAGAGTTGAGGAGTGTTGGATTTGAGCTGGAATCGGGCCTGGATGCTGGGACTGGCTTGCGTGCTTCTGCCGGTGTGTGGATGGGCAGGGCAAGCGGCGGCGAACGGGAAGAACAGCGGAAAGGCTCATCCGGCGGTGAATCCTTACGTTCCGAAGCTGGTGGATATAACAGCGAAGACGGAGATCCACTTTGTGCACAATTCTTCGCCGGACGCGAAGTACATTGTGGAGTCGATGAGCGGCGGGGTGGCGCTGATTGACTACAACCACAGCGGTTATCCTTCGATTTACTTTACGAATGCGCCGACGGTGGCCGAGTATCTGCAGGGGGTTCCGGCGTACAGCGCGCTTTACCGCAACAATGGTGACGGCACGTTCACGGATGTGACGAAGCAGGCGGGAGTGGGCGGTCCGTGCTGGGCGATGGGCGCCTCGGTGGGTGACTACAACAACGATGGCTGGCCGGACCTGCTGGTGAGCTGCTTTGGCGGCGTGGTGCTTTACAGGAACAACGGCAATGGCACGTTTACGGATGTGACCAGGCAGGCGGGGCTGAGCGGAGATCATGGCTGGGCGACGGGCGCGGTGTTTGGCGATTACCTGGGCAATGGTTGGGATGACATATTTGTTCCGCACTACGTGAAGCTGGATTTGCATGACCTGCCGAAGCTGGGTTCGCAACCGACGTGCATGTACCGTGGGATTCCGGTGCAGTGCGGGCCGCGCGGGCTGCCGGGATCTCCGGACAATCTTTACAAGAACAATGGGAACGGGACGTTTACGGATGTTTCAAAGGAGGCGGGAGTCAGCAATCCGAACCACTATTTTGGGTTGCAGTCGACGTTTGAGGATTTTTACGGGACCGGCAAGCTGGACCTGATTGTGGGCGATGACGGGGAGCCGAATTACCTGTACAAGGGCGACGGCAAGGGGAAATTTACCGACCTGGGATATCTGAGTGGGCTGGCGCTGAACGGGGATGGATACGAGCAGGCGAACATGGGGATCGCGCTGGGAGATTATCTGCACACGGGGCGGCTCTCGGTGGCGATTTCGCACTTCAGCGGGGAGTACACGACGCTGTGGCGGAATGACGGGAATTTTACGTTTACGGATGTGTCAGACCAGGCGGGGTTGAAGGCTGCGACGGATGCTTATGTGGGCTGGGGTGACGCGTTTGTGGACTTGAACAACAATGGCTGGCCGGACTTCTTCCAGGTGAACGGACATGTGTATCCGCAGGTGGATTCGAAGGAAGTGGGGACGCGCTACCGGGAGCCGAAGGTTCTGTTTTTGAATCGGGAGAACGGGACGTTTCTGGACGCGAGCAAGCTGGCGGGGCCGGCGATTGAGGAGCCGCAGGTGAGCCGCGGGCTTGCCGTGGGGGATCTGTTCAACGACGGGCACCTGGAACTGGTGGTGGAGAACCTGGTGGGCGGGCCGATGATTTTGCGGGTGGAGCCTGATCCGAAGAACCACTGGATCAGCCTGCAGCTGGCGGGGGCGAAGGCCAAGGGGAACCTGCTGGCGCTGAATGCGCGGGTGGAGATTGTTGCGGGCGGACTGCATGATGTGCAGGAAGTGCGCAGCGGGGGGAGCTACTTTTCGCAGAGCGATCTTCGTCTGCACTTTGGGCTGGGGACGCATACGAAGGTGGATAAGGTGATCATCACCTGGGACACGGGCGAGCAGCAGGTGGTGACGGGTCTGGAGGCGGATCGTTACTACTGTATTTTGCAGGGTGTGGGAGTGGTTTCGGGAACGAAGATGCCGGGCTGCTATTCGGGCAAGGCTCGGCCGGTTCCTGCTGTAATTGCGGGTCAGGTGAAGGGATCGAAGTAGTTATCAAAAAGTTAACGACATGAACTGAAGTATTACTCATACCGGGCAATGGAATATTGGAAATCCATTCTAAAAAATGGATTTTTCTCGTATTGTCCTGATTTTTCGTGGGAAATTTCTACGTGAAAAGGTAGCTCGGTTGTTGTGGTGGCTGAGGCGATCAAGAAAACCTTTTCGAGCTTTCTGGATGATTAAAAAAAACGTTTGACAGGCGTGCTTTCGCCCATGTAAAGAATGGACCGCGCTAGTAAAACGTATTACTGAATTTGGTAAAACGTGTTAGCGGCGCGGAGCAAACGTACGCGACCGGGATTTTCGGGGCGGCGGAAATCAATAAAAAGACAGCTTCAGGAGAACAGTATGCAAACAGTTAAAACGGGGAGACGCGAAGGCGGAGTCGCAACAGCCAGCGTCCCTAGCCTTTGGGCCGGAGGCCTGAGCGGCCTCGGTCTGAAGATACGAGCATGGGGCGTGTTGATTGCGCTGGTTGGCCTCATGATGTGTGTGCCGGGAGTGCATGCGCAGACGACGGCGAGCCTTTCCGGTACGGTAACGGATCCAACCGGGGCGGTGATCCCGAATGCGAAGATCACCCTGACGGACGAAAACACGGGAGCAAAACGTACCACGGTGACAGGCGGGACTGGCTCTTTCACGATGCCGGCCTTGTTGCCTGGGACTTACGACATTCACGTTACGGCGGCAGGCTTTCAGGGTTACGAGCAAAAGGGCATCGTACTGAACGCAGGCTCGGCGGCTGGCTTGCCAGCGATCAAGCTGACGGTGGGCGCGTCCGCGCAAACGGTCACGGTTCACACGACCACTCAAATTCTGCCGACGATCAACGGCGAGCATGCCGCAGTACTGTCAGCGGAGCAGATTCACAAGCTGGCGCTGAACGGCATGGACGTAACGCAGCTGATGAAGATTCTGCCGGGCGTTACGACGACTCCGACCGGCGTGAGCAACTCGACGGGCTTCAGCTCAGTGCACACGGCTACTTCGAGCGTGGTGGGTATCGGCATTGTGGCGAACGGCTCGCCGTATCGCGGTGGCACGACGCAGCTTCTGGACGGCGTAGACGTAACAGACCCTGGCTGCAACTGCCAGGCGATGTCTGCTGTACTGCCCAGCATGGTGCAGGAAGTCACGGTGGAAACTTCGAACTTCGGAGCAGCTTCTCCGTTTGGTCCGATTCTGATCAGCACGATCAGCAAGTCGGGCGGTTCGCAGTATCACGGTGAAGGCTACTTTATTGCGAAGAACGATGTGCTGAACGCGAACGACTGGCAGAGCAAGCACCAGGGTCTGAAGCGTGGCAGCGCTCACTACTACTATCCCGGTTTTGACGTGGGCGGTCCGATTCCGTTTACGCACAAGAAGCTTCGTTTCTGGTTCGGTTATGAGAAGGACCTTCAGAACACCGGTAATGCGAATGTTCTGGAGTCGTTTATTCCGACTCCGGACATGATGGGCGGCAATTTCGGCGCGACGACCGCCAACGCATCCTTTTGTACCGGTACGACGATGGATTCCACCATCGACAACGGTTGTAACGATCTGACCGGCACCACGCTGCCGAACGGGCAGCAGGCTGGTCCGGGGACTGCGTATGGCAGCACCATTCCTGCTCAGTTCCTTGATCCGGGTGCGAAGGTGTTGTCGAGTTTCTGGCCTAAGGCGAATGCCAATCCAGCAACCACGCCTGGCTACTACAACTACTACCAGGTGATTCCGGGCAAGGTAGACGGCTGGACGTACCGCGTGCGCGTGGACTACGATCCGTCGTCGAACACGCAGATGTACATCTCTTACCAGCAGGGCTACACATCTGAGCTGACCCAGGGCAACGGCGCACACATTTACTGGACGCCCGGCAACTCGATTCCCTATCCGGGTGGCGGCCTTGAGCAGGTGTACGAGACGAAGGCTCTGGCCGGTCATTTGGTTCATACGTTTGGTCCGAACCTGACCAATGAACTGATTGCGGCCTGGGGCTATTTGAATGCTCCAGTTGGTCCTAACAACCCCAACGCGGCGACCCGCTCGGGACTGCAATACCCCTACGGCACGCTTTTCGGCACGGGATCGAATGTGCTGCCTTCGTACAGTACGGCTGGAAGCTGGACATTCCCCGACTTCTCGCAGGGCGATATTTTCGACAATCCTGCTCACCAATACCTCGTTAAGAAGGAAGTTCCTTCGCTGGCCGACAATCTGACCTGGCAGCTAAAGAACCACACGCTCCAGATGGGCGGCTACATGGAAGAAGTGACGAACGACCAGGGCGAGTTTGGTCTTGCGCCGAACGGCAACTTTGGGAACTTCAACTTCTATGGTGGTAACCCTGCGAACGTTGTGACGGGCCAGCACATTGGTTCACCACTCAACCCGACGGCCAACTTCATGATGGGTATTGCCAGCGGGTACAACGAAAGCAACCAGTTCCGAAACGTGGAAATGGCGTACGGCGATTTTGCCGCGTACGCCGAAGATACGTGGAAGGCGACCCGGAGGCTGACGCTGAATTACGGTATCCGCGCCGAGCACCTGGGCCACTGGTATGACAAGAACAAGCTGGGTGAAGCGGTCTTCATTCCTGCCGATGTTCAGTCGGACTTCAACTCGGGCCGTATGGATCCTGGTGTCCGCTGGCATGCCACTGACCCTGGTATTCCGTCGAGCGGTATGCCGAACCGGTTTGCCTACCTGACGCCTCGTTTTGGTGTGTCGTATGACGTGTTTGGTAACGGCAAGACGCTGGTTCGCGGCGGATGGGGTATCTTCCGCTTCGCTGACCAGTACAACAATTACACGAACCAGCTTTCGACCTCGCAGCAGATTTTGAACTACTATCTGCCGGGGAATACGTCCATCACCCTGGCTCAGCCTGCCGAGGCTTACGCGGCTGGCGGAACGCTGGGTGGTATCAAAACTCCGACTTACACCAACGGCTGCAGCCCGACCAACCCCTGCGTGAACGGTACGCTTTACGCTCTGAATCCGACGAATGATCAGATTCCTGACTCTACGGCCTGGAACCTGACCATCGATCAGCAGCTACCCAGCAGGATGATGCTGGAAGCGGCCTATGTGGGTAACCATGCGGAGAATCTTCCAGTTGGCGGCCAGGTGCTGTCTGGCGGCGGCTTCTCGGACTTCGACAACCTGAACAAGGTGCCGCTGGGCGCCTTCTTCAAGCCTGATCCGTTGACCGGTGTGACGGCTCCAAACCCTGAAGATGTCACCCAGGTTTGCACGGCCAGCAATGGTTGCACTCCTACGGGAAACCAGACGAAAGACTATCGTCCCTACGGTAAAGAGTATGGTGACAATGGTCTGTATGTGCTGGATACCGCGGGCTACTCGAACTACGATGCGCTGCAACTGGCGCTGGTACGGCAGGGTACGAACGCCAACTTCAACGTGAACTGGACCTACCAGAACAATCTGAGCACGGGCATGGGTGAAGACGCCTTCAGCCTGCGCCGTAACTATGGACCTGCGACGACAACGCGCCGGTATGTGTTCAACTTCTCTGGTTCCTACACCTTCCAACGGCCTTACAAGGGCCACAACCTGTTCGCCAGTGGCGTAGCCAATGGATGGACGATCTCGAACATCACTACCTGGCAGTCCGGTGGTTTCCTGACGTCAATCAACAGCCCCAATTTCTACATGGGTCTGAACTATAACGAGATCAACGGGGCGCCCATTTCCAAGACCAACCCGTTGCCGAACGGAGCTCCGAGCGCGGGATTCGGCACGGCAACTTACTATGGAACGAACGCTACAGTGCTGGTTACTCCAGACGTGACGTGCAATCCGCAGTCACATCTGGGCAAGGATCAGATTCTGAATGCAACCTGCTTTGCTCCGCCGAAGATCGGGCAGTATGGTCCGATCAGTGAACCCTACACCATGGTGGCCTACTTTGACAGCGACATGTCGTTGTTTAAGACCTTCCATGTGTGGCGGGATCAGCATGTCGAGTTCCGGATACAAGCGTTCAACTGGTTAAATCATCCGCTGCGCCAGTTCACCGGCGGCGGCCAGCTGAGCCTGCACTATCTGGATGACTTCGGATCGAGCAACTTCACTCAGGATGCATCGCAGTATCCGAGCAAAAATGTTAGCAACTTTGGCGTGACGGACACCAAGAACGGTGCTCCTAACCAAAGAACACTCGAATTGTCAGTGAACTATACGTTCTAACTGACGCAACCTCAACGCATCCGGAAGGCGGTCTTTTCTGCCGCCTTCCGGATTATTTTTTAGAGCAGAGCAATGCGTTTGGCGGAGTTAGACTGCGTCTAACGAAGGTTTTCAAGACCGCAGATTTGAAATCAGCCGATGGATGCGTTCTGCGGCGAAGATGGCAGTATGAAGTTTTCCAGAAAGAATCGAAACCCCATGCATAGTTTTCGGCAGGCAGTAGTGATGAGCCTGATTTCTTTGTTTCTTTTGCCGGCAGCGCAGGCGGCGACGCAACAGGCTGACAACAGCGTTGCGATCAGAAACGAAAAGATTCTGCAGATGCACTACCAGGCGGCGATGAAGTATCAGCAGACACATCAACTGGATCTGGCGGCGCAGCAGTATCGAATTTTTCTGGCGGATGCACTGGGTGAGCTGGCGATTGCCGAGGCGCATGGATATGAATATGGAAAGGCGGCGCCTGATTTTGACGCGGCGCTGAGCCTGGCTCCGAATTCGCCGGCTCTGCTGGTGGAGTACTCGGAAGCGGCTCTGCATGCGGGGCGCGTGCAGCATGCGGCTTCCCTGGCGCAGCAGGTGATCGAGAATTATCCGAAGAACAAGAATGCGCAGGCGCGTGCGTATTCGCTGCTGGGGCGGGCGCAACTGAAGATGGGCAAGAGCGCGGAGGCGCGCAAGTCGCTGGAGAAGGCCCTGGCGCTCGATCCGGATTTCCAGAATGGTTATAACCTGGCGGTGGCGTGCCTGAACCTGGAAGACCAGAAGTGCGCGGAGAAGGTCTTTGACGAAATGAAGGCGGGGTACGGGAACAAGGCGATTCTGCACATGTTTTTTGGGCAGGCGTACATGGACTCGGACTTCCAGAGCAAGGCAGTGGGGGAGTTTCAGCAGGCAGTGGCGCTGGATGGCAAGCTGCCGGGCGCGCACTATTCGCTGGCGGCGGCTTACCTGATCAGCGGACAGCACGTTGCGGAGGCTGAGGCGCAACTGAAGCAGGAGATTGCGTTGTACCCGCACGAAGCGATGGCGCATGCGGCGCTGGGGCACCTGGAAGCGGGCCAGCACGATTATGCGGCGGCGGAAAGGGAACTGTTGCTGGCGGCGACGATCGACCCGAGGGATCCGGATACGTTTTTTTATCTTGGGCAGCTTTACGCGGCGATGAGCAAGAACGATCGAGCGATTGCGGCGCTGCGGCAGTCGATTGCGTTGACGAAGGACGTGACGCGGAATCACGACCAGGTGCAGAAGGCGCATTATTTGCTGGGGCGGCTGTTGTTGAAGTCCGGGGACAGGGCGGCAGCACAGAAGGAGCTGGAGATTTCGCAGCAGCTGATGAACAAGAATCTGTCGCGGGCGCGGGAGCAACTGGCGAATTATTACGATCAGGGCGCGGGTGGGGCGGGCAATGCAGATTCTCCCGTGGTGAAGACACCGGCGATGGAAACGAAGGCAAGTTTGGAGGC
This sequence comes from Acidobacteriaceae bacterium, assembly GCA_049965615.1. Classification (GTDB taxonomy): domain Bacteria; phylum Acidobacteriota; class Terriglobia; order Terriglobales; family Acidobacteriaceae; genus Acidobacterium. The sequence continues at coordinate 26,011 of JBMFWD010000037.1, forward strand.
GGCGCAGGCGGCGGCAGGATTTGCCAAGCGGGTGGGGCCGTTTATCGCGAACAGCTATAACAACCTGGGTGCGATTGCGGGGATGCAGGGCGATGTGAAGTCAGCGTATGACTACTTCAGACATGCGAAGCAGTGGGACCCGCAGATGCCGGGGTTGAATGAGAACCTGGGGCGGGCTGCGTTTTCGTCGTTTCATTTTGCGGAGGCGGTGGAGCCGCTGACGGCTTATGTGAGTGGGCATCCGCAGGATGTGGCGATGCGCTCGGCGCTGGGCGTGAGCCTTTACATGACGAAGGATTACGGGAAGGCGCGGGATGCGCTGGCTCCGGTGATTGCAAGCGGAAAAGTAACGGATGAGATTTCGTTTATTTATGCCGATTGCCTGGTGAAGGCGGGGCATCTTCAGGAAGGGATTGCCCGGCTGAAGGGGCTGGCTGCCAAGCTGCCGCAGGAGGAGAGTTTGCGGCGTGCGCTGGGCGAGGCTTACGCGGCCAGCGGCGACATGACGCGCGCCCTGGAGGAGCTGCAGGCGGCTGAGAAGATGGATGGGAAGGACGCGCAGGTTCACGCGGACCTGGCTTCGGTTTACAAAAAGATGGGCAGGCAGGCCGAGGCTGCGCGGGAGGCGCAGGAGCATGAGGCGCCGGCGGGCACGAAGAACGGAGGCAAGTAGGATAAGTTAGTAAGCCTGGAGGGGTTCGATGGGCAGGCGAATCTGGAAGCAGGTGGAGCCTGGTTCGGACTGAACCGTGACGGAGCCGCGATGGCGGCGGACGATGCGCTGGACGGTGTCGAGTCCGAGTCCGAGTCCTTCGCCGGGAGCCTTTGTGGTGAAGAAGGGCTCGAAGATGCGGTTTTGGATGGCGGCAGGGATGCCGGGGCCGTCGTCCCATATTTCGATGACGAGCACTTCTCCCGTCTGCTGGACGCTGAGGACGATGCGTCCGTTGCCTTCGGTGGCGTCGAGGGCATTTTCGAGGATGGCGGTCCAGACCTGGTTGAGTTCGCTGCCGTAGGCGGAGATGCGGGGCAGATCGGGCGCGTAACGGCGTTCGACCTGGACTTTGCCGAGCCGGGACTGGAGCATGGCCAGGGTGGTGTCGAGCGACTGGGGAATGTCGACATCCTGGATGGGGGCCTGGTCCATGTAGGAGTAGTCCTTGATGGCGGCGATGATGTCAAAGATGCGGGTGGTGGAGTCGAGCATGGCCTGTGCCATGCGTTCTGTGCGCAGCGAGGAGGCGAACTGGCCGATGACGATGCCGAGTGAAGCGCCTTGCATGAGCTGGCTGAGATCTTCGAGGTCCTGGAGGGTGACGCCGGCCTCATCGAAGTCGGGCGCGACCTGCCAGGGTTGATCGATGTGATGGGCGCGGAGCCATTCGGCGATGGCTTCCTCGTTGGAGGTTTCGCGGACGGTGTCGCCGATGGGTGCGCGGAGGCGGATATTGTCCTGCCAGGAGTGGAGCGCGGCGAGTTGCGGCTGTGCAAGGCACAGACCGCCCAGATCGAACTTGTGGCGGCCGTAGACGCGGAGCTCGCTGAGGAGTCCGGCGGCGGAGCGCTGAGCGGCGGAGGCGGGGTTGTTGAGTTCGTGGGCGAGATTGGCGGCGAGCTTGCCGAGGGCGTTGAGTTTTTCTGCCTGCTGCTCGAGGCGGGTGACTTCGCGGGTGCGGTCGAGCAGGACGGAGATGGAGCGCTGGATCATGGAGGGGACAGCGCGGAGCATTTCCGGGAAGATTTCGCGCGGGTACTGGAGGGCCCATACCTGGGCGGTGGCCTGGCCGCGTCCGCCGTAGGTTTTCATGCGGGAGAAGGGCAGCAGGCCGGTGATTTGCCCGGCGCGGCCGATGAAGATGGCCATGGGGCCGCCGCGTTCGCGGGAGACCTGGATTTCTCCGTGGAGGAGGATGGTCATGTCGGTGGCATCGTCGCCTTCGCGGAAGAGGATGGCTCCGGCGGGGGCGCAGCGCTCGAGGCCGTGCTCGGCGAGCCAGCGCAGCTCATCTTCGGACATGCCATGCAGGGGCGTGACGCGGCGCAGCGCTTCGATCCGGTCGGGGATCGGGGTGGGCTGCTCGGGAGTGAAGAGGTGCATGTTCACGGCGTGACCTGTAAGAGGGATGGTAAACGATGGGAGGTGGAAGCGAGGTTAAGTTCGGGCCGGATGGAGGAAATTCATGCCTGAGTCACGGCAATTTGGGGGTGGAAGTTCCAGCGGGAGTAAAACGGCCAGCGCAGGTGGTTGTTACAGGGTTGTAGATGCGGTTAGTTGGCGCCGCGGCGCTGTTTTTCGATTTTGCGGTGGGGCATGTTGTGGATGATGGCCTTGAGGCGGCTGGTGGGGATGGGGGCGCTGCTGCGGAGGGCGGGGTCGCCTTCTTCGTCGAGAAGGATGACCTGGAAGCGGTTGTCGGGGATGTGGAACCGGGCACGGATCTGGTCCATCTGGGCCTGGGGCATGATGGTCCAGGGTGCGTCGAGGGGGGTGGGGGTGGTTTTGGCGTGAGGGACGACGGGGACGAGGAGGACGAAGCGGTCCATCATGTCATCGGCGTCGCGGTCGAGGATATGCTCCTGGGCAATGAGTTGGGGGTTGTGGTCGGTGGGGCTGAAGACGAGCAGGGGTCGCCAGCAGTCCTTTGCCTCGGCGAGAGTGGCGGGCTGGACTTTGCAGGTGAGTTTAGCCTGGGCGTACAGGGCCAGGGGAGCCAGGAGTAGAGCCAGCGCTGCGGCTGCGCGTCGGGTGCGACTCATACCATTATTAGATCATTGAGCGGGCGGATGGTTAGCCGGCTCGAAGCTGGGGTGTGGCGGCGAGGAGGGTTCGGGTGTAGTCCTGCCGGGGGTGGTTGCAGATTTGCTCGCAGGGGCCGGATTCGACGAGGCGGCCGTGCTGCATGACGGCGACGCGGTTGGCGAGGTAGCGGACCATGGGCATGGAGTGGGAGATGAAGAGGTAGGTGAGGCGGAAGTCGCGCTGGAGGTCGCGGAGGAGGTTGACGATTTGTGCGCCGACACTGACGTCGAGGGCGGAGATGGGCTCGTCGAGGATGAGGAGCTCGGGCCGGAGCGCGAGGGCGCGGGCGATGTTGATGCGTTGGCGCTGACCTCCGGAGAACTCGTGGGGGAAGCGGGTGAGGGCGGAGTCGTCGAGGCCGACGGCGTGGAGGAGTTCGGTGGAGCGGCGGCGGCGCTCGGCGCGGGAGAGGCGCTCGTGTATGAGGAGCGGCTCGGCGATGATTTCGGCGACGCGCATGCGGGGGTTGAGGGCTGCGTAGGGGTCCTGAAATACGGGCTGGAAGCGGCGGCGGAGGGTGCGCATTTCGCGTCCTCGGGTGGTGATGGGGTGGCCGTCGAAGAGGACGGTGCCGGAGGTGGGTTCGATGAGGCCGAGGAGGATTCGGGCGACGGTGCTTTTGCCGGAGCCGGATTCGCCGACGAGGCCGAGGGTTTCTCCGCGCTCGATGGAGAGCGAGACGTCGTGGACGACGGTGGCTTCTCCGTAGCGCTTGGTGAGGTGGCCGGCTTCGAGGAAGGTCATTGGGATGAGGTTAGCATTTCGAGGAGGTGTCAGTTGTCAGTTTTCAGTCCCCAGTTATCCGTCCTCAGTTGTCTGCCTGGGCTGCGTGGCCGGTTCATGATGCCGGAGATCTGGCCGGTTCCATCTGTCAGGGATGTCCCCGGTCCGTACCGAAAAAAAAGGAATTCACGACCCCTATCTTTTTTGTGGGGAAGCTGTTGATTTTATGGGACAGGTTAACCCCTTAGCGATGGGGCTGTGCCCTTTGTTTTTGTGGGGATGTTGTTGATTCCAAGGAACAGGTTATGGTTCTAGCTGGATTCTCCGTGACTCTGCTTAGTCGATCGAAAAGGAGATGGAAAAAGCGGCCCCATGATGGGGCCGCTTTTTGTATCTCCTTACTTTCAGGATAACAATTTTGGGGTTAATTACCGGCAGGTTTGTTGTGTATATCTTTCTGTGCAGACCCCACTCATCGCGATAAAGCCGCGATGAATGGGGTACCCGGCTTTTTCTGTTCCCACCCAAGCGGAGCTTGGATGGGGCAGCCGGATTTTTGCCACTGTTTACGGACTGCAGGTGGGTACTTGAATTTTGGATTACACGGGGAGTTTGGGGTGGAGGTTGAGGAAGCCGGCGTGGAGCTGGTAGTGGTGGGCGAAGGCGGCTAGTCTGGCGTCCTGGTAGAGGCCTCCCAAGAAGGTGATGCTGACGGGGGTGTTGGGGCCTCCTTCCCGGTATTCGAAGGGGACGGCGGGTGGTGCGGTGGGTGCGTCTGCTCCGCGGAGGCCGTTGGGGATGATGGCGGCGGGGTTGCCGGTGAGGTTGGTCATGAGGAGCTGTTCGCCGCCTGTGGGGGCGACGACGATGTCGACTTCTTCGAAGAGTCTGGCGGAGGCGCGGACGGCCATTTCTCGGGCGCGGTTGGCCTGGATGTATTCGACGGCGGGATAGAGGCGGGCGACGCGGAAGATGTTGGGCCATGCGTCGGGGCTCTGGTCGACGAGGAGCTTGTCGCGGCCGCTGAGGGTGAGATGGCTGAAGGCGGCGGCGGCTTCGGCGTTAAGCAGCGGGGTCATGGCGTCAAAGGGCAGCCTGGGCAACTCGACGGGCTTGAGGGTGACGCCCATTTTGTGGAGTGTTTCGAGGGCGGCCTCGTTGAACTGGTGGTCGTAGGCGCGGAGCTTGCGGAAGAATGCGCTGATGGCTTCGTTTTGCTCGCGCTTCTTCTTTTGCGCGGCGGTTTCGTTGGCGGGCGGGGCGGGGTGGTGTTCGGTGTGGGGCTTGGCAGGCTCGAAGGCGTCTTTGAGGTAGCCGATGCGGAGGCTCTTCCAGTCATAGTCGATGTTCCAGTTGAAAGCGGCATCGTGGACGGTTTCGTCGTGGCCGTCTGGGCCGTAGATGTGCTGGAGGACGATGGCGCAGTCTTCGATGGAGCGGCAGATGGGGCCGATTTTGTCCATAGTCCAACTGAGGGCCATGGCGCCGGTTCGGGGTACGAAGCCGAAGGTGGGGCGCAGGCCGCTGACGCCGCAGCGGGTGGAGGGTGAGGAGATGGAGCCGAGGGTTTCTGTGCCAATGGAGAAGGCGACGCATCCGGCGGAGGTGGTGGATGCGGGACCGGCGGAGGAGCCGCTGGAGCCCTGGTTGGGGTTCCAGGGATTGCGGGTTTTGCCGCCGAACCAGATGTCTCCCATGGCGAGCGCGCCCATGGTGGCCTTGGCGATGAGGACGGCACCGGCCGAGTCGAGGCGCTGGACTACGGTGGCGTCGTAGTCGAAGTGCTGGTCTTTGTATGGCGCTGCGCCCCAGGTGGTGGGGTAGCCTTTGACGGCGAGGAGGTCTTTGGCGCTCCAGGGCAGGCCGTGGAGCGGGCCGCGATATTGGCCGCGAGCGATTTCTGCGTCGGCGGCTTTGGCCTGGGCGATGGCGCGCTCTTCGGTGATGGTGATGACGAACCTGAGGAGCGGGTTGTAGCGCTTGATGCGGCGGATGTACATTTCCGTGAGGTCGAGGGAGGAGACCTTGCGGGTGCGGACCATTTCGGCGAGCTGGGGGATGGTGTCGAAGGCGACGTCTTCCAGGTTGGAGGGTACGGTGCGGATGGCGGGGAATTTGCCGTAGACGGGGGCTTCGCGTTTGGAGTCGACCTTGGCGCCGGGCGCGAGGGGGTCGAAGAGGAAGGCCGGAGGCATGGAGTTGGGGAGGTCGAGCTTGCGGATGGTTTCGAAGGCCTGGCGGTTGTCGTTGAGGCTGGAGATCATCATGGCGATGTCTGCCTCGGGGATGTTGACGGCGGCGATCTGGGCGGCCTGGCGGACCATCTCGGGAGTGATTTTTGCGTAGGCGGGGGCGCTGGAGCCGGGTGTGGTGGATTGGGCTTCGGCTTGAGTGGCGAGGGTGTAGAGCGCTCCGGGGAAGAGCGTGGAAGCGAGGCCGAAGCGGCCCGAGACGGCGAGGAAGGTGCGACGATCAAGCGCCATAGTGGATGGTCTCCTCATGATTTGTGAGAAGAGGCAGTATAGATCATCGGGGTGGGGGATTGGGATGAGGGGGATTTGTAACTGTGGGAGGGGCAATATGTGCGCCCCATTCGCCAATGGAGAACCCACGGCTATGCCGGGAAGGCAGCAGAAGTTTGACAATTCCGGGAATGGGCGCAGGCAGTTTCAGGCGGGCAATTTGCGTAAGAACCTGTTGAA
>JBMFWD010000038.1:0-30568 GCA_049965615.1 Acidobacteriaceae bacterium
GGGCCAGCTTTTGCAGGGGCTAAAGCCCCGGTTGTTCTGCTGCACTTACGGCCCGGCTAAAGTCGTGCCCTTGTTACGAAGCCTGTGGCGGGAGACGCAAAAGCGAGCCTGCCGCAGTGTGCGTTCAGGCCCATTTGAGGGGCCAATCGCATAAAGCCTCCGGCTTTGCCGGAGGATAGTTACTCAAATTAAAAAAGCCATGGTTAAAGTCCTGCAAGTTGCTGACAAAGAGCGACTTATGGGAAGTTAGGCTCGCAACCTTCTTGTTTTGAGTGGTTTGCGTGACGGAATTTTTGTCTTCGCGGGTGGATTCGTGGGGGGAACTGTACGGTTTGAGTCATATGGTGATACGGATCGGGTTGCGGGATGTGAGCGGGCCGGCAGGCATGGAGCGTGCCGAGGTGGCCGGGGAGCTGCGCGGGTGGTGCGGGTTGGCGGGAGGGCCGTTGCGGGTGGCGCCTGCGCGTGCGGTTGCGGCAGGGTCGGTCTATTTCGGCATTTGGAGCGTCGGCGTTTGTAGCGGGGTTTGCGGCGGCGTCGAGGTCGGTGGTTCCGGGCTGGGGTGGCGTGGTAGGTTGGGGTGGCGTGGTGGGCTGGGCTGGGTTGGGCGCGACGAGCATGGGCCGGGCGGGAGCGGGTTTCTGGATTGGCTGGGTTGTCTGGGTGGCTGGCGCGTGCTGGGGTTCTGGTGTGGCCTCGCGGGCTGCGGCGGCTTCGCTGCGTTCGCGCTCGAGCATGGGGAGCAGGATTTCGGCGAGGGTGGGCTGGCGTGCCTGCTCGGCTTCGGCTTCTCCGGCGATGGCGGACTTTTCGAGGTCCATGAGGAGGCGGAAGAAGGAGAACTTGCCGTCGATGAGCGCGTTGACGAAGGCGTCTGCGATGGCGTCCTGGTGGGCGCGGGCGCGGGCGAGCATGGCCTGCGACAGGCTGCGGCGCTCCCATGCGCTGCGGTGGTGCGGGGCGGGCTCGAGGTCGTCATCGTCGTAGGCGGGATTGGGCGTGGCGACAGGATCGTAGGGTTCGTCGAAGAACGAGTCGGACATGGGTGCTCCTGAGAATAGATGGCAAACGAAAAGCGGGACGCTGGTGGGCGTCCCGCTGGGTGTTTGAGTATTTGTCTCTTAATTACAGGATATCAATTTGGGGCGGAATTACCGGCACATTCCCGCGCTGGGAGCTTTGCGCCTGAGGGAGATGAGAGATTCACCGCAAAGGGGAAAAAAGAACCTTCACCACGGAGGACACAGAGAGCACAGAGAACAGCCACAGAGGTTTGTGGGGACGGGGATTTTATTGGCTGGTGAGAGGGTCTGCGTTTGGCGGGAACTCCTTTGTTCGGAGTAGGAGTGGTGTAGATGGTGGTGCGCCTGTTGCAGGTGAGAAAAGGTATACTTGGTGCGATTTTGGTTTGAACGCGCCGTGATTGGTTGCGCTGGAAGTGAATCTGAAAAAGATGGATGAGGCGGGGATGAGGATGAGAATTCGATTTGCGATGTTGATGGGATTGGCGCTTACGGTGGGCGGCGCGACGATGTTGATGGCGCAGCCGATGGGGCAGGGACAGGCGAAGGCGGCGGTGAGGCCGCAGGGTCCGTGCGATATTTATGCGGCGGCGGGTGACCCCTGTGTGGCGGCGCACAGCACGACGCGAGCCTTGTATGCGGGATATGACGGGCCGCTGTACCAGGTGACGCGCGCGTCGGATGGGAAAACGTTGAACATTGGCGTGGTGGAGCCGCATGGGGCGGATGCGGGCGGCTATGCGGATGCGGCGGCGCAGGATGCTTTTTGCAGGAACACGGTGTGCTGGATTACGCGGATCTATGACCAGTCGCCGAAGCACAATGATTTGACGCAGGCGCCGCGGGGCGGATGGAGCGGTCCGGCGCTGGGCGGGATGGATAATGTGCCGGTGGCGACGATGGCTCCGGTGATGGTGATGGGGCACAAGGTGTATGGGGTGTTCATTGCGCCGGGGATGGGGATGCGGAATGACGATCCGAAGGGAACGGCGGTGGACGACCAGGCGGAGGGCCAGTACTGGCTGGTGAACGGGCAGCACTTTAACGCGGGCTGCTGCTTTGATTATGGGAACGCGGAGATCGACAGCCGCGACGATGACGCGGGCACGATGGAGGCGACTTATTTTGGGGACGCTCCGTGGTGGTATGGCGGGCATTTGCCGGGGCCGTGGGTGATGACGGACCAGGAGAACAACCTGGTGGGCTGCGTGAATCCGGATGGGAGCAAGCTGTGCGTGAAGCTGCCGAATGTGTACTGGCGTTTTGTGACGGCGACGGCGAACGGGGAGCCGCACCACTGGGAATCGATGGGCGGCGATGCGCAGCAGGGCAGGCTGCGGGTGATGTTCAGCGGGCCGAGGGTGAATGAGCAGTATGACCCGATGCGCAAGCAGGGCGCGATTCTGCTGGGGAATGGCGGGGATAACAGCAACGGGTCGCAGGGGACATTTTACGAAGGCGCGATGACGGCGGCGGGGACGTTTCCGACGGAGGCGACCGAGCAGAAGGTGCAGGCCAATATTGTGGCGGCCGGGTATGGAGTGCTGCCGCTGAGCGTGGCTCCGGCGGGCGAGACGACGATGCCGCCTGGATTGCAGACGTTTGCTCCGGGCGCGACGGGGGAGACGACGGTGACGTTTGCGAATACGACGGGCGCGCCGGCGAAGGATGTGAAGCTGAGCCTTGCGGTTCCGGCGGGCTGGCGTGCGGTGGTTGCGGGAACCGATGAAAGCGCGAAGACGTTTGCGTCGGTTCCGGCGGGGCGCAGAGTGAGCGCTACGTTTGCGGTGACGGCGGGGCCGAAGGAATGGAACGGCGACGTGGTGGGGCATGCGTGGTGGATGGACGCAGCGCATGGAGCGAAGAAGTCGCTGACGCTGGCCGAGGCGGTGCGGGATGTGCCTGCGGTGAAGATCAACGAGTTTCGGATTGGTACGGCAGGGCCGAAGAATGCGACGAACTCGTTCATTGAGTTGTACAACGCGGGCAAGAGCAGCGTGGATGTTTCCGGCTGGACGGTGACGGCGCATGTGGCGCGGCAGGCGGAGTTTTCGCGGGTGCGGATTCGGGCGGGAACGCGGATTGCGGCGCATGGGTTTTATCTGCTGGGGCTGAGTGATTCTGGCCTGGCGGCGGAGGCGCGTGCGGGCGCGAAGACGATTTTTGTGCGCGACACGACGGGAATGAAGGCTGGCGATACGGTGCAGATTGGCACGGGCGCGCAGGCGGAAACGCGGAAGATTGCGAGCGTGGGCACGGCGGCGAGCGTGCGGACGACGGTGTGGCAGTCGCTGCCGGATGCGGCGGTGATTACGATTCCGGCAGGCTCGACGAATGTGCCGGTGCGGAGCGTGGCCGGGTTCAAGGTAGGCGAGAAGATTGCGCTGGGCTATGGCGCGGGGCATCCGAGCGTTCCGATGGGGCTGGAGCGGTACGAGGTGCGCACGGTGACGGCTGTGGGCAAGGAAGGCACGCAGTCGAGGCTGGCCGCGGCTGCGATGAAGGGATCGCGGAATATCAAGGTGATGTCGGTGGAGAATATTTCCGTGGGAGATACGATCCGGCTGGACATTGACAGCGTGGGCCACGGAATTGAAACCATCAAGGTTACAAAGGTGGGCACGGCGGCGACGCGAAGCTGGCTGAAGGAAGATGCGGCAGCAGGCGCGACCACCATTGCAGTCGTCAATCCGAAGGGGTTTGTTGCGGGCGATTCGATGGCCGTGGGAACGGCTCCGCATTTTGAGACGGTGAAGATTACGGATGTGGACGGCAGGCGGGTGGAGTTCAAGCCTGCGCTGGAACACGCTTATGCGAAGCGGCAGGAAGTGGTGGATGTGGGGACGGGGCTGGAACTGGCTGCTCCGCTGAAGTTCAACCATTCGTCGAATTTGCCGTTTGCGGACCGGGGGACGGGGATCACGTTTGCTCCGGCGACCGATGTGGCGTTGACGAGCGACAACCCGGTACAGGCTCTGGGCACGGGCATTGAGCTGGAGAGCGCGCTGGCGAAGAGCCACGGCGTGGATGCGGTGGTGCGGGATGCGAGCGTGACAACGGCGGGCTACCAGGGCGAGCCGGTTCCGAACGAGTGGTTTGGCGGGCCGACGCTGACGAACCAGTCGCGAGTGTTTGGGCGGCTGGTGAGGGTGAGTGAGGGCAGCATTGCGCTGCGGACCGCGAATGGGCTGGTGGTGGACAGCCTGAATTATGGCGGCGTGACCGATCCGTGGCTGGCGGAGGGATACCAGGGCAAGTCCGGGATGAGTGCGAGCGGCTGTTACGTGGCGACGCCGGGGATGGCGAGCGGCGCGGGCGTGAGCGCGGCGCGCATGCCGGATGGATATGACACGGATTCGAACTGCACGGATTTTGTAACTCCTAAGGTTACGGATATGGAAGCGGCTTCGGCGTCGGGCGCGACGAACATCAAGGTGGCGAGCGTGGATGGATTGCGCGAGGGCCAGGTGGTGCGGATCGGGTCTGGCGCGGCGATGGAGACGGCTACGATTGCGACGGTGGGTACGGCCGGCGCGACGACAGTGAAGACATCGACAGACGCGGGCGCGACCGTGATTCCGGTGGCGGATGCGCAGGGCTTCCGGCCCGGCGATACGATCACGATTGGCGGCGGCGCGGAGCTGGAGACGGCGCTTGTGGCGCGGGTGGAGGGTCGCCGGATGCCGCGGATTGTAGTGACGGCACCGCTCAAGGACGCGCATGACGCAGGTACTGAGGTGGTGGGGTCGGGGCTCACGCTTGCGGCTCCGCTGGCGCGGGCGCATGCGATCGGCACGGAGGTGGTGGGGGGTACGGCTACTCCCGACGCCGCAAATCGTGCTGACTGAACCGTCCAGCAAGTGAATCGCCCCGGAGATCGGTCAGGATGTCCGGGGCGTTTTTGGGGGGCGCAGCCCGGCTCGGGCTGCCTATTTGTAAGTGTTGTCGATATAGACTCCGGAAGCCGTTTCTATTTGGGGTGGGAGGGGTCCATGATGGCGCAGGCTTCTCCTTCGAATGGGGAGTTGACGGCTGGGCTGGCCTTTGCGTGGACGAAGCCGGAAGTTTTGGCGAGCTTAGGTGAGGCTCGGAAGAAGTAAAGCGAATTTATGAGTGGGAAGCGGAGTGGGGCAAGGACGGCTGGGTGATTCGTGAAAGCGCGCGGAGGATTGACATGGGGTATGCACTGTGAAAAATTGGGCCATTCCGCCGAGGCTTCTTCCCCCGAAGGCTTAGCGCGATGACTGAATTTAACCTGCCGGACGAGGCGAGGGGGAACTCCACATGGCGAAAGTGGCACTGGTGCAGATGCCGTATGGAAGCGCTGCAATGCCTTCCCTGGGGCTGGGGTTGTTGAAGGCGGCGCTGGTTCGCCGGTCGATTGCCACGGACGTGCACTATTTGAATTTTGGATTTCGCGATCTGGTAGGCGCGGAGACGTATGCGTACATTGCCGCGAACGCGCCTTCTGACACGGCGATGCTGGGGGAGTGGAGCTTTCATCATGCGCTGCGGGATGAAGCGGCGGTGGCGGATGAGGGTTATTTTGAGACCGTCTTCGAGTACGAAAATCTTCACCTGAGCGATGGATTGAGTGAGAGGGCGCAGGCGGAGGCGCGGGAGCACGCGTGGCGCTGCGCACGGGAAGCGCGGGCTTATCTGGAGCGGTGCCTGGATGCGGTTGCGTGGGACAAGTACCGGATTGTGGGTTTTACGTCGGTGTTTCAACAGCATCTTCCGTCGCTGGCGATGGCGCGGCTGCTGAAGCAACGGTACCCTGAGTTACTGATTGTGCTGGGCGGTGCGAATTGCGAGGGCGTGATGGGCAAGGCGACGCTGCAGTCGTTTCCGTTTGTGGACGCGGTGTGCTCGGGCGAAGGGGACGATGCACTGCCGTTGTTTGCAGAGGCGGTGCTGGCAGGGAAACCCTCGAAGGTGCAGGGCATGCTGATGCGCGATGCGACGCCGGGGACGCTGCATGTGGTGACGGAGAAGGTGGAAGAGACTCCGCGGGTGGAGGATATGGACGGGCTGCCGTATCCGGACTTTGATGATTTTTTTGCGGTGCGCAGCGAGGAGCAGCGCAATCCGGAAGAGTTGCGGCTGACGTTTGAGACTTCGCGCGGGTGCTGGTGGGGCGAGAAGCACCACTGCACGTTTTGCGGGTTGAACGGGAACGGGATGCGCTTTCGTCACAAGTCGGCATCGCGAGCGCTGGAAGAGTTGCAGTGGCTGGTGGAGCGCTACGGGAAGCACACGCAGTCGGTGCATGCGACGGACAACATTCTTCCGTATGAGTATTTTGGGAGTTTTCTGCCGGAGCTGGCGAAGCTGGGGCTGGATATCGACCTGTTTTTTGAGACGAAGGCGAATCTGAAGGACGAGCAGATTCAGCTTTACCGGCGTGCGGGGCTGCGGCAGGTTCAGCCGGGAATCGAGAGCCTGAACAGCGAAGTGCTGACGCTGATGGACAAGGGCGTGACGGCGATCCAGAACATACAGCTGTTGAAGATGTGCCACGAGTACGGGGTGCAGCCGCTATGGAATTATCTGTATGGATTTCCGGGGGAGCGTCTGGAGTGGTATCGGGAGCAGCCGCAGCTGATCGAGATGCTGTACCACTTTGAGCCGCCAGTGCATTGCGAGCGGGTGCGGTTTGACCGGTTCAGCCGTTATGTGGAAGAGCCGGGAGCTTTCGGGCTGCGGGAGATGAAGCCTTATCCGGCTTATGAGCTGCTTTATCGCGGGTTGCCGCAGGAGCGAATTGGGGATCTGGCGTACTTCTTTATGGCTCGGTTTGAGGGCGACGAGGCGATTCGGAGTTATGCGACGCCGATTATTGATGCGGTGAGGGGCTGGCAGGCGAGCAAGTCGAGGGCGTCGCTGCTGCTGGCGGAGGGTGAGGAGGCGACGGTGGTGTTTGATTCGCGGGGGAGCAGCGGGTTCCGGGTGATTCCGCTGGCGGGGATACAGCGGGAGATGATGCGGATGAGCCGGAGGATTGTTTCGCGCAGTGAGGTGAAGCGACGGCTTGGGGAAATGGATGCGGACTGGGGGACGGATGAGACAGTGGGTACGGCGGTCGAGGAGCTGCAGGCGATGCGGTTGCTGATTTGCGAAGGTGAGAAGATGCTTGGGTTGCCGGTTTCGGCTGCTGCTGGCGTGGTGTAGAGGCCCCGCGGAGGGTTGGCTCCGCGGGGGTGTGAGGGACGTCAGGACTGGAAGTAGTGGGTGTCGTCGAGGTCGGCGATGAGGCCTCGCTCGGTGGGTCGCCAGCCGAGGCGCTGCTGGGTGAGCTGGCTGGAGACGGGGAGGTCGGCGCCGGCGAACAAGCCGAAGAAGCCGAAGTGTTCCATGGCCTGCTCGGCAGGGATGGAGGCGGTGGGCAGGTTAAGGCGGCGGCCGATGACTTCCGCGATCTGGCGGAAGGGGATGCCTTCTTCTGCGATGGCGTGGTAGCGTGCGCCGGGGGTGACCTTCTCAACGGCGAGGGCGTAGAGGCGAGCCGCGTCGAGGCGATGGACGGCTGGCCAGCGGTTTTCGCCATTGCCGACGTAGGCGGAGACGCCTTTCTGGCGGGCGATGTCGATGATGCGGGGAATGAAGGCGTGATCGCCGTGGCCGTGTACGGTGGCGGGCAGGCGGATGATGGCGCTGCGGACGCCGCGCTTGGCGGCAGCTTCGGTTGCGTGATCGGAGGCGACGCGGGGGAAGTGCATTCCGCCTGCGTCTTCTTCGGTGCCCACGCGGCCGTGGGGCAGCAGACCGGAGCCGGTGGAGACGAGGAAGGGACGGTTGGAACCTTCGAGGACGGAGACCATGGTTTCGATAGCCTGGAGGTCGATGTCGCAGCTCTTCTGGAAGTTGTTGAAGTCGTGAACGAAGGCGGTGTGAATGACGGCGTCGGCATTGGCTGCGCCGGTGCGGAGGCTTTCAAGGTCTTCGAGGTCTCCGCGTTGGACCTGGGCACCGGCGGCGGTGAGGGTGGCGGCTCCAGATTCGGAACGGGTGAGGCCGAGGACCTGGTGGCCTTGTTCGAGGAGTTCCCTTACTACGGCTGAACCGATGAATCCTGTGGCTCCTGTGACAAAAACGCGCATGTTGATCTCTCCAAAGAGTGTTGGTTGGTTTTGGTTTGCCGCGTTTGCGGATGTGTATAAGAGATGGGTGAAGAAGAGATACGATCTATGCCATTGCGCCGCAAGATTGGCTCGATCGTCCGGAGGGGAAAATGGATCCGTTATCGGAAGTGTTATCGGTGCTGAAGCCGCGGAGTTATCTGTCGGGCGGGTTTCGGGTGGGATATAGGGAGTCGATCCGGTTTCCGGCGTATGAGGGGATCAAGTGCTACGCGGTGCTGGAGGGCGAGTGCCGGCTGCAACTGGAGGGTGAGGCCGAGCCGGTGGTGGTGCGGGCGGGGGACTGCTTTCTGCTGCCGAAGGGGCGGCCGTTTGTACTGACGAGCGATCCCGCAGTTGCTCCCGTGGACTTCCGGGATTTTCTGGCGGAATTGCGCAGTGGCAAGCGGTTGTCCTGCGGTGGCGGGTGCCACTTTGCGGGCGGGCACTTTCTGCTGGCGGGCGGGCCGGCGGAGATTCTGCTGGGAATTTTGCCGCCGGTGGTGCATTTGCAGCAGGACAAGGACAAGGAGTCGATCCGGTGGGCGCTGCAGCGGATGAAGGAGGAACTGGATCATCCGCTGCCGGGCGGGACGCTGGTGGCGCAGCAGCTTGCTTACCTGATGCTGGTGCAGGCTCTGCGGCTGCATCTGACGGATGGGTCGCGTTGTGGCGTGGGGTGGTTGTTTGCGCTGGCGGATGAGCAGATGCATGCTGCGATTGCGTGCATGCACGAGGAGCCGGGACGGGCGTGGACGGTGCAGTCGCTGGCGGCTCGGGTGGGGATGTCGCGGACGGTGTTTGCGGAGCGCTTCAAAACGACAGCAGGGATGACGCCGATGGAGTATCTGACGCGGTGGCGGATGCTGGTGGCGGGGGATCGGCTGCGGAGCACGCGGGATTCGATTGCGGAGATTGCGTCTTCGCTGGGGTATGAGTCAGAGAGTGCGTTTGGGAAGGCTTTCAAGCGGGTGATGGGCTGCTCGCCTCGGCAGTATGGGCGTGCTGGGTAGCCGCAGGTGTGTGGGCTTCGTGAATTTGTAATCGTTACGAGTGCTTATTGCCGGGATTTGCGGGCGGTGAGGTTTGGCAGTGTCAGTCTTTTGCTTCGCGGAGTGCCTGGTCGAGGTCGGCCCAGAGATCTTCAAGGGATTCGATGCCGACGCTGAGGCGGAGCATGCTGGGCGGGAGATGCTGCTGGCCGGGGATGCGTGCTCGTCGCTCGATGGTGGATTCGACCGAGCCGAGGCTGGTGGCGGGGCGGATGAGGCGGAGGTTGGCGGTGACGCGGTCGGCGGCGGTGGCGGCGTCTTCTGTGGCGTTGTGTGCTAAATCAAAAGAAATGATGGTGCCGTAATTTTTGAGCTGGCGGCGCGCGGCCTGGTGCGTGGGATGGGTGGGCAGGCCGGGGTAGCGGGTGAGCGAGACCTTGGGATGGGCGGCGAGTCGCTCGGCGAGGGACTGGGCGTTGGATTGCGCGCGTTCGAGGCGCAGGGCCAGGGTGCGAAGGCCGCGGGTTGCGAGGAAGACTTCGAGCGTGCCGGGTGTGGCTCCGGTGAGGTCGCGTGAGGCGCGGATGGCGGCGGCGAGTTTGGCATCGCGTGCGGAGACGACGCCGAGGAGGAGGTCAGAGTGGCCGCCGATGAACTTGGTGGCGGACTGAACGGAGAGGCTGGCGCCGAGGTCGAGGGGGCGCTGGTTGAGGGGTGTGGCGAAGGTGTTGTCGACGGCGAGGATGGCGCCGGGCTTGCGGGGCGCGGCGCAGATGCGGTCAAGGTCGGCGACGTGGAGGAGCGGGTTGGAGGGAGATTCGAGCCAGAGGAGGTCGGTGTTGCGGGCAGCTTCGATCCAGCGTGGGGTGTCGTTGAGGGGGATGCGCTGGATGGTCCAGCGATGGCGGGCCTGTCCGGCTTGGGCGAGGTGGACGACGCCCTGGTAGCAGTCGTCAGGGAGAGCGATGTTGGCGCCGGCGGGGAGCTGATCAAAGATGGCGGCGATGGCGGCCATGCCGGAGGAGAAGGTGAGCGCAGTGGCGTTTTCGAGGCCGCCGAGGATCTCTTCGAGGGCTTCCCAGCCGGGGGTGGCGTCGGTGCGGGCGTAGACGCGGGCTTCGCCGAGGAGGAAGTTGGATGCGGGTGAGAGCGGGACGTTGAGAGGCTCACCGGGTTGGTGGGGGCGGCCTGCGGAGACGAGCCAGGAGTCGATGGAGAGCGGGAGGCCGGGATGTTTGGAATCGGCTGGCGGCATGGGTTGATTTTAGTGGATTGGGTGGGGCTTGGATCGCATGGGGGATGGAAATGCGGATTTCGCGACCTGGCGCCTTCGCATCCCCTCAAACGAAGACCTGTTCGTGAGAATCTCGGTGTGGCGTTTTGGTTGGGATGATCTTCCTCTCAGCGGATTGAGTCCACCGATGCGCGCGCATTTTGCGCATGCTTGGGGCACCTGTGAGTTTTGGAGACGAAGATTGTCGGCGAGACTTGTGAGGGGATGATTGGGCGAGGCATTGCCGGGATGCTCCGCTTCGCTCAGGAAGACCCACTGCTTGCGTTCTTTGGGGCGGGCTTTGTGGAGGTTGGGTTGGTGGCGGCGGTGAGTTTGGGGTGGGTGAGGGTTCCGGTGAGGGTGGCGGTGAGGGTGGGTGAGGCGAGATTGAGGTTGAGGGTGCGGTCGAAGCCGATGGCTCCGGTGATGGAGGTGGGTGTCTTGCTTCCCTTGTTGACGAGGGTGCTTCCTGCGATGGTGAGCTGGTTGCTGGAGAGCGCGCCGTGGGCGTTCCATGAAGTGAAGCTGTTGAATGGCGCGGTGTTTCCGAGGGAGCCGTGACGCCAGGTGAAGTGGAAGGTTCCGGTGGCGGAGCCTGCGAGGTCGGAGGGGTTCCAGCCGTTCATGGCGAAGCTGGACTGAATGTCGGCGACGCCAGAGGCTGCCCATTTCTCTTTGAAGAGGGCGGCGAGCCGGGGAATGGCGATGCTGGAGCCGGCGAGGTCGAGATGCCATGCGGGGGAATCTCCTCCGGCGAAGAGGGAGCCCTGCGCGTGGAGCTTGCCGCCGAGTGCGGCGGAGTCGAGCGAGTCGATTTTTAGATTTGTACCCGATACGGTGACATTTGCGAGGACCTTGTGCAGGAGGAGGGTGCCGGCGGAGAGTTCGCCGATGGAGACGGCACCAGAGGCGGTGGGCCAGTTGCGGTGTCCTTCGTCGATGTGGGCGAGGAGGTCTGCCCAGAGCGCGCCGTGGGCGTCAGAGCCGGTGAAGGCGGCGACGAGCTGCTGTGCCTGCGCTTTGGGCAAAGTGAGCGTGAAGCGCGAGGGGCAGTCGGCGGACTGGCAGAGGGTGGTGTAGGAGGCCGAGAAAGTGCCGGAGAGCGCGCCTACCTGGAAGTCGGCAGAGTTCCAGGTGATGGAGAGCGGGGTAAGTGTGAGGTTTGCTTTGGAGATAGTGGCCGGGCCGCTGAGGAAGCCGGGATGCATGGTGATGCCGGTGAGCTGGACCGATCCGGTGGCGGTGACGGAGGGCTGGGTGGCGAATTCGCTGAAGGGGGCGATCCAGGGGCCTGCGAGGGTGAGGTTGAGATTGGCGAGGCCCCGGCTGGCGTAGCGGTCGAGCTGTAGCGGAAACGCTCCGAGTTGGTGATGGATGGCGGCGAGATCAGGGACGGCGGCGGGTCCGGTGAACTGGAGCTGGAATCCGCTTGCATTGAGGACGCCGGCAAGGGTGAGCGGAGTTGCGGCGCCGAGCGGAACCTGGGTGGGTGCGATAGCGAGCTGGAAAGTCGGCTGGCTGGTGCCGGGTTTGGTGGTAGAGGTCTTTGGTGTGTGCGGTGCGCGGCGGGTTCGCGTGTGGGGCTGCGATGCGGGCGGCTGCTGTCCAGCGTAAACGATGAGGTGGGGGATTTCGATGGGCTGGTCGAGGTCTTCGATGTGGAGGGTGAGGGGCGCGAATTCGGCGTGGCCGAGCCAGCCTGGATCAGGGTTTGTGGCGGTGTGAATGCGCCGATGAGGGGCCTTGACCGCGGATTTGGCGGTGGGCGGTGGCGGCTGGGGTCCGTAGGTGAATTCGCCGTTCATGACGCCGTTGGCACTGACGGAACCGGCGTTCTGGCGGACGAGGCCAAAGATCTGTACCAGAAATGGCGCGGGGAGATGGTTGACTTCGAGCTGGAGCGAGGGTTTTGGCTGCTCAAGATTGGGGATGGAGCCGGTGAGGAGCAGGTGGCCCGGCGGTGTGGGGAGCAGACAGAGGAGGTTGTCCACGGCGAGCGCGGCGTTGTGATAGGTGGCCTGGCAGGAGGCGTTGAGGCTGGGTGACGAGATGGGGGTGAACTCGATGCGATGAGGGTTGTCGATGTGGACTTTCCATTTGAGTGCGAGGCTCTGGAGGGTTCCTCGGAGGGAGCCGTCCATGTTGAGCTCGCCGCGCCATCCCTGGTCCTGGCCGGAAAGCAGGCGGGAGGCCTGACCGAGCTGGGCATCGTGCCATGAGAGAGTGAGCTGGACGGGAAGGGTATCGAGGTCGGTGGTGCGGCCGATGGAGCCATCGAGGCGGAGAGTGCCGGTGTCGGCGAGATCGAGGTCGAGGTCGGTGCGGACGGGCTGGGCTGCGAGGCGGACGCGCCACTGGTTGGCGGACTGCTGCCAGATGGCGAAGTCGGCGTCAAAGAACGAGAAGGGTAGCTTGACCAGGCCCTGCTTGAAGTTGATGCGGGCGTGGTCCATTTCAATGTAAGGGAAGCGCGGGGTGGAGCTGGGATGAGGCTGTGTGGTGGGCGCGTGCGGGGTTTGCGCAGCGCGGAGAAGGATGGAAGAGAAGTTCCACTGACCCTGGTGGTTACGGACGAGGTTTACGCTGGGTTCGTCCATGCTGATGCTGCTGACTTCGATGGGGCGACGCCAGAGGGAGCTGACTCGGAGGGTGGCGACGACGGAGGGCGCGACGAGCGCAGGTTCCGCGCCGAAGGCGGGGTCGGAGTCGACGGTGAAGTTGTCGAGCACGATGCCGGGGGTAGGCAGCAGTTGGAGGTGCATGGACTGGATCTGCACCTGACGGCCGAGGCTGCGCGAGATGCTGGCCGTCATTTGCCTGCGGTATGCATTGAGGCTGATGTAGGGCGGCACGAGCAGGGCGAGCAGCAGGAGAACGAAGATGGCAAGCGTAATTTTGGTTTTACGCCAGCGCGGGCGGGGACCTTTGCCGCTCATGTCACTTCACCACGTGGAAGGTTCGGTTCCAGCGGGTCTGCGTAAAGAAGTGCAGCGTCTCGTGGATGAAGTATGCAATGTGGTCGCCGAGGGTGGTCTTGTTTTCTTCGTTGGCGGGCATTTCAAAAGACCAGTAGACGAAGAGGGGACGACCGACGATGTTGCGGCGGGGGACGAAGCCCCAGTAGCGGCTGTCGAGAGATTCGGGGCGGTTGTCTCCCATGCAGAAGTAGTGGCCGGGAGGGACGACAAGGTTTTCGCCCTGAATATAGTTGGGCATGTTGACGGCCCACTCGGCGGTGACTTCGTCGCCGGGCTCGGGCGGGACATCGGGGAAGTCGTCGCGGTAGGGGAAGTAGTTGCCGGGCCTGGGCATGGCGGCGTAGGGCTCGTTGAGCTTTTTGCCGTTGCGGTAGACCACGCCGTTGATGAGGTGGATGCGGTCGCCGGGGACGCCCATGACGCGCTTGACGAGGAACATGTTGGGCTGGCCGGGCTTGTAGAAGACGATGATGTCTCCGTCCTTGACGTTGCGGTAGGGTATGAAGGCCTGCGCCCAGTGAGTGGGCGGGGCGAGGGTGACGCGGTCGACGAGGACGTGGTCTCCGATGAGGAGGGTCTTCTCCATCGAGCCGGAGGGGATGACGAAGTTCTGGAAGATGAAGGTGAGAACGAAGAGACCGATGACCAGGACGCTTGCGATGGAGGCAAAGGCTTCGAGTGGGGTTTCTTCTGTTTGCGGCGTTTCCGCCGCCTTTTTCTGTTCAACCGTCTGTTCCATAAACCTCGTGGCGCGGGGAGACCGCGGGTGCTGCTGGAGATGCGACTGGTTTTCCTTAATGGACGATCTGGAAGACGCGGTTCCAGCGGGCGAAATTGAAAAGTTCGGCGAATAGACCGCTTTTCTGGTTGAGTTTATCACCCGGGAGGGCTGGAAATGCAGGGACGGAGGGTTCGCGGAGGGAGAAGTAGATGAGGAGGGGGCGACCGACGATGTTGCGGCGTGGTACGAAGCCCCAGTAGCGGGAGTCGCGGCTGTCATTGCGGTTATCGCCGAGGACGAAGTAGCGGCGCCGGGGGACGTCGAGATTTCCGGCGTGGACGTAGTGCTGCATGTGGAGCCACCAGTGGTAGTCGGCGCCGGGGTAGTTGTAGGAGACGGCGGGGAAGTCGTCGCGGAAGCGGTCTGGAACGGCGGGGAGATAGGCGGCGTAGGGCTCATTGACCTGGTGGCCGTCTCGGATGACGAGGCCGTTGTGGAGGTGGAGGCGGTCTCCGGGGGAGCCGATGACGCGCTTGACGACGTATTCGGGCGGGTTCTCGGGGAAGTGGAAGATGACGATGTCCTGGTCGCGCGGGGCGCGGTAGGGGAGCAGCCAGCGCCAGTGGCCGGCGCGGGCGAAGGTGATCTTGTTGACGAGGAGGAAGTCGCCGACTTTGAGGGTGGGGTACATGGAGGCCGAGGGGATGCGGAAGGGCTGGACGATGAAGGTGAAGACGAAGACGATGCCGACCAGGAAGCGGAGGGTGGAGGTGAGGGTCTGGAGCGGGCCGTAGGGGAGCGGAGCGCGGGCTTTGGCGGGCAGAGGTCCGAGGGGCTGAGGCAGGAGCGGTTGCGGTTCGGGACCGAGTTCGACGGGAGGCTCGACGGTGAGCGGGGCGGTGGCGGTCTCGGCGAGGGTGGGCTGGTGCGGGGTCACGCGGCGTCTCCCGTAGTTGCCGGTGCGGGCCTGGCCGGTTTGGTGCGGAGCTTGAGGAGGGCGCGGCGGGCGGCTTCCTGCTCGGCGTGCTTTTTGGTGTTGCCGATGCCGCGGGCGAGGCGGGCGTCTCCGACACCGGGGATGCGGACTTCGACCAGGAATCGCTTGCGGTGGTCGGGGCCGGTCTGGCCGGTGACGATGTACTCGGGCTGGCCGCGATGTTCGGACTGGAGGAATTCCTGGAGGGTGGATTTGTAGTCGCCGATGTTGGGCCCGGCGGCGGCTTCGACGAGGAGCGCAGGGAGCGAGGGGTCGATGACGTGGGTCTGGATGATGCGGCGGGTGGCTTCGAGGCCGTCGTGGGGTGTGCCGGGCGTGGCGGCGTCGAGGTAGACGGCGGCGAGGAGGGCCTCGGCGGCGTTGGCGAGGAGGGCGGCTTTTTTGCGTCCGCCGGAGCGCTCTTCGCCGCGGCCCATGCGGAGGTAGCGGCCGAGCTCGAGGCGATGGGCGACCTGGGCCATGTGCTTGCGGCTGACGAGGGCGGAGCGGAGGCGGGTGAGCTGGCCCTCGGTCATCTCAGGGTGGGCGCGGTAGAGGGCTTCTGCGACGATGAGGCCTAGGACGGCGTCGCCGAGGAACTCAAGCTGCTCGTTGTCTTCGACCTGGGGGCGGGATTTTTTGGGGGTCCTGGCGGGTGGCTTGGCGTTGTTCTTTGCGTTGTTTTTGGGCTGGGTGCGGGCCTTGGCCTGGGTGGCGGGGGGCTGGGCTGTGGCTTGTTCGTAGGCCAGTGAGCTGTGGGTGAGGGCGCGGACCAGCAGGTCGCGCCGGCGGAAGGTATAGCCCAGCGCGGCTTCGAGTTCGGCGTCCTTGCCGTCGATTCGGGCCGGTTCCATGGTCTGACTCTAGATTAGTGCAAACCTCGGGGCGTTCAAAAACCTTTCACCACAGAGGACACAGAGTACACAGAGAACGGCCACGGAGGATTCAGGTGTGGCTACTGGCTGGGAGGAGATTTTCCCGTTCCGCCCAAACGGAGCTTGAACGGGGTGCTGGCCGCACGGGCGATCGCGCGCTTTGCGCGCCGTTCTGCTGCGGGTATTGTCCTGTTCCACCCAGGCGGAGCCTGGATGGGGCACCCCTACTATCTGGCGTGCGTCCGGTTCGCACCAAAAAAGGGAACTCATGCCCCCCATCTTTTTGTGGGGAAGTTGTTGATTTTGTTGGATAGGTTAGGGTTCTAAAAGCCTGTTCACGATCTTCTGAGCAGGAGTACGAGGAAGATCTTGAACAGGCTCTCAGGGGTTGTATTTGGTGGTGAGGGTGCGTTGGAGGTCTTCTAATAAGTTGGATGGGATGAGGGATTGGGCCATGTCGGGGGAGCCTCCTGCTTTGAGGTTGTGGGGAGCGAGGGCTTCGCGGAGGGCGTTTCCGCAGTGGAAGTCGAGGTCTTTGCTGCGGGCGAAGACGATGCGGGTGCTTTCGGATTGCTGGTCTTTGCAGGAGAAGAAGGCTACGGTGTGGGGCGCGGCGGCGGTGAGTGCGGAGGCGAGCAGGCGGAGGTAGTCGGGGTCGCGGTCGTCGAAGGTGCGGTCGACCCATCGGATTCCGGCGCGGAAGGGGACTTCTACGGCGAGGCGGGTGGCGTGGTATTGAGCCAGCTCGGAGCGGAGTTTCTGGTTTTCTTTGGCGAGGGACTTGGATTCGGCGTGGAGGCGATGGACGGCTTCGGGGAGTTCGTCGGGGCCGGTGGAGAAGGTGGCGGCGGCCTGGTGGAGGAGGGTGGCGTCGTGGCGGGCGGCGCGGACGGCGCGGAGTCCGGCGACGTAGGTGACGCGGATGCCGCGGGAGACTTTTTCGGTCGAGCGGATGAGGAGCGAGCCGATCTGAGCGGTGGAGTGGACGTGGGTTCCGCCACAGGCGTTGCGGTCGTAGTTTTCGATTTCGATGATGCGGATGTTGCCTTCGCGCTGGGGTAGCTTGCGGAGGTCGCCTGCGGCGAGGAGGGCCTCGGCGTGTTCGCGGGAGACGTTGTGGATGGTGACAGGGCGGTTTTCTGCGATGAGGTCGTTGACGGTTTGCTCGATGTGCTGGATTTGCGCGGCGGTGAGCGGGGCGGAGTCGATGTCGATGGTGGAGACTTCGGAGCCGAGGTGGAAGGAGAGAGTGTGCGCGCCGAGGCGGTGGACGAAGGCGGCGGAGAGCAGGTGCTGGCCGGAGTGCTGCTGCATGTGGTCGAGTCGGCGGGGCCAGTCGAGGAGGGCTTCGACGCGGGTGTCGTTGAGGAGGGGCTTGTTGACGGAGTGCCAGACTTCGCCGGATTCGTCTTCTTCGACGTTGAGGACGGGGATTTCGAGGACGGCGCCTTTGCCGGAGGTGGCGCGCAGGACGCCGGTGTCATGGGGCTGGCCGCCGGAGGTGGGGTAGAAGGCGGATCGGTCGAGGGAGATTTGCCAGAGGGTTTGTGCGCCTTCGCGGGAGTGCTCGCGGATGTTAGTGACGGTGGCGGGGAATTCGCGGAGGAACGAGTCGATGTAGTAGAGCCTCTGGGTCATGTGGGGCCTTTTGCGCGGTGGCGCTGGGGATAGTGTAGCGGGTGCGGGTACGGGGGCGGGGCAGTGGGGTGGCTCGGGAGCTTTACGGGGGGGGATGTTGGAGGATGTGTAAAGCGCGGTTGGGACTTCAGACCATTTTGATGGGAATGGATGGAGGTTAGCGAGTCCCGATAAACCTGCGCGGGGTGTTTTTGAAATCGTGTCGTCAACGGGAGTGACGGCTGATATGCTCCTCGAATCAGGCGAAATTTCCTGTGCCGGTCCTCAGGGGTGTTGCGGACCTGTCTTGTGGTGCTGTTAGCGCAATTGCCGCAGTGAACTGGAAGAGGGCGGGTGCTGATGGAGAGTGCCGGGGCAGCAGCGCGAAGTGGAAGCTCCCTTCGAGGGCACCATGTTGCAGCGGCAACGATTGGCAATGCGCTCGAGTTTTACGATTTTGTTACGTATGCATTCTTCTCGATTCAGATTGGTCATGCGTTCTTTCCAGCGGAGAGCGCATACAGCAGCCTGATGCTGTCGCTGGCGACCTTTGGGGCGGGATTTGTGACTCGTCCTGTTGGCGCGCTGGTGATTGGACGCTACTCGGACCGCGCCGGCCGGCGTCCGGCCATGATGCTGTGCTTTTTGCTGATTGGCTTCTCGATTCTGGGGATGGCACTCATTCCGACGTATGCGCGGATCGGCATTGCGGCACCGATTCTGGCGGTGATTGCGCGGATGGTGCAGGGCTTTTCCCTGGGTGGAGAGGTTGGTTCGAACACTGCCTTTCTGCTGGAGGCGGCACCGGTTGAGAAGCGGGGGCTGATTTTGTCATTCCAGAGCGGGGTGCAGAACCTTGCCCTGATTGCGGGCGGGTCGGTTGGCATTTTGTTGACGGCAATATTGTCTCCTGCTGCGCTCGACGCTTATGGGTGGCGCATTGCGTTTTTGCTGGGAGCCGTTGCTGTCCCATTCGGGTTGTGGATGCGCAATCATTTGCCTGAGACACTGGATGAGCCCGCGACGGTTGCGGCTGCGCCGGTACTGATTCCAAGCCGTTTGCAGGAGCCGCGGGGGAGTTGGCGCATCATGGCGCTGGGCCTGGTGATTCTGGCTTCCGGTACGATTGCGAGCTACATTTTCACCTACATCTCCACGTATGCGCAGGCTACTCTGCACCTGGCGGCCCGGGCGGGGTTCGTAACGGAAACGATCGGATTTCTGCTTGGAATTCCTCTGCTGTTGCTGGGCGGATGGTTGTCTGACAGATACGGCCGGTGGCCGGTGCAGGTGTGGGGCAACCTGGTGTTTTTGCTGATGATCTATCCGACGTTTTTGTGGATTCTTGCAGTTCGTTCAGCGTTTGCGCTTACTGCGGGAGTTTCGGTTCTGATTGCGGTGTCGTTCTTTATCTGGGGATCGTTTCATGCGGGGCTGGCGGAGAGTCTGCCGAAGTCGATTCGCAGCAGCGGTTTCGGGGTGATTTACTCGATCTCGATGGCCGCTTTTGGAGGCACTACGCAGCTGGTGACCACCTGGTTGATCCATGTGACGGGCGACGCGATGGCGCCGGCCTGGTATTTGATTGGCGCCGTGGTGCTCGGCCAGATTGCGTTGATGCTGATGCCGGAGAGCGCCCCCGCGCGGATTCCGCTCGCTCTCGAATTGGAGTCGGCTTCGTCGAACTGATTGCGTTTGGTCTGTGGCGGAAGAGGCGATGGTGGGATGGTATATTTTGCTTTATTGTTGGGATGGACTGAGAGAAGGTAAACTTTGGCGCAGAGAAGAACGGAAAGAACTTTGATTCTTCCCGTTTTATATGTCTCTGGGCATTTCAGGGAGCCTGAACGATCTCAGTCTGCCAGCCCCTGACGTTTTTGCAGAGCAGTATTTGCGATGCAGTCGAGGGAGGGCGCTCGACAGGACCAGCAACCGCAAAAGCAGGAGCGCAGGGTTCCGCGCAGGCTGTGAGGGTGGAAATCGGGTGGCCTTTGCGCGCCATCGAAATGGAATGGGGCGCGGAAACTGCATCTCACTTGAAAGCGCTGCGCGGCACGACGATGAGTGACGCACAGCTACAACCGAAAGAGAACTCCAATGAAGAAGCTCTATGTGGGCAATTTATCCTTTGACGCCAGCGAAGATGAGCTGCGTCAGCTGTTTGCACAGCACGGCACAGTGGAGAGCGCGAAGCTCGCCACGGATCGTGACACCGGGCGCGCGCGGGGCTTCGGCTTTGTGGAGATGGCGAGCGACAGCGAAGCACAGGCGGCGATTGACGCGCTGAATGGCGCAGAGGTGGGTGGTCGCGCACTGATTGTGAACGAGGCGAAGCCGAAGACCTCCGGCTCTGGCGACGGCGGATACCGTGGCGGGCAGTCCCGCGGCGGTGGCCGGGATAGCGGACGCCGCTCTGGCGGTGGCGGCGGCGGTCGTGGCAGCGGCGGGCGCGGCGGATCGCGCTGGTAAGCAGGCTGCTTCGTGCATGCGGGTCTGAGGCGGGAGCAGGCGGGTCGTCGTGGATGCACTGCGTCGATTTGGCCTGCGCGCTCGCACTGAGAAGTGCGGCAGCGCCTATGGCGGTGAGACAAATAAGAAGGGCGGCTTAAAAGCCGCCCTTTCTGCTGCGTTACTGGTGTTGAGAGTTGGTTATGCGGGTGAAGGGCTTCCTTCTGGGAGGCTTCCGGTGCCGCGGTCGGGAGCTGGCTTGAGCACCTGGGTGGTGTCTGCCGTGGCCGAGCCGCCGCCACCGCCGGTGGGCTTGAAGGGCGGGAGGTCCTTGCCTTCGACGATCATGCGGATTTCAGTTGCGTCGATGGTTTCGCGCTCGAGGAGAGCGGTGGCCATCTTGTGCATGATGGGGTGATTATCGTTGATGATCTGGTGGGCGGAGCGGTAGGCTTCGTCGACCAGGTGGCGGACCTCGGCGTCGATCTGGCGTGCGGTTTCTTCGGAGAAGTCGCGATGCTGCGAGATCTCGCGTCCGAGGAAGATCTGCTCTTCTTTTTTGCCGAAGGTGAGCGGGCCGAGGCGGCTCATGCCGTATTCGCAGACCATTTTGCGTGCCAGGTCCGTGGCGCGCTCGATGTCGTTGCCGGCACCGGTGGTCATGTGGTGGAGGAAGATTTCCTCGGCGATGCGGCCGCCCATGAGGATGGCAAGCTGCGTCTCCAGGTAGTCCTTGGTGACGGTGTACTTGTCTTCTTCAGGGAGCTGCATGGTGAGGCCGAGGGCCATGCCGCGCGGAATGATGGTGACCTTATGGAGCGGGTCAGCATGCTTGCGGATGGCGGCGACGACGGCGTGTCCGGACTCGTGGTAGGCGGTGTTGCGTTTTTCCTCGTCGGTGAGGAGCATGGAGCGGCGTTCGGCGCCCATGAGGACCTTGTCCTTGGCGGACTCGAAGTCGATCATGGTGACGACCTTGCGGTTGGCGCGGGCGGCGTTGAGCGCGCCCTCGTTGACCATGTTGGCGAGGTCTGCGCCGGAGAAGCCCGGTGTGCCGCGGGCGAGGACGCGGAGATCGACATCGTCGGAGAGGGGGACTTTTTTGGCGTGGACGCGGAGGATTTCTTCGCGGCCACGGACGTCGGGACGGCCGACCACGACGCGGCGGTCAAAACGGCCGGGGCGGAGCAGTGCGGGGTCGAGCACGTCTGGGCGGTTGGTGGCCGCGACGAGGATGACGCCGTCGTTGGCTTCAAAGCCGTCCATTTCCACGAGGAGCTGGTTGAGGGTTTGCTCGCGTTCGTCGTGTCCACCGCCGAGGCCTGCGCCACGATGGCGGCCTACGGCGTCGATTTCGTCGATGAAGATGATGCAGGGTGCGTTCTTCTTGCCCTGTTCGAAGAGGTCGCGTACGCGGCTGGCGCCGACGCCGACGAACATTTCGACGAAGTCAGAGCCGGAGATGGAGAAGAAGGGCACGTTGGCTTCGCCGGCTACGGCGCGGGCCAGGAGGGTTTTGCCGGTTCCCGGAGGTCCGACGAGGAGGACGCCTTTGGGGATGCGTCCGCCGAGCTTCTGGAACTTCTGGGCCTCGCGGAGAAACTCGATGATTTCCTGGAGCTCTTCCTTGGCTTCGTCTACGCCGGCTACGTCCTTAAACGTGATTTTCTTCTGCTGCATGGAAAGCAGGCGTGCTCGGCTCTTGCCGAAGGAGAGAGCCTTGTTTCCGCCGGATTGCATCTGGCGGATCATGAAGAACCAGAGGGCGATGAGAATGAGGAAGGGCGAGAGCTGAATGAGGACGCTCCACCAGACGTTGCCCGAGTTGTCCTTGACGGTGACCGCGACGTGGTTTTTGTCGAGGATGTCATAGAGCTGGGGGTAGTTGGTGGGCACGGTGGTGTGGAACTCGGCGTTCCCCTGACGGAGATGGCCGTGCACGTCGCCGCCGATGACGGTGACGTCGTGGATCTGACCCTGATTGGCATCATTCAGGAACTGGGAAAAGGAGATGTCCTGAGATTTGCCCATGTTGCTGCTTTTCTGGAAGACCTGCCAGAGCAACAGGCAGCATGCTCCGATGAAGACCCAGAAAAGGATGGTTTTTACGGTTGAATTCACGTGTTTCCTCTCTTCTCACGCACTACCAGGGAGACGAATCAGCCAGGCGACCCGCTCGCAGGGCGCCTGCTTATCTATCACTCACTATCACCTATTAGACGCCGGAGAGTGCCTCTGCGGAGCAAGAGCTTTGCGGCTGACACAAAAAACCGGTTGGACGTTTCAGGTGACTTTACGCCAATTCTTATTTTAACCCTTCGGAGGACGCGGGAAGGTGGGAATGCGAGCGGGAGGGGTTGACGGAAGCAGAGCGGCGGAAATGGTTGAGCAGGAGGGGTTTGGCGGGAGTCAGGGGCGGGACTCGACCGGTTCGGGTGTGGGCTGGGTGGATTTTTTGTAATTCCAGGGGCAGTGGCGGCACTGGGATTTGCAGCAGGAGCCGCGGCGGAGGTGGTATTCGCGGGTGAAGACGAGCCAGGGGCCGTCCATGTAATAGTCGCGCCCTTCGACGAGGGGCTGAGCGGGATTGACGGCGGGTTCAGGCATGGAGGTTGTCTTCCTGAATGGATTGTTGCAGGGGAAGGAGGGTTGCCGGAAGCGGATTGTTGGCTGGATTTTGGTCTGCCGGAAGATTGGGCGGGGGAAATGTGACGGTGCGTCCGGGGATGGCGGTAGTGCGCTCGCCGGGGAGGACGATGCCGATGAGGTTGACGGGGTCGGCGGCGGCGACGGTGAGCGGCGGCATGGAGGCGAGAGGGCGGTTGCGGCAGGCGCGCAGGGATTCAACGGCCTGGGGCAGGGCGAACTGCTCGCCGGAGAAGCCGGAGACGAAGCGGCCGCCGCGGACGAGGCCGCGATCTTCCATGCGGCGGAAGAGACCGTGGAGATCGCGCCAGCGAGGCAGGGAGGTTTCGTTGGCGGCGAGGTCGCGGAAGACGACACCGTAGCGGTGGAGGAGCATGAGGCAGGCGGATTCGAGCTGGAGGTCGCAGGCCTGGGCGGAGTTTTCGGGGGCGGTGGGCTCGGTTTGATCTGCTAAGAGGCTCCAGCGACCGGCGGCGTTGCGGGGGGCTCTACGCAGGGTGGGGGTATTTCGGCCGGATGGTGTGGCGTAGGCGGATTTGCGGCGGGGGTCGATGAGGGCGCGGAGGGCGTCGTATCCATCTGCAGTGACGAGGCCTGCGGCGACCAGTTCCCAGATGGCGCGGGAGATCTCTTCGGGCGGTGCGGCGAGCAGGCGAGCGAGGTCTGCGGCGAAGAGGGCTCCGCGGTCGGTGAGGAAGGAGCGGGCGCGGTTGGCGAGGGGGCTGAGGCAGGCGGTGAGGTGCGCCTCGGGAATCTGGCGGGCTGCGAGGCAGCGGTCCATCCAGTGGGCTTCTTCGCGGAGGAAGAAGGTGATGGGCGCCATGGAGGTGGGGATGACACGGCGCGGGCCGCCGGATTCGGGGGATTGAAAAGCTGGGTGGGGCGAGATGCGTCCCCAGCCGACGACGCCGGTGAGGCAGAGGGTGTCGAGCCAGCGGGGGTCATAGTTGGCGACGCGGGCGGGGAGGATGCTGCGCTCCCATTCGATGGCGGGTGCTTCGTAGCCTTGCAGGGCGCGGAGGGCTTCGAGCAGGCCGGACTCGCCGGTGAGCTGGCGCTGGGGGCCGAGGTGTTGCCAGTCGAGGAGGAAGCGCATGTAGGCGGCGGGCGGGACGGGCTGGACTTGCTTGCGGAGCTGGCCGATGGTGCGCTTGTGAATGCGCTGGAGGATGCGGCGCTCGCACCACTCGATGTGGTGGTCGGATGCGGCGGGTGGGTGCTCGAATGTGCCCCGGAGGATGGTGCCGGTGGTTTCGAGAAAGAGGAGCTGGGCGAAGATGTGTGCGGCCGGGAGGCCGAGATGGGCGGCGAGGGTGTGGGCGGTGACGGGGCCGAGGATCTGCAGCCAGCCCTGGAGTGCTTTGCGCAGGACTTCGTCGGGATGCGATGGGGCTTGTGTGTGGGGGATTTGCGGGATGGGCTGGGAGAATTTTGCCTCTGGAAAAAGGAGGCGGAGCGAGGCGGCGCGCTCGGCGGCGCAAAAGTAACTGCTGGAGTTGCATTTTGCGAGGAGTGCGCGCTGGGTGGATTCGAGGCGCGTGAAGAATGTGGCCCAGAGAGCGGTTCGCGGGTCTTGAGAGATGGAGGATGGGACGAGGACGAGGGATTGGAGGAGGTCGTGTAGCTCGTGCTCGTCGCGAATGTCTGGCCAGAGGGTTTCGCGGACTTCTGCGATGGCCTCGGGCGAGAGGCGGCCTGCTTCGCCGAGGAGGGCGGGCGGGACGACGCCGCGGAGATGGACGGCGCGGGCGCGGCGCTCTTCGAGGTCGGCGTCGTCGAGGAAGGCGTAGGGGTTGGCGTTGAGGAGTTCGTGGGCGAAGGCGGATGGGGTTGCCGTGTCGACGGCGAGGCAGCGGATGCGGCCGGTGTGGATGCCTTCGAGGATGTGGATGAGGCCGTGGAGGTCCATGGCTTCGCTGAGGACGTCCTGCATGACCTCGGCGACGAGGGGGTGGTCGGGGATTTGAATGTCGCCTTCGATGTTTTCAAAGCAGGCGGCGGCCTGGGGGAATACGCTGGCGAGGAGGTCGTCGGCGCGGGTGCGCTGGATTTGCGGGGCGACCTTTTTGCCTTTTTGAAACCGTAACAGTTGCAAACTGCGGTTGGCGGCCCACTTCCAGCGGGTTTTGAAGATAGGCGAGGCGAGCGAGGCCTGTTCGAGGAGTTCGCGAACGGTCTGGGTGGTAAGGAAGTGGAAGACGTCGCTCAGGGGGAAGCTGTGCTGCTCGGCGAGGGAGATGTTGATGCCGTTGTCGGTGGCGGCGGCCTGGAGCTCGAAGTTGAAGCCTCGGCAGAAGCGCTTGCGGAGGGCCAGGCCCCAGGCCTTGTTGATGCGGCCTCCAAAGGGCGCGTGGAGGATGAGCTGCATGCCTCCGCCTTCGTCGAAGAAGCGTTCTGCAACTATGGTAGTTACAGATGGGACTGCGCCGAGGATGGCGCGTCCGGCGGCGATGTAGGCGATGAGCTGTTTGGCGCCGGAGTCGCAGACGCAGCATTGCTCTTTGAGCCAGGCGACGGTGTTGGCGACTTCTGGCGTGGCCTCGCTGATGTAGCCGGGGAGGACGTTGGGGGTGCGGCGGTCGATTTCGCAGCGGAGGTCGGAGACGAATTCGGATAGCTCGTCGGTGCGCTGCGGGGCTTCGCCGGCCCAGAAGGGGAGCGTGGGCGGCATGCCCTGCGCGTCTTCGACGAGGACGCGGCCTGCGGACTCGATGCGCTGGATGCGCCAGCTGGTGTTGCCGAGCTGGATGATGTCTCCAGGTGAGGAGTCAACGGCGAAGTGCTCGTCGAGGGTGGCGATCTGCACGCCTTCGGGTTGGGCGATGACGGGGAAGAGCGCGGTGTCGGGGATGGTTCCGCCATTGGTGACGGCGGTGATGCGCGCGCCGCGGCGGGCCTGGATGTGGCCGTGGATGCGGTCGCGGAGGAGATAGGAGCCGTAGCGTCCGCGGCTGGATTCGATGCCTTCGGTGAGGAGGGTGAGTGCGCTGTCGTATTGCTCGTAAGGGAGATCGCGATAGGGATGGGCGCGGCGGAGGACTTCGTAAAGGGCGCGCTCGTGCCACGGCTCGGCGGCGCAGGCGGCGACGATCTGCTGCATGAGGACATCGAAGGGTCGCGGAGGGATTTCGAGGCGGTCGAGGGTGCCGGTCTGCATGGCGCGGACGAGGGCTGCGGTTTCGACGAGGTCGTCGCGGGTGGTGGGGAAGAAGCGGCCTTTGGGGGTGGCTCCGCGCCAGTGACCGGCGCGGCCGACGCGCTGCATGGCGACGGCGATGGCGCGGGTGGAGTTGATCTGGCAGACGAGGTCGACGGCGCCGATGTCGATGCCGAGTTCGAGGGAAGCGGTGGCGACGAGGACGCGGATTTCACCGGCCTTGAGGCGGCGTTCTGCTTCGAGGCGCAGCTTGCGCGAGAGGCTGCCGTGGTGGGCGGCGACGTTCTCTGTGCCGAGGCGCTCGGCGAGCTGGAAGGCGAGGCGTTCGGCCATGCGGCGCGTGTTGACGAAGACGAGGGTGGAGCGGTGTGAGTTGGCGAGTTCGGCGACGCGGTCGTAGACGCTGTTCCAGATGGCGTTGCCGGCTACTGCGCCGAGTTCGGTGTTGGGGATTTCGATGGCGAGGTCGAGGGTGCGATGCTGGCCGGCCTGGACGATTTGGACGTTGGGGTTGCGCTCGCCGCCTAGGAAGCTGGCGACCAGTTCGATGGGGTTTTGGGTGGCGGAGAGGCCGATGCGCTGGGGCGCGGGATGGGCGAGGAGACTGGCGCCGGGGGTGAGGGAGTTTTCTGCGATGACGAGCGCGTCGAGGCGTTCGAGGGTGAGGGCAAGGTGGGAGCCGCGCTTGTCGTCGGCGACGGCGTGGATTTCATCGACGATGACGGTGTGGACGCGGCGGAGATGCTCGCGGCTTTTGAGCGAGGTGAGGAGGATGTAGAGCGATTCGGGGGTGGTGACGAGGATGTGCGGCGGGTTTTTGAGCATGGCACGGCGCTCGGAGGGTCGGGTGTCTCCAGTGCGGACGGCGGCGCGGATGGGTGGGCAGAGGTAGCCGCGTTCGAGGGCGAGCTGCTGGATTTCGCGCAAGGGGGCTTCGAGATTTTTCTGGACGTCGTTGGAGAGGGCTTTGAGGGGCGAGACGTAGACGACGGAGGTTCCGGCGGGGAGGCGGTTTTCGAGGGCTTCGCGGAGGAGACGGTCAATGCAGATGAGGAATGCGGCGAGGGTTTTGCCGGAGCCGGTGGGCGCGGAGATGAGCGTGGGTGCGCCGGCGAGGATGTGGGGCCAGCCCTGCTGCTGGGGTTCGGTGGGCGTGCCGAAGCGGCGGGTGAACCACTCCTGGGTGACGGGGTGTGCCCAGGCTAGCGCGTTGGAGACGGCTTCGGGTACGGGCGGGTACGGCATGGTTCATTCTAGCTCCATATTTGTTTTTTGTTCGCCTTGGGAATTCGAAAAATCAAATGCAGAGGTTGCCAGGATTGCGGAGGGAAGAACTTCTTTCACCACAGAGAGCACAGAGGACATAGAGAACGGCCACAGAGATTAAGAGTCGCGCCTTAGGCGCGATTCCCACGTCCCCTTCGTGGACGTAGGGCACCCGGTTATGTCTCCTGATTGTGAAATGACGGAGTTGTGGGAACTGATGGGGCTTTGTGCGCGTAGGTAGGGGTGGGTCCAAAGAAGAGAGCGATTGCGCGTTTGAGGGAGTGTAACTGTGGCTGTGACGATTGAGGGGATTCGGGGTGGTGTGGTGGAGGAGAATCGGTCTTCGCTGCGGCAGGCGCTTTGGCTGGCGCTGGCGTTTGGGTTACTGAAGTATGGGCTGCAGACGCTGGGCGACGTGGTGATGCAGCATGCGGGGTACGGGGTCTTTCGGGATGAGCTGTACTTTATTGTTTGCGGGCGGCACCTGGCGTGGGGGTATGTGGATCAGCCGCCGATGGTTCCGCTGCTGACGCGAGTTTCGGAGTTGCTGTTCGGGCTGCATTCGCTGGCGCTGTTTCGCACGTTTGCTTCGCTGGCGGGTGGGGTGGAAGTGGCGCTGACGGGCGTGCTGGCGTGGCGGATGGGCGGCGGACGGTGGGCACAGGCGCTGGCGATGACGGGCGTGCTGCTGGCTCCGCTGGTGATTGCGCTGAATGAGACGATTTCGACGAATCTGCTGGAGCCGCTGTTCTGGATGGTGGTGGCGCTGGCGCTGATGGAAGTGGCGCGGCTGGCGGAGCGGGGTGTGCGGTCGGGCAATGCGGTGGCCTGGTGGTGGGTGGTGATGGGCGTGGCCGCGGGGCTGGGCGTGGAGAACAAGTGGTCGATATTTTTCTTTGAGGTTTGTTTGCTGGCGGCGCTGCTGCTGACCGAGCAGAGGCGGATTTTGCGGACGAAGTGGTTTGCGGTGGGGTTTGGGCTGAATGTGCTGATTGCGCTGCCGAATCTGCTGTGGGAGGTGCGCCACCACTGGGCGACACTGACGCTGCTGCACAACGACCAGGTGGACGGCAAGAATGTGCACGTGGGGCCGCTGACGTTTGTGGTGACGCAGGTGGTGCTGATGGGGCTGCTGATGGCTCCGCTATGGATTGCGGGTGTGGGCTGGCTGGTGGCTGGTCGGCGTGCGAAGACGTTTCGGTTTGTGGGTGTGACGTTTGTGCTGTTTTTTCTGTTGATGATGCTGCTGCATGCGAAGGACTATTACCTGGCGGCGATTTATCCGCTGTACTTTGCGGCGGGCGCGGTGGCGTGGGATGGATGGTTGCGGAAGGGGTGGCTGCGGCGGGGACTGGTTCCGGCGTATGTGGCGTTGCACGTGGTGGTGACGGCGATTGCGCTGCCGGCGATTTTGCCGGTGCTGACTCCGCTGCATGAGATTTCGTATCTGAAGCGGTTACATTTGAATCCTCCGAAGACGGAAAACGGGACGACGGCGGCGCTGCCGCAATACTTTGCGGACATGCTGGACTGGCGGCACAAGGCGAATCTGCTTGCCGATGCGTACTGGTCGCTGCCGCCGGAGGAGCGCAAGGACGCGGTGATCTACACGAAGAATTATGGCGATGCGAGCGCGGTGAATGTGTATCGGCCGGATGTTCCGGAGACGATCAGCGGGCACCAGAATTACTTTTTGTGGGGGCCGCGGTGATACACGGGCAAGGTGATGATTATTTTTGGGGACAGCGTGGCGACGGATAAGAAGGAGTTTGATTCTGTGCAGGTGTATGCGCGGGATACGAATCCCCTGGTGGAGCCTTATGAGCGTGGGCCGGTGCTGATTTGCAAGGGGCTGCATGAGAACTTGCAGACGCTTTGGCCTAAGGTGCGGTTCTGGTACTAAGTCATCAGTAAATTGACAGGCGGCGCGGGCTGGCGCATTGTTTGAGTTACATGAGGGAGGTGCTTATGCGCTGATCGTTGATAACTTCCGCATGCACGACCGCGGTACTGACTGCTGTTTTCACATTGCCTTTGCTGGCGCAATCGACGTCGTCGGTTACGCAGCTGATTGTTCCGGGAAAGGGCAACAACAAGATCGTAGTGCGCTGCAAGGATGGGCAAGAGCTGTCGCAGTGCATTGACGGGGTGCAGGGGCTGAGCGCGAAGGAGAAGGGCCAACTGAAGTTGGAGCTCCCGAAGCTGCAGACGGGGCTCAAGGATGAACTGGCCAAGGCTATGGCCAAGGCTCAGGCGGACAAGAACGCTTGCTTTGCGTTGCGGGTGTACGCGTATCCGAAGGGGTTCCCGGAGAAAAATGGCAAGGCACAGGCGAAGGTGAGCGAGTGTACGAGCGCGGCGAATGTGAAGGAGAAGACGCTGGAGATGCATGCGAAGACGCTGAAGGCGACGCCGCAGCACTGAGGCGGGAAGGGCTCGTGAAAAAGGACCGCGCGAGGCGGTCCTTTTTTGTTCTTTGCGTAGGGGTTGGAGTTACTTCTTGGGGGGCGCGATGGTGTCCTTGGCGGACTTGGCGACGCGGAACTTGACGACGGTCTTGGCCTTGATTTTGATCTGCTCGCCGGTCTGCGGGTTGCGGCCGATGCGGGCTTTGCGCTCGGCCTTGACGAGGCGGCCGATGCCGGGGATGACGAACACGCCATTCTTCTTGGTTTCCTTGATGGCGGTTTCGGCGAGCAGGTCGAGGAAAGCAGCGGCCTGCTTGTTGGTGAGTTCGAGCTTCTCTGCCATGTGGCGGACGAGGGCGGTTTTGGTCATCGTAGTTGCCATTCGGTAATTCCTCCAGACATCTTGTTGTCGTTCCCGGCCCGGAGAGGATGTCGTCTCCGGGAGGGTGGTGCCGTTCTCGCAAGCGCCAGTGTTTATGCGGCTCTGAGAGAACCTTCCGCCGTTTACCTTGCGTCTTGCAGAAGGCTTTGTCAATGGTAAAACAGCGGTTTCCACAGGTTTTTGCGGGTTTTTCCCTGTTTTTTTGGTTTTTTGAGGAAAAAGGGGCGAAAAACGGGGTTTTTAAGGGGATCGGATCGCTCGCGGCGTTACCGGGATCGGCGAAAAAATTTCACCGCAGAGACCGCGAAGGAAGATGGGTGTTTCTGACCCTGCTCATCGCGATGGTGCTTTCCGGGTGAATGGTGGCGCGGCGGATTCCAGGTGCAAGTGGAGGCGGTGGGTTGGTGTTGGTCCAGCGCTTGCGTGCTGGAGAGCGGGAGATTTCGGGAGAAACCTTTGAGCGCAATTTCCATCGAGGTATTGTCGGGATTCTTCGCTTCGCTCTGAATGACAGCATTCAGGGTCCAGGTGTTTTCGTTGCCGCCCACCGGCAACTATTTCCCAATGGAGAACCCCCGGCTATGCCGGGGAGGCAGCAGAAGTTTGACAATTCCGGGAATAGCCGCAGGCTCTTTCAGGCGGGCAATTTGCGTAAGAACCTATTGCAAAACTCATTGCGCCAGCTTTAG
>JBMFWD010000039.1:0-30257 GCA_049965615.1 Acidobacteriaceae bacterium
CTAACATCATCCAGTTATTGGAGGCCGCTTGAAATCTTTAAGTATTTTTGTTTACGAATGAAACGGTAAGAATCTATTCTCAGCAGTTCCGGGCAGAGGAATGACGAATACGCGACCCGCAGGAAACCAGTCTGACGTTTTGCCACATTCTGCGCCCGCTGCACCGCGCGTTCATAATGATCGATAGAATGAAGAATTTGCTCGACGAATGCTTTACCAGCCTCGGTCAAGCGCGAGCCACCATGCCATGTATAGAAGAGTCTCACCCCCACCGCGTCTTCAACCTCATGGATCGTGCGGCTCACTCCAGGTTGAGTTGTATGCAGACGTGTGGCCGCGCGGCTTTCGCTTCCTTCCTGCGCTACCGCGACGACGCACTTCAGCTCGTCAATCGTAACGTCATTCTGCATGTCGAACCTCGGCAGTAGAAAGCGAAACATGAAACATAGTGGTGCCACGCCACTTCTACAATGAGAGCGATCCTCGAATACGGCTGACCAATACGGTCAAAGCGTTGAAGCAGTTCCGGAAGAAACTTTCTCGCCAGTCGCAAACTTCAGATTCGCCATCATTGCACGCTATTCGAGGCCAGCTTGGGTCTCGCTTGCCTGCGTCACGCTTTGACCCGACAGTACCTGATGCAACGCTGCTGATGGAAGGACCACGGAACCGGAGAGCGCATGTAGGTTTGCTCAGACTCTGCCGCTCCGCTCAAACAACACGGCATCGCAATTAACTCATGTCAGGTCTTAAGGGTGCCGAGAGCACTGGCATTCCAGGCTGCGAAGATACAAGGATTTCGACCGAGGAAACCACGGTTGAGCGTCCAAGGACGCTACTACACCGGCTCCTGATGCGGCGTGCACCATCGCCGCATCCAATGATCCACCGAGAAGTATCCCGCGCCAAATGCCAGCACAATCAGCGACGCCATAAAGAAGGTGAAAGGATCCGCGCTGTAGAACTTCGTCGGATCATTCGAGAACACAGTCAGCAACGCAGCGCGGTCGGAGACCAGGTACGCCACAAACATGTCCGCCGCTAGCAGAAACCCCGTAAGCCGCGTGAGGAATCCTGCGATCAGCAAAATGCCGCCCACAAACTCGAGCAGCGAAATCGCCGGTGCCATCACCCCCGGCAGCGGAATGCCCAGGCTTGCAAAAAATCCGGTCACGCGGTGCAGGTGCTCCAGCTTGCCCCAGCCCGTCAGCGTAAACTGCCATCCCCATATCAGCCGAATCGCCAGCAGCAGCGGAGATCCCAGCCATTTGCACGTGCGCTCAAACTTTCCATGCAGGCGCGCCACTCGCCAGTTACGAATCGATCCCATTTCTCTCATTCGTCCTTATTTTTGTTGGTTTGAAACCTGCCGCGGAAACCAGCCCAGCTGTACCCATCCGGCGAACGTCTGTTGCAGAAACACGCCGCGTTCTTCTTCCGTCAACGCACTGCCTTCGAGCGCCGTCTCAATCGCTTCGCTGATCGTCTCGCCCCGCAGCATCGCCCGCAGCAGCCGAAACTCCTCGCGCCCCAGCCGCTTGTAGTACACGGAATTCTCCTGCCGGTGTACGGCCAGGTAAATCTCCTCCGGCTCCAGCATCGCCACGCGCCGCACATGCTTCGTCTTCCGCGCCGCGCTCGCATTGTTGCTCGATGAATCGCTGCTCCCGCCGTCGCTCTGAATCTCAATCAGCAAATCATCCACCGGATACCGCAGCTCCAGCACCCGCAGATACGGCTGCAGCCGCAATCGCGACTCATCCGTAATCCCCATCAGGTCATCCGGGTCCAGGAGCGGTTCCGCGCCCGTGTCGAATGCCTCGATGTGCGCCCACTCCAGCCGCGCCATGTCCATCGCCAGCTGCCGTCGCGGTTCCACATATTCCGGATGCGCCTCCAGCCACTCCACCAGCCGCGATCCCAGGTTCCGTAGCGTGAACGACGTCGAAGGGCACTCCGTCAAATATTCGCGCATCAGTTTTTCAAACTTCCCGCTGCCCAGAATCGCCTTCAACCCCGGAAAATCCTCTTCAAAGCACCCGTACAGCCGGAACCAGTACATCCGGTTGTAAATCTCCAGCCGCTCAAACGACGTCAGCCAGTCGTTCGGCTTGATGATCGAATCCGCTTCCGTCCGGTTCAGCGCGCCATCGCGCCTGCGCCGCGTCATGGTATCGCCGCTTGTCAGCGGATGCATTATCGCAGCAGCCATCTTCCTCTGGATGTCCAGCAGTTCGCTCATCGCCCGGCCTCCGCCATCTCCCGCTCTGCTTTCGCCGCGGCGTCCCCCTTGGGCTCATCCATCTCCAGCTTCCTCCGTGCCGCCGCCAGGAATTTCTGCGCCTTCAGCGCCTCGGCATGCACTTCATCAAACGTTGGAATATTGTCGTCCCATTCGAGCAGCGTCGCCGTCGGTCCGCAGCGTTCAATCGCCCGCGCATAGAGCTGCCACACCGGCTCCAGCACCGGATGATCATGCGTATCCAGAATGTACTTCTCGAACTTCGAGTGCCCGGCAATGTGGATCTGCGCCACCCGCTCCGCCGGAATCGCATTCACATACGTGAACGGATCAAAGCTATGGTTCT
Source organism: Acidobacteriaceae bacterium (assembly GCA_049965615.1). Taxonomy (GTDB): domain Bacteria; phylum Acidobacteriota; class Terriglobia; order Terriglobales; family Acidobacteriaceae; genus Acidobacterium. The sequence continues at coordinate 2,589 of JBMFWD010000039.1, forward strand.
GCGACGAAACATAAATATTATTCACATCCAGCAGAATCCCGCAGTCCGCCCGCTCCACCACCTCATTCAAAAACTCCCACTCCGTCATCTCCGAGACATGGAACTCCGCATAGCTCGACACATTCTCTACCACCACCGGAACCTCCAGGAAGTCCCGCGCGCGCTTCACCCGCTCCGCTGTCACTTCCACGGCCTCCCACGTATACGGCATTGGTAGCAGGTCATGGGTATAGCGCCCGTCCACCGATCCCCAGCACAGGTGGTCGCTTAGCCACGGAGTATTCGTTCGCCTCACCAACTGCTTCAGCCGCTTCAGGTGCTCAGGGTCTGGATCGCTCGCCGACCCAAAGTACATCGATACCCCGTGCTGCACCACGTTGTACTGATCTAGAATCCGGTCCAGCACCTCCATTGGGCGCCCGCCGTCGATCATGTAGTTCTCTGAGATGATCTCGAACCAGTCCACCACCGGCTTGCGCGTCAGGATGTGCTCATAGTGCGGAATCCGCAGTCCGATCCCCACCCCGTAATCCGTGTATCCGTTGAAGCGATTCGCTGGCATGGGGCCACTCCCAAAGCATTTTTGGAAAACAGAAGTTTGAAAGGGCCAGCATCGCTGCCGGCCCCTACGGCAAACAGGGAATAGCCCGAATACCGGCTATTTCGGCATCTTGGAGCCGTCGGTTGCGCAGCCCCCTTTGCCCTTGCAGCTGTTCTTGCCCTTGCAGCCGTTGTCGCTGCTCTTGCAGCCACCCTGGCCCTTGCAGTTGTTTTTGCCCTTACACGAATGCTTGTGGATATGCATTGCGTACGACATCAGTCCGAACGACGCGCTGGCCACCTGCGTAACCGGACTCGTCGTATTGACTGTGGCAGCGTGCAGAGCCGTGGCTCCCGTCATCAGTCCAGATACAGCCGCGGCGACCATCAGGGATTTCATCGAGTACTTCATAATCAATATTTCCTCCATGGAGTTCAGGCGTTCGACGCATCGCTTTCCAACTCCGGATAGCTGCGCTGGATTGCCCTTACCTACCTATGATTGTCGAGCGTGTCATAGGTTACAGAACTGAAGCACAATTTTTGAGCGCGGTCTTGTCCGTTGGTGCGAGATGTCTGCACCCTCCTCACGCCCCGTGCAATCATTGACTGTGCAAGGCTTTCCACAGAGCAAATATCCAGCTTTGACTGGTTCTATAGTGTGTCATGATCCTTGCGGTCTGGCCCTTCGTCCAATCCTTCATAAAGATCGCGCAAAACAACGGCTCCGGTGTCCAAGTCACTGATAGCGAGCATTTTGATGATGGGGAATCACCGATCACTGGATCCTCCGACTCTGTGCAGCAAACATGATCTCGCAGGAGGCATGGCGTTCAAATTACTGACGTATAGAAAAATCAGGCGTCGCCTTGTTGCATCGAAGTTGGTAGGGAGTGCGGCTCTTTGCCGGCGGCCCCGAGCGACTTGCGGAGGGCAGAACGAGCACGATGCAAATAGGATTTTACTGAATAGATCGTGGCGCCAACTTCGTCCGCCAATTCCTGCATTGAGAGATCACCCTGCATCTGTACTTCGACGACGTTTCGAAGCCTGTGCGGTAAGCGACGGACGGCATTCTTAAGGTGCCTTGCTCCTTCGCGGGCAGCGGCAACTTGTTCCGGGTCTAACGAGCTATCAGCGAAAGCTAAACTGTTCCATGTTTCACTTTCGTCCTGCGAAGAATCCATCGAGTCTGCGTGACACCTCCGCTTCTTTCTCAGCAGCATAATTGCCGAATTGATGCCGATACGTGTGAACCATGTAGAAAAGCTCGATCGCCCATCGAATTGGTTCAAACGGGAGAATGCTCGTAGGAAAGAATCCTGCAGCGCGTCTTCAGCGTCCTCACGATTTCTAGTGATTGCGTAAATGACCTTGAAAAGTCGTAAAGAATTGCGTCGATACAGTTCGGAGAAGGCCCATTCGTGCCCTTCTCGCGCCGCTCCGATAAGGCCGCTCTCATGCATATCTTGGAGATGATATGTCTTGTCTGAATATACCGGACTTACGGTCTCCTTCGAGGGAGGGCGCGCGGAACTGTGGGCCTGCTGCAGACGGAGGTGAGGCCGCAAAGCCTTGATATGGTAAGGATCGCAATCGACTGAAGAGTCATCGCCTTCCGCCTCGAACTCATTCAGAGGCTTGCTGGCGCGGCTGTTTTGATTTCTCTGGCTGTCCAATGTTGCTTTCATGTCCCACTCTTTCTCTTGCCCCGTATGATTCTGCTAGAAGGGGAAAGTTACAACACCTGGAGTCAGCAGAGCGGGTGCGTATGACGTCTCAATGCGATTTATGGGGCTAAAGCAAAAGCAAGATTGTTGATGGCGGGCTGAGAAGGTCAAGTCGCCCTTCCCTTAAAGAGACCTCTGTGGGATCTTGATCGGTAGAGGGAGATCCTGCTTTGCAGCAGTCACAGTGTTCAGTTGGCCGAACGTGCACACTGGTCCTGAAGATGCGGTCGGAATCCCGCCGATAGCACGCCATCATGCGCCTTGGACACGCCTGTGAAATTTGATGGTCGGACCATCTGTAACGTATTTGCGTTTCGGGCATCTCCAAAGCGTGGCGTTGACCTCTGGGTCTCTATCTGAACTCGGATACGGATTGCTCTTCGCATGGGTGTTTGCCGAACAGGCGGGATTGCCGATCCCTGCTGCTCCCTTCCTCGTGGCGACTGGCGCCCTTGCCGCAAGCGGAAAGCTGCTTTTCGGCCTTGCCATACTTGTGGGTCTGGCTGGAAGCCTGTTTGCCGATATGGCATGGTATGAGGCCGGACGCTATCGCGGTTTGTCTTTGATCCGCTCTCTATGCCGAATTTCAGTTGAAAAAGACTCGTGCTCGCGGCGAGCGCAGGTACTCTACGGGAGGTTTGGCGCCTTTGTCCTGGTGATTGCCAAATTTGTGCCCGGATTGAACTTTGTCGCGCCGCCCCTCAGTGGCGTATTCCAAATGAAGCGCTGGCGCTTTGTGTTGTTCGATGCCACAGGAGCATTGGCCTGGGTCACTGTCTATACGAGCCTTGGATTTTTCTTCGGTACGCAATTGACAACTCTGGTTCATAAAGCAGACGTTTCAACGAAGACTCTGGCTGTGCTCGGGTTCGTCGCGGCGACCAGCGTTTTCATGGCTTGGAAAGTGCGTTAGCGGAGACGCTTCAATTCCCAGTTGCGGGCCGCCTTCATCACGCCGGAGGGTCTGAAAACTGCGATTGATCTCGGAGCGCCGCTTACAATCATCGATGTACGCCATCCACTGGATCTGTTTTCACATCCCTTTGTCATTCCCAATGCCATCCGCATACCACTTGAAACGATCGAGGCGCGCTCTTCTGAGCTTTCACACGACCATGAACTTGTGATTTATTGCACGTGCCCGAATCAAGCCAGCAGTTCAATGGCTCTGCAGCGCTTGCGCCGATATGGATTCAGCCGAGTGAGAGTACTCCGCGGAGGGTTACAGGCGTGGCGCGATAAGGGGTTTGAAGTGCAGCAATTCGAGTTCAATGGTACCGAGAAGAAGCTCATCCATCCGATCTGGACCTTCTAGAAATAGGGGATGGCATTCCATAAATATCCGTTCGTTCTAACTGATTCGAACTTCATAATCGCGCCCTTCCCAGCGTTGTTCTGCGGTCCAAAAGAACGTGAACCAAATAGGTTCAGGCCCGGCGGAACCCGCCTGTAGATCGACGAAGTGTATGCCTAAACCAGTTTCCTCAGAATCCGTGTCCTCCACTGTTGGCCATCCGTCCCTGGACCAATGAAGCCGGAAGGGCTGTGGAGCTTGTATCCGAAGCGTGTGCCCCGAAGCAATATGGCGGACCTGACGCGTCGGCTTCCACACTTCCAGGTCACTCCGACCGCTCATGCTCAGATACCTCGCGGCAACAATGGGAATCAGATCAAACGGCTGACCATCTGCAGTGGAGCGCAGCAGCTTGATGTACTCCGCATGTGCCCAAACCAGGGGCATGGCCGCTCCTGTCGGACGCCCAAAATACAAGCCTGCGGCCGTAATATCCGAAGCATCCCAGATTTGCTCTGGTAACATTCCGCCGATGGAGGCAAATGCCTCCATCGCCCGGATATGTTCTGCGGGACTCCGCCCCGTCGCTAATTCATAGTGCCCCCGTTCGCCCGTAAGAAGTGGCCATGGCCTACCAACTCCCCACCCCAAATAAGGCCCACCATCGGACCGCTGCCCATAGCCATCATGGTTATACCGCCGCCAACAGGGACCGGCTGGAGTCTCAAGCTTCAAAACGGAATCCACTACTTGCAACGACCGCTCAATGTATGGATCGGTGGCGCGGCGAATACCGTAGCGGACAAGCTCCAGAAACCCTGCGTCCACAATCTCTTTAGCGGGATATTGCAAAGCCTCTCCCGGAGGCTGGTTGGCGAGAGTGATTAATCCGGAGTCGGGATTTTCATCTGGGGAGGGGTCTGAAACAGCGACGGGGTGTATGCGGATGTAATGTGTGGTTATACCATCCACTAATGTTCCGCTACGGGTGACCGTCCACTGCTCGATGTGCGATTCAAGAAAATCGGCGTATGCTTCCATAAAGCAGGCGTCCTGCTCATCTCCGCGGGAATGCGCAAAGTCCGCGGCGCATATAAGTGCAGCGATATTGACCGCCAAGGTCGAGGGCGAATAGCCGCTGTTCTCTTCCCATCGCTCCTGTTGAGTTACCGGGCCATGACGAATGAGATAGCCAGCTGCCGCCCTTACCATTGGATACGGATCAAACTGCGAGAGCGCGTGGGCTTTCCAAAGGCGCCAGGCCAGAATCACGGGGTAAGCAACCTCGTCGAGCTGAATTCCCGCCCAGTAGGATGTTCCATCAATCCAGAAGTTTTGCGGGAACCCGCCGTCCGGTCTCTGTGAACTAGCCAGATAGACCAGTGCTCTGCGCGGTGTTTCGAAGTTTCCGCATGCCATTAGGGCCGTCGCGGTGTTGACCACGTCCCGGGTCCAGACCAGGTGATAGCCACCGAGGTCTTCATCGCCCTTGGCTTCGCCCCAAGGGATACTCGCCGAAGCCACAAAAGCGCCGGCATATGTTTTGTCTTCATGCGCCAACAACACATTGTGGCTGAGCCGATACAAATGGCCCGTGTCGCCCGCTTGACCGTCCAGATCGAGGATATTGCAGCAAACGCGATGCCATTGTTTGGTAAAGCGCGCGAGGTGCTCTTCAAACGGAATGCTCAGCATCTGCAGAAGCGTGGTAAGCGCTGCGTGAGCTCCGTCGCCGAAAGCGATTCCAACGGTAAATTCATTTGTTAAGGAAAGATCGACCTCGCCAATAACAGCAACGTTGCCCTCTTCAGCTCGCTCGAATTCCCAGTCCATTTGGAAATTGTCGTGGAGGTCTTGCCAACCGTCGCTCGTACCGACATATCCACAGGACGTCTTAACAAAGTTGTTGCTGACAGTCATTGCTAGATGTAACCGGTCCTGCCAGCACCGCAGGACCGTTTTGCCGGCAATTTCCTCACGTCGTGCGGAGTTGTTCGCTCCGAGTCCTCCCATATGGGGATTGAGCAAGGCATACAAATGCAGCCTCCCTTTCCATTCCGGCGCAGTCTCAAAACGCACACGCACGATCACACATGACTGGTGCGGATCGCAAATCACCTCCTTCGTCAGGCGGTATCTAGCTTTGAGATCGTATTTGGTTACGCGATAGCCGAGAGTGTGATCCTCAATAGCTTCCATTTCCGTCTGCATATCCCGCCTCTCTTCATCGAGGAAACTGGTTCCGTCGCTGACCAGGAATTGAAAATCCCGGATTTGAGGGCGGTCGATCGTCGGATAAAAGACTTCGGTCAAAATTCCGTCTGCCAGAGTGAACCAAACTCGGCTGGCAGTCGAATACGCAGTCCCAATTGCCTCCTTCGCGCTGGAACTCCATGTGGGAGGAAGTCCCGGTTTGCCGAATGCAGTCAGGCCTGTTCCAGAATTGACACGAAGGTGGGAACTGTTGATTTCCATGTACTGCATGATGCAAGCGTGGAGAACTGGTTACAAAGAGCGAGAGTGTGCTCGCACATATTTAGACCCGAGCCGACTTCGCTGCGCATAAAGTGTCCGGGCCCAGTTGAGGCATCAACTCGCTGGCTCCTATCGCGCATTGGTTTTCATAATGCTTCAATGGCTTCCCGCAAAAACTCGAGTCTTAGGATAGAAAGCCCTCCATGCAAACCAAAACACGGTAGTCGACGGCAAAACATCTCCCGACGCATTGGTCACCCACGCCGTCTTCGATTTGCGATCGAAATGAATTAGCACCGTATGATTCCCGACCTGATCAGAGAACCGCACCGGGTTCTTCTTCAAGACAGAAAATGGATACGCCTTTTGGATACCGCCAATTGCGACGCCAAGCACTCGCTGCATCGGACGGATTCTTCCATTCCCGGTCTTTCTGTCCTGTAGATCGAGAAAGACTGGATCTCCCCGGTCTCGATATCTGGCGTATCGATCAAGGCCGTAGTTTATGGAGTATCCAGTCTTTGGCGACAGGATCAGGGTCTTGGGATGCTGGGTCCGCCAATAGCCCCAGGTTGTGTCTTCCACAGGAACCATCTGAAGTGAGGCTCCTGTGAGCGGGCCCGTGACAGCCCTGCCGAGCATTTGCGACCAAAGGCTCCCCGTCTGGCGGTCGTACATCAGCAGGTTGGATTTGTAGAGCTTGCCGGACACCCCGAAAGTCAACAGTCGGCCCCTCAGCTGAGCGTCAAATGCAATCCCCGAGAGGCAGAGCGGGCACCAGGTTACAAGCACATGCTTTCCGCTGAAATCGTCATTCACAATCTCATGCCAATTCAGGATTTCGATGGGATAGGCCTTCGCGATACCGTTGTAGTCGATGGCCAAGACACGATCGGACTTGTCGAGGAACCTGCGCGCATCAGATGCGGAAACGAACCTTGGGTTGTTGAGGGCAGGGATACCATCCCTGGGCGGTCCGCCGGAATAGATTTGCCGGATTGGAATGGAATGTCGAGTGATATCGAACGGCGGGCGGCCCTTTCCTGCATCCAAATAGAGCCTTTGCTGCTGCGTGAATGCGAGGCCGCTTGCGAGAACGCAGATCAACGGGACTGCAATCCATCGACGAATTATCTTTGCACGGTACATCCAGACACATTAGAGAAGCAGCCACAGTCAGTGAGGCAGTAATGCCGAAAGTCTCCGATAACCGCCGGACGCTAGGCGCTTACCCGAGATTCGCGAGTATTCCGGATTGGCTTTGATCCCAAGGCCATCGACAATGCGGTTCATAGAGTTGAACAGCGCGCATATCGAGACTGCATCGTGAAGTGCCTGCTCATCCCAGCCAGCCGCGAATACCTGGTCCGCGTCCTCCTGCCCCATGCGGCTGGGAGTTAGGGTAAGCTTCTTCACAAAGACCAATAGCGGTCTCAGGCGCGCTTCTATGTATACGCCGTCAGGATCTTTCAGAAGCGCATCCAGCAATTCCGCGGATACACCGAATTCCGCGGCGGTTACCGAATGGACGCCGTGGCAATACTGGCAGTCGTTCAGACCTGAAACATAAGCTGCTATCAACTCTCGCTCGGCAACCGACAAGGGTGACGTTCCACGCATCAGAATTTCGTGATATTCAAGCAAGGGAACTGCTGTGCCCGGGAACTTCTTAAAGACATCCAGAAGCGTGGTTTCACCGGAGAGCGACGAAAGAAAAGACATACTCGACTCCTTTCCCTTCCTCTTCTCATAATTATTGTTCAGTGCGACGTCGCGGCCGGCATGTCCCATTGTCCATCCGTCTATCACGAGGCGCCGCGCAGAATGACTTCATCAAGAAAAGCATGCAGGCGCATGCTAAACCCGGAGGGGACCTCAAAGATACGTTCATCTCCGGTGACGACCAGCATCTTCCGGGTGCTGTCATAGATCGCGTTGCAACGCCGACATCCTCTCAGATGCTCTTCGATCGTATGAAATAGTTCCGGTGACGCCTCTCCATCGATATATTCAGACAGGTGATCAACTATTGTTTTGCAGCGGACCATGGGTTCACTCCTTTCCAGCGCTCCCAGACTGAGGGTTTGGGTCTGGCGAATATGGGCGTCAACGCTTCACGCATCATGAGGCGGGCGCGGTGCAATCGAGTCTTGACCGTGGGAATGCTGACGTCCAACGTTTCTGCGGTTTCAGCGACGTTTAAATGCTCCATGTCGCGCAAAACAAAGACTTCGCGGTAAATCTCCGGCAAGCTCTTGAGCGCATCGAGGACAGCGGCCCTGATCTCACTCTGCTCGGCAATCTCGTTTGGCAAATCGCGCCAATCGGCAAACTGCTTTGGCCTGAATGACTTCGTCTGGTCAGACTCCTCGGCTTGTTCATCCAAAGATTCGTACAAATGCTGGTGGCGCTTTCGCCTGTACATTTTTGCCTCATTTTCGACGACACGCATCGCCCACTGCGGAAATTTATCGCCCTCTTCAAGCTGATCCAGATGTTGAAAAATCTTCATCATTGCCTGCTGCACTGCATCTTCCGCATCGCTCTGGTTTCGAAGAATTGCGTATGCGATAAGAAAGGAGCGCTTCTCATAAGGCTTGATCAGATCATGAAAATAGCGATGTTCTCCCGCTCTGATTCTGGCAATCAGCTGCCGCTCATCTGTCTTTTCCATCGGCGTCCTGTCTATCATCGACGACATTGTCCGCAACAACTCCGGACCGGTTCCCTATTTTTGCCCTATTCGGATTGTTTTTCGAGTAGCCGCTTCGAACGGGCTGGCCACAATCGTCCTGATTAGCCTCGTGCAGTCATAGGGATAACCGGTCCCAACGATATCGATTCGTGGGACTGCAAAAGGTTACGCAACCCTGTACCGACGACATCGTCCCCAACGGGGGAGAAGAAGAGGCTTCAGTAAAAGATACATTCCACGGCCGCACCTGTAACCTCTCTCTGGCATAAGAATCATCGTTGCAAGGAGGGATTTATGCGGCCATTGTTTCTTCGACTGGCTTGGGGAGGCGTCGCCGGTACAGTCGCCATGACACTCATGATGCTGCTGGTGGCTCCCATGATGGGAGTCCATATGGACATTGCGGCAAGCATCGCCATGATGCTGCACGTACCATGGATCGCCGGATTATCGGTTCACTTTGCGTTGGGCATTCTGATTTTTCCCACGATTTATGGATACATGCTAAGAAGCCGTCTGCCTGGATCCCCAATCGCCCGGGGCATAATCTGGGGCGGCATCTTGTGGCTCATGCTGGAAGCCTTTGGTATGCCGATGATGGGGAAAGGCTTCTTCGGAGTGAACGGCCCGGGCATGATGGGCGCTGTAGCTGCTTTGCTGGCACACCTTGTTTATGGCACCCTGTTGGGGTGGGTGGCGGAACCGAGACAAAATGTCAGCCTCGAAGCCATCATTTAGCGAAAGATGCGCATTCGCAGAAGGGCTGCCTCGTTATTCGGACTGCCCCCGAAACTTCCGAGGCGGCGCTATTTCACCACGAACCAAGGTTCCCGCGGTTCGCTCGAAGAGACATCTGTGATCTTCGCAGGTGCCCGCGCTGGGGAACGATTTCAGGCAATGGAGGGCGAGATAGAGATGCATCGAAGACACATGGCCGGATTGGCGAAACTCGTCGCGACCTGCTTCATGCTCGCGGTTGCAGCAGGCACGCTTCATGCACAGGCAGACAACTCTATTGTTGGGCCAACACCCGGGCTGAAACCGGGTGCCCGAATTCCTCCAATCTACGCCGCAGATCAAAACGGAAACCGGCAGACCTTCGATACGCTCAAGGGTAAGCATGGCTTGCTACTGCTGTTCGCGCGCTCCGCGGACTGGTGTCCATTTTGCAAACAACAGTTAGTCCAACTGCAGCAGGCCCAAAAGGAGTTTGCGGCCAGAGGCGTACATGTAGCGTCCATCACCTACGACTCACAGGCTATCCTGAAGAGTTTCGCCGCACGCAAGAACATTACCTATCCAATGCTCTCGGACCCGCACTCAAAGATCATTCGCGCTTTTGGCATCCTCAATCCCGACGCCAAAGGGTACGCCAAGGGAGTTCCATTCCCGGGCTACTATTACATCTCGCCCAATGGCATCATCCGGAAGCGTTTTTTTGAAGCCCAGTTTTATAACCGCTTTACTCCCGGCGATGCCTATGCGCAGATCTTCGGAGCAGCACCACCGGCGGAACCGCATTTTGTCATCGGCCATGGACGGCATGTGACCATTCAGCTCTCCCAGTCAGACAAGCAGGTGGGGCCGGGCAGTCGAATGGAGCTGCTGATAACCGTCCTTCCCGCAAACAAGATTCATGTCTACGCTCCAGGCGCAGAAAAATATGGGTACAAGGTCATAAAACTCAAACTGAACGCTAACCCCGCGTTCGAGACTCTTCCTATGAACTACCCGCCGGGAACCATCATGACCTTTACCATTCTCAAGGAGTCTGTGCCGGTCTACGACAAGCCGACTCTACTGCGGCAGGACATTGTCATGAGCGCTACTCGCACTTTCATCCAATCGATCGGCACGGGAAGACAGGTGGAAATCACTGGCGATGTCGATTATCAGGCGTGTAATGACCATGAATGCTTTAACCCTGTAGCCCAGCCTGTAAAGTGGACGATCCAGGTCGTACCACTCGATTTCGTGCGCGCCCCGAAAGAAATTCAGCACAAATAACATCGCGTCTGGGGCCGCGCGTGCTCTACCCAATTCGATTCGCGAAAGGATGTTGCATGGCAACTGCTGTCATTCCTCGCTCGGTTTCCGAACGCCGCACAGGCTATGCGCTGCTGCGCATCACCCTCGGAATCAACTTGCCATGCATGGCATCACGCGCCTTTGGGCAGGCGCGAGTATCTTCGCGCAGCATCTCGTCCAGCAGTTGACCCACTCGCCTCTGCCTGAAATACTCATACGCAGCTTTGGGTATGCGTTGCCGTGGCTTGAGGCAGGGATCGGCATACTCATCCTGTTAGGGCTTGCAACACGCCCGGCGCTGATCGCAGGAGCGTCGCTGATGGTTGTACTGACCTTCGGAAGCTCATTCCTGCAAGACTGGAACGTGATGGGACTGCAATTGATCTACGCCGTCGTCTACTTCCTGCTCTTGATTTTCATTCCCAATAACCACTGGTCGGTAGACACACTGCTGACACAACGCCGCAGTTAACTGCCCAGTCTTACAGAAAAGGAGTATTCATCATGAAGGTCACTGCACAACTCAGACTTCCCGCACAAACGATTGAAAGCGCCGAAGGAACCGCAAAAACCCTGCTCTCGGAGGCCAAAGCCCAGGTAGGCTTTGTTCCCAATATGTATGCCGGCATGGTCAATTCTCCAGGGCTGTTGGAAACCTATCTGCTGGGCTATGAACGCTTTCGCGAAAGCAGCGGGCTCACTCCGGTGGAACAGGAAGTAGTTCTGCTGACGATCAGCCGATTTCACAGTTGCACCTATTGCATGGCCGCCCACAGCATGATCGCCGAGAAAATGTCGAAAGTACCGGCGAATGTACTTCAGGCGCTGCGTACGGGCGCGCCGATTGCGGACGCTAGGCTTGCGGCCCTCTCGACTTTTACCACCATCATGCTGGAACAGCGCGGCAACCCGACGCCGGAGCAGTTCAAGACATTCCTTGACGCCGGATATCTCGACCGCGACGTGTTGGAAATCATCCTGGCCATCGCCATAAAAACCATCAGCAACTACAGCAACCATGTTCTTCACACAAAGACTGATGCGGCATTTGAGGCCTACGCTTGGGAGCCCTCGCCCGCGACGGTGGCCTAGCTGAATTTGATGTCAGGGTTAACCGCATATGATGGTTCTGGTACTGATTTTTCTTCTGGGCTTCGCAGTGGCATACGCGAACGGCTCGAACGACGTGTCGAAGGGAATCGCCACGCTCGCCGGAAGTGGCGTAACAAATTACCGCCGCGCCATCCGTTGGGGAACGCTATGGACAGCAACGTGAGGCATAGCCGCCGCGTTTCTGGCGCGCGCGATGATCCAGACCTTCGGCAAGGGTCTTCTTGCGCCGGGCACACGCGCGGACTTTGCTGCTGCGTTTGCAACCGTAGCCGGGGCGGCGCTCTTTGTGGGATTTTCCACTATAAGGCGTCTGCCGGTCTCGACCACCCACGCGATTGTAGGCTCGGTCGCCGGCGTGGGCGCAGTGGCCTACGGAGTCAGCGGTATCAACTGGCCGGGACTGTGGGACAAAATCGCGCTTCCCCTGCTGCTCAGCCCGTTTGTCGCGTTGGCCCTCACGGCGATACTCCTTCAAATCTGGGGGATGATTGACCCGGCCATGGAAAAGGACTGTCTTTGTGCGGAGGTTATGCCGCCGATGGTCCACACGGCTTGCTACGATGGGGCGGTGGCCCTGGCGTCGGCGGTCACCGATGCACTCCCGGAGATCCACATCACAGCCTGTAAGGCTGATACACAACCGTCTCCGCGAATCACGGTCGCCCATCTGCACTGGCTCTCCAGCGGCGCTACAAGTTTTGCGCGGGGGATGAACGACACGCCCAAAATGGTGGCCATCCTGATGAGCGCGGCGCTGCTCTCCAAGGACGTCCCGGTCACGTCGCCGGTGTGGTTTGGGGCCATTGTATTCGGCATCGTTCTCGGTAGCTGGGTCGCCGGACGCCCCGTAACTGAGATGCTGGCAGCAGATGTCACGCGGATGAATCATCGGGAGGGATTCACAGCGAAGTTGGTAACCGCGGTGCTGGTGGCGTCCGGCGCAGCGCTGGGATGGCCGATGTCAACAACCCAGGTCGCCTCGGGCGCAATCATCGGAATTGCATCGACGGGAAAGCAAACAATAAACTGGCGATCGGTACGCGCCATCCTGATTGCGTGGGCCGTGACACTGCCTGGAGCTGCAATCCTTGGAATCGCATCCTATGCTCTGCTTCGCACCGCCGGCATACAGTGAATATTTTCCTCCGGTCGTTCCATTGTGAGCTTTGACTGGCTTCAAAGCCTCCCGCTGCTCTTTTCGAGACCGTACGTTTATGCGGTCATTGGGGATGCGGACGCTTGCAGAGGAACAAATCTATTCCGCCGCGGACTGACCGTACTGGGTTGACGGCTGAAGCAGGTTTTTTCCGCGGTGGCCCCGCTCGTGCATGGTAGCTCGGTCTATCGTGGCCCCCATTCTCCAGCCCTGCCTTTGACTTCGGCGCCCAATTCAAACTCTTCCGAATCCAGAGCCATAGGCCCGTCCTGCGGACCCGTAACTTTGTCGTGCGTCACGAATCCTATGACATCAGAGGTCTGGATTTGATGAAAAGCGTGCTTTTACCCGTAATCTTGACGATATGGGTTGCGATGGCTCCGTTGCCCACTCGTGTAAAGACAGCCCACATCGATCACACTCCTCCGGCACTCTCAGGCCAGCGCGTGAAACCGAAACTGCTCGCCCTGCTCTTCAGGGCAGACTGGTGCCGGTACTGCAAAGTCCTTGAACCTGAGTATGCTCCGTTGAAGCAGAGCCTGCAGAAGGAGCCCATCCTATTCGTGCGCTTCGACTTCACGAACGCCAAGACCTCGATGCAGGCGAGAGAGCTGGCCGCCAGGTTAGGCGTAGGATCGGTCTTTGATCAATTCGAGCGGAGCACGGGTTTTGCGCTTCTCGTCAAACCAACCACAAACCAAGTTGTGGGTATCATTACAATTGCCGAAACCCCAGATCAGATGAGAGCAATGTTTATGCAGGCACTGAAACAATAGCCCGCTGCATGCCAAATGCATCGCTCTCTTGATCCTCGAACACAAGATTCAGTGGCCACAGAATGCTGTGGGCCACCGCGACTATAAGCCGCCGTCTGTTTCGAAGATCAGCAAATCGGCAATTTCGTCCAATGTATCCCCGGAGATTTTCGGCCTGGGCGTCAGTTGAAACCATGCAGCATGCGCCCGTTCGACGAAGGCCACCTTGTAGCCCACTGCCTTTGCTCCTATCAGATCCCAGGGATGGGCAGCAATCATCGTCAGTTCCTGGGCCTGCACGCGAAGTCCATCGGCAACGTACCGGTAGGGTGCCGGATGGGGTTTGAACTTCCTGACTGCATCGACAGAAAACAATCCCTCAAACAGAGTTGCAAGTCCTGCAGCTTTTATCTGCGATTGCAGGACCGCAGGTGCGGAGTTTGTCAAGGTAAACAGGCGGAATCCATGCTCGCGCAGGCGCCGCAAGGCTCCCGCGACGTCAGGGTGGGCCGGCAGGTTCAGCATGGCATCCAACAGCCCCTTCATCACTGGATCGCTGCATTGCACTGCATGACGGCGGGCGGTCATTTCCAGCGCAAGCCGGGCAATGTTGGAAAAATCCGTATACGTATCCGTTATGGTTACGGTCTGAGAGTAGAGCAGAGTTTGCGCAAACCATTCCTTCAGCACGGTGGCGTCGCCAAAGCAATCTGTGAAAAAGGGCTGAAGCGCCTGAATGTCCAGAAGCGTCTCGTTTACATCAAATATCAGGATGCGTGATTTCTGGTTCTTGTAAGCTGGCGGCATAGAAGGCTCCTCGAGGATCGCTTTTGATTGTCGATCTGCTCTGGCAGACGCGGCTCGGCTATCGCCACAGCGCCGAGATTCCACGGATGAAACGGCCGGATATTCCGGCGAAGGCATTTTCAAATGCAATTTTTGTCGCCACAAACTGTACACCCGACGAGTAGGTCGGATAGGGATGAATGGTCGCGGCCAGGTCGGCCACTTTCAGTTTGTTCCGCATGGCGACCGATAGTTCTGTAATGGTCTCACCTGCCCGCTCCCCGACGATGGTTGCGCCCACTATATGACCATTTCTGCGAGCGATAATTTTGATCAATCCTAAGAGATCGTCTTCGTTCACTGCGCGGTCCACTTTGCCGATATCGAAAGTGTGAATCCGCAGGTCATCCTGGAATTTGGCCCGCGCCGCCTGTTCGGTCAAGCCGACATGGGCAACTTCCGGCGAAGTGAAGGTGATGCGCGGCAGCGCCTCTGCTATCCCCGCGCTGTTGCCCGGTAGCAGCGCATTCCGCACGGCCTGAAATCCCTGCCATCCCGCCAGATGCGAATACTGCGGCCCTCCGATCACATCTCCTGCGGCGTAAATATGCCGAATATTGGTCTGCAGATAGCGATTGACCGGGATGCCCGCGTCTGAAAAGCGCACGCCCGCCTTGTCCAGACCGAGATCGTGCACTCGTGGCGCCCTGCCAGTCGCAACAAATAAGAGGTCGCCGGAAACGGAGCCGGCCTGGGTCTCCACCGTAATGGAGCTAGCCTTTTGCCAGACGCGCTCCGCGCGCGCGGGAACGAATTGCACTCCTTCCTGAGCAAACACTTTCTTGAGAATCTCTGAAACCTCCAGGTCCTCGGAGGGCAACAGGCGATCGGCGATGATCGCCACCTCGGCTCCAAGCCGCCGATAGGCCTGGGCAATCTCGCAGCCGATGGGTCCGCCGCCTACAACTAACATTCTTTCCGGTAGTCGATCGTTTTCAAATATCTGCAGGTAGGTGGAATACGGCACGTCAGCCAGCCCGGAAACGTTCGGAGTCTTCGGCTCCGCGCCCGTGTTGATGAGTACCTTCTTCGCGCGAATCCTGTCCTCACCCACCTCCAGAGTATGCGCATCAAGAAACCGCGTCTCGCCCAGCATGACGTCCATCCCCTTCTGGCGGAGCGCGTCCGGCATGGTTGGTTTGTAGATGTGCTGAATCGTCCCGCGCAGATATTCGCGCACCTCTGTCATATCGACCGTGGGTTGGCTTCCATGCACGCCATACCGCGACGCCGTGCGCGCGTGATGCGCCACAGTGGCCGCCTTGATCAGGGATTTGCTAGGGACGCATCCCGTCCACGTGCAGTCTCCCCCGATCAAACCTTTTTCTAGCAGCACGGTCTTTGCGCCAAGCTGAACGGCAAAGTCAGCGGCAATCAGGCCGGAGGCTCCTGCACCGATAATAGCGAGATCGTATTCAGGCAGTTTCATAATTGTCCCTTTCGTCGGATGGAACCGTAAGTGGCGTTACCCCATGAAGAAGGACAAGGCCGCAGATGCCCATCGCGGCGGTACCCAGCAGCAGTCCATCCACCTGCAGAATCTTTCCCAGTTCGCCAGCCAATAATGAACCGCCAATGGCGCCCAGGCTCAGCAACACCGAATAGATGCCCATGGCCGCGCCTTTGCCGGTGCCCCCGCCAAGCGACTGCGCAAGCCAGGCCAGGGCCGCCGGAGTAAAACCACTCTCGACCATCACCAGCACAGCGGTGAACCCAGTCAGAGCCCAGCGAGCGTTTGCACTCATTCCGGCAGAGTGATTGATCGCGAACAGTCCCAGACAGACCGGCAGCATGGCGATCAGCGCGACCCGCATGGCGGAGCGAATCCGCATGCGGGGAAGCACAAAGCTCCAACCCGTTACACCCAGGCCGAAGACAACGGAGTAGCCGAGTAGGAGCCACCCCACTTTTGCCGGATCCACAGAGAAAATTCCATCCAGATATTGTGGTCCGTGCGATGTTTTCGTCAGCAGAAATGGGAGCGTGGGGCCGAGCCATAGGCCCACAATCGCATTCACGCATAGCCAGACCGGCGCGAGAGAGCGGACGGAAGGATTCTTGAGAGCGCCCAGCAATCCCCGGAATGCCGCGTCACGGCCATGGCTTGTACTTCCTTTCGCGCCCCAAACCAGCATCGCCGCGCACACAAGATAGGCAATGGCCACCAGGCTGAACGATCTTGTATGGAAGTGCTGCCAGAAGTTGCTTGCCATCAGGCCGCCAAGCGCCAGGCCGGCCAGCAGGGAGAGTTCGAAGAAGCTCATCACCCGAGCGCGCAGAGCAGCGTTCTGCGCGGATGCGTCCGCAAGGTAGGCAAGCAGAGGAGGCGTCACAGCGGCGACGCCCATACCTTCCAGTGTCCGGCTCAGAAAAAAGACCTCGACGTGCTTGCTCCAGGCAAAGAGCTGGACCGCGAAGGCGCCGGTCGTGGCGCCTGTCACCATCAGCCAGCGCGGCGAGAGGGCGTCGGAAGCCATGCCGAAAGGAATGGAAAAGACCAATTCCGCGGCAAATGAAACAGCGCCGAGCGTTCCAAGCAGTTGCGCATCGATTGGAAATCCCTGCCCACTCAGCTTCGCCAGGTAAATCCCAATAAGCACGCCGCTTGCACTGCTTGCAATCCGCAGAACAGCATGCGCAACAATCGTGATGGCTAATCGGTCTGAACGTTGGCACATGCGTCGATTGGGTTCCTCACTGTCATAAGATGTTCGATCCGGTGAAATGTTACGCAGCCCGATGGATGTAACCTTATCTCGACTCTTGAATCCTATATTCATGGTTTGCGCATTCCTCGCGTCGACCTGGGTTACGAAATTCCAATACGTCGGAAAGGCGGCTCCATTTGGATTCGATCAACGCTGAAGTCTTGTGCGGCAACCATATCACGCAAAATCGATCTTCCGGGCATCCGGCCCAAAAGCGCGATGCGGACTATGTTTTTTATGAGCTGACCCGCAGTATCTGTCCGCAGTGCAAAAAAGTGATCGATGCAAAAGTGCTTTTGCGCGACAACAAGGTGTACATGGCAAAGCGCTGCCCGGACTGCGGACCCTTCGAGGCGCTTGTCTATGGAGATGCCGATGCCTACGTTCGCCTGAGCAAATATAACAAGCCCGGCACAATACCCCTGGCATTCGGCTCGGAAATCAAGGAGGGCTGTCCGCATGACTGCGGCCTCTGCCCGGACCATCAGCAGCACGCCTGTCTGGGCATCATTGAAGTCAACAGCGCCTGCAACATGAACTGCCCCCTCTGTTTCGCCGAGGCCCAGCCCGGCTTCAGCCTTACGATGGAGGAGGTCGAGGCCATACTGGACGATTTTGTCCGCACTGAGGGCAGTCCGGAGGTGGTCCAGTTCTCCGGCGGCGAGCCGACGATTCATCCTCAAATCATCGACTTTGTCCGGGCCGCGCATGCCCGCGATATCCCTTTCGTCATGATCAACACGAACGGCAAGCGCATCGCGCACGATGACCGCTTTCTCGATCAACTCGCCGAAGTGCGCCCCTCGCTCTATTTTCAGTTCGACGGCTTCGACCCTGAAACCTACCGCATCATTCGCGGCGAGCCGGATATTCTGGAGGAAAAGCTGCGCGCTCTCGACCGCATTGCTTCCATTGGATTGAACGTGACGCTGGTGCCCGCCATCGAGCGCGGCGTCAATGATCATGAAATCGGCAAAATCGTCGACTTCGCCATCCGGCATCCTGCCGTGCGCGGTATCAATTTCCAACCGGCCTTCCATGCCGGCCGCCACATGCGGCACGATCCCATGCAGCGAATCACCATTCCCGATATCCTCAAGTGGATCGAAGAGCAAACCGCCGGCAAATTCGTCGTCAGCGACTTTATTCCTGTCCCCTGCTGCTTCCCCACATGCAACTCGGTCACCTATGCCTTTATTGACGGAGAAGAAGTCACACCCCTCTCCCGCATCGTGAATGTCTACGACTACCTCGACTACATCACCAACCGCGTGATGCCGGACTTCAGCCTTGAAGTCAAAAAGGCGCTCGAAGGACTCTGGTCGTCCTCATCGGTTTCCGGTTCGCAAAAATCCGCCGAACAGTTCGCGCTCTCCTGCCAGGCATGTGGACTCCCCGAGAGCCTGACCATCGGCGACATTGCAAACAACATGATCATGATCATGCTGCAGGACTTTATGGATCCCTGGACCTTCAACCAGAAGAACCTGATGAAGTGCTGCAAGGAGTTCCTGCTGCCCGGCGGCAAGCAAATCCCTTTCTGCGCCTACAACTCCGTCGGCTATCGCGAGCAGGCTCGTCAACAGCTGGACAACATGGAAGCCCAACGGAAGCAATCCCGCAGGGATGGTACTCCCTATGCAGTGAAGCCTGTTGTCTTTGACATGAAAGCAAAGTCGTCCCGCGCAAACTCCACCACCCTCCAGCAAATCCAATTCGAGGAGGCGCGCTAGCATGGCCACAGTCGAGCCGCCGAATGTAAAACAATGCTGCGCGGCATTCTATGGCAGCGACGCTGCGCGCCTGCTTCTGGGAGATAGCTTCCACCCCGGGGGCCTGAATCTGACGCGCCGCCTAGGGGAGTTGCTGGGCCTGTCACCCGCTTCCCGCGTGCTGGATGTTGCCTCGGGCCGCGGGACCAGTGCACTCGCTCTCGCGGAATCTTTCCACTGCCAGGTGGTGGGCGTGGACCTGAGCGAAGAAAATGTGCGGCTGGCCACGGAAGCGGCCACTCAAAGCGGCCGGCAGCATCAGGTCAGCTTTCAGCGGGGAGATGCGGAGCGGCTGCCCTTTGAGGACAATGCCTTCGACGCCATCGTGTGCGAGTGCGCCTTCTGCACCTTCCCCAGCAAACAGATCGCGGCCTCCGAGTTCCATCGTGTGCTCAAACCTTCGGGCTTGCTGGGCCTCAGCGACCTGACAAGAACCGAAGAAGCAATTCCCGAATTGCAGGGGCTGCTCTCCTGGATCGCCTGCATAGGCGACGCCATGCCCGCGCACCGCTACTCGGAGATTCTGGCCCTTGCCGGCTTTCAGTTGGTAGCAGTGGAAGATCATCGTGACGCGCTCGTTTCCATGGTGCGGGAAATTCAGGGCAAACTCCTCGGCGCGGAAATCGCAGTCGCCCTTAAGAAACTTGATCTCCCCGGAGTGGACTTTGGCGTCGCCAAGCAGTTTGCCCAGATGGCCCTCCAGGCCACGCAGAACGGAAAACTCGGCTATGCCGTCATGATTTCGAGAAAGTAATTCTTGAATACAGGCAGAACATTCGGTCAAGGCGCTGGAGCAGTTCCGCCGGAAACACTCTCCCCGGTCGCAAACTCTAGATTCGCCAGCATTACCTGGTAATCGATGTCGTCTTGGGTTGCCTGCGCTTCAACTCTGGATAGCTGCACCTGTGCCTGGATCACATCATAGGCAGAGATCAGATGGGCAGCGTAGCGCGCCTGTGCCAGATGAAGGGCCTGTTCCGCAGCGGAGCGCTCTTCGGTAAGAGCACGTACCTGTGCCTGTTTATCGGCAAGTCCGTAATACGATCGACTCACTTCAAGTTCGACCTGTTGCTTCAGCAGGTCATTGTCGGCCTGGGCCGCGTTCACCTCGGCCAGAGCTTCCACGCGCTCCGCCTTGAGTCGTCCACCGGTGTACACCGGCATCTCGACGCCAACGGCACCCACTCCATGCTGCTGGTTGGGCTTGACGGTCGAGTCGTTGAAGCGTCCGCCCCCGCCGGCGGCAAAACCGTTCATCGTGGGCCGGCTTTGTGCGCGGGCCAGCGCCAGTTCTTCTCGCAGAGCCTGCACCGTGAGAGAAGATGCCTTCATCTCCGGTCTTGTGCGCAATGCGGTCGCGATCTCGTCGGACAAAGGCGGTATGGCGGTCTGTGCTGTCGCCGGCATCACCAGGCTTGGCTCAACTGAAGTCTCTTCTATCCCCATTGCAGTATCGAGCGCCGCATACGCAGCATGGACCGCATCTGTTGTATGCGCCAGATTGCCGCGCGCCATGGCCAGTTCCGCCTCCGCCTCAACCACGTCATGTTTTGCGGCAAGTTTTGCCTGATAGAAAGCGGACGTGCGCCGCACTTTCATTTCCTCAGCCTGTTCCGTTATGCGCGCGAACTGGTCCGGATTGGTCGCGGCAATCGTGAGCAGATAGGCCTGCGTCACGACAAGAGCAATACGCCGGTCCTCGGCCTGCTTCTGAACCACTGCAGCCTCTGCTCTCAGTTTTGCGGCGGCCAAGGCGTGATGGATGCGTCCGAAGTCGAAGATCGCCTCCGATAAATTCAGCGAACCTGCAAAATTGCGATAGAACGGGGATGCTGGAAAACCCATGAGATCGAGGGCATTCGTCGCACCGGAGAGCCCCACTTTGGCAATACCCGATACCGAGAGTTGAGGATAATACGCCGCGCGAACTTCGCGTACCTTCGCTTCCGCCTCCTGCTCCTTGGCCTCGGCCTTTTGTAGGGACGGCTGGTGTTCGAGGGCCGTCGCAATCGCCTGCGTAAGCGTCAGGGAGTTTTTCGCAGGCACAACAGCTTGCGGTCCAATTGCTTGCGCAAACACGTTGAGCGCAAAGACGGAATAAATCAGCGATAAATAGATAGAAGAAATTCGCATACTACCGACTTCCATTCTGTTGATCGGTATTTGCCTGCACAGCCGCGCCGTTTGCCAGATTTTCACTGGCGCCGACGACTACATCATCCGCTGTCGATAGGCCGTAGACGCTTACATGAATGCCATCGTCGGATAAAGGAGTCACAAAAACCTGATATGTCTTGCCGCGACGGACCACATAGACATAATTGCTGTGGTTCTCGCTTGTCTGCGTCACGCTTTGACTCGACAGTACCTGATGCAACGCTGCGGATGGAAGGACCACGGAACCGGAGAGCGCATGCAGTCTGACCGTGGCGCTGCCGAACATTCCTGCTTTGAGGACGCCTTTTGGGTTGGGCAGGTCGATCTCCGCGCGCATCGTCCGACTTTGCGGGTCAAGCGCTCCTGCGAAGCGAGTGATGGTCCCGGAGAATACCCGCCCAGGCAGGGCGTCGAATTGCATGGTTACAGGCGCTCCGATATCAACAAAGGAAACCTCCCGCTCCGGTACGGCCAGAAAGACGCGCACGACGTCAGTCTGTGAAACCGTGAACAGCGGCAAAGCACCAGTATTTGAACTGCTGGAGTTTTGGATCAGATCTCCCGGATTGACCGAGCGCTGGGTCACAACTCCGCTAAATGGAGCACGAATCGTGGAGTATTGGACAAGGGCCTCCAGCCTGCCGATTTGCGCCTTGGCACTGTCGACGTTCGCTTTCGTAAGTTGCAAAGTGCTGCGTGCCACCTGTGACTCGGTCGATGCTGTGTCTAAATCTTGTTGTGCCACGAAATCCGGATCGCTCTTCCGCACTTGCGCAAGCCGCTGATAGCTCAACTGCTTCAGATGATAGGACTGCTCGGCCTGTAGCTCGCTCGCCTGGGCTTGCTCCAGCCGTGCCTTTGCGTCGGCCAGGCTCTGTTGCAACTCCGGAACCGCAATGTGCGCCATCACGTCTCCTTTGCGCACGCGAGAACCGATGTCTATCCGCATCCGGTCCATATACCCCGCGACCTGGGCGTAAATGAGCGTCTCCTCCCAAGCCGAGACAGTCGCGGGAAGCGTTAGTGAAATAAATTCGCTTCGTGGCTTGGGGTGCACCGTGGTTACGGTCGGGAGCGCATCGACGACTGAGGAAGGAGCGTTATGGCGTGCTCGTGTGGCGCGGAAGATCAAGGTCGCTGCGGCGACCACCAGAACAGTAATCAGCACTAGGGCCGCTTTGAGGGTGTTCTTCATTTTTCTCCCTCGACAGAGTGGTTTTGGTTCAATGCGTGAGGCCGCATCGTGATGTAGAGCAAAGGAACAACGAACAGCGTAAATAGCGTGGAGGCCGCCAGCCCCCCAACGACCGCGCGCGCAAGCGGCACATTGGCCTCAGCCCCCGGCGATATGTCGAAGGCCATGGGCAGCAGACCCGCAATTGCCGCAATGGAGGTCATCAGAATAGGCCGCAAACGGATGCTGCTCGCAGCCACGACCGCCTCTGTTACAGCCAGTCCCTCGCTCAATTTCCGATTGGTAAACTCGACCAGTAAAACGCTGTTGGATACGGCAATGCCGACCATAAAAATGGTCCCCAGGTAGGACTGGATGTTGACTGTCGTCCCGGTAAGCAGCAACATGACGATGACGCCGATGAGCCCCAGCGGCACTGCAATCAGAATGATGACGGGTTCGACGAAAGAGCGAAACTGCGCCACAAGCAGCAGGTAAACGAGTGCTATTGCCATCAACAGGCCGAAGCCCATTCCGCTGAACGCCTCTCGCATGTTCGCCGCTTCGCCCCTCATCACAATCCGGTAGCCGCTTGGGACCTTTATCTTGTCCAGCCGTTGCTGGATTTCCGCGGCTATTGAGCCGATATCGCGTCCGGAGACGTTGGCATAAACATCTGTCACACGGGCTATGTTCCGATGATCTACTTCGACCGGAGCTTCTCCGCGGCTGATGGTGGCTACGTTACGCAGCAGCGTTGGTTCATGCTTAAGAACACCCATGCCCTTTGCGATCATGTCCGGATCGGTAATCGGGATGTTTTGAAGGGTGTTTAGGGATTGGATTTGGCTTTCAGGATATTGCGCGCCAAGAAAATAGTGATTGCCATTTTTCTCGTCCACCCAAAAGGCCGGCTGGAACGTCACACTCGAGTTCAGCGCGGTCAGGATGTTCTTCACTACATCGTCAGCATTTAGGCCGAGATAGGCCGCCTTCACCCGGTCGATATGTATGTCAAGTTTCGGATAGTCCAGCTTCTGCTGGACCCGAACGTCCACCGTGCCACGTGTGGCCTCGACGGCCTTCTTCACTTCCTGGGCCAGTCCCTGTGCTGTTTCAAGACTGTTGCCAATGACCTGGACGTCGATGGGCGAAGGCAGGCCACCGTTTAGAGCGGAGGAAAGGAGCCCCCCGGTATCAAAAGCGAAGCTGACACCGGGAAATTCCTGAGGCAATATCCGGCGAAGACGCCGCACATAGGCTTCAGACGCAACGGTATGGTTCTTGTTTAGCTGAACGGCAAAGAAGGCATCCATCGGACCTGAGTTCGGCGTGTAAGTTGCCGGCCAGTCATACAGGATGCCTATATTCGTAACGATCGTATTGAGATCATGCGCCGGGATCGTTTGGTGCACTGCCTCTTCCACTCGGTAGGTGATCTTTTCGGTGTCTTCAATGCGGGTCCCGGAGGGCGCGCGCATCAGTATGGTGAACTGTCCAGCATCGACGTGTGGAAACAGCTCCTTGCCCAGCAAGGGATACAGAAACAGCGCCAGCACAAAAATGCACCCAGCGCTGGCAAGGACCGGCCACCGGTAGTTCAGGGCCCACTCAAGCGTTTGCCGGTAGCGCTTCTCGATGACATTGGTTGACGCAGAAATCCGCCGCAAAACGCTACCCTGATCGGCATGCTTACTTTCCGGCTTCAGGAAACGGCCCGCGAAGACCGGCACCAGCATCATCGCAAGAACATAGGATGCCGCCATGGCTAACGCGACCGCCAGCGCCAGCGGTTCGAAGAGGAACTTTCCCATTCCTTTGAGGAAGATCACCGGGAGAAACACGATCATGGTGGTCAAGGTCGAAACAACCACGGGCATTGCGACTTCTTCAGCGCCGTCTCTCGCCGCAATCAGAGGCGCCTTGTCCATCTTGAGGTGTCTGTTGATATTTTCGATGACCACGATGGCGTCATCCACCAGTCTTCCCACGGCCAGCGCCAGACCGCCCAGAGTCATGCTGTTGATGGTGTTACCGGTGACGAACAATCCAATCACCGCGGCCAGTATCGACAAGGGGATGGCGAGAAATACCACGCCTGTCGATTGGATATTGCCCAGAAACAGCAGCACCATCAGCCCCGCGAGGACCGCACCGAGAATGAGCTCCTTTTCAAGAGAGCTTAGTGACTGCCGGACAAATACCGACTGGTCGGCGACGATCTTCATGTTGATTCCTGCAGGAATGCGGGACTTCAGCCGTGGTATCGCACCACGGATGCTGTCAACAACCTGGACGGTGTTCGCTCCCGGTTGTCGGTAGATCGGAATATAAACTTCGCGCCTGCCGTTCACATGGACGATATTGGTTTGTATCTCAAAGGAGTCCTGAGCATAGCCGACGTCCTTTACGAACACAGGGGCGCCGTTGACGACGCGCAATGGGAAATTGTTGATCTCATCGACACTAGGGACCATTCCGTTGGCCGAGATCAGATAATCCGTCTGACCGATCTTTGCGTCGCCCGTTGGAATGAAAACATTCCATTTGCGCAGCGCGTTGGCGACATCCAATGGAGACATGTCGTGCGCCGCGAGCTTGACGGGGTCCACATAAACGAGGATTCTGCGGATGCGTCCTCCAAAAACCGCAGGCGCAATTACTCCTTGAATACCGCTGAGCATGTTGCGCACATTGAAGTAGGCAATGTCATACAGTTGTGTTTGATCGAGCGTGTTGCTCGAAAGCGTCAAGAGCGCCAGCGGTATGTTTGCTGTCGGGTCGTATGGCATGACCATGGGAGGAATCGTTCCCGGCGGCATATAGTACAAATCGGAGTCGGCTAAAGAGGTAGCCTGCGCCAGCGCGGCATTCGGATCGATATCGCTCCGGAAATAATCGCGCACAACGCTCACTCCGGTCAGGCTCTTGGACTCCTGCCTTTCGATCCCGTTCGCCTGCGATGTCCACCGCTCAATGCGGTTGGTAATATCGCGCTCCATCGTCTCGGTCGGCATTCCCGGGTACAGCGTCAATATCTGAACCGCTGGCGTCTTGAACATCGGCAGGATGTCGAGCGGAATCCGGAGCGCTACCGTAATGCCGAATAAAAGCAGGGCGAGGATGGAGACAATGACAAGATACGGATTCCGTAGCGCAAATCGAACCATGAAAGATCACTCGCTCCTACAAACTCAAACTGAAGTTTTCCAATTGGTTACGGCGTCTGCCGCCGTATTGCTTCCATGATTTCCTGCATCGAGGAGTCGTTCAGCGTAGCCACGACGTCATACACGAGGCCGCGATGGCACCAGAGAACCGAGCGAACACCATGCCCTGAAGTTTCGATGTTAAGCGGCATCTTTTCACGCTCGAACGCTCTGGGCTCGGCTGCTACGAAGACCGAGATGGAGGTATTGCTTTCGCCGTGGTGATATTGCAGCAATGCCGCCTTCCGTCCGGAGATGTCACAGATACGGGCGGTTGTGAGTGCCGCTCCCGGAACTGTCGGCACGTGGACAGGAAAATCTACTCGGCCTCGCAGCCATTCCTCCGCCTGCTGTGGCGAATCTGCGGAGATTTGCTCCCGGCCTGGAAGGTATTGCAGATAGTCGGCGACGAAGGCCTGCGCCAGGCGTTCGGGAGAAGGAGTGCGAGTCTGGCGGTCCCACAGAATGCCTGCCATGGCGCCAGCGAGCAACACAACCGCTGCCGCAGCCGTCATCCACCGCCGGAGGGCGCGCCTTTTGCCGGCGTTTGGTCTTTCAACCATTTTGAAGATACGCTCCCTTAGCACAGCCGGAGCATGCTCGCTGTTTGCCAGCTTCTGAAGTTCAGCGCGCAAACGTTCTTCCTCCTTTTGGAGTGCCTGACATAGGCCGCATTCCACAAGGTGAAGACGGGCTTCCTGGGAGAGTGTTCCCTCTTCATAGTCAAGCAACCGTTGCTTTCGATATTCCTGGCAGTTCATATTTCCCTCGTCTTCCTGGTTCCGTAGACGGAGAGCATCTGGCGCAAGGCGATTCGGGCACGGGCGAGCCGCGAAGCAACCGTGCCAATCGGACAATCCAGAATGGTTGCGATCTCGCGAAGTCGGAAGTCTTCTCCATCCGAAAGCCACACGACAATGCGCAGGTTTTCCGGCTAAGATTCGAGAGCGCGACGCACATCCTCTGCCGCAACCAGGGCCGGGAGCGGATCAGCACAGCTCCCGGATTCCGCTATCTCAGCATCGCCCGCTTCATCCTCCCTCCAGCGCTTGCTGCGGCGCTTGCCGCTGAGGAATGTGTGATAGAGGGTTTGGAAGAGCCAAGCGCGCCAATTGCGCACGATCATGTCCCGCCTCTCCCATGCCCGCGCCGCAGTCTCCTGGGTCAAGTCCTGAGCCTGGTCCGCATTCCCAGACAAGCGGAGGGCGAACCGGTAGAGGCCATTTAAGTTCTCCTGCAGGGCATCAGGCAGGGTTGTCCCCTCTGAAGGGCGATCTATATTGATCGGAATTACCTCATTCTTCAGCATTGTCAATAGTAGGACGCCTGGGGCGCAAAGAATTATCCACAGATTAATAGTACTACAGTTGTAGATGTTAAACTGTTCTTGCTCTGTGATGTGGTTCTCCGGGTGATGGATGGAGAAGCGTTTATCAGGATGGAAGCGTGAGTTGTTGCGTTGCCACGACCGGATTGCGGGGTTGTTTGCGCGCTCGGAAGCACGCGAGCGTAGTCTTGCCTATCTTCAAGGTTTGTTGAGTGGTTGCGAGCGGAAGAACGGCTGGCAATTGGCTGAGTGGATGGGTGAAGCCGCTCCTTACCGCGTGCAGCATTTACTGGATCGGGCACGTTGGGATGCAGACGCAGCGCGGGATCAACTCCGCGATTATGTGCTGGAAGAGTTCAGCAGTCCCGATGCCGTGCTGATCGCCGATGAGACGGGTTTTCTGAAGAAGGGTCATCATTCGGTTGGGGTCAAGCGCCAGTACACGGGTACGGCGGGCCGTATCGAGAACAGCCAGGTTGGCGTGTTTCTCTGCTACGCCAGTAACAAGGGCGCAGCGTTGGTGGATCGCGAGTTGTATCTTCCCGAAGAATGGGCCGCCGATGGCGAGCGTCGCCGCGCCGCGGCAGTGCCGGAAGAGACGGAGTTTGCTACCGGAAAACAAGGCGCATGGCATCTGAAAACATGACATCTGAGAAATCGAAGTCCGGGATATTGGCGCTGGGAGGTCTG
>JBMFWD010000040.1:0-28667 GCA_049965615.1 Acidobacteriaceae bacterium
TTGCTGCCCACATCAGAGCGTTTTCGGTGCCCACATCCACTGGAATCACCTGCCCACATGGACCGGAATCCGCAGGGCGCATGCGCAACGCTTGGTGATTGAGGCAATATCAGTGATCCAACTCGGTCAGCGAGACCAGATCGTTGGGTCCAAAGCCTTGCATGCAGGTCATCTCCGGGCATCCTGCCGGAAGGTAGCAAGGTGCGCAAGGGACGTGATTTGTGTAGACGATGGAGTCGCGCCCTTCAGGCCGCCATCGAGCGACTCCGGCAGCGCCTCCATAGACGACGATGCACCTGGTTCCGACTGCACCTGCAAGGTGTCCAGCCATTGACTCTACGCCGTAGAGCAGTTCAGCGTGTTTTACGGCGGACACATATCCATCCCAGGAAAGACGGTCGCAGGCGTTTACGCAGTTTGGCAGTCCTTGAATAATCCTTCTGATCGTTTCGGCCTCTCGTGGGCCGCGTCCAGTGAAAAGAAGGGTGTTTGCGGGGGATAGTTTTTCTGCCAGTTCGCGCCAGAAGTGGTCAGGAAACTCTCGACGGGGTTCTCCAGTTCCGATGTGGATGATCCGGTATTTCGCGCTTGCCAGATCGGGAGTCTGCAACAAGTGACACACTTCTTGCGATGCGGAAGCATGGACAGGAGGAATCGTTGATTTGCGTAATAGAAAGTGGGTTTGCTCAATGGGCATAACGCGTAGTATCTGGGCCATTCTCTCCCCCTGATGCAGGAAAGGATTGGTGGGTTCGTCGACGAGATGCGAGGCCAGATATGAGAAAAAGCTATTCCTGAACGCTACTCTTACGGGGATGGCGGCTTCCCAGCAAAGGTCGAGGAAATCGGGAAAATGGTTGTAGAGGCAGAGCGCAACGTCGTAATTGACATTCCGAATCTCCTGAAGAGCCTGTCTTCGGGTTTCTCGGTACTGGCGCATTTTGCCGAGGAAGCTTTTACCGCTGCGGTTGGCTCTCCAATGATCAATACAGTGTGTATAGGCGATATCGGGGTGGTTCCGAACGACCATTTGTGCCCAGCTGCCCGTTGCAAACCCGATCTGTGCGGCGGGGAACGCGCTCCGCAGAATAGGGAGGAGTGAAGTGGCGATGATGAGGTCGCCAATGTGTGCTCCATTCAGCAATAGAATGCGCTCAGGATGCTTTGTGATGTCACCACCGAATCTCTTTGCGCGCTTTCGCAGGGGAACACCGTACACCACGGGGACAAGTTGTTTCAGAAGCGCTTTGCGGACAGCAAGAAATTGTCGCCAACCTAAATCCATGGTTTTCCGTAGTCTCCGGGGCTTTACCGATTGGTAGATGGTGATGGTTTGAGAAAGAGATGGCGGAGGGCGCATGAGGCCAAATTGAAGCTTGCACAGGAAGAGGTCTGGCTGCGAATCATTTTCCTCGATCTCAAGTATTTTATTCCAGCGAAATGGGAGGTTGTAGACACGGCCACAGCGTGAAATGAATGACGCCACGACGGGAACCGATGGTTTCTAAGTTGGGTTTCAAAAATGAACGGGAAATTAGATGCGATTTTTGGAGGAATGTCAGGAAAGCCGGGATCAGGCAAACGGCCAATGTGCTCCAATGCAGCGACATTACTTTAGTTTTGACGGTTAGGGCCGGATCTTTGGGGGGCTGTCCAAAAGGGGAAGTCAATGGCGGCTGTGAGGAGTCAAATAAAAGGAAAGGCAGCAGACAAAAATTGCGAGACTGGTTGCAGTGGCTTTGCTCACGGCAGATACCGGAAGACGGCTTCTGTGAGGGAGCTTGATGCGGCATCCGCCAGTGCCGCAGCCTCGGCTGCGCCTGGCTTTTGGAATTCCGGGTCACCCTGAATAAAGATGGACCGCATGCCAAGGTTGTAGGCTGCCTGAATATCAGATAATGAATCTCCGATGACGATGCTGTTTTGCGGAGAAGCTTCTGGAAAATCCTTGAATGCTTGAAGGAAAAGTCCGGGTTTGGGTTTTCGACATTCACACTGATTTTTGTCGTGTGGGCAAAAGTAAAAGGCGTCGATTCGTGCACCATGATGTGCAAGCCGGCGTTGCAATTGCTTATGGAGGATTTCCACGTCTTTAGTTGTATAGAGGCCCAGAGCGACTCCTCGCTGGTTGGAGACCAAGATGACGCGGCGCCCTGAATGATGCAGGTGAGCAATGGCCGCTTCCGCTCCGGGCAGTAATTGGAATTCGCTCCAGCGACTGACATATTTACCTTCCGGTGCTTTGCGGTTAATGACCCCATCGCGATCCAGAAAAACGAATTGAATCCTGCGTGGTAAATCGGGCGGCGAATGTTGTGTAGAGTCACTCATTGAAACTTTAGTTACACGGTATAATAACTTAGATGGGGCCTAGTTGAAGGCATCATTCGATCAATTCTTTTGTGAACGAATCGCCAGGGGAGAAATGTTAAGTCCGAATTCAATTTTTGATCGAGCCATTGAAGAACACCTCACCGTAGTGGAAAGCATTTACACCCAGAGGAGCCTTCTAGAACAGATTGCAGTTGCCATGACTCGTGCGGTACTGGGCGGCAATAAGGTGATGTGGTGCGGAAATGGGGGTAGTGCTGCCGATTCTCAGCATCTGGCTGCGGAACTTGTCGGGCGATTTCGTCGAGAGCGCCGGGGAGTGGCCTCGGTTGCTTTGACTACGGACACGTCCGTTTTGACTTCCATTGGTAATGACTACGGTTACGAGAAGGTGTTCAGCCGGCAGGTGGAGGCACTCTCTTCTTCCGGGGATGTGCTGGTTGGGATATCCACCTCGGGTAACAGCAAGAATGTGTGCCTGGCGCTGGAGACTGCGCGCCAAGCAGGTGTGTTTACGGTTGCTTTTACGGGGCAAGGCGGGGGGGCCATGGCCAAACTGGCGGATGCGGCTCTTTGTATTCCTTCGAAGGACACGGCCCGGATTCAGGAATGCCATATCCTTTGCGGGCATATGCTTTGCGACTGGGTCGAGCTGAGCATCTGTGAGAGTGCTGCGAGCGGAGAGGAAAGCGCAACACAATGATTCGAGACCTGCATCGGGTGGTTGAACTTATAGAAAATGACTGGCGCAATCGCCATATTCTGGTCATCGGCGATGTGATGCTTGACCGCTACATTTGGGGCGATGTGGGCCGTATTTCCCCGGAAGCACCTGTGCCGGTGGTTCGCGTTACCCTCAAGAGTGATCGGGCAGGCGGAGCAGGCAACGTTGCCATGAACGTGCGAGGGATGGGCGCGAAAGCGACGCTGGTGGGATTCTGTGGGGATGACGTTGAAAGAGAAGCTCTCGACGCTTCTTTGCGCGACGCGGGTGTCACTTCTGCATTGATTACAATTCCCGATCATCCCACCACCTCGAAACTTCGCATTATTGGCGGCAGGCAGCAAATGCTTCGTCTAGATTCTGAGCAGGTAAACGGTTATCCCGAAGGGGCACACAGCGTTTTGCTCGAAAGGGTGAAATCGTTGATGGCAACCGTCGATGCCGTGGTGCTTTCCGACTACGCAAAGGGAGTTCTGACGGAGGATGTTTGCCGAAAAGCGATTGACTGGGCGCGTCGGCAGGGAATTCCTGTGCTGGTGGATCCTAAGCAGAAGAATTTTTCCAGGTATAGAGGAGCCACGACTGTTTGTCCGAATCTTGCCGAGCTCTCCACGGCGAGTGGAGTTACAGGGGGGGATCTGGATGCGATTCTGGCAGCGGGACGGAGGATGGTGACTGACCTTGAATTAGATTTTATGACGGCCACCATGAGCGAAAAGGGGATCGCCCTGCTTAAGGAAGACACTACGTTAGTTGCGCCCTCGGTTGCGCGTCAGGTTTTTGATGTATCCGGCGCCGGCGATACGGTGATCGCTACATTCGCGCTGTGCCTGGCCGCTGGACTTGAGATGGAAATTGCGGCGCAATTAGCGAACGTCAGTGCGGGCGTCGTCGTCGGCAAGGTTGGTACCGCACCTGTGACCCGGGAAGAGTTGCTAATGTGCCTGATGCCTCAAATGGAATTGCAAACCGAAGAGAAGGTGCTTTCCCTTGAGTCGCTGCGGGGACGAGTGGCTGCATGGCGATCCGCCGGCGAGAAAATTGTTTTCACGAACGGTTGTTTTGACCTATTGCACGTTGGCCACATCACTTTACTGGAGGACGCTCGCAGGGAAGGTGATCGACTGGTGGTTGCCATCAATACTGATTTATCTGTTCAAAGATTGAAAGGACCGACTCGTCCGGTTGTGAAGGAGCGGGAACGGGGAAGGATTCTTGCAGCGCTGGCTGTGGTGGATGCAGTAGTAGCCTTTGACGAGCCGACACCACTGCAACTCATCGAAGCCCTTCGTCCCGATGTGATTGTAAAAGGTGGTGATTACAGCGAAAACAACGTGGTGGGGGCCCGAGAGGTTCGTTCTTGGGGAGGACGTGTAAAGATTGTTCCCACCGTCGCTGGATTCAGCACCACGAAGCTGATTGCCGACGCTGCTGCACCCTCTCGTGGTTGAAATTGCCAGTGAAGTGCGCATCCGACTCCAGGGCCCATCAGCCGATTCAGTTGGATATGCGTTTGGGCTGCGGTTACCGCAGCCGCCAAACAGCTTTGGGACCGTCCGCATTGGACTTTTGGGGCTAAAAGCCTCCTTTGACAGCGGGGCGCGCAACGCCGATCGGCGGATGTTTTCCGTCGCTTTTATAGACTGCGAGTCCGTCACGAGTTGAGCAGGCGGTTTTCATTTCGCTATGTGATAGCGAGTGGGGTGGTTGGTCCGGGTGATTCAGGAATGAAAATCCACAGATGCGAGGTCGGTGATGGCTTTTCTAAAGATTTGGAATATTGTTCTTGCTGATAATCTGCCGTTGTGGTGATGTTTGCCGCTTTATCCTCACATGTGACTTGTTCCGAAGCAATGAAATAGCGAAAGCACAGACAGAATGCTCTTGACTAACACGATCGTGGTGACGGGTGGGGCTGGGTTTATTGGCTCCAATTTTGTGCTAGACTGGCTGGCTGGTTCCGGTGGCCAGGTGGTGAACCTGGACCTGCTGACTTATGCGGGGAATCCGGCGAATCTGGCGGGATTGCAGAATGATGCGCGGCATTCCCTGGTGCGCGGGGATATTTGTGACCCGGAGCTGGTGGGTTCGCTGTTGCGGGAGCATCGGCCTCGGGCGATTGTGCATTTTGCGGCGGAGAGCCATGTGGACCGGTCGATTGTGGGGCCCGAGGCTTTTTTGCGCACGAATATTCACGGTACTTTCGTACTGTTGGAGCAGGCAAAGGCTTACTGGTCGGAGTTAGACGAAGAGGGCCGGAAGGCGTTCCGGTTTCTGCATGTTTCGACGGATGAGGTTTATGGGACGCTGGGGCCGGATGATCCGGCATTCCGCGAGACGACGCCGTATGCGCCGAACAGTCCTTATGCGGCGTCGAAGGCGGCTTCGGACCATCTGGTGCGGGCGTATCATCATACGTTTGGGCTGCCGGTGCTGACGACGAATTGCTCGAATAATTACGGGCCGTATCAGTTTCCTGAGAAGCTGATTCCGCTGATGATTTTGAACGCGCTCGAGGGCAAGCCGCTGCCGGTCTACGGCGATGGGGCCAATGTGCGGGACTGGCTGTTTGTGAAGGACCACTGCTCTGCGATTCGCGCGGTGCTGGAGCGGGGCCGCGTGGGCGAGACCTACAACATCGGCGGCAACAGCGAGCGCAAGAATCTGGATGTGGTGAGAACGATTTGCGATCTGGTGGACGAGATGCGTCCGTCGGCGGAGATGGGCTCGCGGCGGAAGTTGATCACGTTTGTGAAAGATCGGCCGGGGCACGATCGGCGGTATGCGATTGATGCATCCAAGGTGGCACAGGAGCTGGCATGGCAGCCGGCTGAGAATTTTGAGGATGGATTGCGCCGGACGGTCGGCTGGTACCTGGAGAACATGGACTGGGTGGAAGGCGTGCGGACCGGCGCGTATTTGAAGTGGATGGAGCAGAATTACTCGGAGCGTCTGTCGTAATGAAGGGAATGATTCTTGCAGGTGGATCGGGAACGCGGCTTTATCCGGTGACGCGGGTTGTTTCGAAGCAACTGTTGCCGGTGTATGACAAGCCGCTGGTGTATTACCCGCTGAGCACGCTGATGCTGGCGGGATTGCGGGATGTCCTGTTGATTTCGACTCCGCAGGACACGGCGCGATTTGCTGATCTGCTGGGCGATGGGCACGAGTGGGGCATCAACATTTCGTATGCGGTACAGCCGAGTCCGGACGGGCTGGCGCAGGCGTTTCTGATTGGTAAGGAGTTTATCGGCAACGATGCGTGCTCGCTGGTGCTGGGCGACAACATCTACTACGGGCAGTCGTTTTCGAAGCAGTTGCAGGCTGCGGCGCAGTTGCAGGATGGTGCGACGGTGTTCGCGTATCCGGTGCACGACCCGGAGCGGTATGGCGTGGTGGAGTTTGACGGCGCGGGCAAGGTGGTGAGTCTGGAAGAGAAGCCGAAGTCGCCGAAGTCGCGCTATGCGGTGACGGGGCTTTATTTCTATGACAACCAGGTGGTGGACATTGCGGCTTCGCTGAAACCCTCGGCGCGTGGCGAACTGGAGATTACGGATTTGAACCGCGTTTACCTGGACGCGGGCAAGCTGAATGTGCAGATTATGAGCCGCGGCATGGCGTGGCTGGATACGGGGACGCACGACTCGCTGTTTGAGGCGGGGTTGTTTATCCAGACGGTGGAGCGCAGGCAGGGATTAAAGATTGCGTGTCCGGAGGAAATTGCGTATCGGCTGGGTTACATCACGGCTGAGCAACTGGAGGCGTTGGCGCAGCCGATTCGCAAGAGCGGATATGGGGAGTATCTGCTGGGGCTGCTGCGGGAGCCGTATCTTTCGCCGGAGGGCTTTGAGTGAAGGTGGAAGAGACTGCGTTGCCGGGTGTGCTGGTGCTGACGCCGACGGTGTATCGGGACAGCCGTGGGGCGTTCATGGAGACGTGGAATCTGCGCCGGATGGAAGAGGCCGGATTGCCCACGACCTGGGTGCAGGATAATTTTTCAGTCTCGAAGAAAGATGTGCTGCGCGGGATTCATTATCAGGTGACTCAGCCGCAGGGGAAGCTGGTGCGCGTTGCTTACGGTGCGGTGCTGGACGTGGCGGTGGATTTGCGGCGGAGTTCGCCGCAGTTTGGAAAACATGTTGCGATGGAGTTGAGCGAGGAGAATAGCCGGATGCTGTGGATTCCGCCGGGATTTGGGCATGGATTTCTGGCGCTTACGGAGA
Source organism: Acidobacteriaceae bacterium (assembly GCA_049965615.1). Taxonomy (GTDB): domain Bacteria; phylum Acidobacteriota; class Terriglobia; order Terriglobales; family Acidobacteriaceae; genus Acidobacterium. The sequence goes on from JBMFWD010000040.1 coordinate 7,279, forward strand.
CGGTGGGTTTCTCTTATAAGGTCACGGATTACTACTCGGCGGCGGGCGAGCGGACGATTCTTTGGAACGACGCCGACCTTGGAATTGTCTGGCCGGTGGATGCTTCGAGGGTGATTGTGTCGGACAAGGATGCGCAGGGGGCCAGGCTGGCCGAGGCTGAGGTGTACGCGTGAGCGGTGCTCCGCGGGTGCTGATTCTGGGTGCGGCAGGGCAGGTTGGCCGGGAGCTGCAGCGGAGTTTTGCGGGCATGGGCAAAGTGGTGGCCCTGGACCGCGCAAGGGCGAACCTGGCGGAGCCGGAATCGTTGCGGGAAGTGGTGCGCGGGGTGGGGCCGGATGTGATTTTGAACGCGGCGGCTTATACGGCGGTGGATCGCGCGGAGCAGGAGTGGGAGCTGGCGTTTGCGGTGAACGCGGTGGCTCCTCGGCTGCTGGCCGAAGAGGCGCGGCGGCAGGGTGCGCTGCTGGTGCATTACTCGACGGATTATGTTTTTGATGGCAGTAAGGCTGGGCCGTGGGTTGAGAGCGATACGACGGGGCCTTTGAATGTGTATGGGGCGAGCAAGCTGGCGGGCGAGCAGGCGATTGCGGACACAGGCGGGCGGTATCTGATATTCCGCACCAGCTGGGTGTATGGGCCGGAGGGCAAGAATTTTTTGCTGACGATGCTGCGGCTGGGGCGCGAGCGGGACCGGCTGCGGGTGGTGGACGACCAGTTTGGCGCGCCGACCAGTTCGATGGAGATAGCGGATGCGACGCGCGGGGTTGTGGAAAAAGCGCTGAGGGGTGGATTTGACGGAGTGGCTGGGGTTTACCACATGAGCTGCGCGGGTTCGACGACGTGGTGTGGATTTGCGCGGTCGATTTTTGAGCGTGGCGCGGATTTGCTGGGTGGAAAGCGGCCTGAGTTGGAGGCGATTGCTACGGCGGAGTATCCGACACCGGCGCGGCGGCCTGTGAACTCGGTGCTGTCGAACGAGGCGCTGAATGAGCGGTTCGGAGTACGGCTGGCGGGGTGGGAAGCGGGCTTGGAGCGAGTGCTGGAGGCATTGCGCAGCCTGGAAGCGACGGGCGGGCAGCCTTAGCAGCGGGCAGGTCGAGTCAGGCTGGCGCTAAATCCCTGTTGAGCAAAAGGTTACGGCAGAAGCGAGGTGGCTGACAGAAGGATTACGCCTTTGCGGAGGGGTTTTCGGTTTGATCTGGAGTGAATTCTGGCCGGCTTTTGGGGCGTTCTGAGCGGCACGACGTAAGGTGACGGTTTTCGTTACAAATTGTTTAAGAATGAAACGGAATTCGGTTGCCGGTTCAAAAGGGTCGGGATTCTGTGCGATGCTTGAAAGGGCGTGCTTTTGCGCGTCTTAGAATTCTTAAACGCAATTGCGGAGACAATTTAACAGATGAAAGTTCTGGTAATCGGAGGCGACGGGTACTGTGGATGGGCGACAGCTCTCTACCTGTCGGAGCGGGGCCATGATGTGGCCATTGTGGACAGCCTGGTGCGCCGTCACTGGGACTTGACGCTGGGCGTGGATACGCTGACGCCAATCGCGTCGATTCAGCATCGTGTGAAGCACTGGAACCAAAAAACCGGCCGGAAGATCGAGCTGTTTGTAGGGTGCATTACCGATTATCAGTTGGTTCGCAACATTTTGAAGCAGTTTGAGCCGGAGGCGATTGTTCACTTTGGCGAGCAGCGCTCGGCGCCCTTCTCGATGATTGATCGCGACCACGCGGTGATGACGCAGGTGGACAACGTGACTGGCACGATGAACCTGCTGTTTGCCATGCACGAGATTTGCCCGGACGCGCACCTGGTGAAGCTGGGCACGATGGGCGAGTATGGCCAGCCGAATATTGACATTGAAGAGGGCTATATCACGATCAAGCATAACGGTCGTGAAGACCATCTGCCTTATCCGATGCAGCCGGGCTCTTTCTACCACCTGAGCAAGGTGCACGACACGCACAACATTCGCTTTGCCTGCAAGATCTGGGGCCTGCGCGCGACCGACCTGAACCAGGGCGTGGTGTACGGCGTGCTGACCGATGAGACGGCGAATGACGACATGCTGGTGAACCGGCTCGACTATGACCACGTGTTCGGCACGGCGCTGAACCGCTTCTGCATCGAGGCGGCGGTGGGACATCCGCTGACGGTGTACGGCACGGGCGGCCAGACGCGCGGCTACCTCGACATTCGCGACACGGTGCGCTGCATTGAGATTGCCTGCCTGAATCCGGCGGAGAAGGGCGACCTGCGAGTCTTCAATCAGTTCACGGAGCAGTTCAGCGTGATGCAGTTGGCTGAGCTGGTGCAGAAGGCCGGCAAGGAAGCGGGCCTGAATGTTGAGATCAAGCCGATTGAGAATCCTCGCGTCGAGAAGGAATCGCACTACTACAACGCCAAGAACACGCTGTTGCAGGACCTGGGCCTGAAGCCGCACAACCTTTCGGACTCGCTGCTGAGCTCGCTGTTGAGCTTTGCGATCCGTTACAAGGACCGTGTGGATCAGGATCAGATTCTGCCGAAGGTGACCTGGAAGTAGGAACTGGGAGGTAGGTTTTGAGAGAAGGGGAGTCCGCTGCTCAGAGTTTGGATTTGGGCGCGTCGAAGCCGATGCGCGTGGCCATCCTGACGGAAACCTTTCTACCGAAGATCGACGGCATCGTGACTCGCTTGTGCCACACGATTCGGCACTTGCGCGAGTTTGGTCACGAGGTGATGATCATCGCGCCGAAGGGCATTACGGACTTTGAGGGGACGCCGGTGACGGGCGTCTCCGGATTCCCTTTTCCTCTTTACCCCGACCTGAAGCTGGCGATTCCTCGGCCTTCCGTGGGGATTGCGCTGAACGAGTTTCAGCCGGACGTGATTCATGCTATCAATCCGGCGGTGCTGGCGGTTTCGGCGTTTTACTATGCGGTGCGCTACCGGAAGCCGCTGGTGGTTTCCTACCATACGCACCTTCCCAAATATCTGAAGTATTACAAGCTGGGGCAGCTGGAGCCGCTGATGTGGTGGGGGATGCGGCGCGGCTACAATCGCGCGGACCTGACGCTGGCGACCTCAAGCGTGATGCAGGGTGAGCTGGAGGAGCATGGCATCGAGCGCGTGCAACTGTGGCGGCGTGGCGTGGATACAAAGACCTTCCACCCAGGCCGGGCGAGCCGCGCGATGCGCGAGAAGCTCACGCAGGGGCATCCTGAGGACAAGCTGCTGGTGTACATTGGGCGGCTTTCGGCGGAGAAGGAAATCGAGCGCTGCAAGGACGTGCTGGATGCGACTCCGGGGCTGCGGCTGGCGCTGGTGGGCGATGGGCCTCACAGAGAAAAATTAGAACAGTATTTTGCGGGTACGCCGACTTACTTTGCGGGCTTTATGCGCGGCGAGGACCTGGCTTCTGCGTTTGCTTCGGGGGATGTGTTCCTGCTGCCCTCGCGGACGGAGACGCTCGGGCTGGTGCTGCTGGAGGCGATGGCGGCCGGATGCCCGGTGGTGACGCCGAATGCGGGCGGCACGGCGGATATTGTGCAGGACGGCGTGACGGGGCACTTGTATGATCCGGCGGACGAGATGGGCCATGTGAAGGCCGTGCAGCAGCTGCTGGCCGATCCGGAGCACCATGCGCAGATGCGCGTAAATGCGCGCCAGGATGCTGAGAAGTGGGGATGGGCTGCGGCGACGCGGCAGCTGGAGGACTATTACCGGCGCGTGTTGCTGCGCGAGGAGCGGCTGGCTGTGGAGATCAGGGAAGCGGCTGCGATGGGCGAGACGCCCGAGGCGATTTGTGCGCGGCTGGAGATTTCCGGGGCGACGTACCGGCGGCATGAGGCCGAAACGACGCGGAATGGCAAGCGGAAGGCGGAGCCGGTGGCCGGTTAGTGCGAGGCTCAACCCACCCTGACTTCATGAGGGTGGGGCACCCGTGAAAGATAGATTGAGACTGAAAAATCCCACTCGGGAGAGCTGAGTGGGATTTTGATTTTGCGGTGGACGCTAGCTGATTTTGAGCAGGCGCATGGCGGCTTTGCGGAAGGCGACGGTTGTGGGGCTGGGTGTCTTTCCTGCTGAGCCACTGAAGAGCGACTGCAGGACGCGGACAGGCGCGGGGATGGTGGATGCGCCGGTTTTTTCGTCTGGCGGGAAGAGTTGGAGGAGCGCCTGGTTGGGGTTTTCGCGGAGCTGGTCGACCCATGCGATCCGATGCACGCAGAAGACGGTGCAGTAGGGCGCGCAGGGCTTGGGTTTTTTGGCTTCGCGGATGCAGTCCTCGATGGTGTACTGCTCGAGCGGAATGGCGGGGTAGCCGCGCTGCGCCATGCAGTAGTGGACGAGGCCATACTCGCAGATGTAGAGATGGCGTCCGCCGGCGGGGCAGTGCCAGTCGTTGGGCTGGCCGGCGAGGAGTTTCTTCCGCCAGGGATTGTGCCGCGCGAAGGAGAAGGCGGAGCGGGTGTTGTCTTCGACTTCCTTGAGGACGCGACGGCTTTCCGGGTCGATGGGCTTGATTTTGCCGGTTTCGTCGTGGACGATGCCGGCGGTGGAGAGGTGGCCCAGTTCTTTGGCGCGCTTCTGGATGGTGAGGACGTCGTCTGGCTTGGTGGTTCCGGCGCCGACGACGGAGTGGATGTGCACGGGGAACTCGGCGTGCTCGGCGAGCCAGCGCAGGCGCAGGTCGAGGATGCGGAGGCTCTTTTTAGAAACATCGTCCGGCTCAATGTTGTCGATGCTGATCTGCATGCGGTCAAGCCCGGCGCGGTTGAGGCTCTTGATGCGGTCGACGGAGAGCAGGTAGCCGTTGGTGATCATGACGCAGATCATCTTGTAGCTGCGGATGCGGGAGATGGCCTGCTCGAGATCGGGGTGGAGGAGGGTTTCGCCACCGGTGATGGTGATGGTGGTGGTGCCGAGGGCGGCCAGCTTGTCGATGCGGCGCAGCAATTCCTCAATGGGCACTGGCTTGGAATGGGTGTCGTATTCGCTGCAGTAGGCGCAGTCAAGGTTGCAGCGGCGGGTGACGACGACGTGGGCAAAGACGGGATGGTCCTTCTCGCGCAGGGAGAGCGCGACGAGCCGTGTCTCTCGGTAGAGGCGGTTCCAGCGCCGGAGAGTGCGGCGGACGGGCATCGGCATCATGGGGATGAATCTCCTTGTTAACAGGATAACGAATGACGGTTACAAAAGACTCGATTTTGGGTGGGGCGGGGGGATTTTCAGCGTAAAGTGGTCGGAAAGATGGTGCGGAGTTTTGCTGCGTGAAATGACGCTGCGATGACAGGAGTGATGCCATGAGATCAAAAACGGCGGAGGTGCTGGGCGAGGTGGGGCTGCCGGAGCCGGTGAGCGCACTGGCGGGGCGGCACTGGGATGCGATTGTGGTGGGTGCGGGACACAACGGACTGGCGTGTGCGGCGTACCTGGCGCGTGCGGGCAAAAAAGTGCTGGTGCTGGAGGCGCGCGCGCGGATTGGCGGGGCGTGCACGATCGAGGAGCCGTTCCCGGGCGTGAAGATGTCGCCATGCGCTTATCTGGCGGGATTGCTGCATCCGCTGGTGGTGGAGGAACTTGGATTGGCGGCGCGGGGCTTCCGGTGGACTCCTGCGGTGAATGGATTGTTTGTGCCGTTTCTGGATGGGGAGAGCATTCAGCTTTGGGATGAGGATGCGGCGTGCGAGGCGGAGGTGGCGAGGCTGGCTCCAGGCGATGTGGCCGGGTGGAAGGCGATGAATGCGGTGATTGCGCGGACGCGCGAGGCGCTGCGTCCGGCGGGCGAGCGCGATTTATGGATTGGGGACGCGCCGCGGCGGGACGAGATTGAGGATCGACTGGGCAAGGACGATGAGGCGCGCGGGCTGCTCTTCGAGTGGTCGATGGCGGAGTTTGTGGAGCGGTATTTGAGGGACGAGCGGCTGCAGTGCGCTTATCTTGGGCAGGGCGTGATTGGGACGAATGCGAGTCCATTTGATGCGGGGACGGCGTCGATCCGGTTTCATCATGCATCGGGACGGCTGGGCGGATTGCCGGGTATGTGGGGTTATGTGGAGGGCGGCATGGGGATGGTGTCCTTTTATTTTTGCGATGCGGCGCGCGAGGCGGGAGCGGTGGTTGCGGCTGGGGTGCCGGTGGCGCAGATTTTGCCGGGTGAGGGAGTGGTGCTGGAGGGTGGCGAACGGATTGATGCGGGTGTGGTGATTTCCAATGCGGACCCGAAACGGACGCTCGGCATGCTGGGCGATGCGGCGGATGCGAAGTGGCGCGCGCAGGCGGACGGGGTTCCGATAGAGGGCTGCACGGTGAAGCTGAATGTGCACTTGCGGGAGCTGCCGAATTTTACGGCGCGGCCGGGGCTGGACATGCCGCATCACTATGGGCAGATCAATGCGCCACTGACGAAGGACGAATGGAAGGCGGGATTTGCGGCGGCGAAGCGCGGCGAGCTGCCGGAGCATTTGTGGTGCGAGGTGTACCTGCAGAGCGTGCATGACCGCAGCGTGTGCCCGCCGGGAACGCACACCATGAGCGCGTTTGCCCAATATGTACCTTATACGTTTACAAATGGAACGTGGGATGAGCGGCGCGCGGAAGTGCGAGCGCTGGCGGTGAAGTCACTGGGGCGCTTCTGCTCGAATATGGACACGGCGGTGATCGACGCGCAGGTGATGGGGCCTCCGGATATTGAGCAGAAGGTGGGGCTGACGGGCGGGCATATTTTCCAGGGCGAGTGTTTGCCGGCGTACATGTGGGACAAGCGGCTGGCGGCGCGGACGCCGATGGATGGCGTGTACTTGTGCGGGGCGTGCACGCATCCGGGCGGGAGCGTGATCGGGATCAACGGGCGTAATGCGGCGATGGCAGTTCTGGAGGATGAAGCGCATGGCAGGTGAGTCGAGCGCGCATGCGCACGGAGAGAGCCGGCATGGGTTGAAGCGGGTGTTCGGCTTCCGCGACATGACGTTTTTCTACATTGTGATGGCGCTGAGCCTGCGCTGGATTGCGACGGCGGCTGCGGCGGGACCGGGCACGCTGGTGGTGTGGGTGACGGCGCTGTGTTTGTTTTTTGTGCCGCTGGCGTTTACGGTGATGGAACTTTCAAGCCGTTATCCTCAGGAGGGCGGCGTGTATGTGTGGGCGCGCGCCGCCTTTGGCGACGGCATGGGCTTTGTGGTGGGCTGGGCTTACTTTATGGCGAACCTGCCGTACTTTCCTTCCGTGCTGTATTTTGCCGCTGCGACGGCGCTGCTGACGACGAAGGGTCACGGCGCGGCGCTGCAGCATGATCCGGTGTACTTTGCCTCGTTTGCGGCGCTGTGGCTGCTGGTGATTACGCTGGTGAATATTCGCAGCGCGGTGGCGGGCAAGTGGGTGAACAACATTGCGTCGTTTGGGAGCTGGATGCCGGTGGTGGCGTTGATTGGGCTGGCGGCGGTGGCGTACGCGCATCACGGGTCGGCGACGCACTTTACGGCAAGCGCGATGGTGCCGCGGCCTTCGCTGAAGAATGCGATTTTTCTCTCGACGATTTTCTTTGCATTTGGCGGATGCGAGGCGGGCTCGGCGATGGGGGATGAGATTCGCGAGCCGCGGAAGACGATTCCAAGGGCGCTGCTGGTGAGCGGGGTGGTGCTGGCGCTGTGTTACATCCTGGGTACGGTGGCGCTGCTGGTGGCGCTGCCATCGAGCGCGGTGAGCGGCGTGGATGGACTGGCGAATGGCGTGCGGGTGCTGTGCGCCGAGGACGGGGTGCCGTGGTTTGCGGTGGCGCTGGGACTGCTGATTACGCTGGGCGCGATGGGGAGCGCGGCTTCGAATATTTCATCGACGGCGCGGCTGCCATTTGTGGCGGGGATGGATCGCTATCTGCCTCGTGCGTTTGGATGGGTGCATCCGCGCTGGCGTACGCCGTGGGTGGCGATTGCCTGCTATGGGCTGGCAGGGATTTTGATGACGGTGCTGAGCCAGGCGGGAACGACGGTGCGGGGCGCGTATGACGTGCTGCTGAGCATGACGGTGATTACGTATTTTTTGCCTTATCTCGCGATGTTTGCGGCGATGATCAAGCTGCAGTGGAAGCCGGTGAGCGAGGGTGTGATGCGGGTGCCGGGTGGGGCAAAGGTGGCGATTCCGCTGGCGGGGGTGGGATTTGTAAGCACGGCGGTTACGATTGGACTTTCGCTGATTCCTTCGGGCGAGGAGAGCAATCCGGGCCTGGCTGTAGCGAAGGTGCTGGGAGCTACGGTTGTGCTGATTGGGTCGGGGGCGGTGGTGTACTGGGTGCAGCGGAAGAAGGTGTTGGGGTAAGAGATTCGTGCCGGGGAGAAGTAACCGCAGATTTCTCCACTACGCGCCTTCGGCGCTTCGGTTGAAATGACAACAGGAAGAGGTTGATGCCGGGCCTGTGCAAACAGGTCCGGCATTTCGCTGATGGGAATTATTCCACGCCGAGGGATTTTGCTTTGGTGAGGAGTTTGTCTGTCAGCTCGTGCAGGTGATTGACGGCGGTGTACTGTGGCTGCGTGGGCGCGACGTCGGCTCCCTGCAGGGTGCGGAGCATGCCCCACAGCGTGCCGCGCATGCTGATGAGGGTTTCATGCATGGCCTGCGGGCCCTCAGAGAATGCGGGGCTTTCGCCTAACAAGTCGGCCAGTTCGTGGTTGGGGTGGGTGTGGAGGGCGGTCTGTGCCTGCTCGATAGCGGATTGAATGTGCTGGAGGTCGTGGTAGGCGATGAGCGAGAGGTTGTACTGCGCCTGGAGGCCTTCCATGGGGGTTTTGACGCGAGGATCTTCTCGTAACAATAACGGTTGCGTATAAGATTTTCCGTCGACCGTGAGCCTGACCGTGTACACGCCGGGCATGGCGAAGGGCGAGGTGGGCGCGGGCGCGGTATTGTGCGGCACGGCGGCGATGGGGTAATGCGGGGGAATGCCGGCAACGGGCTGCAGGTGGAGATCCCACAGGAAGCGATGCAGACCTGCCTTGGCCGACAGGTGCTGCGCGGGGCGCAGCCAGTAGGCAGGGATGGGCAGCATCGGGTCTGGTTTGGGGAGCGGCGTGGCGCTGGAGTAGCTGCGCAGCACGTGGCCCTGTGTGTCCAGGATTTGCAGCGTGACGGGGCCTTGCGCGTTGTGGGGCAGCCAGTAGTCGAGGATGGCGCCGTCGGGCGGGTTGGGCGCGGCGGGTTCGTCGGGCTGCATGGGGGTGTCGGTGTAGGTGTCCCAGTGGACGCGCCAGGTCATCTCGGGGCGCATGAGCGCGGGTGTGGCGCCGGCGATGGTCTTCCATTGGCGGAGCGGGGTGATGTCATCGAGGACCCAGAAGCCGCGGCCGTGGGTGGCGATGGCGAGGTCGTCGTTTTTGATGATGAGATCGCGGATGCTGGTGGCGGGCAGATTGAGGCGGAGCGGCTGCCAGTGGTCGCCGTCGTCAAAGGAGACGTAGACGCTGCGCTCGGTGCCGCAGTAGAGCAGGCCGGGGACCTTGGGATCTTCGCGGACTACGTTGACGTCTTCCTCGTCGGGCAGGCCGTTGACGATTTTTGTCCAGGTCTTGCCGCTGTCGTGCGTGCGGTAGATGTAGGGGTGCAGGTCTTCGAGGCGAATGGTGTTGATGGCGGCGTAGGCGGTGCCGGGACTGAAGTGGCCTGCGTCGAGGATGGAGACCTTTTGCCACGGCTTTAACTCAGGCGGGGTGACGTTGTTCCAGTGCTTGCCGCCATCGGTGGTGAGCCAGATGAGGCCGTCGTCGGTGCCGGCCCAGATGCGGTTGAGCGAGAGCGGCGAGGGTGCGAGCGCGTAGATGACGCCGCGGTCCTTGGGTTGCGCGTCTGGCTGCTTGCTGTAGATGCCGACGACGGAGGGGATGGGCCAGGTTTTGCGCGAGAGGTCGGGGCTGATCTGCTTCCAGCTATTGCCGCCGTTGCTGGTGACCCAGAGGGTGTTGGCGGCGAAGTAGAGCAGGTGGGGGTCGATGGGCGAGAACATGACCGGCTCGGTGCGGATGGCGCGGTAGCCGTCGTTGCGGAGGGGCCTGGGGAGCACGTTCTGCACCTGGCCGGTGCTGCGGAACCACTTGGTGAGCTTGCCGCCGTAGACGATGTTGGGGTTGAGGGGATCGGGCGCGACGTAGCCGTATTCTTCTGCACCGACGGGGTGCCAGTTGCGCATGTTGATTTCGCCGTCGTTGCCACGCGTTTGTATACACACGGAACCGCTCTCCTGCTGGCCGCCGCAGAGGCGGTAGGGGAAGGCGTTGTCGGCGGTGACGTGGTAGATCTGCGCGGTGGGCTGGTTGTACCAGGAAGACCATGTTTCGCCGCCGTTGACGGTGACGAGCGCGCCCTGGTCGCCGACAAGGCAGATGACCTTGGGATTCGTGGGGTTGATCCAGATGTTCTGGTAGTCATCGCCGCCGGGTGCTCCGCGGAAGGCATGCCAGGTGTGGCCGCCGTCGGTGCTCTTCCAGGTGACGATGCTGGTCATGTAGAAGGTGTTGGGATTTTTGGGATCGATGGCGGGCATGGGCAGGTCGCCGCCGCCGATGCGGTTTTTGGGGCGCGGATCTCTGGTAATGGTGTGCCAGGTGAGGCCTGCGTCGTCAGAGCGGTAGAGTTCGACTTTGCCTGGGATGGCGACGGAGGCGAGCAGGCGGCTGGGCTGGCTTGGCGCGATGGCGACGTAGGCCTGGATGATGTTGTCGGGCAGGCCGCCGGAGAGCTTTTTCCATGTAGTGCCGCCGTCGGTGGATTTGTAGATGCCGCCGCCGGGTCCTTGAAACTGGCCATTCTCCCATGGGCCGAGGCGCTCCTGCCAGAGGCCGGCGTAGACGATGTTGGGATTTTTGGGGTCGATGCGGACATCGTTGCCGCCGATGTTGGGGTTGAGGTAGAGGACTTTCTGCCAGGTTTTGCCGCCGTCGAGGGTGCGGAAGATGCCGCGCTGGGTGTTGGGGCCGTAGGGATGGCCGGCGACGGCGACGAAGACGCGGTTGGGGTTGTGCGGGTCGATGGCCATTTGCGAAATTTGCTGGCCATGGCGGAGACCGAGGTGGACCCAGGTTTTGCCGCCGTTGGTGGACTTGTAGATGCCGTCACCGATGGAGAGGTCGGGGCGGAGCAGGCCTTCGCCGCTGCCGACGTAAATGATGTTGGGGTTGGAGGGCGAGACGACGAGTGCGCCGATGGAGCCGGTGGGTTCGTGGTCGAAGATGGGGTGCCAGGTGCGCCCGTAGTCGTTGGTTTTCCAGACGCCGCCGTCGACCGCGCCTACGTAAAAGACGTTGGGCTCAGAGGGAACGCCGGAGACGGCGCGGGTGCGTCCGCCGCGGAATGGGCCAATGAGGCGCCAGTGGAGGTCGTGGTTGAAGACCGAGGAGTGGATGGCGGGCGGCGCAGTTTGGGATGAGCTTTGGGCGAGGCTGGGAAGCGAAATGACGCAAACGACGAGGGCGAGCAGTGCGGAGAGTTTCCTCATAGTGGCAGCTCCGGAAGCGGGAGAGTGGGAACAGCGAAGTTTATCAGGGAAGGCGGTACGGAGGGCATAAGAGGCCTTGTGGGGAGCGGGTTTGGCCGGCTGGTGGCGGCGTTTTTTGATCTTTTTGGGGAGTCAGGATTAAATCATTGCACGATGATTCTTAAAAGCCTTCTGCGTTCAGCCGTAGTTCTTGGGCTTTGCGCGCCTGTGATCGCCTCGGCGCAAAGCGTGCCTCCACAACTTTTCCAGGGCCTGCACTATCGGCTAATCGGGCCGTTCCGTGCAGGGCGCGCGGTGGCGGTGACGGGTGTGCCGGGCAACAACACCACGTTTTACTTTGGCGCGGTGGATGGCGGCGTGTGGAAGACGACCGACGCGGGGACGGTGTGGAAGCCGGTGTTTGACCGTGAGCCGGTGGCATCGATTGGCGCGATTGAGGTGGCTCCGTCGGATGCGAATGTGATTTACGTGGGCACGGGCGAGTCGGATATTCGCTCGGACCTGGCCTCGGGCGATGGCGTTTACAAATCGACGGACGCGGGCAAGACGTGGACGCACATGGGGCTGACACACTCGATGCAGATCAGCCGCGTGGTGGTGGACCCGGACAACGCGAACATTGTGTATGTGGGCGTGCTGGGGAATCCTTACGGGCCGAGCGCGGAGCGGGGCGTGTACAAGAGCGTGGACGGCGGACGGACCTGGCAGCATGTGCTGTACAAGGGGCCGAGCGTGGGCATCAGCGACCTGGCGATTGCCGAGCATAAGCCGAACGTGCTGTTTGCGGGGACGTGGAATGCGCATCGTCCGCCGTGGACGACGTATCCGCCGATCAAGGGGCCAGGTACGGGACTGTATCGCTCGACGGACGCGGGCAAGACTTGGACGCGGATCGAGGGACATGGGCTGCCGGGCGGCGTTTGGGGCAGGCCGGGCGTGGCCGTCGCTCCGGATGGGCGACTGGTGTATGCAGTCGTGAGGACGAGCCTGAAGAACAAGTCTGGCGTGTACCGGTCGGACGATGGCGGCAAGACGTGGACGCTGGTGAACAACGATGCGCGGCTGACGAGCCGGGACTGGTATTTCGATTCGATTACGGTGGACCCGCAGCATCCGGACGTGGTGTATGTGCCGAACGTGGCGCTGTACAAACTGGCGGATGGCGGGCGGAAGCTCTCGATTGTGCGCGGCGCGCCGGGTGGCGATGATTACCACCAGATATGGGTGGACCCGAAGAATTCCGACTCGATGATTCTGGGTGTGGACCAGGGGACGACGCTGAGCCTGGACGGCGGCAAGACGTGGACGCCCTGGTACAACCAGCCGACGGGGCAGATGTACCACGTGATCACGAACAATCAGTTTCCGTACGTGGTGTACGCGGCCGAGCAGGACAGCGGCAGCGTGGCGGTGTACAGCCGGACGAATCATGGGCAGATTACGCCTCGGGACTGGTTCCCGGCAGGCGGCAGCGAGGCGGGGTACATTGCGCCTGATCCGCTGAACCCGGATGTGATTTTTGAGACGGACACTTACGGCACGGTGGACCGGTGGAACCGGGTGACGGGGCTTTCGCAGGATGTGTCGCCGGAGCCGGGGCAGGGCTTCAGCGAGTCGGAGATTTCGGAGTGGAAGTATCGCGATCCGTGGACGCCTCCGCTGGTGTTTTCTCCGGTGGACAAGCATGCGCTTTACCTGGGCACGCAGTTTGTGATGAAGACGACGGACGGCGGGCTGCACTGGGTGAAGATCAGCCCGGATTTGACGGGCGCGGTGATGCCGCGGCCGGTGGTGAAGGCGGGTACGACGCCGACGCCGGAAGAGGCTATGAAGGCCGGCTACGGGGTGGTCTACGCGATTGCGCCTTCGCCGCTGGATGAGAATGAGATCTGGGCAGGGAGCAATACGGGGCTGATCCACCTGACGATGGACGGCGGCAAGACGTGGCAGGATGTGACGCCGCCGGGGCTGAAGCCGTGGAGCGCGATTTCGATGATTGAGGCTTCGCACTTTGACAAGGGCGAGGCGTGGGTGGCGGTGGACCGGCATCGCATGATGGACCGGACGCCGTATATCTACCGCACGACGGATTATGGGAAAACGTGGCAGTTGATCACGAAGGGGCTGCCTGCGAATCACTTTGTGTACGCCGTGCGGCAGGACCCGAAGACGCCGGGGCTGCTGTTTGCGGGCACGGAGTTTGGCATCTACGTGAGCTTTAACGGCGGCAACCAGTGGCAGTCGCTGCAGTTGAATCTGCCCATTACATCCGTGCGAGACATGCATGTGCATGACAACGACCTGGTGGTGGCGACGCATGGACGCGCGTTGTGGATTCTGGACGACATGACTCCGCTGCGGGCGTTGAGCGAGGCGACTTCGACGGCGCAGGTGAAGCTGTTTGCGCCGGAGACGGCGTACCGGATCGACAATGATTCGTTTCCTGGGACGCCGCTGCCGCCGGAGGTGCCGACGGCGAAGAATCCGCCGAACGGGGCGATTCTGGATTACTATCTGCCGGCGAAGGAAGGCGTGGTGACGTTGACGATTCGCGATGCGAAGGGCGATGTGGTGCGGCAGTTCCGCAGCAATGAGCCGCCCCCGCCGCCGCGTCCTCCGCAGCCGATTGCAGCGCGGTGGTTCCCGAAGCCGCAGCGGCTTTTGAACACGCCGGGCGAGCATCGGTTTGTGTGGGATTTGCTGTGGCGCGCGACGGGTACGAAGAAGAAAGATGCTGACGACAAGAGCCTGCAACTGCCGAATGGACCGCATGTGGTTCCGGGCCAGTACGAGGTGACGCTGACGGTGGACGGCAAGAGCCAGAGCGAGCCGCTGACGGTGGTGATGGATCCGAACTCTCCTGCGACGCCGGCCGCATTGCAGGCGCAGTTTGACGCGGGCATGCGGACCTGGAAGCAGACGCTGGTGAGCCGCAGGGCGCTGGCTGAGATCAACTCAGTACAGGCGAAGCTGGCGGAGCTGGCGAAGTCGGATGCAGTTGCGAAGGCGGGACTGCTGGCGCAGGTGAAGGCCGTGCAGGCGCAGCTGAATTCGATTGTGAAGGGCGAGGAGGGTGAGCCGGGACTGATGCAGGCGAACGGAGATCTTTCCGCCGCGCTGGGCGCAATCGAGGGCGGCGACCGGACTCCGACGGACCAGGCGCTGGCGCTGAGCGCGAAGGCTGCAAAGGAAGTGACGGCGCAGGCGGCGGCTTGGGAGCAGGTGAAGCATGGCTCGCTGGCGCGGCTGAATGCGTCGCTGAAGAGCCATGCGCTGCGACCGGTGGCGATTGCCGAGATTGAGCAGCAGGTGCATTACCTGATGACGCGATAGTGCTGGCCGCACGGGCACACGCGCCTTCGGCGCCATTGCAACTTCACCCCATGCTTTCTGCGAAGCGTGGGGTGATTTTTTGACTGCATTCGACTTTCCGCAGAGCGAACCCACCCTGACTTCGTGAGGGTGGGGCACCCGGATTCTCATCCCAACTCAGGAATTATGAGAATTGTGAGCTATTTGCGGTTGAAGTTGGCTACGCCTACCTGCAGGAGGGTTCCTTTGGCTCCGTCGGGGTGGATGGGCCATGCTCCGTAGACCTTGTTGCCGTAGGCGGCGAGGCCGAGGTAGTCGCCCATGAAGACGCCCTTGGGGTTGAAGGGCTGTTGGGTCCAGGCGTAGTTGCGGAAGGTTTTGCCTTCGTCGGTGGAGCGGGCCAGGACGACGATCTGACTTTTGTTTGTGGGGTCCTGGCGGCGATCGTAAAAGACCAGGTTGACGGCTCCGGAGACGGGATCGACGGCCATCCACTGGAAGAAGTGGTCGGCGCCGTTGTGGACGGGATCGGTGTTGACCTTGATGGGCTGGGACCATGTCTGGCCGTGGTCAGTGGAGCGGATGAGGAAGACATCGATTTCGCCGTTGCGGTAGTCGGACCAGGAGACGTAGAGGTTGCCGGTGCGCGGATCGGCGGCGATCTGGGGGAAGCCGTTGGCGCGGTCCATGCCTTGAATGTCAAACATGGTGGGCCCGGTGTGGACGATGGGATGGGAGCGGGTGAAGGTTTTGCCGCCGTCACGGGATTCGGTGAAGTCGATGCGGTTGGTGTGGGCCCAGACGGCGTAGAGCGTGCCGTGGGGGCCGACGGCTCCGTCGAAGCCTTCGAGCGCGCCGTTGTCGTCGCGTGGGAGGCCGCGGTCGTGAGAGATTTCGATGGGTTTGGACCAGGTGCGGCCATCGTCGGTGGAGCGGGTGAAGAGCATGCGCGAGTCGGTGAGAGTCCAGCGGGTCCAGCCGATGTAGAGATTGCCGGCGTAGGGGCTTTGCGGGTTGTTGTCGGCAACGATGTAGGGCTTGTCCTCAAAGGGAATGCCGGGCCTGGTGGGGAAGGCGCTCACGGTGTGCAGCGTAGGCTGCCAGGTTTGGCCGCCGTCGAGCGAGCGGCGGTCGAAGATGCCGTTGCGGGTGGCGCCGTGGGCCCAGTAGTTGAAGGTACCGAGCTTGTCGAAGGCGATGCAGTCGTAGATGGCGTGGCCCTGGTTGTCGAAGGCGACGGAGACGTCGCCGGACATTTTGTAGCTGGGCGGGGCGACGCCGGTGGCGAGCTGCCATGTTTTGCCGCCGTTGCGGCTGTAGGCCGCGGCTGCGGTGAACTGGTAGACCACGACGACCTGGCTGGGATTTTTGGGGTTGACGGCGACGCCGGGTTCGGAAAAGGTTCCTGGTTTGGTGGTGAGGGTGACGATGCGGGCGCCGGGCGGCTGCGGGAGGGTGGCGGCAAGGGCAGGCGTGGCGCAAAGTGCGGCGACCAGACTGAGGAACCTGAATGGGAGGCGGTGAGTGGGCCTCATGAGGGCATCTCCTGAACGGGGCTAAGGGTCATCTCCAACTTTAGTATGAGTTGGCCGTACAACCTCGGACGGTTTTTTTGAAAATGCTTCCATCCTCAATGTTTACAGGTATTTTTAGCATTGCCCGTGGTGGTTTCCATCCTGTAGAGTCCTTTTCGTACTCGCCGTATAGAAAAAGATCATGCCGTATAGAAAAATTTCATTTTTGGCCATTCTGACGCTTGTCGTGTTTGCAGGCTGCACGACGCTGTTTTTGCAACCGACCCATGCAGGGGCACGTCCGACTGCGACCACCGTGACGGCGGAAAG
This sequence comes from Acidobacteriaceae bacterium, assembly GCA_049965615.1. GTDB lineage: Bacteria > Acidobacteriota > Terriglobia > Terriglobales > Acidobacteriaceae > Acidobacterium. The sequence goes on from JBMFWD010000040.1 coordinate 23,902, forward strand.
CGCTTACTCTGCGAAGGTGAAGGCGACGTATCTGTATCCGTTCGGGAAGGACAAGCCGTTTTTGCCGAGCTATGCGAGCACCTGGAACGGCGAGTTCGTCAAACCGGGAGCGTTTCCGACGGCGGAGTATTGCGAGCACTGCCACATGGCGACGTACCACGAGTGGCGGCAGTCGCTGCACGCCAACTCCTTTCGCGAGCCGGCTTATGTGAAGAACGTAAACCTGCTGAAGCAGACGAAGGGTGTGTATTACGCGCGATTTTGCGAGTCGTGCCATAACCCTATCGCGCTGTTGAGCGGGAGTTTGACGCCGAATCCGGTGAGCCACGCCGACTGGTACAACAATGAGGGTGTGACATGCTCGGTGTGCCACTCGATTGTGCAGTTGAAGCCGACTTATGGAGTGGGTTCTTACGTGATGGGCGTGCCGACGGCGCTGTTGGACAAGAACGGCAAGCCGATTCCGGGCGAGGTGCCTTACAGCGAGATCATGAAGCATGTGAAGCGGCACATTGCGGCGGTGATGAAGCCGTTTTACAAGTCGCCGCAGTACTGCGGGGCATGCCATGAGGCGGACATTCCGCGCTCGCTGAATGATTACAAGTGGCTGCCTGCGATCACGCTGTACAACGAGTGGCAGGAGTCGTCGTTCTCGCACCAGTCGCCGCTGCAGTTCTATACCAAGCCGAATCTGACCTGCCAGAGGTGCCACATGGAGATGGTGAAGGTGTGGCGTCCGGATCGTGCCAAGATAAATGGCATGATTGTGTCTCACCGCTGGATTGGCGGCAACACGGAAATGCCCTGGTATTACGGCTATAAGAAACAGTTGAAGCTGACCGAGGAGCACCTGGAGGGCAAGGTGCATCCTACGCTGAACGTGGATATCTTCGGGTTGCGGCTGAACGGCGGCAAGCAGTGGATTGCGCCCCTGGGCTCGACGAATTTCACGCTCAAGCCGAAGGACACGGTGCAGGTGGCGGTGGTGATCCAGAACCAGGGGATTGGGCACTCGCTGGTGCCGGAGCAGCGCGACATTCTGGAGAGCTGGGTGCAGTTCCTGGTAAAGGACGCGAAGGGCCGCGTGATCATGAACAGCGGCGGGATTGAGCCCAATGGCCACGTGGATCCGCACGCGTACACATTTCTCGCGCTGCTGCTGGACAAGAATGGGCATCTGCTGGTGCACCATCAGGTGTGGCTGAGTCACACCAAGGCGCTCCAGTATACGATTCAGTCGGGCAGATCGACGCTGGTGCGTTACGAGTTCCAGATTCCGCCAAATGATTCGGGACCGTTTACGGTGACGGCGCGAGTGAAGTATCGGCACTTTGATCAGACTTTTGCCAACTGGGTTTGGGGCAAGAATCACAAGCCGCTGCCGGTAACGGTGATGGCATCGAAGACGCGGACCTTTTACCTTGGCGCGAACCATCCGGTTGCGGCGGAGCCGAGGGACAACCAGGACTGGATGCGGTGGAATAATTTTGGCATCACGCTGCTGGCCCAGAAGCAATACGGCGAAGCGGCGACGGCGTTTGAGCATGTGGCGAGTCTGCGCCCGGACTATGACCGCGCTTGGGCCAACGTCGGCATTGCTTACTACGACTGGGAGAAGTATCCGCTGGCGGAGAAATATCTTGCCAGGGCGCTGGCGATGAAGCAGGCACCGATCAGCCGCGCGCGCACGCTTTACTGGCAGGCGCTGACGCTGCGGAACCTCGGCAACCTGCCTGCTGCGGTGGCCGATCTGCAGCAGGCCGAGAAGCTGTTCCCGCTCTCACGGGACATTCACCGCGAACTGGGCTTCAGCTACTACCAGCAGGGGCAGTACAAACTGGCGGAAGCGGAGTATCTGGAAGTGCAGAAGATCGATCCAGATAGCTTGTCGGCGCACTACATCCTGGGGATTGTGTATCGCAGGCTTGGGGAGAAAAAGAAGTCAGAGGAGCAGGAAGCGATTTTTGCCGATGAGAAGATGGATCCCATGGCGAATGTCCAACTGCAGGAGTACTACATGCGGCATGCTGACATCTCTGACGAGGCCGTGCCGTGGCATGTGCATACGGAGGCGATGGCCATGCATACGGAGTCGGCCGAGGACAAGACCAGGGACAAGTAGTGTTGAGAGCAGTCGCAATCGTGACGTATTGTGAATCTGCGTAGAGACAGGCAAATTTTTGTGGAGCGTTGGACGTGAACCGTCGTGTATTTACGTTGAGTTTTCTTGCATCGGTGATGGGGGCAGGGGTCGATCTTTCGACGATTCCCGGTCTTGCGCAGCAGAGTGGGATGGGCGGCGGCAATGCCACGGGCGGCGTCCACAAGGCGGTTTACGATGCCGAGCATCGGCCGATTACGGCTGGCGGTTTTGTGAAGACGGGACCGGTGGTGTTTGAGAATGCGGCGCAGAAGGCCGGACTGAATGTTTTCCAGCACCACATGGGGTCGCCGGAGAAGAAATTCATCATCGAGGTGGCCGGTTCGGGCGTGGGGCTGATTGATTACGACAATGACGGCTGGCTGGACATTTACATGGTGAACGGCGCGACCTACGACTCGATGGACGGCAAGGCTCCGATGCCGAAGGCGGCGCTGTTTCACAACAACCGCGACGGCACATTTACCGATGTGGCGGAAAAGGCCGGCGTGACGAACGAGCGGTGGGGCTTTGGCGTGGCCGTGGGAGACTTTGATAACGACGGCTGGCCGGATATGTACGTGACCAACTTCGGCAAGAACCGGCTTTACAAGAACAACCGCGACGGCACGTTTACGGATATTGGCGAGAAGGCGGGCGTGGCGCTGGGCAACTGGTCCACGGGCGCGACCTGGGGCGACTACAACGGCGATGGATTGCTTGATCTGTTTGTGCCGGGGTATATCCATTACGACCTGAACAATCCGCCGATTCCGGGGACGAAGGCAGTTTCCTATGCGTTTTGCAACTATCGCGGCGTGGCGACAATGTGCGGCCCGCGCGGGTTGGAAGGTGAGCCGGATCATCTGTTCAAAAACAACGGAGACGGCACGTTTACAGATGTGAGCAAGGAGGCCGGAGTCAGCGACCCGAGCAGGTACTACGGCTTCCAGGGTGTTTTTGCGAATCTGGCGGACAAGGGCCGGATGGACCTTGCGGTTTCCGACGATTCGACGCCGAATTATCTGTACATCAACCAGGGCAACGGGAAGTTTGAAGACGACAGCTATGCGTCGGGCTTTGCGCTGAACCAGGACGGGCGCGAAACGGCCACGATGGGCATTGCCGTGGGCGATTACGACAACGACGGACGGCTGGATATTGCGACGACGGACTTCTCTGACGACTATTTTGTGCTGTACCACAACGACGGGGACGCGAACTTTACGGATGTGGCTTACCAGGCGGGGACAGCGCGGGATACGATTCCTTTTCTGGGCTGGGGCGTGGGCTGGATCGACTTTGACAATGACGGCTGGAAGGATCTGCTGTATGTGAACGGCCATGTGTATCCTCAGGTGGACCACAATGACTGGGGGATGAGCTATGCGGAGCGTCCGTTGCTGTTCAAGAACAATAACGGCAAGAAGTTTGAGCTGATGCCGGCGGTGGAAGGCACGGGACTGGCGGATGTGATTGTGGGCCGCGGGGCGGCCTTCGGCGATCTGTTCAATGACGGCAAAACATGCGCGGTCATCAACGTGATGGATGGGCATCCGGTTTTGCTGAAAAATGTTTATGAGACAAAGAACCACTGGGTGGTATTCAAACTGATCGGCGGTCCGAAGAGCCCGAGAGATGCTGTGGGCGCGTCGGTGTACGTGACCGCGAATGGAATGCGCCAGCGCGTGGATGTGCTGGCCGGGGGAAGCTATCTTTCGACGAACGATCCGAGGACGCATTTTGGGCTGGGAGCGGCGGACAAGGTGGATCTGGTGGAGATTCACTGGCCGAGCGGCGCCATTGAGAAGCTGCATATTTCTGAAGTGGACAAGATTTACACGGTGCAGGAAGGCAAGGGCATCGTCAAGACGTAATGGGCGGTCGCAGGCCGCCGGGTCGTATCATGATGTTGATTCGAGGAGGATTCACTATGGCCATGTTTGGACGGCGACGGAGTGGTTTTTTTGCGGGGTTGGTGACCGCATGTGTGATGGTGCTGGCGCAGGTTCCGGCGCATGCCGCTGCGGCGAAGATTCTGGACCGCACGGCTGCCGGGAAGATTATGCCGGCGACGGTGTTCTTCCGTGGGCAGACGGCGCCGACGCAGGAACGGAACTCCGGCGGCGTGCATTTTGCGAACGGCAAGTACATGCTGGCCGCGCTGGTGGATACGTCGGGCTATTCGACGGAGGTGAAGCAGAAGTACCAGGGATATCTGCTGACGGAAGTGCCGCTGGATTTTGGCGGGCATCATCTGGCTCCGGGCGCGTATGGGTTTGGATTTATCGGGCATCACCGCTTTGTGGTGCTGAACATTGGCGGGGAGCAGATTATGGAAACGGCGTGGCATGACTTTGTCGGGAATCGTCCGGTGCCGCTGGAGGTGCTGCCTGCGAAGGACGGCTACCAGCTTTGCTCGGGCCGCGACTGCGTGGACTTCCGCTAAACGAGATCGGTGGCCCGAGGGCCGCCGATGATTTTTTTAAGAATAGAAAGCATCAGAGCAATTTCAGGATTGCCATGCCTATTCGCCAATGGAGAACCCACGGCTATGCCGGGGAGGCAGCAGAAGTTTGACAATTCCGGGAATGGGCGCAGGCTCTTTCAGGCGGGCAATTTGCGT
>JBMFWD010000041.1:0-28295 GCA_049965615.1 Acidobacteriaceae bacterium
TTGCTGTTGGAGCATCATCTGAAGGAACTGCGTCTGCCCACCATGCTGCGCGAGTACGATCACATCGCCCGACAGTGTGCGGTCGAGCAGGTCGACTATCCGCCTTTGTTTTACCGAAAACGACTCAGTCGTCGTTTCGAACGGAGGCGATAGTGGTGGTAGAAGATCCAGTTTGAGCAACCGCTTTTGATTTTGCCAAGAGATAGGTGTCCATTATCCAACCATTCTTCTGTCTCTGTTCATTGCGAACTTCTGTGATTCTGCTCGCTGCCTCAGAGATTTTTCCAGACACGAGGACCTCTTGCTCCATTCCCAGATAGGCGCCCCAATAGATATCAAGGTCTTCATTGAGCAGAGGGTTGAAGGAGCATTGCCCATCCAGCATCACGATTGTTCTCTCCGCAGTGCCACTCAGGCCGGCAGAGAGTTGGCGGCCTGTCGTAATGACGATTGATTCTCCTATCCCATTTAGTGAGATCTTGTGGCTGGCGGCCAAGGCCTGAATGCTGGTGATGCCGGGGATGACCTCGAACTCAAAACAGAGCCCTCCACGGGCGATGATGTGTTCGATCACTCTGAGGGTGCTGTCGTAGAGTGATGGGTCACCCCAGACGAGGAAAGCTCCACACTGATCCTCTTCCAGTTGCTGCGCGATCATCTCTTCATAGATCAAGGCTCTTTGCCGGTGCCAGAGTTCAACGCGAGTTGTGTAATCCGATATGGTCGGGTCACGAACAGGATCATCTGCTTCGACCACACGATATGACCTGTTCTCGATATATCGCTCACATATCTGTTTTCTCAGGTTGAGGAGGTCCTGCTTCGCTTCGCCCTTGTCCATGAAAAAGAATACGTCTACGAGGTTCAGTGCCTTGATCGCCTGCACCGTAATGTATTCGGGATTGCCAGCACCAATACCGATTAGATAGAGCTTTCTCATTGGGAATATCACTCCGCGGGAGGCAACTTCGTTGTCGGGACATTCACAGCAGTTGTGCAAGTTTTTGAAGCACCTCATCCGGCTGCGATACAGTCGGGACGCTGTGTTTCGGGGGGCGATCGATCATGACGACTGGAATCCGGAGGGCTCTCGCCGCCTCGATCTTTGAAAAGGTTGCTGTGCCCCCGCTATTCTTGGAAACTATCAGGCCGATGGACTCGTTGCGAAACAGTTGAAGTTCGGCGTCCAGATGAAAAGGACCGCGCTGCAGGATCAGCTTTGATTTCGTCGGCATTTTGTCGGCTGGCTTATCGATGGCGCGCACCAGAAACCATGCATCTTCGCAGTTTGAAAATGCGCCAAGCTCCTGCCGTCCAATGGAGAGAAACACACGGTTGAGTTGATGGTTGACCATTGACGCTGCGGCTTTTGTGTCGGGCACCATGTACCAGCAATCATGCTCGTCTGGCTCCCACGGTGGGCGTTCCAACGCGATGAGCGGAAGTCCTAAGGTATTGCAGGCCAACTCGGCGTTGCCGCTGATTTTGGCAGCGTAGGGATGGGTTGCATCAATGACCACTGCGATCTTTTCATCGGCCAGATAGGAGATGAGTCCCGTAGCCCCGCCGAAGCCTCCCACTCGAACAATACCGACGGGCAGCCTTGGCTGGCTCACTCGACCCGCGAGAGATGAGATCACGGTCAGATCGGACCTGGCTGCCAAGTGCACAGCTATCACCGATGCCTCGGTTGTTCCACCCAGAATGAGAACCCGTGGCGCGTGAGTTCGAGTTGGGGTTGGAACGGATTGCATATCGGTGACCTGGTCTGCGTTCATAGCGTTATTGCCCGGAGGTATCCGCACGGTCCCTTGCCGAGGAGTAGAGGTAACTCTCGCCGAAGGGCGACTGGTCGAGAGACCGCCCAACCAGAATGAGAGCATTACGATCGATACCGGATGCCTTGACTATCCCACGGATGGTTGACAGTGTGCCGCGCAGGATACGCTGGTCGGGCCAACTGGCCCTGAAGACGACGATGACGGGACAGCCTTCGCCGTAGAGGGGTAACAGCTGCGAGGATACCTGGTCGAGATTCATGATGGAGAGATGAATGGCGAGCGTCGCGCCAGTGCGGCCCAGGGTTGCGAGGTCTTCTCCGGTAGGCATGGGTGTGGACCTTGTCGAAGTGCGAGTGAGGATTAAAGTCTGAGCCACGTTCGGCAGCGTAAGTTCCTGGTTGAGAGCAGCGGCAGCGGCGGCGAAAGCAGGAACACCTGGAGTGACATCGTAAGGAATACCAAGCAGCTTGAGGCGGCGAATCTGTTCCGCCATGGTGCTCCAGATGGAGAGATCGCCGGAGTGGACGCGAGCAACGTCGAGGTCTCTGGCGTGCGCGTCGACAATCTCGGCGATGATCTCATCAAGGTTCATCTCGGCCGTATCGACGATGCGGGCGCCGAGCGGGGCATGAGCGAGTATTTCCCTGGGTACGAGCGAGCCGGCATAGAGGCAGACCGGAGAGTTGTGGATATGATCGCGGCCACGAAGGGTGAGGAGGTCGGCGGCTCCTGGGCCTGCGCCGATGAAGTGGACGATCATGGACGCACCGTTATGGGAAGCGCCGCAACTGCACAGGTACAGAAACGGCCTTTCGTTTGCGGTACGATGAGACGCGCAGAGGGACCAAGCGAGGCCAGGGCGGATGCTTCTGCAACGTTGGTGGTGCTTGTTTTCGAAAGAGCCAACGAGGAGTGTGTGGTGATTCCTGCGACGCCTGCGAGGGTGCTTGCCGGGAAGAGCACAAGACGAAGCCCCAGTATCGAGGCTACGGTCTCGCCTATGGAAGCGCGACGGTCGAGCGTTGCGATTGTCGTGCCGAAGGGGATTGGATGTAGGGCTGTTTCGATCAGTCGAATGACATCGTCGCTGCAGGCGCGCGAGGAGCAGCCGAAGCCGATGGAGAGATGCTCGGACTGGATTGTGTCGGTCATTGCTTGGTCACCGTCCACTGCGTAATGGGCATCATGGGCCGCCACCCATAGGAGCCGCCAATCGGGTCGGCTCGGGAGACCATCATGCGCATCAGGTCGCCTCCGTAGATTTTATGGCGCGCGACAAGTGTCGCTTCGCTCTGGAGCGTGACTGCATTTGCAACCAGACGACCACCGGGCGAAAGCTTCTCCCAGCAAGCGTCGAAGAGGTCATCGTTGCCGACGCCTCCTCCCATGAAGATTGCGTCTGGCGAGCGGAGGTTTGCAAACGTAGCTGGCGCAGTCCCTTGGATGACCTTCAAGTTCGGTACACCGAGCCGCGCGGCATTTCCCAAGATTCGCGCTGCGCGGTCTTCTCTTGCTTCAAAGGCGATGCAGGAGCACGAGGGGTGAAGACGCATCCACTCGATCCCGATTGATCCGGTACCGGCGCCTATGTCCCAGAGAGTTTGGTTTGGAAGCGGGGCAAGCCGGGCCAGCGTAACGGCGCGCACCTCGCGCTTGGTCAACTGACCATCTGTATCAAATGCGTCGTCGGGCAAACCCGGCGTGATGGATAGCGGGTTGGCTGTGGCGTCAGAAGCGCAGAGTACGGCTATCAGATTTAGCTTGCCGCACTGCCTGTTCGGCCAGATTGCTGCCAAACCTGTGGTGTGGCGCTCTGCGGAACCACCCAGATTCTCGAAAACATCCAACTTACTTGGTCCATATCCAGATTTCGTCAGGAGTTGAGCAGCGGTCGTCGGCGCACTGCCATCTTCTGAGAAGATGACAAGGCGTTGGCCAGGATAGAGGTAGCGAAGCAACTGCTCTACCGGCCGGTTGACGAGCGAGATCAGGGTCGTCTCCGCCATCGGCCAACCAAGCCGCGCACATGCGAGAGAGAAAGAGGAGACTTGCGGAATTACATGAAACTCGGTTACGACAAGGTCGCGGGTGAGAGGTACACCAACCCCGTGGAGCATCGGATCGCCACTGGCGAGCACAGTTACTCTCTTCTTTCTGCGATACTCCGTGAGGATTTGCTGCACGGCTGGAGCCATGGGAGAAGGCCACGGGATGCGGGTTGCTGAAGAAGCGAAATTTGGTATGAGGTCCAGGTGGCGAGCGCCTCCGTAGAGCAACTCGGCGGAGGTGGTCGCTCGTCTGGCCTCATGGTTCAGACCATCCCAGCCATCTTCGCCGACGCCTACGATCGACAACCAATGCTCAGCGGCAATCATGCGTCAGGACTCCTGACCCCATAGCTGCGTGGAGTGTAGATGAGCTTTTTCCCGTTCGACAGTGCAAGCTCTCGGGTTGTTGAGGAGCCAATGAGGATAACGGTTTGCATATCGGCCTGCGAAGGATGGAAGTGTCCGAGATTCGTCACCGTAATTCTTTCGTCGGATCTTCCGACGCTGCGTGCAAGAACGACTGGCGTCTCAGAACCTCGTTGTTTGGCGATGATTGTCCTCGCCTCGGCGAGCTGCCATAACCGTTCCGATGAGATTGGGTTGTAGATAGCGATCGCGAAGTCAGCGGATACTGCCGCTTCCAATCGCTTCACCACGATCTCCCAGGGTTTGAGTCGATCGGAGAGTGAGATGACACAGAAGTCGTGCCCGAGGGGAGCGCCCACTCTTGAAGCTGCTGCCTGCATCGCCGATAGGCCGGGAAGGATGCGAATATCCAGTGAGCGCCACGCTGGCGGTCCGTGGTCGACACATTCGAGCACAGCGGAAGCCATGGCAAAGATACCTGGGTCACCAGATGAAACGACACAAACGCGGCTGCCTGATTCGGCGAGCGAAAGAGCGTGACGAGCGCGATCCGCTTCCAACTTGTTATCGGAACCGAAGCGACGTTGACCTGATCTCACGGGGACTCGATCAAGGTAGGTATGATAGCCGACCAGGTCTGTTGCCTCGGTCAGCGCCTGCTGAGCCTCGGGAGTGATCCAGTCAGTAGCACCGGGGCCGAGGCCAACAACGGATATCCAACCAACACTGCGTATGGTTTCGTCTCGCTGCGCCTGACTCGTGTCGGGAATCAGGATGAGGGAGAAGTAGGGGACCTGGAGAGGATCGACATCGCGGAGCGGGATGATGCGCTCGGCAGCCATCGTCGCTCGTTCAATGAAGAGTGCTTTTTCCGCGAGGCCGACCGTGTCGATAGCCCGCTTTACCTTTGCAAAGTTTCGGCCGAGCTTCATGATGGCAAAAGCGCTCTGCTGGCTCAACTTTGCGACCAGTACGTCTTCGGAAAGAGTTCCAGGTAAGACCGTGAACTCTGTATCTCTGCGGACGAGCGGCGTTCCAAGCTGGGCTGCTGCACCCAGGATTGAGGCGACTCCAGGAATTACCTGCGTGGGAAAGCGATGAGCGAGACGGTCATGAAGATACATGTATGAGCCGTAAAAAAGGGGGTCGCCTTCGCACAGGATGGCTACGTCCCGACCGCCTGCGAGGTGCTCGGCAATCTGCTCAGCCATGTCATCGTAGAACTGCGACAACGCCACCTCGTATCCTCCGGGATGGTCACTCTGCTCCGTCGTAACGGGGTACATCATCGGGAGTTCGATTTGGCCGTGAATCAGCTCAGCACAGACGACTAAACGCGCATTGCTGTTACCGTGCCTGGCGCAGGGATAAGCGATGACATGCGCCTGCCGGAGCACACGCTGAGCCTTGATCGTAATCAGCTCCGGATCGCCGGGGCCGACGCCGACTCCGAAGAGACGCCCGGTTGTTGTGCCTGCGCTCATTCCTGGTCACTCGCAAGCGCGTTGACTGCTGCCGCAGCCATGGCGCTGCCGCCGCGACGTCCTCGAACAGTCAGGAAGGGGATTCCAAGCCGATTGGCGGCAAGCGCTGCCTTGGATTCAGCCGCCCCTACAAATCCAACAGGAATTCCGATGATGAGGGAAGGGGTAAGCGCAGAGTCTGGAGCTTCTGCCTCAAGCACATCGAGGAGGTGAAATAAGGCCGTCGGAGCATTCCCGATCACAACAATCGCGCCGGCAAGTTTATCCCGCCATAACTCGACCGCCGCGGCACTGCGGGTGGTGCGGAGTTCGGCGGCGAGATCCGCCGTTCTAGCGTCGCTCAATGTGCAGATGACCTCATTGTTTCGAGGGAGCCTCGAGCGTGTGATTCCATCGGCGACCATCGTCGCGTCACAAAGCAGTGGCGCGCCCGCGAGCAACGCATGGACACCCGCCGAAGCGGCGTCCGGTGACGCCTGGACATCCTGCGGCAGGTCGGTCATGCCGCAGGCATGGATCATCCGAACGACGACGCGAGCAAGGTCGGCCTGAAAAGCGGACAGGTCGGCCTCTTTCCTGATGATGGAAAACGACTCACTATAAATGGCTGCGCCATCCTTGACGTAGTTCATCGGTTGGCAGCCTCAGACAACAGATTTTCATGCAGTGCGGCAACCGCATCGAGAGCGAATTGGCTGGAACAGTCGGATGCGACAAGTCTCCCAGCGATATTGAGTGTGTAGCCCGACGGGCCTGCGATGAGTTCGGCTGTCGCACCTTGCCTTCGGGCGCATTGCTTGTCGCATCCGGATAGATTCACTGTCCATCCAGTAGGCGCAGCGTGACCGAAAAGACGCTTAGCGAGCGCACCTGCGTCGCCCCGCACATCAGCCAGCGACGCATCGCACCCAGTGATTCCAGCGCAAGCCGCGATGCCCTGAAAGCCGTCTCGCCCTTCACAGGACAATCCCATAGCGTGGAGATGACCCACAATAGTATCTGCCTCGCTCTTCGGAATAGAGCCGAGGACAACACCGCGCCACGGAGCGAGTCGAAGATCACCCTTCCACTGGTTCGACATATCGGCGAGACAACGTGCCTGCTCCGGATTGAGCCTGCCGAGTGGGACGGATGGGATGATGCTCACTCGGTCATCTTGAGTCGTCGGATAGACTCCCACCGGGAGCTCGTTGACTGCGTGCGTGGGAGGCGCCATAGGGGACGGCGTCAACAGGTGTGAGAGAGCATCAGTAATATGCTGTGATGCACCCGGAATCTTCATGACTGATTTCGCACGAACGGGGACGCCGCACTCGTTCGCCAGCCTGACACAAATTTTTGCTGTGGCCAACATACATTCGACGGCATCCGAGCGGTTCACGATCAGTCCGAAAGAGAGTCCGCCGATGGACAGGTGAAACTGAGGTGCGGAATTGATGTTTACTGCCTCAATTGCGATATCGTCAAGATCGCGGCTGAAGCGAACCGGTCCGCCGTAAATTGCGAAGCTGAACTTGGGGTGGAGGTTTGCAAAGGTTGGTTCTGACTGCAAGCGCTGATCCAGTTCGCGAACGAGTGGCCTCGGATCGAGTAGTTCGTCGCGGTCAAACCCCGCGATGGGGCTTGTGAACATATTGCGTACTCGATCATGCGGCGGCGAAGGCAATAGGCCTGCCAAAGATATGCTTTCAATAATATGAGGGAGATCTTCATTTCGAATCGCTCGCAACTGAAGGTTCGCTCGCGAGGTGATTTCAATAGTTCCGTCCGTAAAGTTATGGGCCAGGTTGGCGACGGTCCTGAGTTGATTTGCCTCGATCAACCCTCCCGGCACTCGGATGCGAATAAGTAGACCGTCTTTCGCCTGCACTGCATGAACGACGCCTGGACAGAGGTGTTCCCCACCTTTCATGGAGCGCCTACTTCCTGAGCGATAGTGGGGGAGATCGATCTCGGTCTGAACACGTGCACCTCATCCACAGCGGGGAAGAGGCGCAAAGCTCAATGACCTATGAGCGACTGCTTCCCGTTTCCACGCGGCGAAGAATCAAGACTATATCTGGGGTAGGTCTCCTGATTGACAGGCTGAGCGCTCAACCTTAACGCTCTGGAGTTTTCGCCTTCCTCGGTCTAATCGAGTGGCTTACGAAAATCCGTCTTCCTGAACACAGTGGCGGGACCATGCCGGACTCACACCGGCTTCCCTGTTATGCCCTCGCGGGCACCCCAGAATCTTTAACTAATTTACCAGACGCATTCGCAGGGGTTTAATTTTCATGTCCGGAAAGCCGACAACCACTTCTCCGCAAGCTCCAGGATTGGCCGTTTGATCGAAGGTCGGTGATCGAAACGGGTGGGCTATCAATACGCCAGAACGATTGCGCGGGAGCCTGCAAAGTGAGGACTACGGTGGCACGAACCACTGCAGGATGAGTGATGGCAACAGTGTGACCGAAGCTGTGCTGCCCAGCCAGCCAACACTCGATGCGGCCGAGGAAGTTTGCAATAGACTCACCGCCATGCGGTGCCGAATCAATATCGGTCAATCGCCTTTGAAACCAGGTTGGATCAGGCAAAAGGTGAAAGCCCCGAGCCTGAGATGGTGAGTCGCAAGATTCAATGTGGTATCGGGCTGCTGACCGGTGCCGTGGTATACGCTTCAGCTCTTGGCGGCATCTTCGGGCTTGTCTTTGCGTATTCGCAGGGTCGATTCAGCGTTTCCAGTCTTCGCGCGCTGGCACTATGCATTGCGATTCTGGGATTTATCTCTGTAGCACTGGTACCTTCTCTCAAATATGCGCCGAATCCACCGTCTGTTGGCAGTCCCGAGACAACAGGAATGCGGACAGCGGCGTATTTTGTGGCAATCGCCTTGTCCCTGGCGGCTATGACCCTTTCTCTGCAACTGGGCCGTCGCTTCACTCGACGATTTGGAGTTTGGAACGGTTCTTTGCTGTCGGCGTTTCTATTCGCCTTGCTAACGGTGACGCTTTTGAGCCTTCTGCCAGCAATCGACGAAGTGCCACAGGGCTTCCCTGCGCGTTTACTTTGGCAATTCCGGATCGCATCCTGGGAGATGCAGTTGCTGCTTTGAGGCACGCTTGGGGTCCTTTTTGGCTGGTTGACCGAACGCGACCAAAACACGCACACACTGCTGCGCTAGAGCAACCTTCGGCCGAGTGACCGGCGGCGTGGTACAACTTAGTCAGACCCAAGGTGCCCGCAAGGGCTGAAAAGGGAAGTCCGGTGAAATCCCGGTGCGGTCCCGCCACTGTAAACGAAGATGAGTCGCCAAATATCCACTCGGCCTTCAAGCCGGGGAAGGAGGAGACTCGGCACACGGAAGAAGGTGCCACTTCGAAGCCAGGAGACCTGCCCGGGGTAGATAGCAATTTCTGCGGAGAACAGAAACCATGCGCCTGACCCCTGCACTCTCAACCCGTCACCTTCCCATCATCAGTCCCGACCGCGCGCCAGAGAATGAGGTGTAGCCGTGGCCGATTCTTTTCGACAACGTGTAATCCGCGCTGACGGCCGCGCCTTCAACATCGTCCAGCACCGGGCGCATTTGACCTATTGCTACACCGGCTGTTGCTGCGGCATCACCGAGCGCGGATACGCCGCCGTCCCGGCTGACGTCTATACGCAGGAGTGGCTCGGGCGCAAAATTCGCAATCATGTTCATCTCACAAAGGGCGGTTGCCTTGGCCCCTGCGCGCTCGCTAATGTCGTGAGCCTCGTCTTCGATGGCAAGTCCATCTGGTTCCATTCGGTGAACAGCCCGTGGCAGGTCCGTCAGATCTTTGACTACATCGACGCCATGCTGGCTGCCGATCGCTTTCTCCAACCGCCAGCTGAGTTGAGTGAGTTCGTCTTCAACTACTATGACTGGGATGTCCGCAAGCCGAGTGAGGTCGTCACTGCATCTACGCTCGTCAAGACTTCTCCAAATGCAATCGGCGCCATCATGCTGCTATCGCATGCCGATACCGATCTACTTACGCTCATCAAGGCATCGGAACTTCTTCCGGAAGAGCTTCGCGTAAGTGCCTTCTCGCTGAATGCACTGCGTAACGAAGACCAGTTGGACGTGCTGATCCATGGTGAGATGGGTAACGCACGAGTGATTCTTGTGCGTTGCCACGGGCCGCTCAGTTGCATTCCAGGCTTCGACCGGCTGCGTGCTGCCTGCAACGAGCGTGGGCAATCGTTGGTGCTCGTCAGCGGTTGCGGGGAGAACAGTTCTGAGTTTGCGAAGACCAACAACGTGCCTGCCGACGTGATACAGGGCGCGGACAGTTATCTTACGCTGGGCGGTGCGCAGAACTTCGCCGAGTTGTTCCGCTTCCTCTCTGATCGCCTGATGCTGACAGGTTTTGGCTACGCGCCGCCCGCCCCGATGCCGGAGCACGGCATTTATCTGCCGAATCCATCAGCAGAGAGCGGGAACAGCGCCACGGTCGAGGATTGGGAGCGGCAGGCCGATCCTCTGCGTCCGACCGTCGCCGTGCTGTTCTACCGCGCGCACCGAATGAGCGGCAATACGGGTTTCATCGACACGATCGCGCGAGTGCTGGAGGCTAAGGGAGTGAATCCTCTCTGCATCTTTACTTCAAGTCTGAAGGCAAAGGAGAATGGATTTCCAGCGGCATTCAAGTACATCGAGGGCCGTGCAGACGCACTCATAACGACGTTGTCGTTTGCGCTTGGTGAGGTCAACACAGGCTCTATTACCTCGCAGGGAGATGCGATTTCTTCGCTTGAACGACTTGGTATCCCTATCGTTCAGGCGATTGCATGCCAGATGCCGCAAGGCGCGTGGGAGGGTTCGCGCCGTGGGCTCAATGCAGTCGATATGGCAGTCAATGTAGCGATTCCGGAGTTCGATGGACGCATCATTTCCGTGCCGGTATCGTTCAAGGAACGCAGTAAAAATGGCGCGGAGAGTTTGTATGTTCCGAACGAGGACAGGGCTGCACGCGTCGCTGGGATAGCGAGTCGTCTTGCTGGGCTGCGCGGAAAGGCGAACGGCCACCGGAGGATAGCATTTGTACTGACAAATTCTGCCGCCAAAGCCTCCCAGGTCGGCGGCGCGGTTGGCCTCGATACTGCTGCCAGCCTGCTCACAACGTTACATGCGATGCGGGCTCGCCGCTATGTCATTCCCGAGTTGCCTGAGACCTCCGACGAACTGATGCAGGATCTGCTCAGTCGGGGCACCTACGATAACAACTACCCGCTCGACCCTGCTCGTGCCATGCGGTTTTCGCGAGAGGCGTATCGGAAGATATATTCAGACTTCCCTGCCCGTGCCGCGCGCCGAATGCAAGACTTCTGGGGGCAGCCGCAAGACAACGGCGTTAGCATAAAGCCTGCTAAAAAGACCGACAAGAAGCTCCTTCCGACGATCGCAGGAAAGGTCATCTCGATTGAAGAGGAAGAGCCGTGGGGTGACGATCACGACTACCTCTTTGCAGCTATGGAACTCGGGAATGCAGTGATCGCCTTGCAGCCACCTCGCGGCTACGGCATCAATCCTGATGCGATCTATCACACACCCGACCTGCCACCGACACACCACTACACGGCCTTCTATCGCTGGCTCGGAGCGCCGCAAGCAGAGGGTGGATGGGGCGCAGACGCCATCGTCCACATGGGCAAGCATGGCACGCTCGAATGGCTACCGGGCAAGGGCGTCGGGCTTTCTGGAGAGTGTTTTCCAGACCTTCTGCTCGGCGATATGCCACTCGTCTATCCGTTCATCGTCAACGATCCCGGCGAGGGAAGCCAATCGAAGCGGCGCGCGCACGCCGTGATTGTCGACCACCTGACGCCGCCGATGACCTCCGCTGAGACCTACGGCCCGTTGGCCGAATTGAACCGGCTGGTCAACGAGTACTATGCCGTCGAAAAACTCGACCCGGTAAAGCTGCCGTACCTGCAGCAGCAGATATGGCAGTTGGTTGAGAGCACGAACCTGAAGGCCGATCTGGACCTGAAGGCGATGATGACCCGCGAGCGCGGCGATCATAGCCACGAGTGGGACGACACGCTGACGCCCGAAGGCATTCCTACGCAACTTGCCTCCATGAACGGCAACGAGGTGGCCCACCTCATCGAAGATCTTGATGGCTATCTTTGTGAATTAGGCATGGCGCAGATTCGCAATGGCCTGCACATCCTCGGACAGATGCCTCCGCTGCCGGAGATGCTGCGCTCCCTGACGCGGTTGGCAAACGCGAGCGCACCGAGTCTGCAGGCAAGCCTTGCAACAGCGTTCGGCTTTGAATTGTCCGCGTTGCTTGATAAGCCGGGTGAACGACTTGAAACTTCGGTAAACCTGCTGGGCCAACCGTGCCATACACGCGCCGATGCTCTGGAGATTCTTGACCGAGCCTCACTCGACCTTTATACGATGCTCGACACGCTCGGCTTTCGGAACACTGTCATCGGCGAAGTGCAGCGCGCGGTGCTCGGCCTTGAAACGGCGGAGATAGCAGCTGCACTCGCCTTCTCCTGTGATGACCTCGTGCCGAAACTTGAACAGTCCGGTGACGAGATCGAGCACCTGCTCGATGTACTTGAAGGCAAATATGTTCCAGCGGGGCCAGCTGGCGCACCGACCCGCGGCATGGCGCACATTCTGCCGACCGGACGTAACTTCTATGCGGTTGATCCACGGGCCCTCCCCTCACAGGCAGCGTGGCGAGTCGGTCAGCAGCTTGCCCGTGAAGCTGTCGCCCGGTTTTACAAGGAAGAAGGCAAGTATCCCGAGATGATGGGACTCAGCGTTTGGGGAACCTCACAAATGCGAACCCACGGCGACGATATCGCTCAGGCGTTTGCTCTGCTCGGCGTCAAACCCTTGTGGAACGCGCAATCAGGGCGGCTTGAAGGCGTGGAGGCTATTCCTCTGGAGCAACTCGGCCGACCGCGCATCGATGTAACCCTGCGCATCAGCGGCTTCTTCCGCGACGCATTTCCACACCTCATCGACACGTTCGACCAAGCCATCTCGATGTTGGTTGAAATGGATGAGCCGCTCGACCAGAACTTCCCACGCAAACACTATCTTGCGGAGCTTGAGACAAAGAAGGATTTACCGAAGCACGAGGCCGAAGCGCAGGCGCGCTATCGCATCTTCGGTTCGAAGCCAGGCTCATATGGCGCCGGTATCCTGCCACTGATCGAGACCGGAAACTGGCAAGGAGATAACGACTTTGCCCGGGCATTCCTTGCATGGGGAGGCTACGCCTACGGCAAAGGTACAGATGGAGTCGATGCACAGCCCATCTTCGCAGAGCGTCTTAAATCCATCGAGGTCGCGCTGCACAACCAGGACAATCGCGAGCATGACATCTTCGATTCCGACGATTATTTCCAGTTTCACGGCGGCATGATCGCCTCGATTCGTGCGCTCACCGGGACGCAGCCCAAGGCCTACTTTGGTGATAGCTCGCGCCCGGAATCAGCACAAGTTCGCGACCTGCGCGAAGAAGCCCTCCGGGTCTATCGCTCGCGCGTCGTGAACCCGAAGTGGATCGAATCGATCAAGCGCCACGGCTACAAGGGTGGCCTTGAACTCGCGGCAACGGTTGACTACATCTTCGGATTCGATGCCACGGCGCAGATCGCTCCGGATTTCATCTACGAGGGACTTGCGGAGCACTATGCGTTGGATCAAAACATGCGCGATTTTCTCGGTGGTTCCAATCCATGGGCATTGAATGCGATCGCTGAACGATTGCTTGAGGCGGCGAAACGGGAGCTCTGGGAGAACCCCGCGCCGGAGATTCTCAACGCACTGCGCGGCGTTCTGCTTGATGCCGAAATGCTCCTGGAAGCGCAGGGCGAGCAAAAGCGGGAGGCAGTTTCTTGAGACCGGCTGCCTATCCCTTCTCCGCGATCGTAGGCCAGAGCGAGATGAAGCTCGCGCTGCTACTGGCTGCTGTCGATTGGCGGCTGGGAGTTTTGCTGCGCGGCGACAAGGGCTCGGGGAAGACAACTACCGCACGTGGCCTCGCTGCCCTGTTGCCGACACCAGCACGTTTTATCAATTTGCCGATCGGCACCACGGAAGACCGACTGCTTGGGGGGCTTCATCTGGAGCGCACGTTGAAGGGAGATCCCGTCCTGAAGCCAGGACTGCTCGCAGAGGCACATGGCGGCGTGCTTTATGTGGATGAGGTGAATCTTCTCCCCGCACACCTGGGTGATGCCTTGTTGGACACAGCTGCCAGCGGGGTTCAGGTCGTGGAGCGCGAAGGTTTCAGTGCCACACATTCAGCTGAGTTTGTCCTGCTTGGCAGCATGAACCCGGAGGAAGGCTCGCTGCGCCCGCAGTTGCTGGACCGCTTTGCCTTGTCCGTGGCGGTCCGTGCTCCACTCGATCCATCCGAACGTCAGCTCGTGATGGAGCGAAGAATTGCATTCGACCGCAATCCGGATCAGTTTGCCAGTGAGTGGTCACAAGCTCAACAGGCTTTGCAGTCGCAGATTGCTTCCGCTAGATCTTCTCTCGGCTGCATCACGTGTTCCAGCGACATGATGGGACATATCAGCGTCACCATCTGCGAACACAGCGTTCAATCCCTGCGAGCCGATCTAGCTGCCGTAAGGGCTGCTATCGCATATGCAGCTCTTACCGGCGATACGTGCGTCGAAGTCCAGCATGTAGATGCCGTGTTACCTCTTGTCCTTGCTCACCGGACGCGCACGAGCGGGCGCTCCTCATTCACGCCGCCTCCACCTCCAACACAGCCGCAACAGTCAAACCCTGAATCGCAGTCTGAAACTGGTGGACAAGAAGCACCGAAGCCCGTCCACGAACGTATCTTCCGTCCATCAGAAGTCAAGACCCCCACTCTCGATAGTCGGTTCAGTGCGGGAGCGAAGCGAGGGGGCAGCGCATCTGCAAATGGCTGTGATTGTGGCCCAATCACAGGCACTCGGCCGTCGGATGTTCCTGTCGAGTTTGATTTGCGTGCCACGCTCAGCCATACGCTGCGCAAAACCGGCGGCTTGCAACCTCGTGTCGAGGATTTGCATGAAAGGGTGCGCAAGCCGAGGACCGGAACTCGCTACCTTTTCGTCATCGATTCCAGCGGGTCTCACGCCGCCCAACAAAGAATGCGTCACGTCAAAGGCGCAATTTCAAGCCTGCTGACCCGCTCTTTCAAACGAGAGGACGAGGTGGTCATGATCGTCTTCCGCGGAACGTCTGCGCAGGTCGTTCTTGCGCCAACTCAAGTGCTTCCCGACGCGCTGGCTGCGCTCGAATATCTTCCCACGGGTGGTCGAACGCCGTTGGCTTCCGCTCTCAATGAAGCGCGTGGTTACCTGACGCCCGCAACACTACTCATCCTACTCACCGATGGTCGGGCAAATATCCCGCTCCATGGTGGAGACCCCTGGCAAGAGGCTCTTGATATGGCGCAGTTGATGAGTTGCAACGCGATCGTCGTCGATACGGAGACTGCCACACAGCGACTAGGCCAATGCGAGGAATTAGCGAAGATCCTTGGCGCGCGCTACCTCTCGCTGGAGGAGCTTGCGCAGAGTGAAGATGTTTTGATTGCGGTCGAACCGCTCAAGCCACAAGGACAGGGAGCTTAGCGTGCAGGAGAACCAATCCAATCCGGTGATTCTCGTTCTGGGAGGCGTTCGAAGCGGAAAGAGTCGCTATGCGCAGCAGTTGGCCGAGCGATCCGGACGAGTTACCTTCGTTGCGACAGCCGAGCGTCGCGATGACGAGGAGATGCACCGAAAGATCGAACGCCATCGCGCAGACCGGCCCGCACACTGGACGACTGTCGAAGAACCCATCGCATTAGGCCGCGCGGTTCAAACCAGCGAAAGCAAATGCGATGCCATTCTTATTGACTGCCTCACGCTTTTCGGCGCCAATCTTATGGAAGCATTTGGCAGCGATGAAGCGGGTCTGGAAGCATGCGTTGAAGACCTTTGCTGCGCTTTGAAGACAACTTCCTGCAAAGTAATCCTGGTCTCGAACGAGGTCGGCAGCGGTGTCGTCCCGGCGTATGCGCTCGGACGCCGCTTCCGAGATGTAGTTGGCGAGATCAACCAGCGGATTGCGGCTGTGGCCGATACCGTAGTCTTGATGGTCGCTGGACTGCCGCTTCCTCTCAAGGGTTCGCTCGAAGGAGATCCTCGATGAAAGGGTTCCTCATTGCCGGAACTGCCAGCGGAGTTGGCAAGACAACCGTGACTCTCGCAATCACTGCAGCGCTTCGCCGTCGCGGGTTCACGGTTCAGCCGTTCAAGGGCGGTCCCGACTTCCTCGACACCGGCCACCACACCCGTATCGCAGGCCGCACAGCGCGCAACGTCGATACGTGGATGCTATCTGCCCAAGCAAACCGCGACGTGGTTCGTGACGCTTCACATGATGCCGATGTGCTGGTGGTTGAGGGCATGATGGGGCTTTTCGACGGCAAGGACGGTACGAACGAGTCGGGTAGCAGCGCAGAGATCGCCAAACTTTTAAGGCTCCCTGTGGTGCTGGTGCTGGACGCAGGAAAGACAGCTCGGAGTATCGCAGCCGTGGTGCTTGGATTTGAACTCTTTGATCCTGAGCTCCCTTTGGCCGGAGTTATCTTGAATCGCGTCGCAGGTGATCGCCACTTTCGCATGTTGGGAACGGCGATCAGCTACGCCTGCAAGACGCCGGTACTGGGTTGGCTGCCTCGAGAGTCGGCTATCGCCATCCCCGAGCGACACCTCGGGTTGCAGACAGCGGAGGAAGGCAAGACAGGCGAAGCGCTTGAAAACCTGATTGATATGCTTGCCAACCTCGCGGATAAATACATTGAGATACCCCAACTAATGGATTTGGAATGTGGACTGGAGATGAATCTTAAAGCTCCTCCATCGCTTCGCCAAACGAGAGAACAGATTCGCATCGGAATAGCGCGCGACCAGGCATTTTCCTTCTTCTACGAAGATAACCTCGATCTGCTTCAGGAGCAGGGCGCTACTCTTGTGCCGTTCAGCCCGCTCCACGACCGACGCCTACCACCAGACCTCGATGCACTGTATCTGGCCGGAGGCTACCCAGAGCTCCATGCCGCCCAAATCAGCGAAAACGCCCCAATGCTCTCGGCCATTCGCGAGTTTGTCGCGTCCGGCCGTCCGGTGTATGCGGAATGTGGAGGCATGATCTTCCTGTCCCGACAACTCACGACTTGCGACGGAACCACCTATCCGATGGCAGGTGTGCTGCCCTTCGAAATCGAGATGACTGGAAGACTCGTAGGGTTTGGATACGTCAATGTGGAATTGTCCAATGATTGCCTGCTAGGGAAAGCAGGCACGTTGCTGCGTGGACATAGCTTCCATTACTCTCGCATCTCGAATGAATTCCAAGTGGGCACGAATTACCGGCTTCAATACTCACTCTCGGGCCGTACGGAGAGTGAAGGTTATCGCGTGGACAATACGCTCGCGAGCTATGTGCATCTTCACTTTCGCGCAGAGCCATCCATTGCTCGCAATTTCGTCGAGGCCGCCATCGCCAGTCGAACTTCAAAGTTGGTACCCCAATGACGCCGCTCAGTGCAAGGGTAGTGACAGAACTGGTCCACGGAATTGAGCCTCCGGACGAGACCTGGAGAACTCGCGCTCGCACCCGTCTGGACACACTCACCAAACCGCTGGGCAGTCTTGGAAGGCTCGAAGACCTGGCTGCCCAGTTGGTAGCGATCCGACAGGTACATCTTGCGTTGCCCCTCAATAAAGCTGCCTATGTCTTCGCCGCAGATCATGGCATCACCGCCGAAGGGGTAAGCGCATACCCAGGCGCAGTCACACACCAAATGGTCCTCAATTTTCTCGCTGGAGGAGCTGCGGTCAATGTCCTAGCGCGTTTGCATGGCGTGACATTGCATGTGGTCGATGTAGGGGTCGATGCGGACTTCGACAACATTGAGGGCCTGCGCCATCACAAAGTTTCGCACGGCACAAAAAACATGCTGCGCAATGCGGCAATGACGGACGAAGAGCTCGCACAGGCACTACACGTTGGCGCACAACTTGCAAATGAAGCTGCTGCTGCCGGGCATGCGCTGCTGGCCGTCGGTGAAATGGGTATTGGCAATACTACTTCTGCCAGCGCGATTACCTGTGCTCTCACCGGCTGCGCTTCGTCACTTGCAACAGGGCGCGGGACAGGATTGGACGATGCGGCCCATGCGCGCAAGATCGCAATCGTCGAAGCGATTCTGAAAAAGCACTTCGCAAGCCATGCTTCACCCGCTCCGCTTGAGGTATTGGGCTGCGTTGGCGGGCTGGAGATTGCGGCTATGACTGGCATGATCCTGGCAGCGGCACGCAACCGTGTCGCTATCGTTGCCGATGGATTTATATCTACGGCAGCAGCGGCTATTGCCGTGGCCCTTGAGCCGAAGGTGGGGGGATATCTGATCGCCGGCCACCGCTCCGAGGAGCCGGGGCACAGATTGCTGCTTGATTACCTCCAACTAACTCCCATCCTGAGCCTGGATATGCGCCTTGGCGAAGGCAGCGGTGCGGTTCTTGCCATGACCATCCTTGAGTCCGCCATCGGTCTCTATTCGCAAATGGCTACCTTTGCCTCCGCCGGCGTCAGCGAGGCCTCACGATGAGCAGCCCGAAGTTTGTAAGACAAATTGGATCAGACTTCCTCGCAGCCGTGCAGTTTCTGACCCGAATACCTATGCCCGACTTGGCCTACGATCCAGACTCGCTGTCACGATCGGTCAAGTTCTTTCCAGTTGTAGGTCTGCTCATCGGCAGCGTTGCAGCACTGCTTCATCTGCTTATTGCGCCACACCTGCCCAGACTCGTGACGGCTCTTCTCGTTATTGTCTTTCTAGTTGCAGTAACGGGATGTTTGCACGAAGACGGCCTGGCTGACACTGCCGACGGCTTCGGAGGTGGATCAAACCGGGAACAAATTTTCGTCATCCTGAAAGACAGCCGGATCGGCAGCTACGGCGGTGTCGCCCTTACGCTCAGTCTGCTCGCCCGCGTCCTGCTCCTTGCCTCGCTGCCATTGTCTCAGGTCCCCCAGTACCTGATCGCAGCCCACGTC
The DNA here is from genome assembly GCA_049965615.1 of Acidobacteriaceae bacterium. Lineage (GTDB taxonomy): Bacteria > Acidobacteriota > Terriglobia > Terriglobales > Acidobacteriaceae > Acidobacterium. The sequence goes on from JBMFWD010000041.1 coordinate 18,770, forward strand.
CTTTGCCGCTGGACGACTCTCCCTTTGAGTTACTATCTTGGTCCAGCCCGCAGTCAACAAGACGCGGCCGGGGTCGGTCAGGGAGCACGGATCGCCAGTCTCACCACGCGCGGCACCTTGATTATTGGCTCGCTCTTTACCGTTGCGATCTGCATTTGGCTCCTGCGAACACATGCGGCGGCTGCCATCGTCGCAACACTTTTGGTCACGCTATGGAGCGGTCGCTACTTCCAACGGAGAATCGGCGGCGTAACCGGAGATTGTTTTGGCGCCACCAATCAACTCGTAGAAATAGCCGTTTACCTAACCGGAGCGTGGATCGCATGAACGATCTTCTCTTCATTCGCCACGCTGAGACCGACATGGCCGGCACCTTTTGCGGTCAATCCGACCCACCGGTGAACGCCGCAGGGCATCGGCAAATCCAAAGACTCGCTGAAGGCCTGCGCGCCGAATCAATTGCAGCCGTCTTCACGAGTGATCTGCAACGTTCTGTGACGACGGCACGCTATATCGCTGACTCCTTCGCCATTCCATGCATCACCCGTCCAGCGTTGCGTGAGATCGACTTTGGAAGGTGGGACGGTCTGACGTGGGAGGAGATTGAGAAGCTGGACTCGACCTTCGCTCAGCAGTGGCTCGAATCCTTCCCCCGCCTAACGCCACCTGGTGGCGAATCATTCGAGGTCTTCAAATCAAGAGTGATGGCCGAGACAAGCTATCTCCTGAGCCAATCCGAGAGCCGCTTGATCGCCGTCGTCACACACGCAGGAGCCATGCGTGTGGTCCTTCATAATCTTTGCGGTCTTGATGAGAGGACGGCATGGGCCCTGACAAAACCATACTGCAGCACCTTTCGATACGCGCGCCACCCTCAACCCGACAGGCGTTTGCAGGAGGTGCTCGGATGATGCCACATATCTTCAGCCCCATCCGTACCCTAGAGCTTGTCGCCTGGGACTTCGACGCATACAAACCCCGTCCCGATTCGTTTGATCAGGAAAAGCCGGTCAAAGCGCGCGATCTCGTTTTTCAGAGACGATTGGATCATTATTCCAGCGCTCTGTGCGAAGAGGAGACTCGACTGCTTCGCGATGCTTTTGATACACAACAATCGCGCCACGACCTCCACGCGGAGATGAGGGGCCTCGATTGGTCTCTCGGTGTCGTAGACCTGCGTCGGCTGCTCGCCTTTCAGCGCAGGTTGTCTTTCGATTCAACTCTCCCCGCCATAACCGTGCCTCCGCAAGGTGATTGGGGCGGACTGATCGAGATCGCTTTCGCTTCTCCGCATCCGGTCATCTGCGATGTGATTCATGATAAAGATGAAAAAACGGTCACTCTGCAATCGCGTAACCCAAATTTGCAGTTCAAAGTGACGCAAGACCCCGCAATGCCGGTCGCCGTTTACGCAGGCAGCCCTTTCTTTGAGGTTGCTCAATACGCAGGGCGCTGGTTCCTGCGCGATGGTTATCACCGCGCTTACAATTTGCTTCGTGCAGGCATCTTTCGACTTCCAGCGGTGATCGTCCGCGCCCGAACTCTCGAAGAACTCGGAGCCGTCCAACCACGGTTCTTCTCCGAGGCCATTCTTTTTTCGGAGCACCCCCCATTCGTCACCGACTTTCTCGATGAATCCCTAACCATCGAATACGACCGTCATCCAATCATCAAGACGCTACGCATCACGATGGAAGAGAGCTTCACCTTCCCACGTCCAATAGCAATTTCAGGAGAACAACTATGAGCATTTCAACCACACGCGGCGACGGCGGCCATACGGGACTCGCAGGCGGCATCCGCGTCTCCAAGGCTGATCTACGAGTCGAGTCCTATGGCACGGTCGATGAACTCAACACTGTCCTCGGCTTCGCCCGCAGCATCTGCCAAAACCCTGAGATCAAGGCGTGGACTGAAACGATCCAGCGCACATTGTTCCGGCTCGGTTCAGCTCTGGCCACCCCTCCCGAGAGCAAGAAGCAGCCGCCCATCATCTCCAATGAAGACATAGCCATGCTCACCGAGCTCGTCCACAACATTGAAGCGATCGAAGGCATCTTGTCGGACTGGTCGCTGCCGGGCGCACACACGGAATCCGCAGCCTATGAAATAGCACGCGCAGTCTGTCGTAGGGCCGAGCGAAATGCTGTCCGCTTTGTTGAGAACGGTGGAGTGGTCAAACCCGAGATCATCGTCTACCTCAACCGGCTCTCCGACGTCATCTGGCTTTTCGGTAGACTCATCGAATTCAATGCGGGCGTCGATGCGCGCCTCCGCGATGAGACGAAGACAGGTCCCAAGTGGTCGAGGGCATGGTGATGAAGGAACGCGCAGAGTTTGAGGTGCAAGAGCGCGATGCTATCTATCGCGTTATTGCCACCCGGCGCGATGTACGCCGCGGCTTTCTTGAGAAGCCGCTGCCTGACGAGCTGATTCACCGCTTGCTGTCCGCGGCTCATTGCGCTCCTTCCGTCGGTCTTATGCAGCCGTCGCGGTTCGTTTTGGTCCGCGACTACGGCGTTCGCCAGGCCGTCCATGAAGCATTTCTTCAGGCCAACGAATACGCCCTGGCAACCTACACCGGCGAGCGGCGTGAGAAATACGCGAGTCTGAAACTCGAAGGCATCCTGGAAGCTCCACAGAACCTCTGCGTTCTGAGCGATCCGCAGAGTGAGCGCGGCTACCAACTTGGCCGCCACACGATGCCCGAGACTGCGATCTACTCGACCGTTTGCGCGATACAGAACCTTTGGCTCGCCGCCCGGGCCGAAGGCGTAGGCGTAGGCTGGGTCAGCATCCTCAATCCGGACCGTCTTCGCGAGATTCTGCACATTCCAGAAAACATCGTGCCGGTCGGCTATCTTTGCCTTGGCTACGTCGACCGCTTCGCCACAGAGCCGGAGCTTGAGCGCGTTGGGTGGGAGAGTCGGATACCGCTCGAAGGGGTTGTGTCCTATGACAGATATTGCGCCGACCCCGAGGCAGAAAAGCCATGAGGGCACGCGCAATCATGGTGCTCGGCACGAGTTCTCATGTGGGGAAATCGCTTCTCACGGCTGCGCTCTGTCGCATCTTTGCGGATCAGGGAGTGAGCGTTGCACCCTTTAAGTCGCAGAACATGTCTCTCAACTCGTCCGCGACTATGGAAGGTTTTGAAATCGGCCGCGCGCAGGCTCTACAGGCGGAGGCTGCCCGCATCCCCGCTTCGGTCCACATGAATCCCATCCTTCTGAAACCTGCTGGAAACATGACATCGCAAGTGGTCGTTCGCGGCAAAATATGGGGTAGGCTCTCTGCCTCCGATTATCACCAGCGGCGTGTCGAAGAACTACTGCCTATCGTTCGCGAGAGCTACGAAATTCTTGCCGCTAAACATGAAGTAATTATCCTCGAAGGCGCCGGCTCACCCGCGGAGACCAATCTGAAGCAGCACGACATCGTCAACATGCGGATGGCTGAGATCGCCGATGCGGTCTGTCTTCTCGTTGGCGACATCGACCGCGGAGGCGTCTTTGCCTCGCTCCTGGGCACTGTCCAGTTGCTGGATTCGAAGGAACAAACCCGCATCCAGGGCTTCCTCATCAACAAATTCCGCGGGGATGTCGCACTCCTTGAGCCCGGTTTCCGCATGATGGAGGATCGCCTCCAGAAGCCGTGCCTGGGGGTCGTCCCGTACATTCATCATCTTGCGCTCGAAGAGGAAGACAGTCTCGGCCTCGCCGACATAACTGGGGAAACGGAGCCATGGCTGCCGGAGGAGGTGCGTGACAGACCATTACGCATCGCTGTCGTTGCGCTCCCATCCTTTTCGAACTTCACTGACTTTGACGCGCTGCGCAACGAGCCATCCGTCTCGTTGCGGTTCTGCCGGAAGCCATCCTTGCTTGCGCTGGCAGACTTGATCATCTTGCCGGGCAGCAAACAGACAGTCGAAGACCTTCTCTGGATGCGCCGGCAAAATCTGGATTCCAGCGTTGTTGCGCATGCCGCCCAAGGCCTCGTCGTCGGCATCTGCGGAGGGATGCAGATGCTGGGTTCTGCGATTGTCGATCCACTTGCTATGGAGCTTGGCGGTCAGGCCGATGCGCTTGGACTGCTACCGTTCACTACTCACATGAACCCTGATAAAGTGACGCGGCCCGTAACCGGTCGTCTGTCTCTACCAATGCTCTTCGGCCAGCCCGTGACCGCAATGCCTATCGAGGGCTATGAGATTCATATTGGAGAAACCATCTATGCAGACGGCGCACAGGCCTTTTCAGTCCTGAATGGCCACGAACCCGACGGATGCATCTCGCCGGACACCCGCATCTTCGGAACGTATCTGCATGGCATCTTCGATGACGACACTTTCCGCCACACGTTCCTGGCTGCGGCCCGTAGCTTTCATCAACTTGCGCCTGTAAGCCACTTTGAGAACTGGGGACAAAAGCGCGAAGACTCGTTCAACCGCTTAGCCGACACCGTTCGCGAATCGTTGGATCTACCGCGCATCTTCGATTGGGTAGGCATTTCCTACAGATCTCAAGACCGGATTGAACCCATGGAGCAAACCCGTTGAATCGCTGCTCCCTCATTCCTGCTGCGTGGTTTCTCGACCAACTCGCCGGAGACCCCGAGTGGTTCCCGCATCCGGTGCGCGTGATCGGCCTTGCCACGACGCGTGGCGAAGCTGCCCTTCGTCGGCCCAACCAGAGCGAGTTGTCGGAATTTGTGTCTGGCTCAGCCTTGAGCCTGGCTGTCGTTGCCGGCACTTACTATGCAACCCGCCAGTTCATCCGCTTAGCGAATCGGTTCTCGCCCGCAGTGGGCGATATGGTGGAAGTCCTGCTCGCGTGGAACTGCCTGGCAGCTCGTAATCTTGAACAGGAAGCAACCTCCGTCTTCGATGCCGTCAATTCTAGAGACATTCCGCTGGCTCGTCTCTGCCTCGCACGCATCGTCGGACGCGACACCCAGCATCTGGACGCGCCGGAAATCTGCCGGGCCTTGATCGAGACACTCGCTGAAAGCGCCTCCGACGGCATTCTTGCGCCGCTCTTCTATATGGCGCTGGGAGGCGTTCCTCTCGCGATGGCCTACAAAGCCGTCAATACACTCGACTCCATGATCGGACACGCCGACGAGCGGTACTTCTACTTTGGCAAGGCTGCCGCTCGCCTGGACGACGCAGCCAACTACCTGCCTGCGCGTCTTACCGCGGCTGCCATCGTCGCAGTATCGAACGTCCAAGAATATTGCGATCCTGTGGCAGCGTGGCAGACGTGGCGTCGTGATGGAGATAAGCACAAGAGTCCGAATGCGGGCCAACCCGAAAGCGCTATGGCGGGAGCCCTGCACGTTCGACTTGGGGGCGACAACACCTACGGCTGCGAGTTGATTCGAACCGCGCGTATCGGCCACGAGTTTCCAAGCCCATCGCTGCCGAAAGTTAAAAGTGCAATCCGGCTGGTCTCAGTCGTAACGCTGGTGGGTGTGGCATGCGGCATTCTTCTCTCAGCCTGTGCCCAATCACGTGAAGCCCGAGGGGCGTCCCGATGATCGAAATTGTCCCGTTGCACGGCGGCCAATTGCGACAGATCTCCGAGCGCTTTAATATTCCCTCGTCGCAACTGATCGATTTCAGCGCCAACATCAATCCCGACGGGCCTCCGCCCGCAGTCCTGTCCAACTTGCGAACGAGCCTTGAAGACATCTCAGTTTTGACCGCATATCCCGATCTCGAACAGGTCGGACTCAAGCGATCGATAGCCCACTATGCCGGAGTTCACCCCAAAAACATCGTAGCCGCTAACGGCTTTATTCCGCTCCTGGAGTCTGCGCTCCGCACACTAAGGGTCAAACGCTGCCTTCTCCCAGTGCCCGCCTTCGTCGAGTATCGTCGTAGCCTTGCACGTGCTGGAGTGGAGGTCGAACCGCATATCCTAACTCCGGATTCTAATTTCCGTTACGACGTCCATGCCTTGGTGCATGGTGGTCACGATGCTGTCTTGCTTGCCAATCCTCAGAATCCCTCGGGCGTTCTTACCACAAGGAATATCTTGTTCCAGTTTGTCTCGGAGTGCGCGGATCGAAATATAACCGTGCTGCTTGATGAAGCATTTATCGATTACGCGCCTTTGGATTCACTGACGCTGGATGTTGAACGATTTGCCAATCTGATCGTCTTTCGCTCCGTGACCAAGTTCCACGGCATTCCGGGCCTCAGATTGGCCTATGCAGTCGCCAACAAATCTATAGCGCGAGCACTTAATGAACAGCTTCCACCCTGGCCAATCACTACTCTAGCCTCATGCGCAGTTATATCCGCGTTAGCCGACAATCCCTTCGCGGAGCGCACCAGGCTACACAACGACGGGCGAAGAACTCGTCTGAACGATGACCTTGATGGCCTGGGCATCCACACCTACCCCTCAGCCGCCAACTTCCTACTCCTTCGTCTTCCTGACGGAGCCTCTGCAGAGCGTCTCTGGAAACACATGATTGCTGAACACCATATGGTGTTGCGAGACTGCTCAAACTATGAAGCTTTGCCATGCACACACTTACGCACGGCGATCCGCACGGAGGAGGAGAATGACAAACTCGTCGGAGCCTTAGCCCATTCATTACAGTTTTGCTAGCGAAGTCAGCAGGCGCAGACAAAGAGGAGGATATGAGAAGGGCAGAGAAAGGCAATGTTTATTTGGTTGGTTCGGGGCCGGGGAATCCGGAACTGTTGACCGTGCGTGCTGTGCGACTGCTAGAGACAGCGGATGTTGTGTTTCATGATGACCTTGTGTCGGACGAAGTCCTCGGACTGGTGCATCCTACTGCGCTGGTGACGAGCGTGGGAAAGCGTTGTGGGCGACCTAAGATTACGCAGGCTGGGATTAACGAACTCATGATCGAATCGGCGCGTGCTGGGCATTCGGTGGTGCGTCTGAAGAGTGGAGATCCGCTGGTATTTGGGCGTGCCGGGGAAGAAATTGCAGCGTTGCGCGGTGCGGGAATTTCGTTTGAAGTGGTGCCGGGTGTGACCGCAGCGCTCGCGGCGGGTGCGATGTTAGGGTTGCCGCTGACGGATAGGAAGAGTGCGTCGAAGCTGATTCTTTGCACGGGGCATCATGCTGCGGATAAAGCTGATTGCACCTCAATCTGGAGTGGTCCTTTGCCCGAGGATACGACTCTGGTCGTCTATATGCCGGGGCGTGATCTCGGCCGGATTGCGCAACAGCTAATGGCTACAGGCATGAAGCCAGATATCCCTTGCTGTGCTGTGTCAAATGTCGCGACGGCACAACAGAGTTATGCCGCCTGCAGGTTGGTCGACTTCGCGGAATTGGTATGTGGGCCTGCGCCCCTCCTGCTGTTGATAGGCCGCGCAATGGATTCACTGGTGGTTGGATAATCTGCCTGTAAGTGTACGTATCGCTCCTCGATTCATAATTGCAGCCAGGGACGGGTGCAGGGGTAGGACAGTCCCCGCCGCCACTTCTCACCGCCGCCGCCCAGCAGATGCTGCTCTTTGCGTCAACTAACTTGGACAGCAACAATGCCAACCTCATCCCCGAAACTCAACCATCAGCCTGAAAACACCGCAGTTTTCGCTATTCCGTCAGTTCGTCGCAGGCTAATTTGGACAGCAGTGCAAAGGTTTGTACTAACAGGTGAAAAGAGGTAGAAGCAGCCATTGAAGCGAAGCTTGTATGAGGTATGGGGTCCCTGTGATTGTCGCTCAACGTTCTTTGACAATCAGTTGCTCCCATTGCCAACGGACAAAGCGATATATTGTGTATGATCGTGTCCCACTCCATGATGACGAACTCGAACGCATCGCAAACCCGCTCGACGCCACTGCTCTTGACGGGCTACGGTGGGCTGATCTTCATTGCTACATTCATCACATTGGGCTTTTTCGCTCATCCTTACCGGCCATTGCGGGATTCGATCAGCGCACTGGAACTGACTCAGGTAGGAGTCCTGCAACAAGCTAACTTCATACTATTTGGCATCTTATTGTGCTTTTTTGCCTGGGGGCTCCGGCGTGAGCTTCGGAGCGGCTGGGGAGTGTTTGCAATTCCCTTTTTTCAGGGCCTGGCGGGTGTTGCAGTTGTGGGGGATGGGCTGCTCCTCCGCCCTGTACCTCACATGATTTGTGACTTGATCGCCTTCAACTCGACATTGTGCGTTCTGTTTACCTTCGCTTGGCGAGTACGACACGATCAACGCTGGCGCGGATGGCCGACTGGTTCCGTCCTGACGGCGGTAGCCATGATGGTCTGCTTGTTCCTATTCGGCCTGCTGGATCATCTTCATGGTCCCGCCGGACTGATGGAAAAATTGGCCACGGCAGTCCGAACGCTGTGGTCTGTCGTGCTCGTGTCACGGCTTCTGTCTGGCGCCAGCCTGGCGCCGGATGGCGACTCGTCTTTCGTGCAAGGGAAATGACTCGACCTGGATTTTTGGGGAGGCCATGTAAAGAACTCAAGCTGAGAGCCCACTGGTTTGTGGAATCCCTGGCGCCTCAAGCGCCGGAAGCAGGGCATCAAATCCCAAAAGGTAACGCCGCTTTCAATCCATATAAAGCTTCCTGTCTGAATTTCGGGTTCTTGACGAGAATCTGTAAAAAGGGTCATTCTACGCGGCTTTCTGAAAGGCGACCAGTTGGGTCTTTGTGGCCGCCAGGCGTTGCGCTTTGTGCGTATTCCAGTGATGTGGGCACCTGATTACGGTGATGTGGGCAGGACGTCGGAGCGAAGCGACGCTGGTTGCTTTTACAGTAGTCAGGGTGCCCACATGAGGTCAAGAAAAGAGTAGATGAACGATTCATTAGCATCATTTCGTTTCCTTGTTTTTCGTGAAGCATGCTCGATTCCGCTGGATGTGGGCACTCGTTACGTTCGATGTGGGCAACGATTCCGTTCCATGTGGGCAGCCATTACGGTGATGTAGTCAGTTGTTCTGGCAGTGCGGGGCAGAGAGAACTGCCCCGCGGGTTAGGGCATCAGGGTTTTGTGGCGTGAGCCTGCAGCCACTGCCGCTCCATGCGGGCGACCTTGGCGCGAAGCGGTTCCCAGTAACTTTCCGGGATGGGCGAGCGGATCACTTCGTCGATGACGTCGGCGAAGTATTGCAGGCTGGTGATGGGCGACCGGACTCCGGCATTCATCATCGAGACATACTTGCGGGCCGAGCCCAGCAGGATGGCACGCGCCATCTGCTCCAACTGAACGCCGCGACGATGAAGCTGGATTGCGATCTTCTCGTCGGCGGCAGAGAAGCTGGCCTGGACGCAAGCCGGGGCCAGAAACAGAGCACGCACTTTCCCGACGAACTCTGTTTCCGCTCCGCGCGTACTGCCGGGGTTTGGTTGTTTCTGGTAAGGCCAGAAGCGGTCGCTGATTTCGAGGGCGAGATTTGGGTTGCCATTTCCAGCCACCGCGCACACGCCACAGTCTTCGAGTTCGGCTAGTCTCCCGTCCTAGTTAATTCTTTACAACGTCTGACCTTATCGAGGATGACGTCGGCCGAGGCTTTCCAGACA
>JBMFWD010000042.1:0-27434 GCA_049965615.1 Acidobacteriaceae bacterium
CGCCTACTCCGCCAAAGGACATCGCCCCGCCCCATCCAGCCGCCCGGAACCCACAGCCGCCCAAGAGAAAAGCGATTTATTAGAAAGGCCCCGAACCGTACCGATCCGAACCCAACACATCATAGCCCATCCCCCACACACTCAGATAGTCCAATTCATCCATAAATCCTGCCATCCCGAGCGAAGTGGAAAGCCTCGGTACATTGTCGTCACTTAAAAATGTTGTCATCCTGAGCAAAGCGAAGGATCTGCAGTCACCAAATCGGTGCAAAGCACCGGCCCATCCCCCTCCACCCCAGAGTTTTTTGCCGGTAATTCCCCCCGGATTTTCTAAAATAAAAATAGACACCAAAAAGGCTCGCCCACCCAGGCGGGCCTTTTCTATTCCCCCAGGGAGAGTCCCCATGCCCGAGTGCCAGTACATCCAGCGCGAATTCCGTTCCAATCACTTCTGTGAGCAGTCCGCCCAGCCCGGCTCCGCATTCTGCGCCACCCACCAGAACCGCCCCCGCCGCGATCTCCGCCGCCGCAACAACCGCCTCCGCGCCCTCTCCGCAGAAATCCCCGAAGCCACCACCGAACGCCTCCTCGCCATCCTCTTTGAACTCGCCGGAGCGCTCCATCGTGGCACCCTCGCACCCCTCGCCGCTCAGTCCATCCTCATCCCCATCGCCGAGCGCCTCGACGACCTCTACTCCCGCCGCACCGGCGTCTCCGTCCCCGTCGAAACCGACGTCTGGCTCTGATAATTTCCTGTTAGAGGGTTAACCTGCCCCATGGAATCAACAACATCCCCGCAAAAACAGCGGGGATGGATAAATCCTTAGAGGGCTAACCTATCTCATAGAATCAACAACTTAACCACAAAAACAGTGAGAATGAACACCTCCTTAGAGGGTTAACCTATCCCATAAAATCAACAACTTGCCCACAAAAAGGACCGGGGTCGTGATTTTTTTTAAGCAAACCTGTGAATAGGCGGATTCAAGTTCCAAGTGCAGCATTTTCGAATCTTGGGAAGTCGTTGTCCGTGGGCCGAAACGAAAACGCCAAAACCCCGAACGCTGTCATTCAGAGCGAAGCGAAGAATCCCGACAATGCCTCGACAGAAATTGCTCCCAAAAGTTTCTCCCGGAACTCCCCGCTCTCCAGCGCGGAAGCGCTGGACCCACACCACCCCAGCAATTCCACTTGCACTTCCAATCCGCCGGGGCCCATAAAAGCTCTGCCTGGCTCGGAGTGGAAAATGCCGAAATCGGATCCACCCCATTCCAAACCTTTGCGCTCTTGGCGGGCTTTGCGGTGAAGCGTCTTCTGCACCAACGGCGCGACCGCCCGCGCGGCAAGCACCGCGACCGTCCGGACGGCGAGTCCCACTGGTAATCTAAGAGAATGATCAAAGGCATCACGCTCACCCGGAGCATCCGCTCCGAGGCCCATTTCGAGCGTCTCACCAGCTTCCTCGCCGCCCTCGGCTTCGAGCCCGGCAAGGGCTGGGATGACTCCGCCGGCAAGGGCCGCCCATTCCTCGCCCCCATCGGCAATCTTGAAATCGTTCGCCCGGCACCCAACGCCACCCGCGACTTCGGCGCTGCCTACGAAGCCGCCGAAGACTACCTCACTGGCCAGGCCGCCCGAGGCGCGCACGACCACATCTATATCGAGGTCACCTCCCTCGACTCCGTCCGTCAGGCCGCCGAATCCTGGCTCGCCGCCAACCCGGCAGCAGACGCCCCGGCCAAACCCCTCACCGAGGTAGCAGACACCCACTGGAAGTCCCGCCTCTTCACCGCCAATCCCGTTCCCGGCTTCTCGCTCACCTTCTGGGAGTGGGCCGACCCCCTCAAAGGCAGGCCCCTCGCCATCGAAGGCGACCTCTCCGCCGCCGGCATGCGCTTCGCCATCGTCACCGCCCGCTGGAACGCTGTCATCACGGACCGCCTCCTCCAGGGCGCGCTCGACGCCCTCCACCGCAGCGGCGCGGCAAAATCCGACATCACCATCGTCCGCGTCCCCGGCGCATGGGAGATTCCCTCCGCCGCCCGCAAACTCGCCGAAACCGGCTCTGTCGACGCCGTCATCACCCTCGGCGTCCTCCTCCGCGGAGAAACCGCCCACTACGAGGCCATCTACAACGAAGTCTCCCGCGGCATCGGCCAGTCCCAGCAGGAGACCGGCATCCCCCACGCCTTCGGCGTCCTCACCTGCGAGAATCTCGAGCAGGCCCTCGACCGCGCCGGCGTCAAAGCCGGCAACAAGGGCTTTGAGGCCGCCATCGCCGCCATCGAAATGGTCTCCATCCACCGCAAAATTGCAGCCCCGAAAGCAGAACTCCCCCAATGAGCACAACCGGAAAGCGGCGCAAGGCCCGCGAACTCGCCATGCAGATGCTCTTCCAGGCAGACATCGGCAAACAGAACCCCGAACAGGTCCGCAAAACCTTCTGGGCCGCCCGCGAAGAAGATGACTCCGACGTCCGCGGCTTCGCCGAGGACATCTTCCGCGTCGCCAGCGCCCGCATCGAAGAAATCGACGCCCTCATCGAGCAGCACTCCGCCAACTGGCGCATCCAGCGCATGGCCGCCGTCGACCGCAACGTCCTCCGCATGGCCGTCGCCGAGCTCATCGGCTTCCCCGGCACCCCGGCACCCATCATCATCAATGAGGCGCTGGAAATCGCCCGCCGCTACTCCGGCCCCGATGCCATCAACTTCCTCAACGGCGTCCTCGACGCCATCGCCCGCCAGCGCTACGAGAAAAATGCCGGTGCTGCCACATAGCAGCCACCGGCTCTTAACCTGAATCCCGCTCTCAGCCCTACGAGAACATTTCCTTCATCTTGTCGAACAGCCCACTGCGGCTCGTCGGCGTATTCTCCACCGTCAGCGTCTCGCTCAACTGCCGAATCAGTTCCTTCTGCACCTTGGTCAGCCGCGTCGGCGTCTGCACCACAATCTGCACAATCAGGTCCCCACGGCCATTCGCGTTGAGATAAGGTACGCCCTTGCCGCGAATCTTGAATTCCTTGCCGCTCTGCGTTCCCTCCGGCACCTTCAGCCGAACCTCGCCGTCCAGCGTCGGCAGCGTCAGCTCATCGCCCAGCGCCGCCTGCGGAAACGAAATCGGAACCGTGCAGTGCAAATCATGACCCGAGCGCTCAAAAAACTTGTGCGGGCTCACCGAAAGCTCCACGTAAAGATCGCCCGCAGGCCCGCCACTGCGGCCCACGTCCCCCTCGCCCTGGTAGCGGATGCGCGTTCCATCCTCTACCCCGGCCGGAACCTTGACCGAGACATTCCGCTCCTTCACGACGCGCCCATCGCCCCGGCAGGTCTCGCACGGATCGGTAATCACGGTCCCTGCTCCGTTACAAGCAGGGCAGGTCCGCGCAATCGAGAAGAACCCTTGCTGATACCGCACCTGGCCGCGCCCCTGGCACTGCGAGCACACAGAAGGACCGCGTCCCCCGGCCGTACCCGTAGCTTTGCAGTCCGTGCAAGCCTCGCGCCGCTCGATGGTGATCTGGGTTTCCTTGCCGAAAACCGCTTCCTCAAATTCCAGCGTCAGGTCGTAGTGCAGGTCCCGGCCCTTGTGCACCCGCGTTGCGCCGCGTCCCGCGCCACGGCCACCCATGTTAAAGCCGAAAAGGTCGCCAAAAATATCGCCCAGGTCCTCAAAACCCGCGCCCGCAAAGGGATTGCCGTCAAACCCACCCATGCCGGGTCCGCCATTCACGCCCGCGTGACCAAACCGGTCATACGTCGCGCGCTTCTGCGGATCGCTCAGCACTTGGTACGCTTCGCTGCACTCCTTGAACTTTTCTTCAGCCTCGGTATTTCCCGGATTCCGATCCGGGTGGTACTGCATCGCCAGCTTGCGATAAGCCGCCTTCAGCTCCTGATCGCTGGCCGTGCGCTCCACTCCGAGGACTTCGTAGTAATCGACTTTGGTCACGTTTTCCGTTCTGCTCATTCCTTTGTTTGCTTCGCATTGCTGGCTACCCGGACCAGCGCCGGGCGCAGCAGCCGTTCTTTAATTCGATATCCGCGGCGTACTTCTTCGATCACTTGATGATCCGGCACGTCCTCGCGCTCCACCATTTCCAGCGCTTCATGCACCCGGGGATCAAACTGCACCCCGACCGCCGCCACCGGCTCAATCGCCAGCGATCGCAGCGCCTCTTCCATCTGCTTCACGATCAACTCCACGCCCGTCCGCAGTTGCTCGGCCGAACCCGTCGCCGAAAGCGCCAGCCGGAAGTTATCCAGCACCGGCAAAAACGTCTCCATCGCATTCGCAACAGAGTAGTCCCGCAACTCGCTTCGCTCCTTGGCGTCCCGTTTCCGCGCATTCTCAAAATCCGCCTGCAGGCGCAGCAGACGCTCCTGTAGCGCTTCCCGGTCCGTCACCGCGGCGTCCCGCTCGGCCCGCAGCCGCTCCAGTTCCTCGCGCAGAATCGCAACCTCCGGCTCGGCCGGGGGCAGCGCGTTCTCCTCGTTCACAGGATCATCTCCGGCATCGCCCATCTTCTCAGCGCCTTGCGCGGTTTCCCTTGCGTCCACTGCTTCCTGTTGCACACGCTCGTCGTAAGTCTTACGGCTCATAGCTTTTCTCTGTATCAATGTCTTTCCAGTGTAAATGGCGGCGACTCAATGTCCCCGTCTGCTCCCGCCCTGCCGGTTACTGCGGTGGCTGCAACAGCCGCGTCGAGAGCTGGGCAATGTAGGAGACCGCGTCGATCGTCTCCTGGTAATGGATGCGCGTCGAACCCAGCACGGCTACCGTGCCCAGGCTCTCCTCGCCCACACGGGCCGGCGCTCCAATCAGCACCAGGTTGCCCATTTCAGGCATTGCATCCTCAAGTCCTACAATCACGCGCACATGCTTCTGGCGCGCATCCAGGTAAGCCGTCAGCAGATCGATCAGCCGCTGCTTCGTCTCCAGCGCAGACAACATCACCCGCAGCCGCTCCCGGTCTTCTTCATGCGAGAGCAGGTTGCCGACGCCCTCCACATAGACCTCCGGGCTCACCCCGGATGCATCATCCAGCGCGCCTTTCGCCTGCAACTCTTTCAGTGACAGAAGGATACGATCATACTCGCTCCGCTCCGCCTCCAGTCGCCGGTTCACCTCGGTCCGAATCGAATCAATCGGCCAGCCATGAAAATTCTCGTTCAAATACCGGCTGCAAATCTCCAGATCTCCGCTCCCCAGATCCTTATCCAGCAGCAGCATCCGGTCCAGTACAACGCCCGTCAACGTTACCACCACCGCCAGCACACGGTTCGGCGCAAGTCGTGAAAAATGAATATGTTCCAGCGCATGCGCCTCCTTCATCGTCGAAAACGCAATTCCAACCCCGCTCGAAAGCAGCGCCAGCACATGCGAGGTCCGCTCCAGAAACTGCTGGCTCGTGTGTATGCCCGAAAAATTCTCATCAATCTCGGCCCTGCGCTCGGTCGAAAGCTCCAATGGCCGCTGCGCCGCCAGCCCGAGCTGCTCCACGTAAAACCGAAACGCCCGCGGCGTGGGAATCCGCCCCGCAGAGGTATGCGGCTGCTCCACCAGCCCGCTTTCCGCCAGTGCCGCCATCACGTTGCGAATCGTCGCCGCGCTCATCCCGTTCCGCGATGCAAAATCGCGCGCAACAGACTGAGAAGAAACCGGCTCGCCCGTTTCGATGTAATGTTCGACAATGGAATTCAGCACCAGCCGCTCGCGTGGACTAATGCGTGTCTCTGGAGCCATAGGCCAATCCTGCCTCCACGGCAGGCTCTACTGCTAGTTTAGGGACCGCTTCTGACAGGGTCAATCCAGCAAAGACCCATGCAAGACCGTCCCTGTAATCATATGGATGAACGAAACCCCCGGGAGTCGCATGCCCCTGCTGCATCCAGCCGTCGTTTCAGCCCTCATCCTCACCCTCGCACCTGTCTTCGCCTTCGGCTTCGCGGGCGAGCGCATCGCGGCCTCGCTCCACCGCCTGCCCGTCTGGATGCGCATCACCCTCCCCGCCGTCTTCGTACTTCCGTACCTCATCGTCACCCTCCCCGCAGGCAACCTCCATCCCGGCTGGTTCCTCCTTTACCTGCTCGCTCCTCCCGGCATGGCCGCGCTCGAAATCCTAGCCACCCGCCGCGACCCAGACCAGCACGGCCACTGGCTGGACGCCATCGTCCTGTTGCCCCTCGGCCTCGCCATTGACCTCCGCCTGCTCCAGTCCGCCTGGCCAGCCGGAACCGCCGTCGTCGGCAAACTCATTCTGCTCGACTCGGCCCTCTACGCCATCCTCGGCCTGCGCCGCCTCTCCGGCGTTGGCTTCGACCTCCGCCTGCGCCTCAGCGACTTCAAAACCGGCCTTCGGGAATTCTTCTTCTACGCACCTCTCGCCATCCCCATCGGACTCGCGCTGCACTTCCTCGCACTGCACCGCCACGTCTCCCATCCCCGCCTGATTGCCCCCATCTGGCTCTTCTCATTCTTTGCCGTCGCCCTGCCGGAAGAAATCTTCTTCCGAGGCTGGATTCAAAACCTCCTGGAACGCCGCATCGGCCCGCGCTGGGCGCTCTTTCTCACCTCCGCGCTCTTCGGCCTCTCCCACTTCAACAAGCGCAGCGGCATCTTCAACTGGCAATATGTCATCTTGGCTGCGTTGGCCGGCATCTTTTACGGTCGAGCCTGGCGGCAAAACCGCCGCGTCGGAGCCTCCGCCATCTGCCACGCCACCGTAGACACCATCTGGGGCGCGCTCTTCTGGCGTCCCTACTAAGAAGAGTGGTGAACCTGATGCGCTGGGTGCGCATGATAGTCGATATACCCCAGCCCTACCCGCATGTGATGCTGCACCGCATTCGGCACCGTCACCGCAATGCAGATGCCCAATATCCCGTGCGCCAGCCCCAGCGTGTACAGGTTCCGGTAGCGCAAAAACAGCGTGCAGGAGATCAGCCCCCACACCAGGGTCAGCGGCATCAGAACCGGGTTGGGAATATGCGCACACGTAAACATCACGGCCGCCATCACCACCGCACGCCTCGGCGTCAGCCCCAGCCGCAACAGCCGCAGCAGCACATAGCCCTGCAGAATAAACTGCTGCAGCAACGCCCAGATCCCATACCCGGAAACATGAATCAGGAACGGCGGAGGACTGTACAGCGGGTGATAGGTCCCCGCATCCCGGGCCACCATGACCGCCAGCGCTGCCAGCGCCAGGGCCGCCACTACAACCCACAACGACGGCAAAAGCCCGCGCAACCCCAACCCTGAATCGCGCCACAAATCCCGCCGCAGCGCGCTCGATCCAATAATGAACGCAAATCCCACCCAGTACAGCCAGTGCTGCGACACATGCGGCGACCAGATCACCGCCAGGATCAGCACATAACCCACCACCAGCTCAAACAGATCGCGCCTGCTCGATCCCCACTCCACCTTGGACGAAACTCCATCCACAACTTCAGACTACCCCCAACTCAGCCGCGCAAAAAATACGGGGACAGCCGCGGCCGTCCCCACATCAAAAATTGACCTCGGTTATTGCAGCAGCGTGCCGGTCTCCGGCTCTTCCTTCGCCTCTTCCGGCGGAATCACCACCGACGCGGCCACCTTGTCTTCCTTGTCCAGGTTCAGCAGACGAACGCCCTGCGTCGAACGTCCCGCCGCGCGCACGCCATTCGTGTCAATCCGGATGATCTTCCCGTACTGGCTGATCAATACCAGCTCCGACGTATCGTCCACCAGCTGGATCGAAACCACCTTGCCGTTCTTCGCCGTGGTCTTCACGTTGATGACGCCCTTGCCGCCGCGCGTCTGCAACCGGTATTCATCCACATCCGTACGCTTGCCATAGCCGTGCTCAGTCACGCTCAAAATCAGGCACGCGCACGCCTTGCCATCTTCGCCTACGCCGCGATCCCTCGGCGTCGCCGCCATGCCCACAACGTAGTCGTTCTTGCCAAGGTCAATGCCACGCACCCCGCGAGCCGGACGCCCCATCGACCGCACGTCGTTCTCATCAAACCGAATCGCCATGCCGTTATGCGTCGCCAGGAACACGATCTGGCTGCCATCCGTGATCGTCGCCTCTACCAGTTCGTCTTCCTTGTCGATGCCGATCGCGATAATCCCGCGCGACATCACATTCGAGAAGTCCTTCAGTGGCGTCTTCTTCACTGTGCCATGCCGCGTTACAAAGAAGATGAACTTGCCCTCTTCCGTCAGGTCACGAACCGCCATAATCGCTCGCACCTGCTCTCCCGGCTGCAGATTCAGCAGGCTCGCAATCGACTTGCCCTTGCCTGCAGCGCCCACGTCAGGAATCTCGTACACCTTCAGCCAGTACACCCGCCCTGAATTCGTAAAGCACAGCAGATACGCATGCGTCGAATCCACCAGCAACTGCGCGACAAAATCCTCCTCGCGCGTCTTCATGCCCATACGCCCCGTGCCGCCGCGCTTCTGCTGCCGATAGGTCGAAATCGGCGTCCGCTTCAAATATCCCGAGTGCGAAACCGTAATCGCCACCTGCTCATCGGCAATCAGGTCCTCAAGATGAAGCTCCGCAGTCTCGTCCACAATCTGCGTGCGCCGCTCGTCGCCGTAGGTCTTGCGAATCTCCTCAAGCTCCTTCACAATCACGCCACGCAGCTTCTTCTCTGACGCCAGAATCGACTCATACTCCGCAATCCGGTCCCGCACATCCGCCAGTTCCTTCAGCAGTTCGTCAATCGAAAGCTGCGTCAAACGGTACAGCTGCAATTCCAGGATCGCGTCAATCTGCCGATAGCTCAGCGTCAGCGTCGGCTCAATCAGCGTCACCGGATCAATCGCATATTTCTTCGGATCGAGCGTCACGCCCGCCAGCGCCTGCCCACGTACCGTAATCGTCCTGCCGGAAAAGAACTGGAACAGGTTCTCACGCGCATCCGTGCGCGAGCTCGATCCGCGAATAATCTTGATCACGTTGTCCAGGTGATCCAGCGCAATCTGGTAGCCCAGCAGGATGTGCTCGCGCTCCCGAGCCTTCCGCAGCAGAAACGCCGTGCGCCGCCGCACCACATCTACGCGATGATCAATAAAATGGTGAATCGCAACCGGCAGCGGAAGCTCCTTCGGCTGCCCGTTCACCACCGCCAGGAAAATCATCGAGAAGCTTTCCTGCATCTGCGTGTGCTTGTAAAGCTGGTTCAGCACAATCTGCGCCTCGGCGCCGCGCTTCAGCTCAATCACAATGCGCATGCCGTCGCGGTCGCTCTCGTCCCGAATGTCCGAGATATCGTCGATTACCTTGTCGTTCACCAGCTCGGCCACGCGCTCAATCAGCTTGGCCTTGTTCACCTGGTACGGAATCTCTGTCACCACAATCGAACTGCGCCCCTGCGCCATCTGCTCAACCGAGGCCTTCGCGCGCATCAGGAAACGTCCGCGACCCGTCTCGTATGCCTTCGCAATGCCGCCACGCCCGTAGATAAATCCGCCCGTCGGGAAATCCGGCCCCTGCACATGCTTCAGCACTTCGGCCAGCCCAGCCTTCGGATTATTCACCAGCTCAATCGTCGCATTGATCACCTCAGTCAGATTGTGCGGCGGAATATTCGTCGCCATGCCCACCGCGATGCCGTTCGAACCATTCACAATCAGGTTCGGAATCCGCGTCGGCAGCACCACCGGCTCCTGCGTCGACTCGTCATAGTTCGGCGTAAAATCCACCGTCTCCATGTCGATATCCGCCAGCATTTCGCCCGCGATTCGCATCATGCGGCACTCGGTGTAACGCATCGCAGCCGGCGGATCGCCGTCCACCGAGCCAAAGTTGCCCTGCCCGTCAATCATCGGGTAACGCAGGCTGAAAGGCTGCGCCAGGCGCACCAGCGTGTCATAGATCGCCGAGTCGCCATGCGGGTGATACACACCCATCGCCTGCCCTACGACCTTCGCGCACTTCGTGTACTTCTTGTTATGTTGCAGCCCCATCTCGTGCATCGTGTACAAAATGCGCCGATGCACCGGCTTCAACCCGTCGCGAGCATCAGGCAGCGCGCGGCCAATAATTACGGACATCGAATAGTCGAGATACGACCGCCGCATCTCGTCTTCAATGTTGATCGGCACAAGGTTCATCGCACCGCCGGTGTTGTCACCGCCGGATCCATTGCCAAGAGGGAGCTGGGGATTCTGTTCGTCTGCCATAAATGTTTGCCGGTATTCGCCCGCAATGAGCTCAGGAGAAGAAATCTGGAGCGAAGACTATCTCTATGATAAATCATGGCTTAGCTCCCGTACAGCACCCCGCTCCACCTGCCTCCGGACTGCATTGAAATCAGTAGCTTAGGCCCCGTGTCCATGCATGCACCCCGCACCCCGTTCCATACACAACTGCTTCATTCCCTCGTATTACACTGGCCCTTACGCTCCGCTCGCGACATGTCCAAGCCCCCGGTTCAGCGCCTCCGCAAATTCCGCTTCAACACACCGCAGCGCATCGCAGCCATCTTGCTGCTCATGTTCGCCACCCAGTGCGTGTACCTCATCGGCGTCAACCCGCCTACCCCGCACGGCATCCTCATGGCAGCCTGCGGCAGCCAGCTCTGGGCCGCGTCGTCTGCACCCGCCCTCAATCCCGCCGTCTGCCCGGCAACGCCGGATGGCGTCCTCGCATTCCGTGCCGCGGGACTGCCGCTTGCCATTCACAACTGGCTCGCTGGTCGCCCCGCCGATGCCCAGCCCGCCCATCTCTTCCTCACTCTCAGCCACCTCACCCTATGGCTCCGGCTGCCCTTTCTCCTCGCGGGCATCGGCCTCGGAGCCTGCCTATGGTGGGTCACACGTCGCCTCTTCGGTGACCCCGGCGGCTACGTAGCCCTTGGCTTCTACTGCTTCACCCCGCCCATCCTCCTCAATGCATCCTTTCCCAACAGCGCCATCCTCGCCGCCTTTGGACTCTTCTCCGCCGTCTACACCGTCATCGGTGTCGCCCACGCCATGCAGGGACCCCGCCGCAAATGGCGCAAGCGCATCGTTCTGCTGGCCGTCACCCTCGGCTTCACCGCCGCCGCCAGCACTGCGGCCTTCCTCCTCGCGCTCCTCATCGGCATCCCTCTGCTCACATGGCTGGCAGAAGAACGCCGCAAATACGTCCCCATGTTCACCCTCATCGCCATCGCGGGAGCCCTGCTCATCTTCCTCGCCGCCCACGGCTTCCAGTGGGCCGCCTTCGGACTCTTCCTGCACCTCTGGCCCACATCCATTCACTTCGCCCATCTGCCCGGTGTGGCGCTCAATTTCAGCACCGCACCCATCCGCATCGCTATTCTCGCCGCCATCATCGGCTACGCCGCAATACGCCGCGCTCGCTACTTTGGCAACACCACCCCGCTCGGCATCTCGGTCCTCCTGATCCTCCTTGCCCTCACCACCATCGCCCAAACCGCATGGCTCTGGGCCATCCCATTCCTGCTCACCTTCCTCGGTGGCGTCTACGCCGACCTGCTCGAATCCCGCGCCCGCCTGCCATTCGCCGTCCTCTGCGGAATCCTGCTCCTCGCCCAGGCCCTCATCTCGCTCGGCTCCCTGGCAACCGTCTTGCCCCGCTAAGCCGTATCCGCTCCGCGCCACCTGATTCGTCACTTTCCATCCCGCCAGCGAACCTTTAGACTCCAGACAAATGCCCAGCAAGGATCCCAACGCCGAACGCCTCATCAGCGCCACGCGCTCTGAAGAAGAAGATTCCTTCGAGCTCAAGCTCCGGCCCAGGAAGCTCAGCGAATTCATCGGGCAGTCCAAGGCCAAGGAACAGCTCGCCATCGCCCTCGAAGCCGCAAAATCACGCGGCGAAGCCGTCGATCACGTCCTCCTTTTCGGCCCTCCAGGGCTCGGTAAAACCACCCTCGCCTCCATCATCGCCAACGAGCTCGACGTAGGCTTCCAGCAAACCTCCGGCCCCGCCCTGCAAATTCAGGGCGACCTCACCGCCATCCTCACCAACCTGCGCGAAAAACAGGTCCTCTTTCTCGACGAAATCCACCGCCTCCAGCCCGTCCTCGAAGAAAAGCTCTATACCGCCCTTGAGGACTACAAGCTCGACATCATCATCGGCCAGGGCCCCGCCGCGCGCACCCACGTCATGGAGATCCGGCCCTTCACCTTCGTCGCTGCCACCACACGCCCCGGACTGCTCTCCTCGCCGCTGCGCTCCCGCTTCGGGATCCTGCTCCGCCTCGAGTTCTACACCGATGACGAACTCCGCTTCGTCGTCGAGCGCTCCGCCGAAGTCCTCAACGTCCCCATCGATCAGGACGGCGCCGCCGAAATCGCCATGCGCGCCCGAGGAACACCACGCATCGCCAACCGCCTCCTCCGCCGCGTCCGCGACTTCGCGCAGGTCCGCGGCTCCGGCGTCATCGATCGTCCCACCGCCATGCAGGCCCTCGAAATGCTCGAAGTGGACGCTCACGGCTTCGACGATCTCGACCGCCGCCTGCTCATGACCATCATCGAAAAGTACGACGGGGGCCCCGTCGGCCTCAACACCCTCGCAGCCACCCTCGCCGAAGAGCAGGACGCCCTCGAAGAAGTCTACGAGCCCTTCCTCATCCAGCGCGGATTCCTCGATCGCACCCCACGAGGACGCGTCGCCACCCGCGCCGCCTACGAGCACTTCAACCTCCCGCCGCCCCGCCGCACCAACACCCTTTTCTGAGCGATCCCTATCCGGCCCTGCCGCATCTCTCTTATTGACCCTACCCCACTGGAGAACCCCATGGCTCGCACGAAATCCCTCATGAGAGACCTCGGCACCACCGCACCGGAGTTCACCCTCCCCGACGTCATCACCGGCAAATCCGTCTCACTCGCCGACACACGCGGTCCCAAGGGCCTCCTCGTCATGTTCCTCTGCGCCCACTGCCCCTTCGTCAAGCATCTCGAACAGGCCATTGCAGACTTTGCCAGCGAATACTCCGGCAAAGGCATCGGCATCGTCGCCATCAGCAGCAATGACGCCGTCGCTTATCCCGATGACGCACCCAACGAACTCGCCGGGCAGGCACGCCGTCTCAACTTCACCTTCCCCTACCTCTACGACGAATCCCAGCAGACCGCCCGCGACCATCACGCCGCCTGTACCCCGGACTTCTTCCTCTACGACGCGAATCTATCCCTCATCTATCGCGGCCAGTTCGACGGCAGCCGCCCCGGCAACGGCATCCCGCCCACAGGCAAAGACCTCCGCGCCGCATTCGACGCCGTCCTCGCCGGCCAGCCCGTCAACCCCGACCAGATCCCCAGCCTCGGCTGCAACATCAAGTGGAAGGCATAACCCGTCCACGTCAAAATCAAAGGGCGCGTCCTCAATGGACACGCCCTTTTCTATTTCGCAATCATTTCAGTTACAGTTTCAGCGACTTCAGGTGCTCCCGGAACTGCGGTCCCAGGTCATCCCGCTTCAGCGCATAATCCACCGTCGCCGTCATCAGACCCAGCTTGTCGCCCGCATCGTACCGCTTGCCTTCAAAGCTGTAGCCGTAAACTTTTTCGCGTTGCAGCAAGCCCTTGATGCCGTCCGTCAACTGCAATTCGCCGCCAACGCCCAGCGGAGTCTTCTCCAGCACCTCGAAAACCTCCGGCGTCAAAATGTACCGCCCAATGATCGCGTTCTTCGACGGAGCATCTGCCATCTTCGGCTTCTCTACCAGTCCATTCACCTCAATCACGCGCGGATCATCCTTCATCGGCTGCCCGTCCAGTACGCCATACGCTGAGATGCCCGGGCCCTCCACGACCTGCGTCGCCAGGATCGAGCCCTGTACCTTCTCAAACAGGTCCACCATCTGCTTCAGGCAGCCCACCTTCGCGTCAATCACATCGTCCGGCAGAATCACCGCAAACGGCTCATCGCCCACCAGGTCGCGCGCCATCAGCACCGCATGCCCCAGGCCCATCGCTTCCTTCTGCCGCACGTACGACAAATTCACCATGTTCGACACATTCCGCGAAACCGCCAGCAACTCCTTCTTGCCGCGCTTCTCGAGCATGGTCTCCAGCTCAAAGCTCACGTCGAAGTGGTCTTCAATCGCTGACTTGCCGCGCCCCGTCACAATCACAATCTGGTCGCAGCCTGCTGCAATCGCCTCTTCCACTCCGTACTGGATAATCGGCTTGTCCACCAGCGGAAGCATCTCCTTCGGAATCGACTTTGTCGCCGGAAGAAAGCGGGTTCCAAATCCCGCGGCTGGAAATACTGCTTTACGCACCTTCGTCTTCGTCATTCGTCTCTGGCTCACCTTTCATGCAAAATGTGCAGTTGTTGCGCGTCTACCACGCGTCCGAGGGAAGACACTTCACCAACAGAATCGGTTCGTTCACTCGTAAGATGCGCGCTAAACGCACGCAGTCACTCGACCCGCTTTCTGCCCGTCTCTCACCCATACCAGACTCAGCAGTGTGAACTCTCAACAGCGGTTTTGTCTACTCACAAATCCTCGTACGGGCCACCGCCGCCTTCCGGACCGGCAGACTACCTCGCCCCCGCCGGCTGCGCCGCAAGGTCGTCGAGCAATATCCTGATCTCCGCCATCATCCCCTCCGCGTCCAGCGTCGTCAGCGGAAACTTTAACACGCCCTGCGGCGTAAACTGCGCCCCGCGCTTCGCATTCTTTGAGACCAGCTTCATCAGCACACCCGGATCAATCCCAGCCTTCTCCGTAAATCGCATGTGTACCTGCTCCCGCTTCCGCTCCACCTGCGCAATGCCCATCCGTTCGCAGGCAATCCGCAGTTCTGCAGCATCCAGCAGGTGCTTCACGCCCACCGGCAGATCGCCATAGCGATCCTCCATTTCGCCGCGAATCTCCGCAATCGTTCGCTCATCCTGCGCACCCGCAATCTGCTTGTACATCCGCAGCCGCTGGTTCTCTTCTTGTATGTAACTCTCATCGATACGTAAAGGAATTCCCAGGTTCAGCTGCGTCACCGGACGCTCCACCGTCTCCTGGCCCTTCAGCCGGTTCACGGCCTCTTCCAGCATCGTCGTGTACAGCTCAAAGCCCACGGCCTCAATGTGCCCGCTCTGCTCGCCGCCCAGCATGTTGCCCGCGCCGCGCAATTCCAGGTCGAGCGCTGCAATCTTGAAGCCCGCGCCCAAATCAGAGAACTCCTTCAACGCAGCCAGCCGCCGCCGCGCAATCTCCGTCAGCTCCTGCTCCGGCGGAATCAGCAGATACGCATACGCCCTTCGATTCGACCGCCCCACGCGCCCGCGCAGCTGATACAGTTCCGAAAGCCCGTGCCGATCCGCGCGATTGATGATGATCGTGTTGGCCAGCGGAATATCCAGCCCGTTCTCGATAATCGATGTCGCCACCAGCACGTCGAACTCGTGATTCATAAAGGCGAGCATCACTCGCTCCAGATCCGCCTCGCCCATCTGCCCGTGCCCCACCCCAATCCGTGCATGCGGCACCAGCTCCTGGATCTTGGCCGCCAGCTCGTAAATCGTCTCCACGCGGTTGTGCACAAAGTACACCTGTCCGCCGCGCTCCAGCTCCACTTCAATCGCAGAGCGCACCAGCTTCTCGTCAAACTTCGCCACAATCGTCTGGATCGCCATCCGGTCCTTCGGCGGCGTCTCAATCACGCTCATGTCCCGCAGTCCCACCAATGACATGTGCAGCGTCCGCGGAATCGGCGTCGCAGACATCGTCAGCACATCCAGTTGCGCCCGCAGTTGCTTCAGCCGCTCCTTGTGCCGCACCCCGAAGCGCTGCTCCTCGTCCACAATCAGCAGCCCCAGGTCATGAAACTTCAAATCCTTTGAGAGCAACCGATGCGTGCCGATCAAAATATCGATCTCACCCACCTCCACCCTTTCGATAATCTGCTTCTGCTCCTTCGGTGTCCGAAACCGCGACAGCATCTCGATGTGAATCGGAAACTGCTTGAACCGCCTCTTGAACGTCTCAAAGTGCTGGAAGCTCAGCACCGTCGTCGGCGTCAGCACCGCCACCTGCTTGCCGTCCTGCACTGCTTTGAAGGCCGCGCGCATCGCCACTTCCGTCTTGCCGTAGCCCACGTCGCCACACAGCAGCCGGTCCATCGGCGTCGTCGATTCCATGTCGCGCTTGATGTCTTCAATCGCTGAAAGCTGGTCGTCCGTCTCGTTGTAATCAAACGAGTCTTCAAACTCGCGCTGAAATTCGTTGTCCACCGAGTACGCATGCCCCTGCGCTGCCTTGCGCTGCGCATACAGCTTCAGCAACTCATCGGCCATGTCCTGCATGGCCTTCTTCACGCGTGCCTTGGTCTTCGCCCACTGCTGCGTGCCCAGCTTGTGCAGCACCGGCGCCGGTCCAGACTCCGTAGACCGGTACTTCTGGATCAAATCCAGCCGCGTCAGCGGAACATACAGCTTCGCGTCATCGGCAAACTCCAGGATCATGAAGTCCAGCTTCATGTTTTCCTGCGCAATCTCCTTCAGCCCCAGGTAGCGCGCAATCCCGTGCTCCACGTGCACCACGTAGTCCCCGACGGCAAGATCGCGAAAATCCGAAAGAAACGCAGATGTCTTTGACTTCCTCGGCGCAGGACGCGCCATCACATCCGCGTCGTCGTTCAAATCATTCGCGCCAAAAATCACCAGGTTCGCATCCGGCAGGCTCACGCCCGTCGCGATCGGAGCGCGCAGAATAATCGGCGTGCGCAAGTCCCCGCCCAGGTGGCTCGCCTCGTCATACATCGTCTCGCTGCCCGCATCCATCACGCGGCTGCCCAGCCGGTACGGCAGCTCATACTCGCGCAGCAGCGTCGCCAGCCGCTCCACCTCGCCCTGGTTCGGAGCCGCCAGCAGCATCCGCGTCTCCTGCTTCATCAGGTTCCGCACCTGCTCAATAAACGCAGGAATCGACCCATGAAACCGCAGCGTCGGCCGCGACGCAAACGGAATCTCGCCCAGCGTCTCATCCTCTTCCAGCACGTCCACCGCGCCCAGTTGGTCCACATCCAGCCCCGGATGCGACTTCCGCTGCGCCTCCATCAGTTCAGGCCTGAAGTAAATATCCTCCGGCGTAATCAGCGACCCAATGCTCGACCGCTCATGCCGCTGCTGCACCTTGTTCCACCAGCGATCCACCTGGTTTTGGATCATCGCCGGCTCTTCCACAAACAGCACGCACTTTTTGAACAAATCCAGCAGCGTCTTCGTCGCACCCGCCACCGGCGAGAAAAACTCCCACCCCGGAAACACCGAAACGCCGCCCGCGGCCATCATCTCTGCCACCATCTCGGCATCGCCCTGCGCATCCACCCGTGCGCCGCTCAGCCGCGCATGCACCGCCGCCAGCAGCTTCTCCGTCACCGGGGTCTCGGTCAGCGGCAGCAGTCGCGCCACGTCCAGCGGAGATTGCGACCGCTGCGTCTCCGGGTCAAACTTCCGCATCGTGTCAATCTCATCGCCGAAAAACTCAATGCGCACCGGCCGGTCCGCTTCCGGCGAATACACGTCCAGAATCCCGCCCCGACGCGCAAACTGCCCCGGCATCTCCACCACGTCCACCTGCGAGTAGCCCACGGAAGCCAGGTGCGTCAGCAACAGTTCCACATCCAGTTCCTCGCCCCGCCGCAGCACCTGCGCCAGCCCGCCATAAAACGGCGCGTCAAACAGTTTCATCGCCGCCGCTTCCACCGGAGCAATCACAATCGCCGCCGCGCCGGTTGCAATCTTCCACAACGTCGTCGCTCGCTCCTCCTGCAACTCAGGGTGAGGAGACATACCTTCAAAAGGAAGCACATCGTGCGCCGGCAGCTTCAAAACCTGGTGAGGATCCAGCGCGCCGGTCAGCTCGCAGCCCGCCCGCAGCGCCACCTGCATCGCATCAGCGGCCTTGTTGTCGGCCACCAGCAGCACCACCGGCACCTTCGCCGCTCGCGCCAGCAGCGGAATATAAAGCGACCGCGCCGTCGAAGTCAGCCCAGAAATACGCCGCCGCCCACGCCCAAGGCTCAGGTGCCTCTGGGCCTGCTCAAAAGAGTCTGTATGTTCGAGTTCACCAAGCAGGTCGCGGACAAACGGCAGAATCATGCAGCTTTCAGTTTACCCGCAACACTGCCCTGACACCCCGATATCCCCACCCAACAAAACTTCACAGTCCCTTCACGAATCCCAATACCATCTCCGTCATCGAACTTTACTGAGGAGTCAATACTTATGCCAAAGATCATCCGCTTCCACCAGCTCGGTGGACCCGAAAATCTCAAAATTGAAGAAGCACCCACCCAGCAGCCCGGCGAAGGCGAACTCCGCCTCCGCGTCGAAGCCGTCGGCCTCAACCGCGCCGAATCCATGTACATGCACGGCCGATACTTCGAGCAGCCCCAGCTTCCCTCCCGCATCGGGTATGAAGTCGCCGGCGTCGTCGAGGCCGTAGGCCCCGGCGTCGACGCCAAACTCGTCGGCCAGCGCGTCTCCACCGTTCCCGGCTTCTCGCAAAACCGCTACGGAGCGCTCGGCGAAGAAGCCATCGTGCCCGCCTACAGCGTGCAGCCTTACCCCCTCCAGTTCACGCCCGCCCAGGGCACAGCCATCTGGATGCAATACCTCACCGCGTACGGCGCGCTCAAGCTCTACGGCAAAATCCAGCCCGGCGAATTCGTCCTCATCACCGCCGCCTCCAGCAGCGTCGGACTCGCCGCCATCCAGATCGTCAAGGCTGAGGGCGCCATCGCCATCGCCACCACCCGCCACTCCACCAAGAAAAAGGAACTCCTCGACCTCGGCGCAGATCACGTCATCGCCACCGAAGAGGAAGACATCGTCGAGCGAGTCAAGGCCATCACCGGCGGTAAAGGCGCGCGCGTTATCTTCGATCCCATCGCCGGTTCCTTCGTCGAGAAGCTCGCCGAGTGCGCGGCCCCCGGCGGAATCATCTTCGAGTACGGCGCACTTTCCCTCGAACCCACTCCCTTCCCCCTTCTCACCGCCATGACCAAAGCGCTCTCCATCCGCGCCTACACCCTCATGGAATTCACCCAGAACCCGCCCGTCCTTCAGGAAGCGGTCCGCTACGTTATCGAGCGCCTGCAGGATGGCCGCTTCGTCCCCAAAATCGCAAAAACCTTCCCCTTCAGCCAGGCAGTCGAGGCCTACCAGTTCCTCGAATCCAACCAGCAAATCGGCAAAATCGTCATCACAGTCCCATAACCCCGGCAAACAGCAAAAGAGCCGTATACCCTTCGTGTACGGCTCTCCGTTGATCTTCGCTCGCCGCTCTCCGCGGCATCTATCTAAAACTCTGCGCTTAAGCCTTCGTCTCGCTTGGCGGCGTCTGCTGCGTCGTCACGGCGTCAGTCTTTGCAGCCGTATTCTCCTGCTTCGCAGGTTCGGTCGCGCCCTTGATGCCGTCCTTGAAGCCGCGCAGACCTTCGCCCAGCCCCTTGCCCAGTTCAGGCAGTTTCCGCGGGCCAAATACCAGCAGCGCAATCACCAGGATGATGATCACATGGGTCGGTGTAAACAGATTATCGAGCATTGCATGAACCTCCCGCGCTCGGCTCTCTCGCTGCCCCATGCGCGATGGGTAATTTCTGGATTTATTGTCTCACATAGCCAAGCCGCGCAAGCGTCCGTGCCACAAACCCTATACGCCCCGAACCGCCATTCCGGTTTTAACCCGGACCGCCCAAAGCGAACAGCTAAAAGCTGACAGCTATAGGCTGGCAGGCAACGGCTACCATCAATTTGCCTTCAGCCGAGCCTTCAGCGCCGCAGAAACCTTGTTGTAAAACGTCGGCAAATCCTCCGCCGGCCCCATCGTCAGACGCCGCTGCACCTTCAGCAGCGGATAAAGTTGCGATCCCTGCACATCCAGCGCAGGCATCGACATCGTGCTCCCCGGATACACGCTCATCACCCAGTCCGCCGGGTGATTATGTCGGAAAACCTCCCCGAAGTAGCTCCCCCAAAGCTTTGTCGCCCACTCCAGGTCGCTGCCCGCCACCGGCCCCTCGGCCGCCAGAACCGTCTCCAGCCGAGCCACGCTCTCCGGCGAAAAATCCAGCATCATGCCGTGCGAAGTCGCCGCCTGACGCACCGCTTCCTCGGCAAACGCGCCCATCATCGACTCCAGTGAGTCGAACTCCTGCTCAGAAAACCTGTCTATCCCTGTCATTCCCCTATAAGATTACTCTCAATCGCCTTTTCTGCCCGAATGGGCTTTCCCCAGCACCGGGACAGAAGACGCCGGCTCCATGTATCTTGAAGTTTTGGAACGTCGCCTGCCCGCGAGGCCCGGGCGATGCAGTTTCGGGAGGTTTCACCGTTTTGAATTCCGTGCGCACGTTGCTTCTGGCGCTGCTCTTCGGTGCAGCTACGCTGCCCGCTTTTGCTCAGGCGCAGTACACTCCGCCTTCGGTCACCGTCATCAACCCCCTCGACAAGGTCCACTATCAGTACAAGTGGGAACTCTACGGCGGCATCGGCTACGCCCATTTCTATGGCGGACCCCAGTTGATCGAGGGTGCCGGCCTGGGTGGCCCAGACATCCAGATCGCCCGTTTCTTCAGCAAAAAGTGGGGCGTCGATGCCAACTACCGCGGCTACTTCGGCACCAGCCCCACTGAGCCAAACACTTACAACATTCGCGGCCCCTTCGTCAGCGAACAGTTTGCCGTCTTCGGACCCGAATACCGATTCAGGTCCAACAAACACGTCTCGCTCACCTTCCACGCTCTCGGCGGCACCGCCTACGGGGACTTCCAGCGCGCCACCGCGCCCCTCAACACCCAGCAGGTAGAAACGCAGCTCGGTCTCTACCACAACCAGTGGACACCCGCCGGCGTACTCGGCGCGGCAATCGACCTCAACCGTAACGAGCACCTGGCCTTTCGCATCGAGCCGGACGCCACCCTCACTCACTTCAGCAACCCCGGAGTATCCAGCGGCATTCAAACCGAGTTTGCCCTCTCCGTGGGCATCGTCTACCGCTTCATCCCTCGCCACATGACACCCGCTGAAATCAAAAACAGAGCCGCCAGAAAGAAGGCCAAAGAAGAGATCAAAAAGGCCCGCGGACACCACCGCAGTCTCCTCCACCCCTTCTAAATCCAGCTTCACCGCGTAAACAAAAAGACCCAGCGCCCCGCGCCGGGTCTTCTTTTTCCACCCTTTGCGGCCCCTCTTTGCGTTCTTTGCGGTGAAATCGCTCTTGCGCCAAAGGCGCGGGTGCCTGGACGGCAAGTCCATTGACCCTCACACCCAGCCGATTTACTGTAAGGGGTTCACATCTCTCCTGCAGGGGATCCCATCCGTGTCTACCACCGCGCTCCGAAAAACCGCCCTCAACGACATGCACCGCAGCATGCGAGCCAAAATGGTCGACTTCGGCGGCTGGGACATGCCCGTCGAATACTCCGGCCTCATCGCCGAGCACCTCGCCGTTCGCACAGCCGTCGGCCTCTTTGACGTCAGCCACATGGGCGATGTCCAGCTTCGCGGCCCCGGTTCCCTCGACGCCGTCCAGCACATCTGCATGAACGACGCCTCGCGCCTCGAAGTCGGCCAGGCCCACTACTCCGCCATGCTCTATCCCCAGGGCACTTTTGTCGACGACCTCATCGTCCACAAATTCAGCGACAATGACTACCTGCTGGTCATCAACGCCGGCACCCGCGAGAAGGACTTCCAGTGGATTCGCTCCCACGCGCAGCCCTTCCACTGCCACGCCAACGACTTCAGCGACTACTACACCCAGCTCGCCATCCAGGGCCCCCGCGCCGCGGAAACCCTCCAGAAGCTCACCTCCACCGACCTCTCCACCATCCGCAACTACCGCTTCACCTGGGGAACCGTCTGCGGCCTCGCCAACACTCTCATCGCCCGCACCGGCTACACCGGCGAAGACGGCTTTGAAATCTACATTCCGTCGGACACCCCCACCAGCGAGCGCGTCTGGAATGAAGTCCTCGAAGCTGGCAAGGAATTCGGCATCCTCCCCTGCGGCCTCGGAGCCCGCAACACCCTCCGCCTCGAAGCCTCCATGGCCCTCTACGGCCACGAAATCTCAGAGGAAATCAACGTCTTCGAAGCCGGCCTCGACCGCTACTGCAAGCTCGAAAAAGGCGACTTCGTCGGCGCGGAAGCCCTCCACAAGGTCCAGGCCGAAGGCGGCCCCAAACGCAGGCTCGTCGGCCTCGAAGTCATCGAGCGCGGCATCGCACGCGACGGCTACCCCGTCCTCAATCTCGACAAAAAGCCCGTCGGCTACGTCACCAGCGGCTCGCCCGCCCCGTTCCTCAAAAAGAACATCGCCCTGGCCTACGTCCCCTCCCAGCTCGCCGTCACCGACTCTGAGCTGTACGTTGAGATCCGAAACAACCCTGTGAAGGCGCGAATCGTACCCACACCCTTTTACCGCAGGCCCAAAAAGCAGTCATAATCAGACCGGCTGCACCGGCAAAACATCTCTAAAATAAAGGTAGAAATCGTCCATGGCATACCCCGCGCAATATCGCTACACCCGCGAACACGAGTGGATCCAGGTCGACGGCAGCCACGGCACCGTCGGCATCACCGATTACGCCCAGGAATCCCTCGGCGATATTGTCTTCGTCGAATCGCCCAAAGTCGGCGACAAACTCGAAAAAGGCAAGGTCTTCGGCAGCGTCGAGTCGGTCAAGGCCGTCAGCGACCTCTATGCCCCCGTCTCCGGCACCGTCACCGCCGTCAATGAAGAACTGGCCACCGCACCCGAAAAGATCAACACCGACGCCCACGCCGCCTGGATCCTCAAAGTCGAGCTATCTGACCCGTCCGAAGTGAACGCGCTCCTCGACGCCGCGGCCTACGAGACGTTCGTAAAAGAAGAAACCGGCCACTAGAGCCAGGGCAATAACGCTTTGACCCAAACGAATTGTCATCCCGACCGAAGTAGTCTCACCGCAAGGGGAGACTACCCAGCGGAGGGACCTGCAGTCAAAAAATATCGTCGTCCCGACGAGCTTTTTATGTTGTCATCCCGACCGAAGCAGGTTCACCGAAAGGTGAACCTGCGTAGCGAAGGGACCTGCAGTTAAAAACAAACCAGCCGTCCTTCGCAAAGCGAAGGATCACCAATCCACCACCGGCGTGCAGCAGAAGGAAATAAATGCGCTACCTACCCAAATCTCCCACCGACCGCGAAGCCATGCTTCGCGAAATCGGCGCCGCCTCCATCGACGACCTCTTCGCCGTCATCCCCGAAGAGTTCCGCCTCACGCGCGACCTCGACATTCCGCGCCAGATGGCCGAATCCGAAATCGTCGATCACTTCAAAGCTGCTGCCGCCCAAAACGCCAACGGCTACACCAGCTTCCTCGGCGCAGGCGTCTACCGCCACTACCGCCCTGTCCTCATTGACACCATCGTGCAGCGCGGCGAGTTCCTCACCTCCTACACGCCCTACCAGGCAGAAATCACCCAGGGCACCCTCCAGGCCATCTTCGAGTTCCAGACCATGATCTGTGAACTCACCGGCATGGACATCGCCAACGCCTCCATGTACGACGGCTCCACCGGTGCCGCCGAGGCCGTCATGATGGCCATCCGCGTCACCGGCCGAGACAACGTCCTCGTCGCCCGCTCCGTCCATCCCGAGTACCGCGAGGTCATGCACACCTACGCGCAGCACCAGGGCCACGACGCCACCGAAGTCGACTACATCCGCGAAGGCCAGAATGCAGGCCGCCTCGACCTCGCCGCGCTCGAAGCCGCCATCACCGACCAGACCGCCTGCATCCTCATCCAGTCGCCCAACTTCTTCGGCACCGTGGAAGACGTAGCCGCCATCGCGGAAATCGCCCACAAAAAGGGCGCGCTGCTCATCGTCTCCATCGCAGAAGCCATCTCCCTCGGCGCCATCCGCCCGCCCGTCGAGGCCGACATCGTCTCCCTTGAAGCCCAGTCCTTCGGCGTCGCCCTCAGCTACGGCGGACCCTACTGCGGCGTCCTCGCAGCAAAAGAAAAATACCTCCGCCAGATGCCCGGCCGCCTCGTCGGCGAAACCAAAGACAAGCAGGGCCGCCGCGGATTCGTCCTCACGCTCTCCACCCGCGAGCAGCACATCCGCCGCGAGAAAGCCACCTCCAACATCTGCACCAACCAGGCGCTCGTCGCCCTCATGGCGACTGTCTACATGACCATCTACGGCAAGCAGGGCATCAAAGAACTTGCTCTCCAGAACCTGGCCAAGGCCGACTACGCCGCCAAAACCCTCGGCCACTCCGGCAAGCTGCTCTTCGCCAATTCACCGCGCTTCCACGAATTCGTACTCCAGAGCGACGAGTCCCCCGCGCAACTCAACCAGCGCCTCCTCGACCAGAAAATCATCGGCGGCCTCGACCTCTCAAAGTGGTATCCCGAACTCGGCCACGCCACCCTCTGGTGCGCCACCGAACTCACCACCCGCGAACAAATCGACCGCGCCGCGCAAGTCATGGCGATCGGCTTGGTGGAGGCGTAAGATGCCAGCCGGGCGAGCAAGCCGAAGACATGTTCACTCTGCAGCGCCAAATGCTTCTTCAGTCAATTTGGCCTTGAAACGACGCGTCACTTCCGCGATGCCAGAATAGCTTTGTAACCGGGCACCACCCGAGTTGTACCGCATTGGCTTTGTAACAAGGGCACGGCTTTAGCCGGGCCGCAATAGCAACGAAAGGAAGAAATGGGCTTTAGCCCCTGCCATGGCGCATCCGGCACGCAATTCCGCTCCGTCAAACATCTTGAGCCCATCAAGGATTTTTTTTGCGACGACGAAGACGAGCATGTCCCGCCGTCTGCTGCAATCCGAGCGCAATGCCAATCTTCTCGTTGACGTCCTGCGCTCGCTTGTAGCCGAACATCGATTCAAGCTGCACGATTTCGTAATCATGCCGGACCACGTACACCTCCTGATTCAAGTTGGGGAGGGTATGACCATCGAAAAGGCCATGCAGTTCATCAAGGGACGATTTTCTCGTCGAATATCCCAGGAATTCGACTACCACGGCGAAGTGTGGCAGAGAGGATTCACCGAAGTGCAGGTCGTGAACAAGCAGAACTTTGAAGTCCATCGGGCTTATATCGCCGAGAACCCTGTCAAGGCCGGGCTCGCCGCAACCACGGGGCAATATCCATTCTGTTTTTCCTATTTGGCGAGCAAGAAAGAACATGTTCAAACAGAAACCGAAGTCGGCAGAGGCTAAAGCCCGCTCATTCGATCTCGCATCGCCACCCAGAGCGATAAAAAAATCAGCGAAGTGGCCCCGCGCTAAAGGAATCGGGCCGCAAAAATGAAGGATGAAGAAATGAATTCTGAGTTCACAGGAACACCGCGCAAAGTCACCCCACACATCACCCAGAACGAGGCCCTCAGCTTCGAGAAATCCTCGCCCGGCAAAAAAGCCTACAAGCTGCCCCCGCTCGACGTACCCGCAGTCGACCCCGCCGCCCTCCTCGGCGAAGCCGCGCGAGAAGACTGCGGCACCCTGCCCGAGCTCAGCGAGATCGAAATCATCCGCCACTTCACTCGCCTCTCCACCTGGAACTACGCCATCGACCTCGGCATGTACCCCCTCGGCAGTTGCACGATGAAGTACAACCCGCGCGTCAACGAGTTCGTCTCGCGCCTCGAAGGCATCGCCGAAGCCCATCCCTACCAGCCCGAATCTCTCTCGCAGGGCGCGCTCCAGGTCATGGAAACCCTCCAGCAATGCCTCATCGAGATCACCGGCATGGACGCCATCACCCTCCAGCCCGCTGCCGGAGCCCACGGCGAATTCACCGGCATGCTGCTCATCCGTGCCTACCATGAGTCCAAAGGCAACGCGCGCAAGCACGTGATCGTGCCCGACTCGGCCCACGGTACCAATCCCGCCACCGCCGCCGTATGCGGCTACGAGGTCATCAACCTCAAGTCCAACGCCGACGGCGGAATCGACGTCGAAGCCCTCGCGCAGCTCGTCCATGAAGACACCGCCGCGCTCATGCTCACCAACCCGTCGACCATCGGAGTCTTTGAGAACCAGGTCCACAAAATCGCAGACATCCTCCACGCCAAGGGCGCGCTCCTCTACATGGACGGAGCCAACATGAACGCCCTCGTCGGCAAAACCCGCCCCGGCGACTTCGGCGCGGACGTCATGCACCTCAACCTGCACAAAACCTTCTCCACGCCCCACGGCGGCGGAGGCCCCGGCAGCGGTCCTGTAGCCTGCAAGAAAATTCTCGAACCCTTCCTGCCCACGCCCGTCGTGGCCCGCAACGCAGAGGGCCGGCTCTATTTCGAATACAACCGCCCCCAATCCGTCGGCCGCGTCCGCATGTTCTACGGCAACTACGGCATGTTCGTCCGTGCCCTGGCCTACATCCTCGCCAACGGCCCCGACGGCCTCCGCCAGACCACCGAAGACGCCGTCCTCAACGCAAACTACGTCCGCGCCAAGCTCGAAGACCTCTTCGAGCTCCCCTACAAAACCCCGTCCATGCACGAGGTCGTCTTCAGCGACAAGCGCCAGACCAAAAACGGCGTCAAAACCGGCGACCTCGCCAAGCGCCTCATCGACTACGGCTTCCACCCCTACACCACATCGTTCCCCCTGATCGTCCCCGGCGCGCTCATGATCGAGCCCACCGAAAGCGAATCCCGTGAGGAGCTCGACCTCTTCGTCGAAGCCATGCGCCAGATTGCCCGCGAAGCCGACGAAAACCCCGAACTGATCCTCAACGCGCCCCACTCCACCCGCATCTCCCGCCTCGACGAAACCACCGCCGCCCGCAAACCCATCCTCCGCTGGAAACCACCCACCGCGGAATGACGAGCGATCCCAAGAAGCTGAACGCCATCAGCGGCACTGTCATCGACAGTGCCGTGAAAGTCCACACTGCTCTCGGTCCGGGCTTGCTCGAGAATGCATATCGCGCCTGCCTCGCCCATGAGCTCGCCACTCGTGGATTAGCAGTAAAGCAAGAAGTGCCGTTGCCCATTACCTACGCAGGACGTAGGCTGGAAATTGGCTACCGGTTGGATCTACTTGCAGAAGATCTGATCGTTGTAGAGATCAAAGCAGTCGAGACCATCGCTCCCGTTCATCGCGCGCAACTGCTTTCTTATCGCAAGCTCAGCAAACGCCCTCTGGGACTGCTGCTGAATTTCAACGTGGTGCTCCTGCGAGATGGAATCGTTCGCATGCGTAATGGCTAACCGACTCCCTAAGGCAATCCTGCGAGAGCCGGAGAACGGCTCATAACCCGCAGGAATCCACTCCAAAGCCTCTGTGGCTTTTCTCTGTGTACTCTGTGTCCTCTGTGGTGAAAGGTTTTTTCCAACCTCCCGCACGCCTGCGAATCTAAAGGGAGAGCTAATTCTCTTGGAAAGGAAGTTATGTCCATCTTCCACAACCGCCGCGACGAACTCGAAAAGCACGAATTCATGATG
>JBMFWD010000043.1:0-26453 GCA_049965615.1 Acidobacteriaceae bacterium
GTTGCCCGTTAATCAGCTCTACGCATACAGGGGGCGAGGATTTGTTTTCAGACCGGGTGGAAGGGTTTTTGGTGCCGATTCGATCCTCGGAAGCAATTCGGGAGCGGTTGCAGGAACTGGCCGAAGACTCTTCCCTGCAGCAGCGAATGAGCGAGGCTGCTCTTGCCCGAGTGCGGCATCTGGGTGGCTGGAGTGACTACGGCGATGCCTGGGCTCGGTTGGTGACCGAGTTGGCCGCATGGCGGGACGGGGCAACTACAACGGACCGAGCGAACCACTAGAGAACCGGCGCCAGCGCCACGGCTGCGAGGCCGCAGAGGAACAGGGCGAACATCCAGCCGAGGAAGACTTTGGCGCGGCGGGGCGCAGCGGCGAATTCTCTCCAGACAAGAACGCCCCAGGCGGCGGAGATCATGGTGGCTCCCTGGCCGATGGAGTAGGAGACGGCAGGCCCGACAATGTTGGCCTGCGAAGCGGTGAAGTTGAAGATGGCGCCTGCCATCCAGACTGCGCCGCCGAGAATGCCCCACACATGCCAAGTGAGCGGGGCTTTTGCGTAGCCTTGGAAGGCGACTGGTTCCCTTCCGTCAAGGGGCTTGCGCATGAGCAGGGTGTTCGCTGCGAGCGAGCAGAGTCCGACCCCAATGGCAAAGTAGAAGGCAGTGGCATAAGGGCCGGGCGCTCCCCTGCCTGACATGGCGCGCGCCACGAAAGGATAGAAGCTGCCCATGAGCAGGCCGGAGATGAGGCTGAGAACGACTCCCCGGGTGGTGACGCTTTTCTGCTTTTCGCGGGCGCGATAGGCCGCGGCATCGAGAACGATGGCGGCGACTACGATCGTAATGCCACCGAACAAGAGCAGCGGATTCCCTGCCGGGGTGATGATGTAATTGCTGATTGCGCCGACGACCAGGGCCAGGCCGATTCCCACGGGAAAGGCGACGGCGAGTCCGGCGATGTCGATGGCTGCTACCAGGAGCAGGTTGGCCACGTTGAAGATAGCTCCGCCTGCCAAAGCCAGCCATACGTGATGCGGATCGGCATGTGCGATATCACGGAAAAATGGCAGGCCCTGCGATCCTGCGCTGCCCATGGTGGTTCCGAGGACAAGCGCTCCCACAAAGAGGCCGAGGACGTAGTCCCAGTAGAAGAGCTGGAAGCGGTAACCCGGGCAGAGCTTCATGGTGTTGGCCCACGAGCCCCAGCACAGCATGCTGAGGATCATGAACAGCAGCGCGATTGCGTAAGTCTCTGGCTGATACAAGTGGACGCTCCCGGCGCGCGAGCCGCACCGCTCGCCATGCTAGAGCGGATTTCTGAAGACAGCAAGTCGAAAGAGTGAGCATGGCTCCATCTGCCCCTCTGGATGGGAGCCTGAGATCCGTCTGGCGATTTGCTTATCGGAGCCGATACGGGATGATGAAACGGCCAATCTGAATGAGCGGATGCTGAGCCGGCGGCCAGATTTTGAAGGCGTAGACACCATGGGTGGTGCGGTCGAGCTTCGCCGTGACGCCACCGAGAAATTTCCCCGACATGGCCTCATAGAACTTGATTTCCAGCTCGTCGCCCTTGCGCACGTAGCCGAGGATGTACTGACCCGCAGGCAGTTTGAGGCTGCCGACCTGGATGGGAACCTGGGAGAGAAAGTAATGTGAGTATTTGCCATCTGCCGAGTAACCGGCTGTGATCAAAACGACGCCGCCGATGAACTGGTCTTTGCTGCTGATGATTCCCGAAGCCGCGGGCATTTCCGTTTCAATGCGCTCCTTCACGACAGGCGCGCGCGCCGGAAGGTAGGTTTGCAACTCGCTTTTGGTGGCCTGTCTCCAGGTGGCGTTGGTTGTTTCGGCGAAGGATGCGGGAGCCATATGTATCGACAGGACCGCCAGCAGGAAGGCTGGAAGTAGAAGTTTGAATCGCATGCGTTTCCTTTTTAATCCAGATGCACCAGCCCGCGCTGCAGCGCGGTGGTGGCGGCTTGTGTGCGGTCACTTACGCCGAGCTTGCTGAGCAGGTTGTTGATATGTGTTTTGACGGTTGCTTCAGAAATATGCAAGTGATTCCCGATTTCTTTATTGCTGTGGCCCTGCACGATGAGGCGCAGAACCTCGAGTTCCCGGGTGGTCAACTCTGTTCCGCTGACCCTTTCTGCAAGGCGTTCGGCGACCACGGAGGGGATTCTGCTTCTGCCGGCGTGTACCGTGCGGATAGCGTCTGTAAGTTCCCCGGCATTCATACCCTTGAGGAGGTAACCTTTGGCTCCGGCCTGGAGGGCACGATAAATATCCTCATCGCCGTCAAACGTGGTGAGCACAATGAATCGTGCCTGGGGTGCTTCTGCTCGAATGGCAACGATGGCGTCCACGCCGCCCATGCGAGGGAGACGGAGATCCATGATGGTGACGTCGGGGCGAAGACTGCGATGCAGTTCGACGGCCTCGGTACCGTCGCCCGCCTCGGCGACGACCTCAAAATCGGAGACAGTGCTCAACAGAGCCACCAGACCCTGCCGAACGATGTGATGGTCGTCCACTACGAGAATTCGAATTGTCTGTTCCGCCACGTTGTCAATCCTGTTTCCCCAGGCGAAGGGTCACGCGTACTTCCGTTCCCTGCCCGGGTTTGCTGGTAATTTCGAGCTTTCCGCCTATCTTCTCTGCGCGTTCGCGCATGCCTGTAATGCCAAAGTGACCGCTTGTACCGCCCGGTGGCGCGCCGGCAAACCCTTTGCCATTATCCCGCACTGTCATTTCAAAGTCGCGGGCATCATAGGTAAGACGCAGCGTGATGACCTGGGCATTGGAGTGGCGCACGGCATTGACAACAGCTTCCCGCGCAATTTTTTCGATCTCGACCTCCACCTCCGGCACCAGCGGACGGTAGATGCCGTTGACCTGCAACTGCGTTTTGATTCCTTTTTGCGCCGTCAGTTGATCGGCGATGATGCGAATGCGTGTGGCGAGGGTTTCCTTTTCCGTACTCTGCGAGCGCAGATCCCAGATGGATGCGCGAGCTTCGTCGAGACTGGTGCGCACGAGCGCGCGCGTGGCATCGAGTGATTTCCTTGCGGCATCGACGGATGTTGGCAACAATTGCGAAACCACCTCGAGTTGCACTGACACGGCAGCGAAGCCTTGCGCGAGCGTGTCATGGATTTCGCGGGCGATGCGGGTGCGCTCTCCTAACACTGCCTGGAACTGAGCGCGGACGCTGCGCACGCGGAGCCAGTAAACCAGATAGACCAGCAGTAACAGCGTGATCGCCATCACGACGCGGAACCACCAAGTCTGATAGATCTGCGGCAGGACGGTGAACTGAATTTCGGCTATGTCCCGCGACCACAAACCGTCCTGGTTGGCTGCCATGATGCGGAAGGTGTAGCGCCCGGGCGCGAGGTTGGTGTAGTAGGCGGTTCGCTGCGTTCCGGCATTGACCCAGTGCTGGTCAAAACCCACCAGTTTGTAACGGTAGTGGACTTTTCGGGGCGCGACAAAACTGAGCCCCGCGTAGTGAATCTCAATGCGCGAGTGCCCTGGAGGGACCCTTAGCGCGGCCTGCATGGAGACTGGCTGATCGTCGATGCTGACCTGTTCGATGGCAACTTTTGGCGGTACCCGGTCGAGTTCCATATGGGCGGGGTTGACGACAGCAAGGCCCTTGAGCGTGGCGAACCAGAGACGACCGTCAGCGGACTGCCAGGCGGCCGGATGTCCGCCGCGGCTGCACTCACTGATTCCCATGCCGTCTGACGCGCCGAATACCGAGTACGGAAGGTGCCTGGTCTGGGCGTCAGCGAAGCGATTGAGAGCCGCGCGACTGACCCTGTAGATTCCATGGGTGGAACTGAGCCAGAGATAACCATACCTGTCGCCGAGGATGGCGTAGATGCTGTCTGGCAGGCCGGTGAGGTTCGAAGAGATGCGCGCAAAATGACCATTTTGATAGCGATCCAGTCCGCCGCCCTTGGTGGCAATCCAGAGGACGTTTTCGGGGTCCTGGTAGAGCGCCGTGACGATGTTGCTCGAAAGACCGTTTTGTGTCGTGAAGTTTTCAAATGTTCCCTTGGTATAGCGCGAGAGGCCGTCGAGCGTGCCGATCCATAGCGCGCCGTCGCTGCGATCCTGCAGCATGGCTCCGATCAGGTCGCTGCCGAGCCCGTCCAGTTGAGTGAAGGTGCGGAATTGCCCGTGGTAGAAGCGGGTGAGGCCACGGCGCGATCCGATCCAGAGAGCGCCTTTGGAGTCGACATAGAGTGAGCGGACGAAGTCGTCCGGCAGACCATCCGCCGTGGTGTAGGCGCGAACGACTTTGCCATGCCGCACCGCGTCGAAGCCGTCTGGAGTGCCGACCCAGAGGGTGTCGGCGAGGCCCCTGATGAGCGCCAGAACCACGTTGCTCGATAGACCCTGCTCGGTGGTAAGGGATTGGAATTGTCCTTTGCTGTAGCGGCTGAGGCCTGCACCGTTGGTGCCGGCCCAGATGGCGCCGCCGTCGCCCTGGGTGACGGAGAGCAGATAACTGCCGGCAAGTCCGTCCCGTACTGTGAGATTGGTAAAGGTGAGGCTACGGAGCACGCCCAGACCGTTGGACTCGAAGCCCAGCCAGAGGTCGCCTTCGCGATCTTCGTATGCGGTCAATGCCATGTTCCCGGCAAGCTCACTGCTCGAAGGCAGAGCTTCGATGTGGTTACCGGTGAAGCGAGCCATGCCGCGACTGGTGCCAATCCAGAGCGCGCCCTGGTGATCCTGATAAAGGAGATTCACCTGGTCGGAAGGAAGACCTTGAAGCGTGTGGTAGCCAACGGCGCGGTTTCCCTTGATTTGAAACAGACCCTGATCCGTGCCGACCCACATGCTTTGCCCGACAGAAGCCAGCGCGGAAACATAAACCGGATTCGGTAGTCCCGCGGGATGAAGCATGCGGCATTGGCGTGGTGTGCAGACTTCGACGCCGGTTCCAGTTCCAGCCCACACGCTGCCGGTTGGCGCCACGGCGATGGTGCGGATGCTGGCCTGAGAGCCAATCGCGGAAAAGGCTTCGGTACCAGCGGGCGCGCGAAGCAGTCCGTTGTCGGTGGCAAGCCACAATGCTCCGTCTGTGGTCTGGATCATCTGGCTTGCTTCTCCCATGGTTGCGGGAAGGATGTTCTGGAACGTTCCGCCCTTGAGGACCTCTACGCCGTTTGCAGTGAGTGCCCAGATGCGGCCGTCTGCATCCTGAAACATTGTGTAGGTTTCGCTGGTCTGCCGATAGCCGTGAAAGTTTCCGTGAGCGTAACTTGCGATGCCTCCAGAGGTGCTGATCCAGAGGGTTCCGCTGCGGTCCTGCATGAGACCGTATATGACGTCACTGGGAAGCTGCGGATATTTCTTGCTGGTGTAGGTCGTGAAATCTTCGCCGTCGAAGCGAACCAGTCCACCCTCGGTGGCAATCCAGAGGAACCCGTCACGGGTCTGCAGAATGGCATGGACGGTGTTCTGTGGCAGTCCGCTCTCCGTCTGCCAGACCTGTGCTCCGTCCTGGCGGAGCGGGACATTAGGGTCGAGTGCGCGGGCTCCGCAGGCCGTGATGGCGGCGAGGAGAAGCACGAGCACCGGACGAAGTCGGATCACTGAAAGCATAGTGCGGTTAGCTTGTCTGCATAGTACAGACTGAGACCGGTCGAGCGCCAAACGCGGACTTGCAGATGCGCGGCCAGGCTCTGCTCATACCTGCGGCACAGAATCCGTCACCGTATAAGTTGCACATTCTTCGTTAGGTTCTGGGTGTAGCTGCGTTTTCCGGGCAGTCTTTATGAATTCCTTATGACGGGCATGAGTACCTAGATACATCCAGGACGCATGCAGTTCCAGCAGAAGCAACCGAGGGCTCGAAATCGGATGGGTTCCGGCAAGCCTCTACCCAGGCACTTCGCTGAATGTGTCCGTTCGACTGGCAGTGCACTTTGATTGGAGGATCGGCATTTTGAGAATCATTTCATTTTCGAACGGATTGCTTACGGCAGTTCTTTGCCTTGCGGTTTCGGCGGTGGCACAACCGAATCCTGCGGCAGTCGCAGCGCCCTCACCCACCCCGACACCGGCAGCGGCACCAGCTCCTCCGCCGCCACCGCCTCACACCTGGAGCGTTGGTTCCTTGGACTTCAGCGGTTTGATTGACGGCTACTACAGCTACAACGCGAACCGGCCCAGCAATGCGGCGAATGGTCAGATCAATGACCTCTACGATTTCAACGACAAGACCGATCAGTTCAGCCTCGCGATGGCCGAGGTGGACATCACTCACGCTCCCAGCCCGGTGGGCGCGACCGTTGATCTGATTTTTGGCCGGGCGAACGCTATCATGCATTCGGCTACCGACAAAAATACTGATAACTACATCGAGCAGGCCTACATCAGCGCTACGCCGCCGAAGTGGCACGGCACGGAGCTGGATTTTGGTCAGTTTGTGACCTCAGCCGGCGCCGAAGTGATTGAAGCCGACAACGATTGGAACTACTCCCGCTCCCTTTTGTTTGCGTGGGCGATTCCCTTCTACCACTTTGGCTTGCGCACATCGACTCCAGTAACCAAGAGCTGGACCGCGGGCGTGCAGGTGGTGAACGGATGGAACAACGTTGTGAACAACAACGGCGGCGTAACGATTGGACTTACCAGTCTGTACACCAAACCAAAGTTCAACTGGGCGTTGAATTACTACGTCGGTCCTGCAAATAACGATACCCAGAAGGGTTATCGCAATTTGATTGATACCACGATCAATCTGACGCCAACGCCGAAATTCAGCGCTTATATCAATTACGACTACGGACAGAACCGCACGGATGCCTCTGGTGAAACGCCAGAAGCTTCGGCACACTGGCAGGGTTTTGCCATCGATACCCTCTACCAGGCGACGGCTCACAACTCGTTCTCAGCGCGCGGCGAGTATTTCGACGACAACGAGGGCTATGCCACCGGGACTGCGCAAAAGCTGAAGGAAGTGACCGGCACCTACCAGTACAAGTGGGCGCATGGTCTTGAGACCCGCGTGGAAGTTCGTCACGACTGGTCGGATGTGCCCTTCTTCCACAAGGGCAACAGCGAAATGGTCGATGGGCAAACCACCGCAACTGTGGCCTTGATTGCCTTCTTTGGTCCCAAATACTAACGGAGATTCCGGGGGACGCCGTGAGCGGCTGTCCTCCGGTGGGAGAACACCATGAATGAAAAGGCGTTATTTCTCGAACTGCTGATTTCCGGCTTCTTCGCCATTGCCTGCTTCAAGGCCCGGGCGTCGGAACCAGGACAGATGGCGTTGCGGCCTCGTGACCTGCTGCGGCTTACCGATCGGGTGGAGCGCATGAGCCGTTCGCGGTGGCAGTGGTTCGCGATGGTCGGGATTCTCGTCCTGGTTCGCCTGCAGACGGGCGTGCCTATGGTCGTAGAGCTTACGGCGCTGACGCAGCTGATCGTATTCCTGGCTCTCCCGGTAGCCAAGCAGTCTCAGATGGTGGCCAGCCCGGCACGGCTTCGCCCAAGCCGGAACGGTTAAGTCAGCATTCCTGTTTCCCGCACCGAAGCGCGGCAGGTTGCTTAGGGGCAGGAAGCCAAGTCGAAAGCGCAACCTT
The DNA here is from genome assembly GCA_049965615.1 of Acidobacteriaceae bacterium. GTDB lineage: Bacteria > Acidobacteriota > Terriglobia > Terriglobales > Acidobacteriaceae > Acidobacterium. The sequence goes on from JBMFWD010000043.1 coordinate 7,613, forward strand.
TCTTCATGAAAGTCGCGATTAGGCGTCACTCATAACTGGAGTTTTCTTTCGGAGGAAATGACATGGCGGCAACTCAATCACAGGGCCGGTCGTTTGGGCTCTTCTTAGTGGGTATTACCACGGCGTGTGCCGGGGCATATCTGATGCCTGGCGGCCTGGGAGTCGGAGTACTGATTGTGGGACTGGTGCTTCTCGGAGCAGCATTTGCGATGTTCCTGAAGATCAAACCGCAGGAAGGAAAAATAGCGCTTGGCGTGCAATCAGGTGTGATGAAGCTGGCCGGTTCAGCACTCACTGCCGGAGGTTGGATTGTGGCCCTGTTCGGTCTGCATCTTACGGTGTCGGTCGGCGGACGGATGGTGATTGCGATCATCGGTCTCGCGATTTCTCTCTTTGGCGTCGTGTTCATCCTTCCTGCAGCCTGCAACAAGAATGCGATCTGGAAGGCTTAAGTTCTCTAAATAAAATTACGGAGCCCAGCTTATGAAAAGATTTCGCAACAAGTTTTTGACTTGCACTGTGGCGCTGCTGCTCTCGATGGGAAGCATGGCCCACGCGCAGACCGGCTCAGCTGAGTCTCAGTTAAAGGCCGCGGTTGCTGCTGCCCCGACTGCCACTCAGATGTCTGCCGGCGACCCTGGCGGTACGATGACTGGTACGATCAACGATGTTCCGGTCTCCAACGCGAAAACAGGACTCACAGTTGGTGACGTGGCGAACCAGGTTGGACAAAACAAAATTGCCATCAACTTTGTCTGGACGTTGGTGACAGGGTTTCTGGTTATGTTCATGCAGGCCGGATTCGCCATGGTGGAAGCCGGACTTTGCCGCGTGAAGAACGCCAACCACACTTACATGATGAACTTCACTGTGTATGCCTGTGGTTTGTTCGCATACTGGTTGATAGGCTTCGCCATACAAATGGGCGGTGCCGCCGGAAATGGCAATCTAGGTGGTCTGGCGTCACTTAACGGCGAGCACCTGATTAGCCTCTTCGGTAAATCATGGGGACTCTGGGGCATGCAGGGCATGTTCCTTTCGGGTCACACCTACGACGTAGGCGTGATGGTCATCTTCCTGTTCGAGATGGTCTTCATGGACACGGCGCTGACGATTGTGACCGGTGCTGCTGCCGAGCGATGGAAGTTCCTGACCTTCTGCGTTTCCTCCGTACTGATGGGCGCATTCACCTACCCCTTGTTTGGCAACTGGGCATGGGGCGGCGGCTGGCTCTCGACCCTTGGATCGAACCTTGGCCTTGGCCATGGCTACTGCGACTTTGCCGGATCCGGCGTGGTGCACGCTGTGGGAGGGGTGACGGCTCTGGCTGTTGCGCTGATCATCGGGCCTCGCATCGGCAAGTTCAACAAGGATGGATCGAGCAACGCCATCCAGGGACACGATATTTCGGCTGTGCTCGTTGGCTGCTTCATCCTGGCCTTCGGCTGGTTCGGCTTCAACCCCGGCAGCACGCTTGGCGCTTCTGCGGCTGGTAATCTCCGCATCGGCACCATCGCTGTAGACACGATGCTCGCCGGCTGCACCGGTACGTTCGGCGCGATCCTCTATATGTGGATACTGAAGGGTAAACCGGATGCTTCGATGGCAGGCAACGGTCTGCTGGCCGGCCTGGTTGCCATCACGGCTCCCAGCGGATTTGTGAATACGGTGAGCGCCGCTATTATCGGGTTGGTTGCCGGCGTGCTGGTTTGCTATAGCGTCTCCTTCGTAGAAAACTTCATGAAAGTGGACGACCCGGTCGGCGCCGTCTCTGTACACGGCACATGCGGCCTGTGGGGTGTACTTTCAGTTGGGCTCTTCGCCGATGGTAAAAGCAATTATGGCGGGGCGTGGAATGGAGTGAACGGATCGGTGACCGGTCTGTTCTACGGCGATGCGAGCCAGCTTGTTGCTCAGCTGATCGGCATTGCAACGCTCATTGGCTTTGTCTTCACCTTCAGTTTCGTCCTTAACTGGATACTGGAAATCACGATGGGACAAAGGGTTTCGGCTGAGACGGAAGTGGCGGGTCTTGACCTTCCGGAGATGGGCGCACTCGGCTACCCTGAGTTTGTCTTCAAGCCGGAGGCGGAGATTTTCACCATGGCGGAAGCGCACGCGACTGCTTAAACCGTAACCCTAACCTCCCTGTTCGTTCTCTCCTGAAACGGCAGGGTGGATCGCAAGATCGCACCCTGCCTCCCTTTTTTGAATGCGCCGTTTCCCCGATGAGACGGGTCGCCAAGGAGTCCAAAAGAATGACGACGCTCACCAGCGTGTCCTCAGTACCAAGTCACGAGATTGCATTTGCCTCCGCCCAGTCCGCGGCCATCAGCTTCCCTGCTGTTGTTCCCGCGCCAGCTCGCACCCAACTGATGCGTATGTTTCGCGATCCGAACGTGCTGGAGCGCCCGGAACGCGCTGAACTTGTAAAACATCTGAAAGAGGCTGTTGCGCTGGAACCGCAGGTTCCAGAATTGCGCATTCTGCTGGGCATGGCCCTTTGCGTAAATTTTGACGGCCAGTCGGCCATGGAAGAGCTTCGCCAGGCCTGCGCCCTGGCCCCGGACAGCTTCATCGCACAACTGAAATTTGGGGAGCTGCTAATGCGCTTGCGCATTTGCGATCAGGCTGCGGAGCACACGCAGATTGCCGCCGAGCTTGCTACGACTCCCCTGCAGGCGGAACTGGCACGTCGCCAGGCGACGACCATCCGCACCTTGCAGCGAGAAGGTATTGAGCGCGGTGGCTATGGCAAGGCCTTGAATATTTTCCGATTTGCACTTGGCAGATTTGGTCCTCGCGCTGAGAAGCAAGATGCCATTGCCGTGAGCGCACGGTAGTTCATGCCGGCAATCCTCCAACTCGCGTTGTTGATCGCAATTCTGCTGCCCGCGAGCAAGATCGTGGCATCGTTGTTCAGCCGATTCGGAATCCCCGGCATTATCGGTGAACTGATGGTGGGCATTGTTGCTGGTCCCGGCGTGCTGAACATGATGCACATGCGCCTGTTTTCCGGCAGCCATGCGGACAACGCATTCATGCTGCTGGCACAATTTGGCGGCCTGGTGCTGATGTTCATTGCGGGGTTCGAAACCGACATCGACCGCATGCAGGAGGCCGGCGTTACGGCCTTCCTGGTGGCCCTTTCAGGAGTCATTTGGCCGTTCTTTCTTGGTGCTGCCACGGGACACCTGTTTGGACTGCCCTGGAATATAGCTTTGTTTCTGGGTGGCGCCTTGACTGCTACCAGCGTGTCCATCTCCGCGCGTACTCTGATGGATGCCGGCCGCATGCAGTCGCCGGAAGCCACGGTCATTCTGGGAGCGGCCGTTATCGATGACGTGATGGGGCTATTTGTCCTGGCGTTTTTGACGGCGACAGCCAGCGGTGCGAATGTGGATTCCTTCGGAGTGGCTCCGGCAGTGGCAGTCTGGATGCAACATCACGTTGCGTTTGCCGCGCATTATCCGCTGCTGATAAGAATGCTGCTTATCGCCCTGAGCGTGGGGGTGTTTTTTGTAGTCGGTTATGGCGGGGCGAAGCGGTGGCTGGACCCGCTGATTCTACAAATGCGGAGATTGTCTTCGGCCGAGGCCGTAACCAGCTGCGTGCTTGCGCTGGTGTTGATTTACGCCGTCGGCGCGGAATGGCTGGGTAGCGTGGCCGGCATTACCGGAGCTTATCTGCTGGGTTATGTTTTTGCCGGGTCGGAATTCAAGGCGGATGTGGAGCGTACCTTCCACGCACTCGGGCACGGGCTGCTGATTCCACTGTTCTTTGTATCCATCGGTTTGACGAGCAACTTCAGGGCCCTGGGCGGACACTGGCTGCTGCTGACCGTGATATTTGCGATTGCTGTTGTCACAAAGATGTTCGGCTGTGGGCTGGCGGCCATGGCTCGCGGCATGAGCTTTGTGCGCAGCCTGCGCATTGGCTGCGGAATGGTTTCCCGCGGTGAAGTTGGCGTGATTGTGGCCGCTATGGCTGTTCGCGCAAAGATCTTCACCTCGTCCCAGGTGGCTTTGATGGTGGCTGTAGTTTTGCTGACTACGCTACTGACGCCGCTGGCTCTGCGCGGAGCATTTCATCTTCGATGCCCGGAAGACGATGAGGATATTTCCGGCGGGTCGGCAGAGGATGACGAGGGTTATGACAACACCTCCACTTACAGGGCTATCGATGCTCCCGGAGTAAGTCAGACCCAGCGGATTGACCCGCAGAGCATGGCGACTGCTTGAAGGAACAGGAGCCAGAAGGTAAAGGTTGTTGCGGCAGGTTGGTTGGTGGCGCTATTCCTGCTGCCTGAAAATGCACTATCATGAGCGGCATGACAACAGTGACGCTGCAAACTCGCCTGGCCGGTCTGGCACTGCTGATTGCCGGATGGTTTGTTTTACTATTCGCCGTGATTCTCCTGGCATCGCCGGCCCTTCGCTACGTGTTTGTCATCGCGGGTCTGCTGGTGGAACTGCTTGGCCTGGTCATGGTGAGCATGCACCACAGGGCTGAGACGGGAGGTCGCGCATGATGTACGCAGACGAGCCGATTGCGGTACTTTGCATAGTTCTGATTGCGATGTTGCCGCTCGCGCCGGCGGGGCTGGCCCTGCTGAACACAGGCCTTGGGCGCTCAAGGAGTGCTGCCCAATCTTTGATGGGCGCCATGCTGGCAGTATCTGTTTCCGCCATTGTGTTCTGCGTGATCGGTTTTTCTTTCGCCGGTTTCCAGGGGATGACCTCCTACTCACTGTCTCTTGGTTCTGCGCAGCTTGACTGGATTGGCGCGACGGGGCTGTTCTTCAGTGGCCTGCACTGGGATGGTTCCCTGCCCGGCTATGCAGCAGCGTTTGAGGTATTTGCCGTGGGACTGGCTGCCATCATTCCCTGGGGAGCGGGTGCGGACCGCTGGCGATTGCGAGCAGTGGGACTGGCCTCTGTGCTGATTGGCGGCCTGCTTTTTCCCTTATTCGCACACTGGGTGTGGGGGGGCGGATGGTTGTCCGCTCTGGGAACGAACTTCCAGATTGGGGCGGGTTTCATGGATCCGGGCGGAGCGGCGACCATCCAGGCATTCGGGGGGCTCACTGCGCTGGTGGCTGTCTGGCTGCTTGGGCCTCGGAACACCAAGTTTGCCGGTTCGAGTGTGCCGCGGGCCATTCCCGGCCATCACATGATTTTTGTACTTTTCGGGTGCATGCTGATGCTTCCGGGGTGGCTTGCATTCAATTTGCTTGGCGCAACCCTGTTTGCAGGAACCACTCCGCAGTTGCTGGTGCCGGTGGCGATTAATACGCTGCTTTGCGCGGCTATGGCGCTGATGGCCGCGTTGTTCATCACCCGGATTCGTTTTGGCAAACCAGATGTGTCTCTTTGTGCGAACGGCTGGGTGGCGGGGCTGGTGACCAGCAGCGCGGTAGCTGCCTTTGCCACGCCGGCTGAGGCGATGATTGCAGGCACGTTGATAGGCGGCGCGCTGCCGTGGCTCGTGGAACTGCTGGAGGTGCATGCGCGGATTGACGATCCTTCTGGTGCCGTCGTCGTGCATGGCGTTGCCGGTTTATGGGGACTGTTTGCGCTGGGATTCATGGGGGCTTTTCCACCGGGCCAGATGCTGGCTCAGTTGATTGGGATCGGCACACTGCTGGGATTGATGCTGCCTATGATTTATGGATGCTTCTGGCTGTTGAACAAGGTATTCCCCTTCCGGACAAGCCCGGAGGGTGAGCAGCTTGGGATGGACCTGCATGAACTCGGTGCGGGAGCGTATCCGGAATTTGTGATCTACGGAGATGATTTTCTGCCGCGTTGAGCCTCGGAGTTTCCAAACGGGACGACTGCGGCCAAGCCTAAAAAAGATGAGGGGAACCTTCACGCATTCTTTATCCAGGGACTGGCTATACTCCATTCATACTGGCTGATTTGTGGGTGGAATGCAGCCAACCACAGATGCAGGCGGGCACCAGAGCGCGGATGATCCACCACGGATGACAACTCACACGGAAATTGAAGTCGGCGATACGCTGGACCACTATCGCATTGATGCGCTGGTTGCCGAGACCGGTATGACGACCATCTTTCGCGCCACGGATACGGAGATGGGCCGCCAGGTTGCCATCAAGGTTCCGCATGCCGCGATGGAGACCGATCCAATTTTCGCTGAGCGGTTCAAGCGCGAGGAGGAAATCGGCACCTCGATGCATCATCCCAATGTGATGCAGATTTACCCACACAACGACCATTCGCGAACGTTCATGGTGATGGAATGGGTGCCCGGCAAGCTGCTGCGCGCCATCCTGAACGAAGAGCACAAGCTGTCGCCGGAACGGGCGATTCGGATCACGGTCGGTATCCTGCATGCGCTCGAATACATCCACAATCGGGGTGTGGTTCATCGTGACCTGAAGCCGGAAAACATCATGGTGGATGACCACGACCACATCAAGCTGATCGACTTTGGCATCGCGTCGAAAGAGGGCGCAAAACGATTGACCTACACGGGATACTCGCAGGCGCTGGGGACGCCGGATTACATTTCTCCCGAACAGGTGAAGGGCAAGCGTGGGGACGCTCGCTCTGACTTGTATTCGCTCGGCGTGATGCTTTACGAGATGCTGACGGGCAAGACGCCTTTCTCCGGGCCTTCCCCGCTGGCCGTGATGAATGATCGCCTGATTAACCATCCCCTTCCTCCGCGCGAGGCGAATCCCGAGATTACGCCACATCTGCAGGAGGTTCTTTACCGGGCCCTGGAGCGCGACCCTCACAACCGCTATCCAACCGCTCATGCCTTTGCGTGGGATCTTGAGAATCTCGACAAGGTTGGCGTTGCAGATCGCCTTGAGCTACGGAGCTGGAAGAAGTCGAGCGGAGGAAAGTGGCGCAAGGTGCTCTACTACGCCGCACTGGCGATTATCCCGCTTGCCCTGTTTGCGGCCATGCTGCTGCTCTCCGCGAAGCATTAAAACCCTTCTAGTTAGAGCAGGATAGCTAGTCCATGAGTGTCTTTATGCAATCCTTATGGACCCGTCCATAAGTTGAAGAGGTGACCCCCACGTCGGGGCATCCAATTGGAGGAGACACATTCATGTTGAGCGAGTACCGCAATTTCCTCGCATTAAGCTACGAAGAACTGGAAGACCTGAATCTGAAAGCCAAGGCCGACCGGCTGGGTCGTGTTGCGGAAGACAAGATTCGTGAAGAGCGCCTGAAATATCTCACCGACGAGAAGCGCATCAAGGCCGTCACCGTGTTGTTCAGTGACCTGGAAGGCCGTTTGCACCTGCTGGATTACGACAAGAAGTTTCTGCTGAAAAGCTATGACAATCTAACCTTCGATGGCTCTTCGATCCGCGGATTCACGGCGCAAAAGGAAAGCGATCTGCGCCTTGGGATTGACTGGAGCGCCTTCTACTGGGTGCCTGCGGATGTGTTCGGAAGCGGCAAAGTCGTGGTGTTCGGTTCGGTGATCGACAAGAATGGCACTCCCTACTCCGGTGATCTGCGCGGAGTGCTGCAGGCCTATTCCAAAAAACTGCACGAAGAAAAGGGCTATACGCTCAACGCGGCGAATGAAATTGAAGGCTTTCTCTTCCAGGGACCGGATGCGGAGCGGACCTTCCATCAGACAGGCAAGTTTGAATTTGTAAATACAGGCGGCTATTACCACTCGCTGCCGGGTGATCCCCTGCGCCGCTTTATTGACACCGCGGCGGAAGTGCAGCGGGCGATGGGCTTCCAGAATGAGAAGGACCATCCGGAAGTAGCGCCTTCGCAGTTTGAGATCAACTATGGATACGGCGAAGTGGTTGCGGCCGCAGACCAGATTCAGCTTTACAAGCTGCTGGCCCGCCAGATCGCGAACAACATGGGCTACACGGCTTCGTTTCTGCCGAAGCCGGTGGTCGGCGTGAACGGCAGCGGCATGCACACGAATCTTTCCATTTCGAAAGATGGCGCGAACCTGATGTGGGATCCGGAAGGAATCGAGAAGATCTCCACGTTCGGCTGGGAGTTTGTGGACCGTATTCTGTCGCACGCGCTCGATATCTGCCTGATCCTGAATTCGAGCGTGAATTCGTATCGCCGCCTGGACCCTCACTTTGAAGCGCCGAACCAGATCAAGGCCTCGGCGACAGATCGCGGATCGATGATCCGGATTCCGATCGGCAATTCGAAGTCGGCACGCGTGGAAGTGCGATCCGTAGCTCCGGATGCCAACCCTTACCTGACGCTCTACTCTATCTTCAAGACAGGATTGGATGGTACTACGCTGAGCATGGAAGGCCTGCGCCAGGCCGAGCGCTACCTGCCCAGTGACATTCATTCCGCGATGCACGACTTCCGGGCTTCGGAGTGGGTCTCGACGATTCTGGGCGAGGATGTGAAGTCGCGCTATGTTGATTTGAAGCAGGCGGCTGCGGACCGTGCCCCACGGAGTCTTGGAACGTTTGTCAAAGCGGCAGAGGTGCAATTCCATCACGAGATTTACAACCAGGCGTTGTGGAATCTTTTTTAGGTTTTTGCTCGCGAAGATACAGACGCAGAAAGGCCCCGGAGAGAATCCGGGGCCTTTCTGCGTGTGGCCGTGGGTGTTATTGGGTCAAGCCGGAGCCCGATTCCCTGCTGAGGGATTCGGCAAACCGGTAGCCGACATAAGCGTCGGTAAGCAGATATTTCGGATTGGAAGGGTCCTCTTCAATCTTTTTGCGCAACTGCCGGACGAAGGTGCGGAGATAGTCGATTTCCTGGCGATAGTCGGCTCCCCAGACGGTGGTGAGCAGCTTACCGTGAGTGACAGCTCGCCCGGCATTGGTCATCAAGTAGTAGAGAATGTCGAACTCTTTGGGCGTGAGGTGAAGTGGCTGGCCGGACTTGTAGACCAGCCGGCGATCGGGCAGGAGGCGAATGTCGCCGACTTGCAGCGGAGCATTATCTGGACGATCGGGGGCTTTGGCGCGCCGCACCGCGGTGCGAATTCGCGCGACGCACTCGCGCATGCTGAAAGGCTTGGTGATGTAATCGTCCGCGCCGTGCTCGAGCGCATCGACCTTGTCCTGCTCTTCATCTCGAACGGTAAGGATCAGAATGGGCAGTCGAGGATACGAAGCGCGCAGCTTGTCCAGCGTCTTCATTCCGCCGATGCCCGGCATGTTGAGATCGAGTAAAACCACGTCGAAGGACTGCGCACGTACCAGTTGCAGGGCTTCTTCGCCGCGCGAGGCTTCCACTGTTACAAATCCAAGCTCCTGCAGGGTTGCACGCAAGGCGCGCCGAATGGCGGCTTCGTCGTCCACGAGCAGAATGCGAATTGAGTTTTCATTCATGAAGCAGATAACTCCTGGGGCTCCACGGGAATGGAGGCATAAAAGGTGGTACCGCTGGTTGTGTCGCTCGTGACCCATACATCTCCGCCATGTGCCTGGGCTGATTGTCGGGCGATAGAAAGCCCGATTCCAGTACCGGCTGCCAGCTGTGAAGCTCCGGAAGCGCGGAAAAATCGCTCAAAGAGGTGTTCCTGGTCTGCTATGGAAATGGGAGGGCCAAAATTGTGTACCGAGAGCAGCACCGCGCCGGGACGACTCACCGCGCTGATGGTGATGGTCGTTCCCAGGCTCCCGTATTTTCCCGCATTATCGACGAACTGAGCGAGCATGGCTCTTAAAAGGCTGCGGTCACCGAAGACCGTCAGGTTCTCTGGTTCGACTGAGACCTTTACATGCATGGCTGCGAGACGCTCACGTGCTTCCGCAACCGCTTCGTCGATCAGTGACGTCACGGTCACGCGTTCCGCTGTGACAGAGAGGTCATGGGCTTCCAGTCGGGCCGTCTGCAAGAGTCTCGTGGTGAGTTGGTCCAGCAGATTGGTCTGTTCCTCAATGAGTGAAAGGAGCTCTGTCTGAGATGGGGTGTAGGTCCCGGTCTCAACCAGCCCGGAACTGGCCGCACGGATGGCAGTGAGAGGAGTTTTGTAGGCGTGTGCCAGGTAATCCAGAACTGTAGTGCGCAACTGCTCGACGCGGCGGGCACTCTCAGTCCGGGTTTCATTGGCGAAGGAATGATAGCGATCGAAGGTGATGGCAACGAGGCCCGCGACGGAATCAACGACCGCCGAGCTAGCTTCTCCACGCAGAATGAGCGCGCCAATGGGCAGCCCGCCGATACGCAGGACTCGCTGCCGCAGCCCGGTGGACGGCTCATCGCGCACCGTTTCAAAGATGCAGATGTTGCGGATGCTGTTTTCAATATCGGGCCACCAGGTCCCGGCGTGGTAAGTCTCCTGCAGGTCAGCGTCGAAAATGGCAACGGCTTCCAGCCGGAGTGTTGCGCGAATTCGTTCGGCCAGCTGCGCGCCGGGTTTACGATGCAAATCAAGCTGGGTAGTGCTGGCAATGAGTTGGCTCAATGCTTCCAATTCACGGGAGTCACCGGGAGAGTAGTTCACGGTGCCCTGCCCTGGAAGATTTCTGGCGCTGCCCATGGACCATCCTTAAATACATTATTCCCTTCGTGCCGGGTTCCCCAGGCGGTCGAATGGCCAATGTCTGGAAACTGGTTTCAGATGCCGGCAGGACCACGAGGACCATTTCTTCAGGACGGCAGTGGCCGAACCACACCCTAATCAAAGTTTGCACAAGGATTTCTGAAACCACAAGAAATTTCTATGGTGGAAATGCCGGGATGGAGCGGATCTTTAGAGATTCCTTATGGGTGGGGTGAGTTATTAGTAAGTATCCTGGCCGAGTCCTATCGCGTTCGATAGAGAATGGCCAAGGCAAGTGACTTTATGCTCGACATCCTCTATGGAATAGCGACGGACCCAGGCCAAAGGGCTCGGAATGAAGATGCCACTGCTATCTTTGTGCCTCGCTCCAGACGCGAAGCCCAGGCGCGGGGGTGGATGTTCGCGCTCGCAGATGGGGCCGGGGGCCACAGTTCCGGCGAGGTGGCTGCCTCGAAAGCCGTTAAGGTGATGGCGAAGGGTTTTGAAGATGCCGAGGAACAGACTTCGCTCACGAGTCTTTTACCCCGCCTGATACAACACGCCAACGCGGCGGTTTACGACGAGGCACTCAATCCTCAGTGGCGGCACAAAGGCATGGCATCCACCATAGTCTCTTGTGCAATCCGTGAGGATCAGGCTGTGGTATCGCATGTGGGCGACTCGCGATGCTACCTGATCCGGGATGGGCGCGCGGAATCATTGACACGGGATCACATCTGGGTGGAAGAGCAACGCCGGCAGGGATTAATTTCGGAAGCAGAAGCGGAAAGCTCGGAATCCCGGCATATCCTGACTCGCGCGCTGGGAATAGAGCGATTCGTTGCGGCGGAAAGCACCACGATACCGGTTCGTGCGAAGGATGCGCTGATTCTTTGCAGCGACGGGTTGTATGAAAAGCTCGGCAGTGATCGATTGGCGAGAGTGTCGAGCGGGCGGTCCGACGATCCTGCGCTGGTAGCTCAAGAGTTGGTGAGTGAGGCGATTCGACTGGATGGCTCGGACAACGCCACCGCGCTGGTGATTTATATCCGTTCGGTTGAGGCGACGGCCATGTACCGGGGCCGCCAGTATGTTCGGCCTGCCAGCTGATTCCAGACAAGACTTTGTCCTGGCTTTGGAAGCGGAACAGCCTCAACATGCAGCCATCCAAGGAAAGTCCATCCTTTTGCAACTTTCAGCGATGCGCAACTTACAGAGTTACGAGGCAAAGAGTTGTCTGTTTCGCCTCGCTGAATGCTGGATGGCAACCGGGATAGCTGAGATTTTTGCTTTCGTCCAGTACCCGCCAGAGGGTACCATGGCCCAACGGTCTGATTGGCCGACGTTTAAAGGATGATGGCTTTTCATGGGGAAAGGTAGACAGGCGGGGCGCGAGCCCGCGAAGCCGGTAACGCTGAAGTCGTTGGCCGAATATCTCGATCTGAATCCGGCGACAATTTCGGTGGTGCTGAATGACGTTCCGGGAAGGTCCATACCGGAACCAACGCGGGAGCGCATCCGGGAGGCAGCGCGCAGATTCAAGTATCAGCCCAGTTTCGTGGCACGGTCCCTGCGCAACCGCCGCACGCAGACCATTGGAATTCTGGTGCCTGTGCTTTCTGACGGATATCAGACCGAGGTGATGGCCGGCATTGGTGATTACCTGCTGGAGAACGATTATTTCTACTTTATCGCTCACCATCATCATCGGGCCGACCTGATCGAGCAGTATCCGCGGATGCTGATTGGGCGCGGCTCGGAAGGGATCATTGGCATTGATACCCAGTTGGAACACCACCTGCCGGTTCCCGTAGTAGCAGTTGCGGGTCACAAGGCCATTCCGGGTATTACCAACGTGATTCTGGATCACAATCGTGCGGCTGAGCTGGCTCTGAAACACCTTTACCAATTGGGGCACCGGGAGATTGCCTTCATGCGCGGTCAGCCCTACAGTTCGGATTCAGAGGCTCGCTGGGCGAGCATCCTGAAGTGTGCCGCCAACCTGGGATTGCGCGTGAACCCGGAACTGACGATTCACCTGGAACTGGACATCACCTCGCCGGAGCTGGGTTATCCCCCGGTTCGCAAACTTCTGCAGAAGGGGCGGCACTTTACAGCGATCTTTGGTTTCAATGACATGGCCGCGATCGGCGCGATGCGCGCGATCCACGAGGCAGGCTTGCGCATTCCAGAAGATGTTTCTGTCATCGGCTTCGATGATATTGAGCATGCCAGCTTTCACACTCCAAGCCTGACCACGGTGAGACAGCCCCTGCACAAAATGGGGAGGCTGGCAGCGGAAACCCTGCTGAACCAGATCCACTCCCCCGGCGTTGCTACCAAGCCCGAAATCCTTGTAAAGCCGCAATTGATGGCGCGTGAGTCGACGGGTCCTTGCAGTGAGAAGGCCGGGCGCAGGATTCAGTCAAAGGCCAAGTCACCGCGTGCTGGTGTCTAGTTTGCGAAGTCTCTCCCTCTTCCAGTCGCGGCCCCGCATATCGATCATTCTGCTTTACCTGGGATTTCTGACGACGGGCGCGATGACTGTACTGCTCGGAACGGTGTTGCCGCGCATTGCTGCAGAGTTTCACCTTAGCGACAGTCAATCCGGACTGCTCCTGATGGCCATGTTCGCGAGCAGTTCTTCTGGCGCTTTGTTCGTTCGACGAAGGTTCCGGCTGACGCTTGGAGTCGGCTACCTGATGATTCCGGTCGCGGGCAGCATGCTGGCCGTAGCTCCCAGGCAACTGGGACTGGCAGCCATCGCAGTGTTTGGTCTGGGGCTCGGGATGGCCATGACCTCGACAAGCATGCTGGTGGGGCGCATGTATCCGGGGCGGCGCGGCGCAGCCCTATCCTTCTTGAACTTCTGCTGGAGCATCGGTTCCACGCTTTGCCCGCTATTGATTGCAAAGCTGCACGGGAATGTGACAGCTGCTGAACTGGGCGTTGCCGTGGCCCTGGTTGCCGGACCATTTGCGATTCTGCCCCTGATCGGGGGATTTGAGGCGCCGCTCCAAGCCGAATCCAGGCATCGCCCTCTGGATACGGCGATCTCGACTGTCGTTCTGTTTGCCATCGCTGGATTTCTGTATGTGGGAATGGAATCTTCTGTGGGCAACTGGATGACGACCTACGGGGTGCGCGTGGTGAGCTGGAGCTTCACAAACAGCAGCCTGGCTACGGCCTGCTTCTGGGGCGCATTGCTGGCAGGACGGGGACTGGCTCCGATCATTCTTTATAGAATGCACGACGCGCAGCTGTTTCGCCTGTCTGTGTTTTCCCTGGTGGGAGGGTTATTGCTGTTGGTATCGGCTCACACGCCTTGGGCTCTGCTCGCCGGTGCCGCATGGACGGGATTTTCCTTAGGCCCGATCTATCCGCTGGTGCTGGCTCTCTTTATGGAACGCGCTGGAGAGTCAAAACATACCGGCTGGATTTTCACAGTTTCCGGATTTGGCGGCGCGGTTTTGCCGTGGATGACGGGCGTGATCTCCAGCGCTGCACATTCGCTGCGCATCGGGCTGATGGTCCCGGTGGCAGGGGCCTGCCTGCTCATCGTGCTGATGCTGGGGTTTGGATTATCGAGAGTGCAGGCCGCCGCTTCTACAGCCGCGGATTAGGCGAGGCTTCTTAAAGCTGCTCCGGGCAGGGGCCGAAGCGGGTCAAGAGCTCGTTCACCTGGGCAATCACCTTGTTGTCCCACGTGGGTTCGGTGTGGCGTCGCAGCCCCGAACTGGTTTCCGTTTCGGAGTACACCCAGCTTGCGACCCTGTCCTCAGGTTCCGCAGCCCAGTTGTTTCCCTTCCCCTGTACGCGGGTGGCGCCTCGTTCCCATCCTCGGGGCGTAAGGTGCCATTCTGTCCATTCTTTTCTAACGGCCATAGAAACAGTGTAAGGAATCAAAGCTATCTCGACACCAGGAATGGATTCGTCTGTCGTTCCTCGCCCAGGGTGGTTTCCGGTCCATGTCCGGGAATTACGCGCAGATCTTCGGGGAGCACCAGCAGATGGTCGTGAATGGAACGGAGTATCTGCTTTCCATCGCCACCGGGCAGATCTGTCCGGCCGATGGACCCGGCAAAGAGAGTGTCCCCGGCCAGCAAAAGATGATCCGGCTGAAAGTAAAGGCAAATGCTCCCTGGAGTGTGACCGGGGGTATGGATGACCTGGGCTGGATGACCGGTGATGCCGACGTTCATTCCGTGCTCGGCGCTCTCATCCGGCGGAGCAATCTCAGGGGTCTCAACGCCCAGCCAGTTGGCCTGTACGTCCATCATCTTCAGCAGCGGAAGGTCGTTCTGGTTGAGCAGGATGGGTGCCCCGGTGACCCGCTTGAGCTTGACGGCTCCGCCGACGTGGTCAATGTGAGCGTGGGTGATGACGATCTGCTTGAGGGTGAGGCCGTGGGCTGCCAGACGGGAGAGGATCTCCGGGACGTTATCGCCGGGATCGACGACCATGGCTTCTCGGGATGTTTCATCGCCGAGGAGCGTGCAATTGCACCGCAGCATTCCGACTGGAAAGACTTCGAGGATCATAAATCCATTGTCCGCTGGTTTGAGCTTTGATGGGTGGAGGTCTTTTCGCGGGGAGCAGGTTGTCGTCTCTTTGCAATCGAAGCAATTTTAATGCCGAATCCTGAACTCGTTCCGCCGATGTATAGCGCAATAATGCAATTTATTTATTTTTTTCATATATTTACAGCTTTGGATTAAAGGTATCACTTTATGGGAATCAAGATGCGCAATATTGGTTGACCTTTATCTATCTAACCTATTGAAATATCGAATTATAGCCTCCATTCCTCGTGAAAAGCATCTTCGAGGGGAGAGCAGGCTTATGACGAGCCAGCCTGATTCTGGAAAACCGAAAAATCGACCGGGATGAACGGCGACTTCGTGTTCGCGGATGAGAAGTGCGGCCAATTCCTCGTCATCCATAAGAGCCGGAACGCGGAGGATAGCGTACCAGCCGGCCTCTGCCCGGAGGCGGGTGACCAGGTTCTGCCGGGCAAGCAGCATGTCGAGAGTTTCCAGATTGGCCCGGCAGCGAAAGCGGATCTGACCCTGGATGTGACCTCGCGCAGCCAGCCATGGCCCCATGGCGTGCTGGATGGGGGCGTTCATGGAGAGGTAGGTGTCGGCGATGACTTCGAGGCGGTCGAGGGCTGTCGCTAATTCCCTCTCCGGTCCGAAGGCGGCAATCCAGGCAGCCTTCATTTGAGGAAGGCCGCAAATCTTGCTGAGGCCGCTCAGGACGAAGGTCAGGGCGGGGTGATCTCCGGCTGCGAAGCTTCGGGGTGTTTCGTCGTTGAGGGGATAGTCAAGGAAGACTTCATCGACGATGAGGGCCAGTCCGTGTTCGCCGCATAGCTCTTCCAACTGGGTACGCTCCGCCGCGGAGGTGAAATGGCCGGTTGGGTTGTTGGGATGGACCATGGCGATGGCGCGGGTTCGGGGGGTGATCCTCTGCCGCAGGGCCGCGAAGTCGATGTGCCAGCCTTGGTCATAAAACAAGGGGTAGGGTGATAGGCGTACATCGCAGATCTGGGCTAGAAAGTCGAAGAGCGGGTAGCTGGGTTGCGCGATGAGGACTTCGTCCTGAGGATTGCAGAGCAGGCGGAAGAGATAGCTGTAGGCCTCACTGGTGCTGGTGGTGAGGATGAGTTGGTTCGGAAGCAGAGAGGCGGAATGGTCGGCGTAGTAGGCGCAGACCGCTTCCCTGGCCTGCAGGATGCCGCGGGGATCCGGATCGTAATCAAACACCGCAGGCACGGATAGCGCGGCGATGATCGCTGCCTCGTTGTATTCAAAGCCGGCGATGGTGGGATTGGAGGCGGTGAGGTTGCAGATGGCCTGGCCGCTGGCGCGGACCTCTTCGAGGGCGCGAGCCGTTTCTGACGAGCTGAGGTCCCAGGCGGTGCGTTGGGCGAAGGATATGGGCATGGAACCATTCTGCCCTGCCGCGGGTGTTTTCGACATTTCCGGCCCTCAAGGAAATTGGCGGAGGATTCACAGGGGCGGATGTGCTGCAGCCCGTCATAATGGAGGCAGGAGATTGATTCCCTGCGGGGAATTTCCTGAAGGAGCAGGCATGGCGATTCGCGGTGTGATCTTTGATTACGGGATGGTGTTGACCAACGCGCAGGATCCGGCGGCGCACCAGCGGTTGATGGAGATTACGGGGCTGGGCCGCGTGGCCTTTGAGGAGCACTACTGGCGATACCGCCATACCTACGACCTTGGCGAAATGAACGGGCCCGCTTACTGGCGGCAGATTGCCGCGGACGCGGGAGTTGAACTGACGCCGGAGCAGGTGGATGAACTGGTGGAGCAGGACGTGCTGATGTGGGCCACGCTGAATGAGGAGATGGTCGCCTGGGCCGGAGCGCTGCAGGATCGCGGGATGCGGACGGCGATTCTTTCGAACATGGGCGAGGAGATGATGCAGTATGTGCAGCAGGAATTTGCGTGGCTGCAACACTTTACGCACCATACCTTCTCGTGCGCTTTGAAGATTGCGAAGCCCGACGTGGCGATCTACACGTACACCTGCGAGAAGATGGGGATTGCGCCGGCCGATGCGCTGTTCATCGACGACCGGCCAGTGAATGTGGAAGCGGCGCGGCAGGCCGGGATGCAGGCGATCCAGTTCCGGAGCGTGCCGCAACTACGGCTCGAACTCGAGCGCCGGAATCTGCTGTCCGGCTGGCCGTTGCCGGGCGACCAGCCCGCGAATCAGGATAGGGTGGCAGCCGACCTGGATGGAATTGGGACTTGCTCGACGATCTCGACGTTGAAGCCCTGAAGGGCCGGGACGTGGGTGGGAGTGTTCGAGAGCAGGCGGATTTTGTGGATGCCGAGATCGGCGAGGATCTGCCCTCCGAGGCCAACCTGACGGAGGATGCGCTGGTGGCGGTCGCTGGATTCATCCTGCGACTCGGCCTTGCGGCCCCTGGAGTGAAAGAGGATGCCTGGCGGGTCGAGGGTCTTGTCGATGCCGAAGCCTCGGGCAGTGTTGTGCAGGTAGATGAGTGCTCCGCGGCCTGCCTCGGCGATCATGCGCATGGACTCGTGCAGAACATTGTGGCAGTCGCAGACGGAGGCGCCGAAGATATCTCCGGCGACGCAGTGGGAGTGGACGCGGACGAGGACCGGGTCGGTCTCCTCTTCGTGGAGGTGGGTGTGGACGTCGCCCCGAACGAGGGCGAGATGGCTTTCTTCGGCGCCGACTTCGCTTTCATAGGCGATCATGCGGAAGTCGCCGTAGGCGGTGGGCAGGGTTCCTTCGGCCACGCGGTAGATGTAGCGCTCGTTTTGTAGCCGGTAGCGGATGAGTTCGGCCACGGTGAGCATTTTGAGGCCGTGGCGGGTGCAGAAATCGACGAGATCAGGGACGCGGGCCATGGTGCCGTCGTCGCGCATGATCTCGCAGATGACCCCGGCGGGAATGAGCCCGGCCATGCGGGCCAGGTCGACGGAGGCTTCGGTTTGGCCGGCGCGGACGAGGACGCCTCCCTTGCGGGCGCGGAGCGGGAAGACGTGGCCGGGGCGGGCGAGGTCGTGGGCGGTGGATGCGGGGTCGATGGCGACCTTGATGGTGTGGGCGCGGTCGTGCGCGCTGATGCCGGTGGTGACGCCCTCGCGGGCCTCGATGCTCTCGGTAAAGGCGGTGCCGAACTTCGAGGAGTTCTGCTGCACCATGGGGTTGAGGCGGAGGAAGTCGGCTCGCTCCTCGGTGAGGGTGAGGCAGATGAGTCCGCGGCCGAAGCGGGCCATGAAGTTGATGGCCTCGGGGGTGACGAACTCGGCGGCGAGGGTGAGGTCGCCTTCGTTTTCGCGGTCCTCGTCGTCGACGACGACGATCATCCGTCCGGCGCGGATCTCGGCGATGGCTCCGGGGACATCAGTGAATGGCGGTTGTGCGTGCATGACAATTTAGTCTCGCACGGAATGGGGCGGCTGGCAGTGACGGAGAGGTAACGGGTGGTGCGGGGCGGAAAAATGGGGGCTGTATACCCTACGATTTGAAAAGTTTCAGGTAGTGTCGGGTAAACGCCATGTAATGTTGCGATTACAGGACATTAGGCTTGTAAGTCTTTTGGATCATATGGCTTACAGCGCGGGGTAACCCTGCGCTTTTATACGGTCTATACGATTTTATTCGTATGACTATGTGGTTTTGGTCCCAGGCTTTTGAGGACGAGGGATGTCCTCCGGCGGTGATCCGTCGCAGCGAGGCAGGGGCCTGATCTGTCCGCCATCTCCGCGGTCCGTACCGTCCGTACCCCAAATGAACGGCCGGGGACAAGTCTGACGTTTTAGACCGGGGACATCTCTGACACTTTTTCCTTATG
>JBMFWD010000044.1:0-26238 GCA_049965615.1 Acidobacteriaceae bacterium
ACCCTCACGACCCCGTTGCAGTGTCAGGCATCTGCCCGGTTCAATCTGTCAGGTATGTCCCCGGTCCGTACCCAAAATAAGCTCAAGCGACCCCCTATGTTTTTGCGGGCAACTTATTGATAACAAAACATGGACTATACATCCAGCAAAAGGAGGCTCCCCTGCCTTTTTGCGGCTTGAGGATTGATTCGACTCAGTAGACTGGTGATCTAACGGCGAAGCGGCCGCGATCGGCCATCCGCGATGGTCTGACTGCACTATCCCCTGATTCAAGGATAGAAAATTCAGGGCAAATTCCCGGCAAAGTTGTGGTGGAAATCGGCCATTGCGTGTGGAATCTTCCCCGCATTGCCGGACGGTGAAGAACAACTGCCATGGTTTCAACATGGCATTGGGAAATCGTGCGTGAATCGTGATAAACAGTTAAGTGCCTTCGGCACAGAAATGGTGCAAGTTTGCTCATGAGTGTGCCCTTCCAATTTCCCGTTCCGGCAGCAAGCGCTCTGGCTCTTGCCGTTCCGGAATACGCGGAACCGGCTCATTTCTCAATCGTTTCCATGGCTGTGCTGGCGCTGCTGATTCTCGTATCGGCGGTTCTCTTCTGGTCGCGGTTTGGCAAAGTGGTGAAGGTGCTGCGGCAGGCCCGGCCTGACGCCGACTTTTCCCTGCACCCCATTGGCAAGCGCGTGTGGGACTTCTTCTGGGAGGTGATCTGCCAGAGCAAGGTCATCAAGGAACGGCCCATTCCAGGGCTGTCTCATGCTTTCGTCTTCTGGGGATTCCTGGCCTTTGCGCTGGTCTCGCTGAACCACTTTGCCACCGGCTTCAACCTCGGTTTTTTGTCTCCGGATGGGGTCTTTGGCGAGTTTTACTTTTACTTTGCCGCGGTCTTTGCGCTGCTGGTGGCGGTGGGCATCACCTGGCTGTTCATTCGCCGCTTTTTCCTGCGGCCCAAGTGGCTGGGCGAAAAGCTTTCGTATGAGTCGGGTGTGATTGCCGGGCTGATTTTCCTGCTGATGGCCACCTACCTGGCCGGCTTCTTTACCCCGCCGGGTTCGACGGCGGCGCTGGCGCTTTGGTGGGTGCATGCGCTGACGATTCTGGTTTTCCTGCCGCTGATTCCGCACACCAAGCACCTGCACCTGATGCTGGCTCCGTTCACGATCTTCTTCTCGCGGGGCGAGTTCAGCCGGATTCCGCCGCTGGCCGGCGATGAAGACTTTGGGCTGGTTGCAGGCAAGGACATTACGAAACTGGCGGCGCTGCAGGCCTACTCCTGCGTGGAGTGCGGCCGGTGCACCGAGCATTGCCCGGCCAACAACACCGGCAAGGAGCTGAACCCGAAGCAGATTGTGCTGGGACTGCGCGGCTTTTTGAACGATCTGGGCCCGGGCAGCGAAGAGCCGGTAGTGGATGGCAAGCATGAGACGCTGACGTCGATTTTCCAGTGCACCACCTGCGGCGCGTGCGAATACCAGTGCCCGGTGGGGATTGAGCATGTTCCGCTGATTGTGGGCATGCGGCGCGGCACGGTGAACACGGGCGTGTGGGAAGACGAGTACGGCGGCAAGCTGTTTAACACACTGGAACGCAACGGCAACGCGCTGGGCATGAGCGCAATGGAGCGCGACAAGTTCATTAAGAAGGAAGAGTTGCCCATTTTTGACGGGACTCAGGAGTACTGCCTGTGGCTGGGCTGCATGGGCGCATATGACCCGCAGGGGCGTGAGATTGTGGCGTCGTTTGCGAAGGTGATGCGGCACCTGGGAACCAGCTTCGGAGTGCTGAAAAAGGAGCGCTGCACGGGCGACCCGGTGCGGCGGCTGGGCAATGACCTGCTCTTCCAGACGCTGGCCGAGCAGAATATCGAGAACATCCAGAAGCAAAACGTAAAGAAGATCGTTACGATTTGCCCACACTGTGTGCGGACCATGGCGAAAGACTGGCAGGAGTTTGGCGGCGTGACGGCGGAGATTGAGCATCATAGTGAATTCATGGCCCGCCACCAGCACCTGCTGCCGCAAACCAGGTCAGACGACACCATCGTCTACCACGATCCCTGCTACCTGGGGCGGTATCGGGGCAGCTATGACGAGCCGCGCGAGGTGCTGGCTCGGTCCGGCAAAGTGATTGATCCGCCGCGCAGCCACGAACGCAGCTTCTGCTGTGGAGCGGGCGGCGGGCTGGTGTTTCTTGGCGAGGAACAGGGCGACCGCGTGAGCCACACCCGCGCAAAAGAACTCACGGCCACGGGCGCGAATATCGTGGGGGCTGCCTGCCCCTTCTGCAACACCATGTTCCGGGATGCGCTTGCCGCCACCAGCGACGCGCCTCCTCAACTGCTGGACATTGCGCAGATTGCCGCTCGGTCGATCGAAGGCGGCGGCGCGAAACCGGATGCGTAACTTTTACTGGAGTGATTTGGCATGAAAATCGTAGTAGCGATCAAACAGGTGCCTGTGCGCGATTCGAATATACGGATCGACGCAGACGGCAAGTGGATGGACGAAGCTGACCTGGAATTTGAGATTAACGAACCGGACGCCTACGCGCTGGAAGAGGCGCTGCAACTGAAGGACGAGCACGGCGGCGAGGTGATCGCGCTGTGCGCCGGGCCGGAGCGGGCGGGTTCGATCATTCGCGAGGCGCTGGCGAAGGGCGCGGACCGGGCCATCCACATTGAGTGCGACGACCTGGCCTCGCTGGACACGCTGGGCGTGGCGCAGCGGCTGGCCGCGGCGGTGAAGACGGAGAATCCTGACCTGATTTTGACCGGCCTGCAGTCGGACGATCTGGGACTGGGGCAGACGGGCGTGGTGATGGCCGAGCTGCTGGGGATTCCGCACTCGACGATCATCATGCATGTGGAAGTAGACGGGACGGGAATCAAGGTGAAGCGCGAGCTGGAAGATGGATGGTTCCAGCAGATTGAGATGCCGCTGCCGGCGTTGCTGACGATTCAGTCCGGCATTCACCGGCTGCGCTATGCCACGCTGATGGGCATTAAGAAAGCCAAGACCAAGGAAGTGAAAAAACTGACTCCGGCGGAACTGGGCGCTGCTCCGGCGGCCGCCATTGCCGTCGAGCGGATTTACGCTCCGGAGAAAAAGAAACAGACACAGATACTGAAGGGATCGCCCGCGGAAGTGGCGGCTCAACTGGTGGAGAAACTGAAGTACGAGGTGCGAGTGATATGAGCGGAGTGCTGGTAGTTCTGGAACATCGCAACGGAGCATGGGTACGGATGTCCTGGGAGGCCATTGCGGCGGCGGGGCAGCTGGCGCAGATTGGCGGCGGAAGCGTGTACACCGCGGCGCTGGGTGGCGAACTCGGCGCGCTGAGCGCGGAAGCCGCCAGCCACGGTGGAGCAAAGCTGCACACGCTGGAGCACGCTCAACTGGCGCAGTACACACCCGAGGGCTACACGCTGGCGCTGGAGGAGTTGATCCGCAAACATCAGCCTGCGTGGGTGGTATTTCCGCATACGTATCGCACGCGGGATTTTGCTCCACGGCTGGCGACGCGCTTCCAGCAGGTGCTGATTGCCGATGTGATCTCGATGCGCGGCGAGGGCGGCGCGCCGGTGTTTGTGCGCCAGTTGATGCAGGGCAAGCTGAACGCCGATTACCGCAAGAGCGGCGACGGCCCGGGCTTTGTCTCCGTGCAGGCGGGCGCGTTCCGCGAAGAGGAAAATCCGTCGACGGCAGCGATTGAGCCATTTGCGGTTACGCTGGACGCGGCGCAGATTCGGACCAAGCCGGGCGAGCCTTTCCGTGAGTCGGCACAGACGGTGGACCTGGGCGCGGCGGCGGTGATTGTCTCGGTGGGCCGCGGCATCAAGGAGCAGGACAATATTCCCGTGGTGCAGGAACTGGCTGATGCAATGGGCGCAGAGCTGGCAGCCTCCCGGCCCATCTGCGACAACGGATGGCTGCCGATGGAGCGGCAGGTAGGCAGTTCGGGGCAGACGGTGGCGCCCAAGCTGTACCTGGCTGTGGGCATCTCCGGCGCGATTCAGCATCTGGTCGGGATGAAGGGTTCCAAGTCCATTGTGGCCATCAACAAGGATGAGAATGCGCCGATTTTTGAGGTAGCGGACTACGGTATTGTGGGCGACCTGTTCGAAATTGTACCGGCGCTGACCGAAGCGGTAAAAAAAGCCAGAAGCGCATAAGCCAACCCGTCGCGAAGAATCCATGCCACCCGGTGAAAGTTCTGCCGGGTGGCATTTTTTCGGAGGTAATGGGATTTTCCAGACTGATTTCCTTTAAGCTAGGTAAGCTCGAAGTTATCCCCGAAAGGAAGTTCCATGGCCCCGGAAGCAACTGCCGCGAAAAGCTTGAGTTTTGTTGAAACCGTTAACATTGTGAACGAAGTCAGCCCGCTGGTCATCCTGAGTGACGGCGGCGATGCGCAGGTGGCGGTTTCTCCCGCCATGCAGGCGCGCATTTTGACCAGCACCGCAACCGGACGCGAGGGGCGCAGCTTTGGCTGGGTCAACTTCGACCTGATCACCTCCGGCAAGCGGCTGGAACACTTCAATCCCTACGGCGGCGAAGACCGCATCTGGCTTGGACCCGAGGGCGGCCAGTATGCCGTCTTCTTTGCGCCGGGAACGCGCTTTGAACTGGACGACTGGTATGTGCCGGCGCCGCTGGACGTGGAATCGTTCGACGTCGTGGAGCAGAGTGAGTCGTCGATCCGGATGCGAAAGCAGTTCCGGTTGCAGAACTTTTCGGGCTTTGAGTTCGACGTGGACCTGGACCGCACAGTTCGCATGGTGGCGCTGGACAATAGCGCGGCCGGACTCACGAGCGAGATGGTGAAGGGACTTTTTGCCGTGGCCTTTGAGTCGCACAACGTGCTCACCAATCGCGGCAATGCGGCCTGGACGCACGAGAGCGGGCTGCTTTCCATCTGGAATATTGGCCAGTTTGACGCTTCCCCGTCGACGACGGTGGTTATTCCCTTCCATCCCGGGCCGGAGTCGGAACTGGGTGTGGCCATCAATACGGACTACTTCGCCGTCATCCCGGAGGATCGCCTTCGGCTTTACGAGTCTGCCGGATGCTTCAAGGGCGACAGTCATTACCGCAGCAAGCTGGGCGTGAATCCCAAGCGGGCCACGGGCATTCTGGGCAGCTATGATCCCATCCACCAGGTGCTGACGATTGTGCAGCACTCGCTCGGCGCTCCCGGCGCTGAATACGTCAACTCCGAGTGGAAGCACCAGGAGCATCCCTACGCCGGCGACGTGGCCAACGCCTATAACGATGGGCCACCGCCGACGGGCGGCCCGCAACTGGGAGCATTCTACGAACTGGAATCGTCCTCGCCCGCTGCGGCACTCAAGCCCGGTGAATCCATTGAGCACGTTCACCGCACCATCCACCTGCAGGGCGACAAGGCAAAACTGGACGCCGCGGCTCGCGCGGTGCTGGGCCTGAGCCTGGAGCAGATTGAGAACGCTCTGCCGAAATAGGTCGTGAGCCGTTGGACGGAAAACAGGCGCGGACCGCACAGTCCGTGCCTTTTACTTGATGGCCCTGCCCTGCCGGGGACTCCTGCAGGAAGGCCGGATGTTCTCAGTGATTTTTTGACGCGAACTCGGCGATGGGCGCTTTGCAACCACATGAGTTACGAATCACAAGTTCCGTAGGCAGAACGAGCCGCGTCTTGGGCATGTCCTTCGGAGAGGCCGCGCCACGGATCATGTCAAAAAGCAGCTTGGCGCCGGTGCGGCCCAACTCGTGCGCGGACTGGCGTACGACCGTGATGGGAACGGTGAGCAGCGAGGCGAGTTCGAGGTCGTCGAAGCCGACCAGTGCAAGGTCCTTTGGCAGTCGGATGTCCAGCCCCTGGAGGGTGTGCAACGTCTGGATGGTCGTTACGTTGTTCAGCGTGAAGAGCGCAGTGGGCGGCTGCGGCCCCTGCAGCCTTCGCTGCAGCAACCCGGCAATCGCCCTGGAGGACTCGACTTTCCAGACTTGTGGCTGCAGGCCGGCTTCCTTCATCGCGTTGGTGTAGCCCTCGATGCGCTCCTGGATGGGAAGCAGCTCAGTATCGTAGCCGAGGCAGGCTATTTTCTTGTGACCATGCCAGATGATGTGACGCACAGCGTCTTCAGCACCCTGCACGTTTTCGACGAGCACCTCGTTGGCATTCAGGCCCTTGATGACACGGTCGAGTGTGACGATGGGAACGCCGGACGCCTGCACCTCTGCGAGGCGAGGCGAGGCTTTCTGCTCCATGGGGATGAGGATGAGTCCGGCCACGTTGCGCGAAACCATCATGTCGATTTCGCTGGTTTCCACCTCCGCGCTGCTGGACGATGTCTGGATCAGGGTCATGTAAGCGTGCCGGGTCGCT
The DNA here is from genome assembly GCA_049965615.1 of Acidobacteriaceae bacterium. Taxonomy (GTDB): domain Bacteria; phylum Acidobacteriota; class Terriglobia; order Terriglobales; family Acidobacteriaceae; genus Acidobacterium. Next base: position 6,370 of record JBMFWD010000044.1, read on the forward strand.
ACATCCTGCACCGAGTTGGCGCAGGCGGAAAAGAATGCATCAGCCAGCGTGGGGACGATGAGGCCGATGATGCGAGCCTTCTGCCCCTTGAGGATGCGCGCGGCTTCGTTGGGCTGGTAGCCAAGCTTCTCAATGGCTTCGCGTACGCGCTTTTGCACGCCGTCGCTGACATAGTTGCCGCCATTCACGACGCGAGAAACAGTCATCTGCGCGACGCCGGCCTCACGGGCGACGTCGCTGATGGTAATCCTTTTGCGAACGTTAACTTTCTGCATCGGCTTTCTACGCTGACTCTAAACGTACTGGCGACACACTTGCAATCATGCGCATCCAGTACGGCTGCGTCAGTCGCCGTACTGAAAGGGCAGAAGAGCCGCGCCGGAGAGCCCCGCATCCGAACCCAGACGGGCTCGGCAAATGTGCGTTCTACCTTGCTGGAACGTATCCCATCGCTCAGGCTGCGACATGCGGTAGACGTAGCTGAACTCTTCGATGGTGGCGAACATGCGCGGAGCAAAAAGCTCCCAGGCCGCAGAAACGCCCCCGCCGATGGTGTAGACCGGAAGGTTGAGCGTGTTGATCAGGTTGGCCAGTCCAAGCCCGAGAGCATAACCGGCTTCGTCGAACACCTGGCGAGCTGACGCATTGCCCTCTGAAGCCAGTTGCGCGATGCAAGCGGCGGTCCCATTTGCTATTCCAAGTTCCTTCGCGCGGCGGACGACCGCCGTTGCGGAGGCATAGACTTCGAGGCATCCGCGAGCGCCGCAGTTGCAGGGCGGCCCGTCGAGAATCAGCGGCCCGTGGCCCACTTCTCCAGCAGCGCCGTTGAGGCCAAGCCAGAGTTTGCCCTCCAGAATGATTCCACCGCCAACGCCGGTGCCCAGCGTGATCATGCAGAGCGAGTCTACGCCGTACTCCGCTCCAGCGCCGAGATGGCACTCGGCAAGGGCGGCAACGTTCGCATCCGAATCGACCCAGACCGGCCAGGGCAGCCGCTCGGCGACTTCGCGGCGCAATTCGACGCCATCCCAGCCGGGCAGATTGGGCGGATTGTGGAGCACGCCGTCGGGCAGGGACAACGGGCCGGGACTGCCGATGCCTACACCGGCAAACTCGCCGTATCCGGATGCTTGCTGATGCAGGCCACGGATGGACTCGCACATCTTCTCAATGACAGGGGTGTGGCCGGATGCGGCGTTGGTGGGAAAAGCAACCGAACCCAAAAGCCGGCCACCCTGCGTGTATGCGCCAATACGCAGGTTCGAGCCACCAAGGTCTACACCGATTGCGAACTTTTCCATACGAACCATTTTTTGTGTGCCGACCCCGCAAACTCTGCCAGCCGGGACTGCCAGGCTGCGCGGTCTTGTTAACGATATCACGTGCATGTGAAAATCGGGGTTTCCATCACCATGCGCAAACCATTCAATGCACCTGGATTGAATGCTATGGTGAGAAGGGAACAGAGCGAATTACGCTCGAAAAGGAAACGCTTTTCGCAGAGATGGAACGAAACGCCGCGGGATGGGATTGCATTGCGCTTGGTGAAGTGATGTTGCGCTTCGACCCGGGCGAGGGACGCATCCATACAGCCCGCAACTTTGCCGTGTGGGAAGGCGGCGGCGAGTACAACGTGGCGCGGGGGCTGCGGCGCTGCTTTGGGCTGCGGACGGCGGTTGCCACGGCCTTTGCGGATAACTCGATTGGCAGGCTGGCGGAAGACCTGATTCAGCAGGGCGGCGTGGACACCTCGCTGATTCGCTGGGTCGCTTACGACGGCGTGGGCCGCAGCACCCGCAACGGGCTTTACTTTCTGGAACGTGGCTTTGGGCATCGTGCCGGAGTGGCGTCCTTTGATCGCGGGCATACGGCGGTTTCGCAGCTTGCTCCCGGGGATTTTGACTGGAAGAGCATCTTTGCGCGCGGCGTGCGCTGGTTCCACACGGGCGGAATTTTTTCGGGGCTTTCTGCGGCGGCTCCGCAGGTGGCTCTGGAAGCGATTCGCGCGGCACGGGCGGCTGACACGCGGGTTTCCTACGATTTGAACTACCGCGACTCGCTATGGCGCGAGTCTGGCGGCAATGCGCGGGCCGCCAACGTCAATGCACAACTGGTGCGCGAGGTGGACGTGCTGATTGGCGGCGAAGAGGATTTTCGCGAGCGGCTGGGAGTGGAGATTCAGACGCCTGCATCGGAGCCTGGACCGCTGGACGCAGCAGGATGGAGCGCGCTGATGCAGGAAGTGGCCGTGGCTTTCCCCAACCTGAAGGTGATTGCCGCGACGCGGCGCGCGGCGCGCAGTTCCACGCACCATGAGTGGGGCGGCGTGGCATGGAGCGAGGGCAAACTGGCGGAAGCGCCTCTGCGCCCGATCGAGATTCTGGACCGCGTGGGCGGCGGCGATTCCTTTGCCTCGGGGCTGATTTACGGCCTGCTGCAGAACAAGCCCCTGGAATGGGCGCTGCGCTGCGGCGTGGCCCACGGCATGCTCACGATGACCACCCCCGGCGACGCCAGCATGGCGACGCTGGCGGAAGTAAAACACGCCATGGCCGAGGGCCCGGTCAGGATGACACGGTAATCCCTTCCAGAATGAAAGAATAGAGACATGTCAAAAGAGATTGCAGAGCGGCTGGAACAGACCGCGCTGATTCCCGTTCTGCGGGCGAGTTCCGCAAAAGAAGCGCATGCGATGGTGGATGCGATGGTTGCCGGCGGCGTGGAAGTGCTGGAAGTGACGATGACGGTGCCCGGAGCGATTGGCATTCTTCGGGAGCTGAAGCAGAACTTCGGCGACCGAATACTGCTGGGCTCCGGCACAGTGACAACGGTGGCCGACTGCGAGGCGACCATCGAGGCGGGCGCCGAGTTTGTGGTGAGCCCCAGCCTGCACCTGGACGTGATTGCCTTGACCCGGAAGGCCGGGAAGCTTTCCATCCCCGGCGCGCTCACACCGACCGAAGTGATTACCGCATGGCGGGCCGGTGCGGATTATGTGAAGGTGTTTCCCTGCTCGGCGCTGGGCGGGGCGAGCTATCTGAAAGCCCTGAAGGCTCCCTTCCCTGAGATTCGGCTGATTCCCACCGGCGGCGTGACGCTGACCACGGCTGCGGACTTTCTGCATGCGGGAGCCTCCGCGCTGGGCGTAGGCACGGATCTTGTGAATCCCGCAGCCATTGCCAAAGGCGAAGCGCAAACCATCATGGAGACGGCGCGCCGGTACCTGCAGGTGATTGCGCAGGCGCGCGTTCCTGTTTCGTAATCGAATCAGTTACCAATCGAAGAGCGTGCCGTCGAGCTTACGGTTCACGGGCAGATAGGCGCGCTGATACGGGTATCTGGCGGCCGGCTTTTCATCCAGGTCGACGCCCGGTCCCGGCGCGTCTCCGGGATACATGTAGCCGCCCTCGAACTTGTAGTGGTGCGGGAAGACCGCATCGGTTTCTTCGTTGTGCGGCATGTGCTCCTGGATGCCGAAGTTGTGGATGGCCAGGCCAAAGTGCAGCGCGCCTGCCATGGTGAGAGGAGATAGATCCGTTGCGCCGCGGCAGCCCGTGCGCACTTGGTAGATGGCAGCGAAGTCGGCGATTTTTTTCAAGGTGCGTGAAGCCACCGGCATGCACGAGCGTGGTGCGGACGTAGTCAATCCACTGGTTTTCGATGAGATCCTTCCCATCCCACAGGGTGTTGAGCACCTCGCCGGTGGCGATGGGCGTGGTGGTGTGCTCGCGAATCACGCGAAAGCCTTCCTGCAATTCGGCCGGCGTGGGATCTTCGATCCAGAAGAGGTGATACGGCTCCAGTTCCTTGCCGAGGCGGCCGGCTTCGATGGGCGTGAGCCGATGGTGGCAGTCGTGCAGCAGGTGTACGTCGTCGCCATACTGATCGCGGATGCGCGCGAACAGGCACGGCACATGGCGGCGCAGAGGAGAAAGGCCGATGGCGACAGCAGACGAATGGGGCAAGGCTCAGTCCTGGCGGTAGAGCCTGAGCCGAAATTGTCCGAACTCGCTGCGGAAGTCGAGGCTGCTGATCAGCGTTGCTCCCTCCTGCAGGGGGAGTTCCCGCGGCGAAGTAAAGACGAGCGGGGTCGAGATGGCGGTGTCGCCCGGCAGCAGCGCCTTGAGGTTGCCGCCAATCATGTTGACGAGTTCGCCTACGGCATCGCGAACATCATCGTCTTCGAGGGACTCGGCGGGCAGTCCGGTCACGCGCTCGGCAAAGGCTCGCGCCACCTTTGCACCGCACTCGAGCACCAGGCTGCCCCTGGCCCCGCCGATGTAGTAGAGCAGCGAGTCGATGGCTCCGGCAGAGTTGGAGAATGGGTCCGGAGAGGAGTCGACCTCCATGCCGGCCATGATGCGGAAGACATCCTGGGTGACGCAAACCTGGGCGTCGAGCGCTTCCGGGGTGGCTAGCGTGGAGAGCATGCAGCCTCCTTGTGCGGTGCGTAGAACGTGCAGGAGCCAATAACCTGCGGGTGCAGCCCGCAGTCGAGATTGAGAAGCGTTTCGGCGCTGCCAAGGGCAAGGATGCCCTGTGGGTCGAGAGCCTGGCGAAGGCCGGAGAGGACCTGCCGCTTGGTTTCGAGATCAAAATAGATGAGCACGTTCCTGCACAAGACAAGGTCGAAGAGTCCAAGTGAGGTAAAGCTCTTGCGGAGGTCGATCGGCTGGAAGCGAACCATGCCGCGCACTTCCTCCCGAACGGTCCACGCCAACCCGGTTCGGGCGAAATATTTGAGCAGGTAGGGCGAGGGCAGACCGCGGCTGACCTCAAACTGGACATATTTGCCTTCCCGGGCGCGCTCCAGAACTTTTTCCGAGAGGTCTGTGCCTACAATTTCCACCTGCGATGGAAGCGCTCCCAACTCAAGCAACTGCATGGCCAGGCTGTATGCCTCCTGCCCGGAAGAAGCCGCCGCCGACCAGATGCGCAGCGTCCGCGAGGCGCTGGCGCGCTGCAGCATGGCCGGCAAAATGTGCTGGCGCAGACTGTCAAAGACCGCGGTGTCCCGGAAGAAAAATGTTTCGTGCGTGGTCATCGCCTCGATGACCTGCCGCGCCAGCCCCGGAGAGGAGCGGAGCGCCAGCCTGGCGCAGAGCGATTCCAGTGAAGGCAGATTTTCCCTCCGCAGAACGGGGAGCAGGCGCGTTTCGAGCAGGTACTCCTTGTTTTCATCAATGACGATGCCCGATTCATTGCGAATGAAGTTCTGGAGAAACGCATAGCTCTGAGGAGAGAGCACGCCGGCTGCGCGGCCGGAAGCGGCGACATCCGTAACGGTGATGGAACTCATCGGCAACCCACCTTGTCCAGGACTGTTGGGACGATCTGGTGCAGCGGCAGGGTCGCATCGGCCAGGCCGGCCTTGGCCACCGCGCCCGGCATGCCCCAGACGACACTGCTGGCACGGTCCTGAGCGAAGACCGTGGCGCCGAAATCTTTCAATTGCCGCACGCCGAGAAGCCCATCCTGCCCCATGCCGGTCAGCACGGCTGCCACCACCGCGCCCTGGCAGGCATCGGCTACCGAACGGAAGAGCACATCGACGGCAGGACGGCAGGAGTTCTCCGGCGGCTGCTGGTTGAGCGACACCTTCAGGCGCGCGCCATCCTGCACCAGCCGCATGTGATAATCGCCGGGCGCGATGAGCGCTGTGCCGGGCGCGGCGATCATTCCGTCGGCAGCCTCAACCACCGGAATCTTGCTGACTCGCGCCAGACGTTCTGCCAGAAGCCGCGTAAAGTGCGGCGGCATGTGCTGCACGATGGCAATGGGCAGTGGAAAGTCCGCAGGAATCTGCGGCACGATTTCGGCCAGCGCGGAGGGACCTCCAGTAGAAACGCCGATGACGAAGACCCTTGGCGCAAGCCGCAGCTTGAGCGGAGCAGGGCGAAAGACCGGCTTGATGAGAGTGGGCACGACCGCGCGCAGTTTGCGCTGCCCGGCCACACGAGCCGGAAAGAGTCCGCGAATCTTGCTGGAAAGATCCCTGGCTAGATAGAGAAATGAGTCACTCGAAACCGGGCCGCCGGAGGGCTTGGTCATGTAGTCACTGGCGCCTGCCATCAGGGCCTCGACCGTCACCTGCGCCCCACGGGCCGTAAGACTGCTGAACATGATGACCCGGATGTGCGGATAGTTGCCGGCAATCTGGCGCAGGGCGCCAAGGCCGTCCAGTTCGGGCATCTCCACGTCGAGGGTGACCAGATCCGGCTGGAAGCGGGGAATCTTCGCCACCGCGTCGGCGCCATTGCGCGCCGTGCCGACCAGTTCCAGCAGAGGATCCTGTTCGACCATGCGGGAGACCAGGCTGCGGAAGACAACGGAGTCATCGACGACCAGCACGCGAATTTTGTCCCGGGTCGGCGGCGCGAGGCGGGTATCGCCCATGACGGCTCCTTGATCCATATTGCAATCCTTCTCTCTCGAGCAAAGTTCTTACCGCGGAAGAAGACCTAGCATCCGCAGCTTGTCGGTGACCATCTCTTCGGTAAACGGCTTCATCACGTATTCGCTGACTCCGGCGGCAAAGGCCCGGTTCATGGCGTCCTCGTGGGTCTCGGTAGTGATCATCAGCACGGGCAGGGATTGCATGCCCGGAACCTCGCGTATCTTCTTGAGCAAATCCATGCCATTCATCTCCGGCATGTTGTAGTCCGCGCAGACCAGCGCGATGTCTTTCGTATCCTGACAAAGCTGCTGCCATGCCTCGGCGCCATCGCCGGCCTGCTTCACATCAAACCCGTAGCGCGCGAGCATGCGGGACAGAATCGCTCGGACGGTTCGGGAATCATCCACCACCAGTGCTGTTCTCATCTTTGGCCTTTGTGCACAACTGTGGTCAGAGGACCATGGCGCAGGTTCGATTCTCCCGCGCCATGGGCGGGGTTTACTCCAGGCGGAAGCGGTTCACCATCGCCTGCAACTGCGTGGCCAGCTCCGTGAGGGACCTGGCCGCGGATTCGGTATCCCTGGCCGCCGAGGTGGTCTGTTCCGCGGCGCTGGCGACAACCGCGATGTTGTGCGCGATTTCGCTGGTGCCGCGCGCGGCTTCCGTGACGTTGCGGCCAATTTCATTGGTTGTGGCCGTCTGCTCTTCCACCGCCGAGGCGATGGTGCTCGAAATGTCGTTTACCTGGTTGATGATTTCGCTCACGCTGCCAATCGCCTTCACCGCCGCCTTGGTGTCGGACTGGATGGCGTCGATCTTCTGCCCGATCTCCTCGGTAGCGCGAGCAGTTTCCTTGGCGAGTTCCTTCACCTCGTTGGCGACCACGGCAAAACCCTTGCCGGCTTCCCCGGCGCGCGCCGCCTCGATCGTGGCGTTGAGCGCGAGCAGGTTGGTCTGCTGCGCAATGGAGGTAATGACCTTGATGACCTGACCGATCTCCTGGCTGGAGTGGCCCAGCTTGCCGATGGTCTGGTTGGTTTCGTCCGCGATACCGACCGCGGTCCTGGCGACGCGGGCAGCCTCGGTGGCGCTCTTGGAAATTTCGCGGATCGAGGCCAGCATCTCTTCGGAACTTGCCGCCACCACGCTGACGTTGGCCGAAACCTGCTCGCTGCTGGCCGAGGCGGTTGTCGCCTGCTGCGAGGCCTCCTGCGAGTTGGTGGTGAGCTGGCGGCTGATCTCCTGGAGCTCCTCGGAGGAAGAGGCCACGCCGGTCGCCGTCCGGCCGATGCTCGAAATATTCGCGCGCAAATCGGAGAGCAGGCGTCCAATGCCGGCCGCCATCTGCCCGGCGGCGTCGTCACCGTGCACGGTGATCTCGCGCGTCAGGTCACCCTCGCAGGCCGCGGCCACCACTTCCAGCAGGCTGTTGACCTTCTCCTGCAGTTCTGCGGCCATCTGGCGCTCGCGCTCCTGATTGGCGGACTTCAACTGCAGGAGCTTCTGCTCGGTGACATCGGAGGCGAACTTGACCACCTTGTAAGGCTTGCCGTCCGCATCGAGAATCGGGTTGTAGCTGGCCTGTATCCAGACCTCCCGGCCACCCTTGCCGAAGCGCTTGAACTCGTCGGAAAAATGTTTGCCCGCATTCAGCATGGCCCAGAAATCCTTGTACTCGGGCGTGGTGCGATAGCTCTCCTCCACAAACATGCTGTGGTGATGCCCCTTGATCTCATCGAGGGAGTAGCCCATCGCTCCCAGAAAGTTGTTGTTCGCGGTCAGAATGTTGCCACTCATATCAAACTCAATCACGGCCTGCGAGCGCCAGATGGCAGCCAGCTGGCCATGGGCATCGACGGACTTTCGCTTCTGCTCTGTGATGTCCGAGGCAAACTTGACCACCTTGTAGGGCTTGCCGGACTCATCCAGAATCGGGTTGTAGGTGGCCTGTATCCAGACTTCCTTGCCGCCCTTGCCGATGCGCTTGAATTCATCGGCAAAGTATTCCCCGGCATTCAATCGGGACCAGAACTCGCGGTAGGCCGCCGAATCGCGATCCTTCTCTTCCACGAACATGCTGTGGTGCTTGCCCTGGATCTCGTCCAGCGAGTAACCGAGGGTCTTGAGGAAGTTTTCGTTGGCGTCGAGAACCTTGCCGTCCATGGAAAACTCGATGACGGCCAGCGAGCGCCGGATGGCGGTCAACTGATTGACAGGATCGGGGTCGGCGGCGGGCGCCTTGCGGGCCTTGGCCGCGGGCACCCCACGGGGTTTCATGGTTACGGTTTTCAGTGGAACTGCGGTAGCGCTCATCGGTCTCTCCTTGATTACTTGCTGCGGTTTTGCCCGGATTTTTAACTGCACGCCACCTGCAGCAGGTGGGCCGTGTCAATCGCCAGCATGAGCCCCTGCTTCAGGTTGTAGACGCACTCAATCAACTCGCGCTGCTCGGCCGGCATGTTGTCCGGAACCGGCGACCATGCGTCGAGCGGCACATCCATCACATCGTCAATGTCATCGACCAGCAGGCTGACGGCGCCATCCTCGGAGCGGACGACGATATTGGCCCTGGTGTCTTCTCCCTCCCACTGCGGCAGGCCGAGGCTGCGGCGGGCGTCGATGGCGATCACGATCTGGCCGCGCAGGTTGATCAGCCCTTCGATGACGCTTGGCGCCAGCGGCACGACGGTCATCTTCTGCTGGCGGATAATCTCCTGCACGCTGTCGACTTCGATCCCCAGAAAGAGATCGTGCAAGCGAAAGGTTGCGTACTGGCGGGTTTCCTGCTGCATGGAACTCACGATGCCACCTCCAGAACCGGCTGGCCGCCCCGCACCAGCCCGGCTATGCCGTCGAGCAGGGCCGCACGGTCGGCGCGCACCATCAGCGCGTCAAACGTAAAGCCGCTCCCTGCGCCCGCCTGCTCGCGGCGGTCCACCAGACCCACCACGGGAAGCTGCGGATGTTCGGCGCTGCGGCGCAGGGTTTCCAGTTCCGCCGCCCGCGAGCCCACGCCCAGCTCCGTTGCGGCGAGGATCATATCGACCGGCGCCATCTCCAGAAGCGGCAGCGCTTCCGATACTCCGGCGGCTCGCAATACCTCGTAGCCGGCAAACTCCAGGTACTCGGAGAGCATCTCGCGCGCGGTTGCGGAAGGATCCATCAACAGCACGCGCCCCAGCCCGGCAGGCCGTTCGAGCCAGTTGCCACCCGAGGCCTCGACCAGCGCATGCAGGTCGAGCAGGTCGGTAATCTTGCCGCCGATGACGGCCGAGCCCAGCAGGCCGCGAATGGAGCCGCGACGCTTCACCGTGTAGGCCTCGTACAAAATGTCGTCAATGTGATCGACGACCACCCCGATGCGCCTCGCTCCGTCGGCAAAGACAATCACCTGCAGCCTGGACGCCGTGAAGCTGTCGTCTTCCCGGTCCGGATCGAGCACCGAACGGAGGCTGACCAGCGGCAGAATGTCTCCTCGATAGTGCAGCACCGCGCGGCCCGAGGCGCGTTCGACCCGCTCGCTCTCCACCTCTTCCAGCCGCGCCACCAGGGAGAGCGGCACCGCCAGACGGTCAAACCTGCCCGCGCGGAAGAGCAATAGTTTCTGCATGCGCCCCGCCGCTTCATTCTGCTCGGCCTCGCCGGCATCGGCCTCCTGCACCCGCGACTGGCCCATGAGCCCGCCCAGACGCGCGAGGCCGGCTACATCCAGAATCAGCGCCGGGAGGCCGTCACCCATGATGGTGGCGCCTACGTAACAGGTAAGCCCCTTGAGTTGCCGGCCGAGCGGCTTGACCACAATCTCCTGCGTATCGCGGATGTGATCCACCACCAGGCCCATCTGGCGGTTTTCCGCCTGCACCACGACAATGCTCACCACTTCTCCGGCTTGCGCATCGTGCGACCGCGGCGGAATGCCAAGCACGCGGTTGAGATAGACGAGCGGCAGCAGACGCCCGCGATGATGCACCACCGGCGTGCCATGCACGCTGGCGATCAGTTTGAGATCCTCTTTGCCTTCCAGTCGCACCAGTTCCAGCAGATTGGCCTGGGGCACGACGAAGCGGTGCTCGGCGCACCCCTCGTCTGCCTCGCGGCCCGCCGCGGCATCGAGCGAAACTACCAGCCCGGGAATGATCGCCAGGGTGAGGGGAATCTTGATCTGCACGGTGGTTCCGCAGGGAACGCGCGGCAGGACTTCGACGCTGCCGCCAATCTTTTCAATGTTGGTCTTCACCACGTCCATGCCGACGCCGCGGCCGGAGATGGACGTCACCTGCGCGGCGGTGGAGAATCCTGGCATGAAGATCAGGTGGCGGGCCTCGCGCTCGCTCATGCGCACGGCCTGTTCGGACCGGATCAATCCCTTTTCGACAGCCTTCTTCTTCACCTTTTCCACGTCGATGCCGGCGCCGTCGTCGGAGATCTCGATATTGACCACACCGCCTTCGTGATAGGCGCGCAGCAGCAGCTGTCCCTCGGCGGGCTTGTTCCTGGCCATGCGCGCCTCGGGCATCTCAATACCGTGGTCGCAGGCATTGCGGACGATGTGCGTCAGCGGGTCCTTGACGGCCTCGATGATCGTCTTGTCCAGCTCGGTTCCCGCGCCCTCCATCTCAATCTGCACGCGCTTGCCGCACCTGGAGGCCAGGTCGCGCACCACGCGCGGCAGCTTGTTCCAGACCACGCCGATCGGCTGCATGCGCGTCTTCATCACGCCTTCCTGCAGTTCGCTGGTGATGAGGTTGAGCCGCTGCGAGGTCTTCTGCAGGGTGGTCGTCTGGTGCGTCGCCGACTGGTTGGTGGTGTCCTGCAGCAGTTGATTGCGGGCCAGCACCAGCTCGCCCACCAGGTTCATCAGCTTGTCGAGCAGTCCTACATCCACGCGAATCGTCGAATCGGCCAGATGGGCTTCCCGGCTCTGCGATTCCTTCGCGCTGGAGGACTCGCGCGCGCCTGGCTCCTGCTCCGGCGCGACTTCGGCGATGGGGTCTTCGAGCTCGACGGGCTTGGGAACTATGATCTCGCTTGCCGACTCCTGCACCGGTTTCTGTACCGGTTCGGAGGACTGTGGCGGGGCGGTGGTTGCCTCCAGCGTCGGCGCGCTACCAGCCTGGAATGCCGATTCCAGACGACTGCGCAACTCCTGCGCATCGTCTTCGCCTTCGACGCCATCGGCTTCAATCTTTGCCAGCAGGGCCTTGATCTTGTCCACGGCTTCGAGGATGAGCGAAATCAGCTCGGGCGTGAGCTTGCGCTGCCCCTCGCGCACCTGCGACAGAATGTTTTCCGTAATGTGCGCGACGGCACCCAGCAGATCGAAGCCGAAGAATCCGCTGGTGCCCTTGATGGTGTGAATGGTGCGAAAGACGCTGGAGATCAGCTCCGCATCGTCGGGGTGCTGCTCCAGTTCCACAATTTCGCGATCCAGGTTGGCAAGGTTCTCATTGCTCTCAATCAGGAACTCGCGAATTTCCTCTTCAAACATTTCCGACATCGGTCGACCGGTCCCGCTGGATTGGCTGCTAAGCGGATATCGACCAAAGCAGCGTGGCGCTTTAAAAGGGGACCGGATTTTTTGAGGAGAAGAAAAGCGGCCGGGCCGGACGCTCTAACGGCGCCCGGCCCGTGTCTGTTCTATTACTGGAGCTCCACCTCAATCGCAGCCCGCTCGGCATCGAGGCGAACAATCCGGAAGCTGCGCACCTGCCCGGGCTGCAGCTCTGCCGATGCCTGCCCTGCCGGCGCGGCCCCGCTCTTCCAGCGGGACTGCAGCATGGCGGTGAGCGATGCCAGATCGGACTTGCCCTCGCTTGCGCCTTCGGCCTTTGCGGCCTTGTCCGCAGCGATGGTGCAGGTTGCCTTGACGCCCTCGCCCAGTTCCACTGCGGCTGTCTCTCCGGACACCGAGACCACGCGCCCTGAGACCACGTCGCCTACCTTCTGCTCGGCGAAGAAGTCGTCCAGGCTGGTCGGCTCGGCCTGCTTGATGCTGAGCTTCATCTGCCGCTTTTCGAGATCGAGCGCCAGCACTTTCACCTTGACCGGCTCGCCGGCCTTGAGTATCTCCTGGGGATGATGCAGATGCTTCTCCGAGGTGATCTCGCTGATGTGCACGAGTCCTTCCACACCCTCGGCCAATTGAACGAAGGCGCCGAAGTTCATCAGCCGTGTGACGGTTCCGGCATGCACTGAGCCTACCGGGAAGCGCTCGGCGGCATCGGCCCAGGGATCGCCCAAGGCCTGCTTAAGCCCGAGCGAGAGCTTGTGGTCTTCGAGATTCAGGCCGAGGATGACGGCCTCCACCGTGTCGCCCACCTTGAGCAGGTCGGACGGTTTGCGAACCTTTTGCACCCAGGACATCTCCGAGACATGGATGAGACCTTCGATGCCGGGTTCCAGTTCGACAAATGCGCCGAAGTCGGCAAGGCGTGTGACGCGCCCGGTGACGCGCTGACCCACCTTATATTTGTTGGATACCGTCTCCCACGGCTCCTGCCCAAGCTGCTTGAGTCCGAGAGAGATTCGTTTCGACTCAGGATCGAACTTGAGAATTTTAACCTTCAGCTTCTGGCCGACGGCGAGCAGGTCCTCGGGGCGGCTGACGCGGGTCCAGGCCATATCGCTTACGTGGAGCAGTCCGTCTACGCCGCCAATGTTCACAAACGCTCCGTAGTTGGTGAGGCTGCGCACTTCGCCCTCCACCACGTCGCCTTCCTTCAGTTCCGCCAGGCGACTGGCTGCCTGCTCGCGCTCCTGCTCTTCGAGGATGACGCGGCGATCCACCACCACGTTCTCATCCGCGACATCGAGCTTGGCGATGCGGCAGGAGATCTCCTCGCCAACCAGCTTTTCCAGATCCTCCCCCATGGGTACGCCGCTGCGCGAGGCCGGCATGAAGGCGCGCACGCCCATATCGACGCTGAGGCCACCCTTGACCACTCCGGTCACCGTGCCCACGATAGCCGCTTTTTGCTCAAAGGCTGCTTCGAGCGAGGCCCAGTCAGTTACCTGCGCGAGCCTGGCCAGCGACAGGGCGTAGTAACCCTCTTCGTTTCGGCCCTTCAGCGAGACGGAAAACCGATCGCCCGGCGATACCTCATCGGCGTTGTTCGGGAAGGCGCTGCGGGGCAGCACGCCCTCGGTCTTGAAGCCGATGTCCAGATAGACCGAATCGGCGGATATCGACACGACCGCGCCTTCCAGTTGCCGGGCGGCGCCGGCTTCGGGCTGCTCCTTGCGATGCGAGTGGCTCTGTTCGAATTCGGCCAGCAGTTCGCCGAAGTTCTCGCCGTTTTCCGGTGCGGGCTCGGCAGTGGATTCCGCGGAGGGTTCAACAGGGGTGGAGGGCTGGTTCAGCTCTTCGTCGCTCATAATCTATGCCCCTTATTCTTTCACGATCTCCGATTCGGGAACGAGCCGGGCAGGGCTCCGCGCGCTCATCCGTTTTTTTGTCCGGTTGCGTACTTGAAGCGATATGATGGCGGGCAAAGAGTGAAACAGCCGTTCCACGTCCAGCTAGCCAGATCACTCACCGATATTGAAGATCGGTTTTCGGCGTCAAATGCTCCGCCACTCCGAAGAAAGCGAGTTCCATGTTGCGGTATCTGTTCTCGATTGTGCTTCTTTTTTCGTTCGTACCACTGGCGTCTGCCGCTACCCCGGCACCGGCCCCCGTACACCTGATGAAGATCCAGTTGCAGCAGCGTATCCACAAGGAAGCCGTGAACGTGGACCCGCGCCACATCTTCAAAAACGGCGACATTGTGCGCTTTGTGGTGCAGCCCTCGGTGGATGCGTATTTATATGTTGTGGACCTGACCACCTCCGGCCATTACGACGTGCTCTTTCCACGCGAGGATACGGGCGACAACAACCACATTCTGCCGGGGCACAGCTACCTGCTGCCGGCCACGCAGGACGGATGGTTCCAGGTGACGGGTCCGGCCGGGCATGAGCGGCTTTACTTTGTTCTGAGCCCCATTGACCTTACGATGGGCCAGGTGCAGAACGACAACGGATGGCGCATCGGTCCCGGACCGAAGGTGGCCCCGGGACAGATTCCGCCGGACATCACCCCGCGCTGCGACGATTCCATCTTCAAGTCGCGCGGCCTGTGCATTGACCCCAACGCAGGACCGCAAAAGCTTTCGCCCTCTGAGAAGCTTCCGCGCGGCCTGCTGGGCGACGGCCAGGTGGCATCGCGCGATCTTACCTTCACCAGGAAGCCCTCGGGCAGCGAAGTGGAATCTGCCTCACCGCTCAAAGGCCCGGTGGTTTACGCATTTTTACTTGCGCATAAGTAAGGGCTTGCGCGAAGAGATGACCGTCATGAGTTTAAGGAGTAGAGAATGATGCATCGAAAGCGTCTTGCCGGACTTGCTGCCTGCACTTCCCTGTTGCTGATGGCTTCGGCCTTGCTGGCTCCGAGCCTGTTTCCAGTTCGGGCACAGCAGACCCCTGCGCAAAACCAGGCGCAGCCGCCAGCGGCACAGACCGCGTCTCCCGTGGGAGCGTCGCAGTCCACGCAGGACCAGAACCGCGATCTGAAATTCAAGAGCGAAGCACCCAGGAAAGAGGGCAAGGTCACCGTCGACATTCCCCAGAGCTACGCGCTGGTGATAGGCATTGCCCACTACAAGAATCTGCCCGCGAGCGAGCAGTTGAAGTATCCCGATCGCGACGCCGAGTCCATCTACACCGTGCTCATCAGCCCGGAGGGTGGTCAGTTTCCGCCCGACCATGTGCATAAGCTCATCAACTCGCAGGCGACGCTGGCAAATATCAAGTATCAGCTGGAGACATGGCTTCCTTCCGTCACCAAGCCGAACGACCGCGTGCTGATTTACTTCGCCGGACACGGATTCATCTCAAAAGGCATAGCTTACCTGGCCCCGTACGATCTGAATATCAGCAACATTCCCAACACCGCTCTCCCCATGGACGAGCTGGGTAAGGACATCGGCGGCAGAATCAAGGGCAAATGGAAGGTCCTGCTGACCGACGCCTGCCACTCCGGCGCAATTACGCCGGAAGACAACCTGATGGGCGTAAACCATCAGCTGATTCACCTGAACCAGTCACTGTTTTCTCTTACCGCCAGCCGTGACCGTGAGCAGAGCTTTGAGAGTTCCAAATGGGGCGGCGGCCATGGCATCTTCACCTATTACGTGGTGAAGGGCCTGGAAGGCCAGGCAGACGCCAACGGCGACGGCATTGTCACCGCCGACGAGCTGGACGAATACGTTCGCGAGAATGTGCGCAACGCCACCAACGACCTGCAGAATCCGACCTCGGGGCGCAGCAGCTTTGACCCCAACATGGTGCTGGCCTACAACCCGTCACACATAACTGCGGCGCACCTGCCGCCGCCCAAGTTCGGCACGCTCGTCATCGACACCAACATGGACAACACGGAAGTGTTTGTGGACGGTAAAAGCGTGGGCTTCATCAACAAGGGCAAGGCGCTTCGCCTGCCGGGCATTCAGCCGGGCGAGCACACCATCAAGGGCGTGCACATGGGCTTTGAGCCGGATGGGCCGCGCCAGGAGATGGTCTATCCCGGTGAAACCACCACGGTCGATGTCCGCATCCTGATTGCCCGCATGAGAAACCAGGCCGCGGTGAAAGACTTCAATCGCGGCATGGAGCTTTACCAGAAGGGCTATCGCGACAACTACATCAAGGCCGGCCAGGAGTTCGAAGCCGCGCTCAAGCTCGATCCCACTTACAGCACGGCCGCGCTCTACGCCGGCCGCGTCTACAACGCTCTCTACCAGGACCAGAAGGCCTTGCAGTTTTTTCGCGAGGCCATCTCCATTGACCCTGACTACATGGAAGCGCGCGCCAGCTACGCCGGGGCGCTGCTGGACGCCGGCCAGATGGACGAAGCCGTACGCCAGCTGAACGTAGTGACGCAGCGCGAACCCAAAAACGGCATGGCCTGGTACCTGCTCTCCCAGGCCTATGCACGCGAGGGCGACTACGCCGACGGCATCACCTCCGCGGAGCAAGCGGTGAAATATACGCCCAACAACGCCGAGGCCCACTTCTGGCTGGCCGAGTCGCTGCGCCAGAAGCATGAATGCGTGCAGTCAGAAGACCAGTACAACCGCTACCTGGCCCTGAGCAATTTCAATAGCGGCTTTGGCGGCAAGCTGGACTACTACGTTGCCGGTTATCTGTTTGGCATGGGGCACAAAAAGCGCGCCTCGCAGACGGACATCTGGAAGCAGTTGCACGGGCTGGCCTACACCGGACTGTGCGATTGCGAGTGGATGCAGAATCACTTTGACACGGCGATTGGTTATTGCCAGACAGCCCTGCGCTACTCGCCGAAGGACCTGTATACGAACTACCGCATTGCCCTGCTCTTTGCCGAGAAGTACAATCAGAACGGCAACGTGGGCCTGCTGGCCGCCGCGCGCGCTCACTTTAAGGAAGTGATTGCGCAGAATCCTTACACGGATGAGGCCACCCGCGCCCAGAAATACATCAAGAACATCGACGATGTACTCGCTCAGCAGCCCTGAACCGCTCCCCGCCTCGCCTTAAAAAATCAACTGTAAAAAAAACAGCGCGATCGTCACGGAAAGCCCATAAATCGCCACGTGCAAACGGTCTGACTTGAGCGTGCGGATGGCCGACACGATAATTACGTCGTCGCAGAGCGACTGCACCAGGTCGGTGTCCGAAGCGCTCAGCACGCTCGATGAGAACGCGTCGTGCGTGATACCCAGAGGATTGGTCCTGTTGTCGAAGATCGACTTCCAGCGGCTGCGTTTGGCATCGTGGGGCAGAAAGAAGACCGGAGACGCCGGCCCGTTCGCCGAGAAGGTTCCCTGTAGATGCACGGTAGGAAAAATCACCCGGATGCAGATCACCAGCGTGATCAGGGTGGTCAGCGCAAAGACGCCCTGCAGCCATACGTGCAGCGTACCGGAGTGATGCGGTTCGCCCAGCGAACTGAAGCCTGCCGCCATCATGGCCGTCAGCAGGGTGACGCAGAAACCGGCCTTGGTGTCGATGAACCGGATGGTCTCCTGGGTATCCGAGATGAGGTGGTGGAGAAACTCGAGGCGGTTGTCGTTCTCCCGCAGGCTTACCCATCGATCGAGTCCATCCACGATCTCTTGCGGTGTGCGTTCCGTTTCCATGCCACGCGAGTTTAGCAGGAAAGGCAGGCACAACCTAGCGAGAAAAGAATGCTGGTATTGGCCTCCGAATTGTGTTATCAGATCACGACCCCTTAAGTCACATGCAGACAACACCGAAAGCCATTTCAGATGTTTCTCCCGGTCGGGCGTTGCGCCCCCGACACGTGCTTGCATGCCTGTTTTTGCTGTACCCCGCGATGATTTGCCGGGCGCAGATGTCGGGAAATGCGCAGCCATCCCAAAAGGTAAAAGTCACCCGGGAGAGCGGCCCGGGGCAGCGCATCCTGAGGCAGAAGCCAAACTATTCCGCACTGCAGGGCCGAGTGCTCGACAGCGACGGTCTCCCCGTCCCCGGGCTGGTGGTTTCGCTCGACCCGGCCCAGACAACTTGCCCGCGCGAGTCGCGATTCTGCTCCACTACCGACGCCGACGGCATCTTTCGGCTCATCGGCGTGCCTCCGCAAACTTACCCTTTCGCGATTTACGACAAAGGGAAGCGGCTGTTCAGCAAATCACTCGTCGTCATCGGCCCCGGGCAGATCGTCACCGTGCAGGTGAATCTTGGATTTTCCATGCCGCAGGGACCGGCCAGCGTCATCCCGTTCCACCCGGAGTCGATCAAGACTTCCAGCTATCACGAGATCAGCCGCCACGGCATCAATGACGGCACGCTGATTCCTCCGATGCAGCAGCTGCCCAACCAGCGGCAGCTTTACAAGAGCATGCCGGACCGCTGGGCGCTGCCCACTCCCGGCTACCAGCGCTATGCAGGCAACGACCGCGCCCAGTACGTGCTCGGCCACTGGTGGGATCCCTTCAACCGGAACACGCTCAAGGGCGACTACCCCATCAACGGCAAGCAGCTGTTTTTCACCTTTACCGGTGACAGCATCACGGCGCTGGACGCGCGCCGCCTGCCCACCCCGTCGAGCAATTACCCGGCCCGCCCGGGCGAAGGCAATTTCTTCGGCAGGAGCCGGCAGTTCTTCGCCGCCCAAACCTTCCGGATGCGCTTCCAGCTATCCCGCGGCGATACGTCCTTCCGCCCCGTCGACTGGCAGATTCGCTTTACCCCGGTTGCCAACATCAACTATCTGGGGACGCAGGAAAACGGCATCGTCAACGTGAATCCCGCCGCCGGAACCACCCGTACCGACGGTTGGGTGGGCGTGCAGGAGCTCTTCTTTGAAAAGAAGATCCACGACCTGAGCCCGAACTACGACTTCATCTCCATCCGCGCCGGAATCCAGCAGTTTTCCTCCGACTTCCGCGGCCTGATCTACGCCGATGAGCAGCCCGGCATCCGCATCTTCGGCAACCTGCGCTCCAATCGCATCCAGTACAACCTGGCGGCCTTTGACCTTTTGCAGAAGAACACCAACAGCGGTCTGAACACCTTCCATCGCCGCTATCGGCAGGTGGGCGTTGCGAACGTCTACATCGAAGACTTCCTCCGCAAGGGCTACACCACCGAGTTCAGCTTCGACGTGAGCAACGACGAGGCCACCCGCTATTACGACGACAACGGCTTCCCGGTGCGGCCGTCGATCATCGGCGCGGCGCAGCCACACAGCATCCGCGCTTATTACTTTGGCTGGACCAGCGACGGCCACATTGGCCGCCTCGACATCGACCATGCCTTCTACCAGGTGTGGGGACATGATTCCCTCAATCCGCTCACTGGCAAGCGGGCGGACATTAACGCGCAGTTGGTGGCGCTCGAACTCTCGCGCGACCAGGACTGGATGCGCTACCGCGTTTCCTTCCTGTACGCCTCAGGGGACAAGCATCCGCATGGTGCGGGATCGGGCACGGCCCGCGGGTTTGATTCGATTGTGGACAATGAAAGTTTTGCCGGTGGCGAGTTCAGTTTCTTCAACCGCGAGAGCATCAAGCTCACCTCGACCGGCGTCGCCATCAACTCGCAGGACAGCTTCCTGCCCGATCTGGTTTCCGAGAAGGACGCGGGCCAGTCGAACTTTGTGAATCCCGGCCTGGCGCTCTTCAATGCCGGCGCTGACGCCAAACTCACCCAGCGCATCAAGCTCGTCAGCAACGTAAACTACCTGCGGTTTATGCGGACCGAACCGCTGGAATACCTGCTCTTCGAGAAACCCATTCAACATAGTATCGGCGTGGACTCCAGCCTTGGAGTAATATGGCGTCCACTGCTGTCTGACAACATCGTGGTGAAGGCTGGATTTTCCGATCTCGTGCCCGGCAAGGGATTGCGTGAGATCAACCAGAGCAAAGTGCTGCTGTCGGCCTTCGGCACCATAAGGTTCCAGTTTTAGGCGTATGCGGATGCGAAGATGC
>JBMFWD010000045.1:0-24884 GCA_049965615.1 Acidobacteriaceae bacterium
ACGGTGACGGTGCATCAGCATCTGGACGGAACGATCACGCTGAGCTATGGGCCGCACCGGCTGGGACACTACACCATCGGTGGCCGGCTCATTACGGCCACCGCGAAGAAAATCAGGAGCGTGGAAAAGACGGCGGCTGCGCCGCCTTGGAAATCGCTCCGCGATTCCAACTTTTCCACCCTCCCGGCGGCTGCGGGAGACTAAATCAAAACCGGACACTTCATTTGCTACAAAAACCGGACATTTTCACTTGCTAAGAACATGGCCCTCAACCACGACTCCGGCAACCTGCGGATGGGCGTAGACTGCATCCCAGAACAGTGGGCTACTTCGGAAGGACTTTCTATCGAATCTGGTTCGTAGGCGCGGGCGTCTGGTTCTTTGACGCCCTCCTGAGCATGCATCACCACGCACTGGGGCGGGGAATGACCCAGTCAGGCATCGCCGCTGCCTTTCTCCTCGTGGGAATGCTGTTTCGCAAAGAGTATCTGCGCCGATTGGCGAAAAAGCAGGCGCGGCAGGAAAAGGGAAAGCAGCTATAGGACAGCCATCCGCTCCTGCAACGGAAAAGGAAGGGGGGAATCCGTTATCCCCCCTTTCACTGTTTGTTCGAGTTCGATTACTTCGACAGTCCCTTGGCAGCCTCACTGAGGCTTTCCTCAAAAATGTCGAGCGCAACCGAAGCTTCGTGCTCATTCACAATCAGCGGCGGAGCAAGCCGGATCGAGGTCTCGCCGCAGCCAAGAACGAGCAGGCCCTTCTCAAAGCAAAGATCCACAACCCGATCCCGGAACGCCGGGAACGGCTCCCGCGAATCCTGATCCTTCACAAGCTCCACACCAATCATCAGGCCGCGGCCACGCACGTCGCCAACATTCCGATGCCTGCTCAGCCAGGTACGCAGGCGCTCCAGCATCTGCCCGCCGACCTTGGCTGCATTGGCAATCCCTTCGCGCTCAAGAATGTCCATCGTGGCAAGCGCCGAGGCAATGGCCACAGGGTTTCCGCCGAATGTGGAAGCATGAGAACCCGGCTTCCAGTCCATGACTTCTGCCTTGGTCATGCATACACTCAGCGGCATGCCGGAGGCAATGCCCTTGGCGATCGTGATGATGTCCGGCTCCACGCCGGAATCCTGAATCGCCCACCACTGGCCGGTACGGCCAGCGCCAGACTGCACTTCATCCGCAACCAGCAGAATGCCGTGCTTGTCACAAATGCGGCGAAGCTCCTGCAGAAAGATCGGAGGGGCAGGAACGTAGCCGCCCTCGCCCTGGATCGGCTCCACAAAAATGGCAGCCACTTCTTCTGGCGCCAGCGTCGTCTTGAAGAGCTTGTCCTCGATGTAGCGGGCGCAGCCCAGCGCAAACGCCTCCTCAGCCTGCGGACCGCCGCTGCATCCCCGGTAAGCATAGGGATAGCGCACGTGAGTCACTCCGGGCACCAGCGGCGAGAACCGCCGGCGCTGCTGAGGCTTCGACGCCGTTAGAGAAAGCGCGCCCATCGTACGCCCATGGAACGCCCCCAGGAAGGCAATCACATTCTGGCGTCCGGTATGGTACCGCGCAATCTTCAGGGCGCACTCCACAGCTTCCGCGCCCGAGTTCCCGTAGTAAAAGCGGTGAGGGCCCTTCATCGGAGCCACCTTGGAAAGCCGCTCCGCAAGCGTAACCATGTGCTCGTAATAAAAGTCCGTGCCGGACATGTGAATCAGTTCGCCGGCCTGCTTCTGGATCGCCGCTACCACTTCCGGATGGCAATGTCCGGTCGAGCAGACGGCAATACCTGCGGCAAAGTCCAGGAACTCGTTCCCGTCCACGTCTTCCACGCGGAGGCCCCGTCCACGCTTGGCCACCATCGGGTAAGAGCGTGTGTAGCTGGGCGACATGTAGCGATCATCCGCCTCGACAATGGCCTTCGCCTTGGGCCCGGGCAGTGGACCGTTGATTTTGGGGCCGTAGGTCGCGCGAATCTGTTCTTCAGTCTGAATATCTGTGGGCGTCATGTGCATTGCTCCTTACGGAAAGGGGACATTACTGGCGCCGGAAGTGGCCCGGTCCCCGGAAAAGTGTTGGGCCGCCCTGCAAAGGGGGCGGCAAAGCAAGGAATTGCGGGAGGTTCCTCTTCTTACAGGCCCATCCGGCCTCCGGCTGGCAACGCCGGGCAGATGAGTCCGGACAGCGGTGGACTAGTCGCTGCCGAAGAGGCTAGGTCGCGTGTGGGTGGGAAGTACCCGAAGATGGCGGCGTGGAGCGATCGAGCGCACAAACGAACCCGTCCAGCTCTTGCGGCTGAACGCAACAGGATACGGATTGTGTGGGCTGTGCATTTGGATCGGTTGACCAGCGGTTACTCCAGAAAGCCGCTTGAGTGCAGCGTAGCACGCGGCAGGAGGGAACTGGAAGCGGATTCGCGGTGATCCCGGCAGCACAATAGTGCCGGAAGGGAGCAAGAGACGTGTCAGTTGCCCGGTTTGGAAGTAGATGTCGACCCGGACGCAGCGTCATACTGCGGCGCCGCCTGCGCCCGGCACATTTGCCGCGCTTCCTTCAGCTTCTTCTGCGTGACCTTGCCCGGAATGTTGATGAACTTCACCTGGTTCCGGGCCGCAAGGTCCTGCAGTTTGTTGAGAGTAGCCTGGTCTTCCTTGTAGTTCTTCCGGGGCAGCGTGTAGTTGTGGCTCTCCACCACCTGCAGCACACTGTACCGCGTCACGGTCGCAGCCACACCCCAGAACATCCCCCGCGTGGCGCGATGCTGCTCAAAAATCACGCAGCCGGTGTTCTGATTGATCGTCCCCCATGCAATGGGAGTCTCGTCCGCCTGATTGCGGGCGGCAAAAGCAAAGGGGGCAAGCATCGCGACGGCTAGAGAAGCAGTGAGAGTTTTCGTGAGCAGTTTGCGGCGCATGCCGGGTGCTCCTTTGCATCTGAATTTCAGCAGTGACTGGGATTCTAGCCGTCTGCCAGACAAACAGACAAAGTTCCATTTCCAGAAGATCAAGCATGAGCTGAGACGGTAGGATGTTGATAGCGCATGGGTTCCTCATCTTCCCCAAACAGGCCGGCACAGATTACGGTAATTCTTGCGTTTGCCAGCATTTACCTGTGCTGGGGCGCAACCTACACCGCAATGAGCATCGGCGTGCGGCTGCTGCCCGCCACCATCCTGGCCGGCACCCGGCTCATGATCAGCGCCTGCCTGCTGCTGGCCTTTTGCTATTTCAACGGCAAAAAGATCTTTTATTCGCGCGGAATCATGCTTCGCCTCGGCCTCCTCGGCCTGATGCTCCTCTTTGGCGGCAACGTCGGGCTGGTCTGGAGCGAAAAATACGTCGCCAGCGGACTGGCGGCGCTGATCGTCGCGGTCACTCCGCTCTGGGTGGCCGTCATTGAGGAGCTGCTGCCGGGCGGGGAGCAGCTACGGCGACGAGGCGTGATCGGTCTGATGCTGGGATTTTTTGCGCTGATGGTCCTGTTATGGCCGGGCTTCCATGCGGCGCTGCAAACGACGAAGGGCAGTGGCGTATATGCCGTAGCACTGGTGGTTTTGGTGCTGGGGCCCCTGAGTTTCGCCTCCGGCTCGGTCATGTCAAGGCGCATGCATCTTCCGGTGGACCCCTTTGTAGCTGCTGGATGGGAGATGATGGCGGCTGCGATTGTTGATCTGTTCTTGGCAACGGTAACCTGGCAATGGCCGCACGCGCATTGGACCATGAACAGCATTGGGGCGTTAGCCTATTTGATTCAATTTGGCTCACTGCTGGGCTTCAGTTGTTACATCTGGCTCATCCATCACGTGCCGGTCACCAAGGTGGCAACCTATGCATTTGTGAATCCCGTGGTGGCGGTGATTCTAGGGATGATGTTCTTGAATGAGCACCCACATCCCAGCGAATTTATCGGCATGATGGCCGTAGTCGGTGCGGTTGCATTGGTCACATCCTCGCAAATGAAGAGCGGCAAACCAGTGGCAGAAGTGGAAGTTGCTCCGATTGAGGACAAAGCATAACAGACCACCCATTCCGGCAAGTCCCGCGAATGGAGCGGTCACTGGGACGATCTTCAACGCTTCATCCATCAGCTTACGGCCCGCAGTCCGGGTTTCGATCTTTCCAGGTACGCAAATGCAGTCCTCAGTAGGATAGGGGTGATAAATGTGGTCACAACAGCCATCAGGACGAGAGTAGTGAAGAGCTGGGAGCCGATGAGTCCGCTGGCCAGCGCAATATTGGCGATGACAAGTTCCATGACGCCACGGCCATTCAAGCCAATGCCGAGAGCCCAGCTCTCACCGGTATGCAATCGCGCAAGTCGTCCGCCAATAAAGCCTCCCAGAACCTTCCCCGCGATGGAGACGGCCAGAACGGACGTCACGAGCGTCCAGTCCTTCAGCGCTGATGCGTCAAACTCAAGACCGATGGCCGCAAAAAAGATGGGGCCTACAAAGCCTACCGTGATGCTGGAGGCTGTCTTCTCAATCTGCTTGAAGTTGTTTTTTCCGAGCGCTTCGTGGCTTAGAAGCATAGAACCGAAAAATGCTCCGACCACAAAATCCAGCCCCAAAAGTTCAGAGAGACTGGCGAACGCGATGACAAAGAGCAAAATCGTCGCAAAGCGAATCTCGTCTCCCTGAAGACTGCTCAGAATGCGCTCCAGGGCGCCGGTAGATTTTCGGCGGCGGATCACCGAGAAACGTCGCACCAGGCGTGCTGCAATGGCAAAGACAATCATGAAGAGCAGAGCCATGCCAAGAGATTCACCAATGGAAATGGCAAACAACTGCACAGTATCTGGGGCTGATTTCATGCTGAGAATCACTCCCAGTATCAGCAGCGAAATCACATCGTTGGCGACCGATGCTGAAACAATCTTCTGGCCGATGTCGGTGTTGAGTCTTCCCAGATCCATCAGGATGCGAACACTGACCGGAAGCGCAGTGATGGCGATGCACAGGCCGAGAAAGGCCATGTGCATGTTGTCCATGCCAAATAACTTTCCGAGCACAATTCCGCCGGTCAGCGGCACAAGGAATCCCGCAATACTCACCCAGGCCTTCCGCCCGCGAAAGGAATCCAGCAACGCATCCAGGTCCATTTCCATTCCAGCCAGAAAAACGAGTAGAAGCACGCCGATATTCGCCAGCGCCTTGATCTCGGGCGTGTAGTGGACGTAGGAAAGTCAGGATGGCCCCAGGATGATACCTGCCGCAATTTCGCCAAGCATAGAGGGCTGCCCAAGTCGCGAGGCGATCTCTCCAAGAACACGAGAGAAAAGCAGCAGGAGCAGAAGCGACTGTATGAGCGACATGACCTACGACCTCATGTTGAAAATTGAGCCCTCAGGTTATCACGAAGAACGGCAATTTCTGGCGCATACACAATGACCGGATGACAGCCGCCGGGTGATTAAAATGACAGTCTTGAGAGGGATGATCTTTTAAGATTGAGATGCCGATTGCAAGGATTTTTATGCACCCGCTTCGGAGATCTCGGCGAAACGATAGGATTGTGGATAGTCCATGGGCTCTTTCTCTCTCCAAAACAAGCCCGCGCCTCTTCTTGTGGCGTTTTCATTTTTGTGCCTCTACCTTTGCTGGGGCGCCACCTATGTTGCCAACAGCGTTGGGGTGAGCCTGTTGCCTGCGACCGTTCTGGCGGGCACACGCTTAACCATCAGCGGCAGCATCCTACTGGCTTTTTGCTTTTTCACAAATAAAAAAGTTGTTCTCCCTCGGCAGCTTCTGCAGCGATTGTGGTTGCTGGGTGTCATCATGCTGTTTGGGGGCCATATCGGCCTGGTATGGAGCGAAAAATATGTGGCAAGCGGCCTGGCGGCTCTGCTGGTGGCCGTGACCCCGCTGTACGTTGCAGTCATTGAATCGCTGCTGCCCGGCGGCGAGCGCTTGCGGCGCAGGGGTGTAATTGGTCTGCTGCTTGGTTTTTTTGCGCTGGTTGCGCTTCTGTGGAGAAGTTTTGTCTCAAATTTGCGAATGCCGACGCATGGGACTTCCATGCAATTCATTGCGTCAATCGTACTCTTGCTGGGCGCTCTCAGTTTTGCTTCCGGTTCTGTGATGTCACGGCGGATGAATTTGCCCGTCCATCCGCTGGTCGCAGCCGGGTGGGAGATGCTGGCGGCAGGTGTCGCAGAACTCACATTCGCTACCCTCACCTGGCAATGGCCACACGCAGTCTGGAATGAGCGCAGTATTGCCGCCATCTCCTACCTGATTTTCTTTGGTTCGCTGCTCGGCTTCAGTTGTTATATCTGGCTCATCCATCATGTGCCGGTAGCCAAAGTGGCCACCTATGCATATGTGAATCCGGTAGTGGCCGTGATTCTGGGAGTGCTACTGCTGGGTGAGCATCCGCACTCGAGCGAGTATGTCGGGATGGCGGCCGTGGTTGGCTCCGTGGCGCTGGTGACCTCGTCGCAGATGAAGAGCGGCAAAGCGGTGGCGGAGTTGGAAGTAACTCCAATCGAAGACAAGGCGTAGCGACGCCATGCCGGCGGCGGTGTGATAGCGACTTCAGGATCGGTGTACCCGAAGCGGAAACTTTCCAGCCGATGCGATCAGCAGGGAGCGGCGGCCCGGCAGGGCCTCAAAACCGGCATGACCATCCTGAAATCCCTCCAGGCATTGCAAGAACACAGCCCGGCCTGGACGGCTGAGTGCTGCCCCGTTACTTTGCGTGTCTATTTGCGCCGCCAGCGTGCGCCGTCCTTCGAATCCTCAATCAGAATCCCCTTGGCGGCAAGATCGTCGCGAATCTGGTCGGCGCGGGCAAAGTTACGTGCCCGCTTGGCCTGGGCACGCTCCTCCACAAGCGACTGAATCTGCTCATCGCCGAGGCCCCGCTGCGCAAGCACCTCGGGCGCAGCCTGCTCGAGTCGGCCTTCCTGCTCCGCCCAGTCCAGCGCAAACTGCGTGACCGCTGCATCGCGATCTTCCAGCACCGCAAAGACCGAGTCGAACTCCCGGAGCGTCTCCAGAATCGCCGCGGCGTTTTCTTCGCTCACACCACCGGAGTCTGCGGCAGTATTGCCGGCGCGGACCAGGTCAAAGATGGCCGCCCGCGCTTCGGCGGTATTCAGATCATTTTCCAGCCCGGCGCGGAAGCCCTTCCGGCATTTCTCCGTCTCCGCCAGCAGTTCCGGGTTGGTCTCTGCAGCGCGAGGCGTGGTCAAAATTCGCTGGCGGAACGTCCGCAGACGATCCACGGCAGCCGTCTCCGCGGCCAGCCCCTCAAACGTGAAGTTGAGCTGCTGGCGATAGGGCACGGAGATCAACAACATCCTTATCGCCGAAGCCTTGTACCCCTTCAGCAGCAAGTCCCGAAGCGTAAAAAAGTTACCCTCGGACTTCGACATCTTCCGCCCTTCCACCAGCAAAAACCGCACATGGAACCAGTGGCGCGCAAAAGTGTGATGGGTGGCGCATTCTGACTGCGCAATCTCGTTCTCATGGTGCGGGAACATCAGATCTTCCCCGCCGGCATGCAGATCCAGCGTGTTGCCCAGGTACTCCATGGCCATGGCGGAGCACTCAATATGCCACCCGGGCCGGCCCGGGCCAAGTTCGGTCTGCCAGAAGTGCTCACCCGGCTTGGGCGCTTTCCAAAGGGCAAAATCCCGCGCGGAGTCCTTCTCATACTCGTCCACATCCACGCGCGCCCCGTCGGCCATGCCGCTCAGGTCCTTCTTCGAGAGCTTACCGTACTCCGGAAAACGCGAAATGCGGAAATACCAGGAGCCATCCTCGGTCTGGTAGGCAAAGCCCTGCGCTGCCAGCCGCTGAATCAACCGGACCATCGCAGAAATGTTCTCGGTTGCACGCGCAATCACCTCAGGACGCGCGACCCCAAGCGCATCCAGGTCCTCGAAAAATGCCCGTTCATACTTCTGCGTGTACTCTGATATCGGCACACCGGCCTGGGCGGCGTTCCGGATAATCTTGTCGTCCACATCCGTAATATTCATGACATGGCGCAACTTAAGCCCTTCCAGCAGAAGCGCCCGGCGCAGAACATCCACGTGGCAAAAGGTCCTGAAGTTCCCAATGTGCCCGTAGTCGTAAATGGTAGGGCCGCAGGCGTACATGCGGAAAATGCTGCCGTCGGCAGGGGCAAGGGCTTCGATTTGGCCGGAAAGGGTATTGAAGAGTCGAATCATGCGCGCAGCGGGCCTATCGGGACACGAAATGGAGCGTATCCCTCTGAAAATTCTACCAGTCTGGACCGGAGTCCCTCGGCAGGAGCCCCCCGCTCGCAAAACCCGCTCGTCCCGCGCACCGGTTTTCTCCCAGACAGCACAAAACCAGATTCCAGAATCGCTAACTGCAATACCCACTCCCATTTACCGCTTGCCGGTAGAGTGGAACGGTGCGGATAATGAATTCGGCGTTCCATATGCCCGGCCGACCCGCCAGAAAGGTATCCCAGCCATGAAAGTTGCGAGCGTTCTCAAAAAGCTTGGCCGGGACAGCGTCTTTGGCGAGGGAGTCTACGTCTCTGAAGGTGAGATGAGTTCTGCAGCCATCCAACTCGCGGAAGTCGCACAAGCCGAGAACCTCGCAGTCGCCGAAGGTTTGCGCCGGCACGACCCCGAGCTGCTCGACGAGCTCATCCTGCGCTACCAGCACCGGCTTTTGCGCTACTTGCTGTACCTCACCGGAAACCGCGAACAGGCCGAAGACATCTTTCAGGAAACCTGGATGCGCGTACTCCAGCGCGGCGCACAATACAACGGAGCGGCGCGCTTCGATACATGGCTCTTCACCATCGCCCGCAACCTGGTCATCGACATGCGTCGCAAGCGGCAGATGGCAAGCCTCGAAGACCTGGCCGAATCCGGCGGAGTAGAGCGCGCCATGGAAATGGCCAGCTCCGACAAGTCCCCCTTCGAACACCTGCAAACCCTGGAAAACGGCAGACTGGTCATGCAGGTCCTTCTGGAACTGGAACCTCTCCATCGCGAAGCCATCGTATTGCGATTCCAGGAGGAGATGACCCTCGAAGAAATCGCACTCGTCACCATGGCACCCCTCTCCACCGTAAAGTCAAGGCTTTACCGCGGACTGGCGGCGATGCGGCCGAAACTCGCCGCAATGGAAGAAAGGAGCGGGCGATGAGCGAACGGCCACAGCAAAATCGTGAAGTGCTCGACGCGCTCGATGCGCTCGATGCCCGGCAAACGCTGGAGGTAGTGCAGCGGACAAGGCGCAACGTCATGGAAGCCGCCCAGCGCATGCGGGAATCGCGCTCCGAATGCCGGCAAAGGCTGGGTATCGCACTGCTCGCAATACTGGCCTTTCTGCTGCTCGCAACACCGGCAATCTGGAGCTTCAGCGAACTCGCATTCAGCGAAAACACCATTACGGATGCCTCCATCCTCACGCTGACCGTCTTCGTGGTGCTCCTCTCCACAACCATGGGCGCGCTGCTCAGCCGAGGAAAACGGCGAGGTATCCGCGAGTAGAAGTAGGACCGCCGGCGCCTCACCGGTAAGCGATATGATTGGGCAAAGTCGCGGTTGACAGTGGATACAGGACCACGCTGCCCAGGCCAACTTTTAATGGAGGAATGCAATCCATGACATCGGAGATGGCTCCGCTGGAATCGCGCATCACCGATGAACTTCGGCTCATCCCGCGCTGGTCCATCGTGTGTGCCGTGGCCACTTTCGTCGCCGCACAGTACTACTTCTGGGTGCTCCTGCCCCAGCTGCGGCACACTTCCAGCCATATTCCCGTTCTCCTGCACATCTACCTCACCACCTCGCTCGGCGCACTTCTCGCGCTCTACTTCCTCATGATCGGCTACATCACCCAGGACGCTCCTCGCCGCGGCATGAACATGAGGGTATGGATGATCTGCGTCGTCATACCCGGCGGCATCGGCGCAGTGCTCTACTTTCTCCTCCGCCAGCCCCTGCTCGCCAGTTGCCCCTCCTGCGGCGCAAGAATCGAGGGCGACTACCACTACTGTCCGCACTGCTCCTACCAGGTTTCCGGCTGCTGCGGACGATGCTTCGCCAGCACCCGCATTACCGACCTCTTCTGCACCCGGTGCGGCCACGATCTGGCCAGCGATCACCCTCCCCAGCGCCTGCAGGCTTTCGTAAGCAGGTAGCGCCACGCCATGCGCGCTTCTTATACACTTGAGGCGAACGATGTCGATCACCGCAGTCATTGTCGATGACGAACAACTCGCGCGCGAAGAGCTCCAATATCTGCTCGAAGGCGACGGCGATGTGGAAGTGCTCGCCCAGGGGACCAACGGCATTGAGGCCGTCGAACTCATCCGCGATCACCGGCCCGATGTAGTCTTTCTCGATGTACAAATGCCCGGCCTCGATGGCTTCGCCGTCATCAAAAAACTCCTGGAACCGGGGCAGCGCCTGCGGGTTCCGCAGATCATCTTTGCCACCGCCTACGACCAGTACGCGGTCCGAGCCTTCGACGTCAACGCGATTGACTACCTGCTCAAACCCTTCGACCGCCAGCGCGTCCTCCAGGCGGTCGACCGCGCCCGCAAGCGTCTGGAAGAACTCGCCCCCGGAGACAACGCCGGCGAAGCACGCGCAGCCATCGAAGGAGACCCGCGCCTCGAAACCCTCCTCCGCCTCATCGAGCAGTCTCCGGCCGGTCGCGGCGGTGCGCGCGGAAAAATCGTCGTTCAGGCGCAAAGCCGCCTGCTGCTCGTCGACCAGACCGACCTGTGCTTTGCCTCCATCGAAGATGGAACCATCACCGTCGCCACGCCCACCTTCGAGGGGCAATCCCGCTGCCGCACCCTGGAAGAACTCCTCGATCAGCTGGACCCCAATGTCTTCTGGCGTGCCCACCGCTCCTACGTGGTCAATATCAACCACATCAAGGAAGTCGTGCCCTGGTTCAAAAGCAGCTACCAGCTCCGCATGGACGATCGGAAGCACACCGAGATACCAGTCAGCCGCGCGCAAACCAGGCGCCTGCGCGAGTTGTTCAACCTGTAGGCAACCGGAAGCCGCCGCAACTCTTCAAACCGTCATCTTTGCGTCATTTGCGCAAAGCACAAGCGCATTTTCCGAATTCCGTTGACGACAGCAGGGGAAACCCCTGTAATCAAAATAAATACGGATTCCGGCCATACGACCGCGTCGCGTAGATGAAAGTCGATTGATCAGGCCACCGAAACTTTCATTTTGCGGTTTCCATCTAAGTAAATGAGGTTACCTCCATGAAAAGTTTCCGGATTCCACTCATCCTCTCGCTGGTCGTATTGGCTGTCCCGGCATTGATGGCTCAAAGCCAGATGCAGCAGGCGCCTCCTGGAACCGTGAACTATGTCGAAGGAGCCGTATCTCTCGACGGCCAGCATATGTCGACCAGCGACGTCGGATCCAAAGTCCTCAAGCCCGGCCAGGTGCTCTCCACCAGCAATGGACGCGCAGAAATCCTGCTCACTCCGGGCGTATTTCTCCGCCTGGGACACAATAGCGCGGTCCAGATGGTCAATCCGGATCTCTTGAAGACGCAGGTGCGGGTCACCAACGGCCGGGCCTCCGTGGAAGTAGATTCGCTCTACAAACAGAACCATCTTGACATCGCCGAAGATGGAGTCGTCACCCGCATCGAAAAGCGCGGGCTTTACGAATTCAATTCCAACGACGGGCTCGTCCGCACCTACGAGGGAGTCGCCCGCATCTACGCAAACGGTGGTCGCACCGTGAAAGTCGGCTCCTCGCATGAAGCCACGCTCCCACCCGCGCCGGCCGCCGGAAGCGATACACCGGTTGCCATGCAGATGGTCCGGGTCCGGCACTTCGACCGCAAGCGCACGGAAGAGACCGATTCGCTGATGCAATGGAGTCGCCTGCGCTCGCACTACCTCTCGCAGGCCAATTCCCAGCTGGCCTACCAATATGCCGGCTATCCCGGCTTCGTCCCCGGCTGGTACTGGAATCCCTGGGGCATGGGATATACCTGGATTCCGGGCGACGGAATGTTCTGGAACCCCTTCGGATGGGGCTTCTACTCTCCCATCTGGATGAGCTATAGCTACCCCTACTACAACGGCTACAACTACGGAGTAGCGAGCAACACAAATGGCAACCGGGTCACACCAGCCCGAAATAGTGACAGCCCGCAATGGAATGGCTCCCCGCGGAACGGCTTCCAGGGTGGTCCCGCGCGCAGCTTCGGCCCCTCAGGTTCAGCCAGCACCGGAGGCTCCTTTGGCGGGGGCGCGGGCATGGGTTCCGGCAGCGTCAATCTGGGCGGAGCCGGTTTTGGTGGCGGCCACGTAGGCGCCTCAGCGGGAGCGGGCCACGGACACTGATTCGCGGCGTTTTCATTACGCAGTCAGCCAACTGACGGCAAAAAGAAGGGAGTGCCCGCAGGCACTCCCTTCTTTTTGCGGAATTCAGCCCCCGATTACCAGACCTGGCACTTGTGCGCCGGATCCATCGGCTGCCCGACGTGGCACGAAAATGCCTTGTCGAACTGCGGCATGTTGTCGATCACGCCCTTTACGCGAATCGCATCAGGGGCATGCGGGTCAGACTGGATCAGCATTCGCGTCATCTGCGGACGCACGTTCGAACACCAGTTCTGCGCAAACGCGATGAAGAACTGCTGGTCGGTCGTGTATTTCGCCGCGGCGGCACTCGGCGCAGGCCCCGGAATATGACCGCCGTCCATCGCCTCACGCGCCATCAGCGCCATCAGCGCAAGGTGCAGACCACCATTATCGGCGGTGTCTTCACCCAGCGTCAGCTTGCCGTTCACGTGCAGGCCCGCATCGGTAAAGCTGCTGTACTCGTTGGCAATGCAGGCCGTCCGCTGGTCAAAGTTCGCCCGGTCCTTCGGCGTCCACCAGTCGTGAAGGTTGCCCTTGCCGTCGAACTGCGAACCCTCATCATCAAAGCCGTGCGTCAGCTCATGGCCCACAACCGCGCCAATGTGGCCGTAGTTGACCGCCGCAGGCTGGTTCTGGTCATAGAACGGCGGCTGAAGAATGCCCGCCGGGAAGTTGATCGTGTTCTGGCTGGGATCGTAATAAGCATTCACCGTGGGCGGCGTCATAAACCACTCATTACGATTGACCGGCTTCCCGATCTTGTTCAGCTGGTAAGCAGTCTTGAAGTCCCGGACCCGCATCGAGTTGTCCAGCGCCTGGCCAGCCTTGATATCGAGCTTGGCATAGCTCCGCCACTTGTTCGGGTACCCGATCTTGTCCGCGATCATATGCAGCTTGGCGATTGCCTTTTCCTTGGTCGCCGGGCTCATCCAGGTGCTGGCTTCAATGTCCTTGCCCATGGCGGCTTCAATCCCGTGGACCATGGTCAGGGCTTCTTTCTTCTGGTTCGGCGTAAAGTACTTCGCAACGTACATCTGCCCCACGGCGTCGCCAAGAGCGCGGTTCGTCGCATTCACGCAGCGCTTCCAGCGGGGCTGCTGCTGGGGGGTGCCCGTCAGGTCACGACCATAAAACGCAAAGTTCTCCTGGTCAAACTGCTGCGGCAATTCCATCGAGTAGGCATCCGCAAGGTGGAAGCGCATGTAGTTCTTCAGCGTCGCAAGCGGGGTATCTTCAACCGCCTTGTTCAGGCCCGTAAAGAAGCCCGGCGCAGTCACATTCAGTGAAGAAACCGCCGGTGAGCCCATTTCCCTGATGTACTCAGAAACATCCAGCACGGGCACCGTAGGCGCAAAGGCCTTCACGGTCTCCATGTGATAGGTCTTGTGCGGATCACGCCGCTCCACAATCCCCATCGACGACTTCGCCAGCTCGGTTTCGAACTTCATGATGTTCTGTGCTTCGGTCTGAGCCCTGGCAACCGGATCGCCGAGCAGGTGCAACACGTTCGCAATGTGCTGTTGATACTGCTGGCGCAGCTTCACGCTGCGGGCATCCGTGCGGAGATAGTACCCGCGATTGGGCAGTCCAAGGCCGCCCTGGTCAATCACTGCGATCTCCTTCGAAGCATCCTTGAAGTCCTGCTGTGCGCCAAAGCTCACAAAGACGTTCACATCCTGCTTGTTGAGGTAGGCAATCAGGCTGGTCAACTGCTTTTTGCTCTTCAGATCGTTGATCCGGTCCAGCATCGGCTCCAGCGGCTTGGTTCCCGCGCTGTTGATTGCGCTCGTGTCCATGCAGGCCTGGTAATAATCGCCAATCTTCCGCTCGTTGGCACTCGCGCTGGGCCCGGCATCGGCCGCCTTCAGCACAAGCTGGTGCAGAATCGCCGTGTTGTATTCGTAGAGCGCAACAAACTGGTCGTACTCCGGCATGTCCGACGGAATGGGATGGAGCCTGGCGTAGTTGCCGCACGCGAACTGGTAAAAGTTGTCGCAGGGATTCACCGAGGTGTCCATGGCGCTCGGGTCGAAACCCGGAATTACCTTCGGAATTTTCACCGAGGCAGCAGAAGTTGCCGTATTGGCGGCGGCCGCCGGTTGTGCCACCGCACCGGTAGCGCCCATGGCAAGGCCAAGCCCCACCAGCGCCGCGGCAGCCGCGGTTATTGATTTGCGTTTCATTCGTCCTCCTTGGAAGGGTCCATCCTGCGAATTCCGGAACAGACCGGGGGGAATTCCTGCAGCTTTCCGTTCGAGCAGGAAAGAAGATGATACGCGATCAGACACAAGGAAGTTCACTGTCAAAGCAGGGAA
The DNA here is from genome assembly GCA_049965615.1 of Acidobacteriaceae bacterium. Classification (GTDB taxonomy): domain Bacteria; phylum Acidobacteriota; class Terriglobia; order Terriglobales; family Acidobacteriaceae; genus Acidobacterium. The sequence continues at coordinate 14,659 of JBMFWD010000045.1, forward strand.
AAGTGCCGCTTTCTCACATCAGGAAAACCACTTTGCTTTTGAAGCCGCACCACCAACACGTATTTGCATCCCCTGAAACACTCCGTGGCCACAGTTCACAACAGAAGCAACCGCGCCGCCTGCGGAAAGCTCTCCCGGAATCCATCCATCATCAATCACAAGGAAATCGCAGAAACGGCGCCATGACCAAAGAATGAAAGATGACACCGGCAAGGAAACCGTAAAGCAAAAGAGCCGGCCCGGGCCGGCTCTTTTCATCATCTGTACCGATGAATCTATAGCGTCAATTTACAAAGGCTGAACGTCTGCTGCCTGCCAGCCCTTCGGCCCCTTCACAACGTTGAATTGCACGGCCTGACCCTCCTGCAGACTACGAAAGCCATTCGCACTGATGGCCGAGTAGTGCACAAAAACGTCTTCACCATTCTCGCGCGAAATAAAGCCGAAACCCTTCGCGTCGTTAAACCACTTCACTGTTCCTTGTTCCATTGTGTTGCTTTTTTCCTGGTTGAATTGCGACGAGTGAATCGGAGCCTTACCGACAGAAACTTGCACAACGAATGGGCGAGAACTGTGTTATGCCCGGTTCGGTTCGAACGCAAGAGAAGCATAGCAGAGATTCCCCTCATATTGATTGCGGTTTTATGTCAAGGGGAACGATTCGCGAAAAAGTAACAATCCCGTTTTCCTCAACAGATAACAGGCCGTCCTCAAGGTCAGCCCTGCCGCGCAAATGGTCGCCAACACCCCGGGCCGCACTCCGCCACTGGCCGCCAAAGGCAGCGAAAGCCTATATTCTGAGTCCATGGCGAAACCGGATTTGGCGGCAATCGGAGAATTTGTAACCGCCGCGCTGCGCAATCTATCGGATGGGTTCGACTTGCCGGAAGGCCCCGCACACACACCACCCGGAGCCGCGCGCATCAGCGACGTTCTGGCGGAAACCGCCGCGCGCATGGCAGACAACTATCCCTATTTCCATCCGCTCTACGCCGGGCAAATGCTCAAGCCGCCCCATCCGGTGGCGCACGCTGCTTATGCCATGGCCATGGCCGTCAACCCCAACAATCACGCACGCGACGGCGGCCGCGCAAGTTCCGCCATGGAACTGGAAGCCGTCACCGAAATCGCCGGCATCTTCGGATGGAGGGCATTCCTCGGGCACCTGACCAGCGGCGGCACCTTCGCCAACCTCGAAGCGCTCTGGGTGGCGGGCCAAACCGCACCGGGCAGGCGAATCGCGGCCTCGGCTCAGGCCCACTACACCCACAGCCGCATCAGCGCAGTGCTCGGCTTGGAGTGCGTGGAGATTCCGGCAGACACGCAAGGCCGGATGGACCTCGCCGCGCTGGAAACCAGTTTGCGACAAAGCGATATTGGAACCGTGGTAGTTACTCTCGGCACCACCGCGCTGGGCGCGGTTGATCCCCTGGCAGAGGTGCTCAAATTGCGCGACCGCTACGGCTTCCGTGTGCATGTCGACGCAGCCTATGGCGGCTACTTTACGCTGGCGCAAAATCTGGGCGCGGAAGCACGAAGGCACTATGACGCGGCTGGCAAAGCCGACTCCATCGTGATTGACCCGCACAAGCACGGGCTCCAGCCTTACGGCTGCGGCTGCGTGCTCTTCCGCGATCCCTCCGTGGGCAGGTTTTACAAGCACGACTCTCCCTATACGTACTTCACTTCCACCGATCTCCACCTCGGCGAAATCAGCCTCGAGTGCTCACGCGCCGGAGCCTCGGCCGTGGCGCTCTGGGCCACCCAGCGCCTGTTGCCGCTGGTGCCCGGCGGCGAGTTCGCCCAGGGGCTCGAAGCCGGCCGCGAGGCCGCGCTGGAACTCCATCGGAGGCTGCAGGCAAGCCCATACGCGATCGCGCCTCTGCTGCCGGAACTCGACATCGTCGTATGGGCGCTCCGCGGTAAAAATGCCGAAGAATCGTCAGCGCGGGCGCGGGCCGCCTTCGAGCAAGCCGCGCGGCAGGATCTGCACCTGGCACTGGTACAACTGCCGGTAAATCTGTTCGGCCATGACGCCTGGAATGGTTTGGATGCGCAAGGTTCCAGCGGAGTGGTAACATGCCTCCGCTCGGTGCTGATGAAGCAGGAGCATCGCCTGTGGATGGATGCCATCTGGTCCAGGCTGCAATCTGCCATATCGGTAGCTATGGCCAGTGTGGGACAATAAGTTGTTCAGCCGTACAATCGAACTTTGACGTATTCAGATTCTTGGGGGTCGGAAAGTCGCGATGGGGAATGTAAACGAATTCATCGCTCTGCATCAGGAGCGTTTTGGCGCAAGGCCCGCGCTGTTCCGCGCGCCCGGCAGAGTCAATCTCATCGGAGAACATACCGACTACGCAGAGGGATTTGTATTCCCCGCCGCAATTAATCTCACCACCACCGTTGCTGTCACTCCAAGAACCGACGGACAAGCGGTCCTCTATTCAACAAACTTCGAAAAGGAAGCCCGCGTCGATCTCGCCACGCTCCCCAGCCGCGGCAACGGCCAATGGGAAGACTACCTGCTCGGCGTGCTCGCCATGCTCCAGCAGGCCGGAATCCAGGTTCCAGCCTTTTCCATGAGCATTACAGGCGATGTACCCCTTGGAGCAGGACTCAGTTCCTCGGCCTCCATTGAAGTCGCAACCGCCCTGGCCTTGCTGCATCTGGCGGGAAAAACCTGGTCCGGACCCGAGATCGCAAAACTCTGCCAGAAAGCCGAAAACCAGTACGTCGGCGCTCCGGTTGGCATCATGGATCAGTTCGTATCCGCTTGCGGAGCCGAAGACCATGCGCTCCTGCTCGACTGCCGTAGTCTCGAATACCACCTCGCGCCCCTGCCCCACGAAGTCGAGTTCGTCCTCATCAACACCATGGTCAAACACTCGCATGCCGATGGAGCCTATAAAATTCGACGGGCCGAGGTCGCCGAAGGTACCGATATCCTTCACCAGCAGAACTCCAACATCCACGCTCTGCGCGATGCGACGCTCGAAGAACTGGAACAGGTCAAAAACAGGGTGGCCGAGAACGTCTATAAACGCTGCCGCCACATCATCAGCGAAAACAAGCGAACCGTGGAGGCAGCGGCAGCGCTCGATGCAGGGGACCTGAAAACATTCGGCGAACTCCTCGTAGCAGCGCACGCCAGCTACCGCGACGATTTTGAGGCCAGTTGCCCGGAAGCCGATATTCTCGTGGAACTTGCGCTCAAGCAGCCGGAATGTATCGGCGCCAGGCTCACCGGAGGCGGTTTCGGCGGGTGCACGCTCAACTTGGTGAGGTCTAAAGATGCGGCGGCTTTCGCCGATGCTCTCAAAGTGGGGTATCGGGAGAAAACTTCCATAGATGCAGACATTTACCGCTGTCGGGCATCGGCAGGAGCCCATGCTTTGGACATTCGATGACATGCAATCCCCTGGGGCAGACGATCCATTCCATCTCGAATCCTCAGGTGAGCAATGATAAAAGAGAGAAAGTCACGATTGCATGCAAACCGGTAGACGCTAGCCAGAAACACTGGATGCATCGTGGCCAAATATGATCCCTGATGCGGGCGCTGTCCGAAAGCCCGAATAGATGGATAAACGAGCCTGCAGAGAGGGTGTTCTTTACCCCCAGGCCTGAGGAGATTTGCTTTATCTATGACTGCGCTGAATCGCCAAATGAGCTCCCCTCTTTCCCGGCTGCCTGAAGAAGGCACCGTTGCTTACTTCTCCATGGAGATTGCGATTCGCCCGGATATGCCGACCTACAGCGGCGGCCTCGGCGTCCTTGCCGGAGACACTCTGCGGTCGGCCGCAGACCTCGCACTCAATCTGGTCGCCGTAACCCTGCTCCACCGCAAGGGATACTACCGCCAGCATCTGGATGAGGAAGGGAATCAAACCGAATCCGCGCAGCCCTGGCATCCGGAAGAAAAGCTCGCCGTCGAAGAGCCGAAAGTCACCATCGCCATCGAGGGTCGTCCCGTGACCATTCGAACCCTTCGATTTGACGTTCATGGCGCCACCGGGCACACCATTCCCATCTACATGCTCGACACTGATATCGAGGAAAACCACCCCGAGGACAGGAAACTGACCGACCACCTCTACGGCGGTGACGGCGACTATCGCCTCCGCCAGGAAGCGGTCCTCGGTCTCGGCGGTCCGCGCATCCTCAATGCGCTCGGCTACGATCCGGTCGTCTTCCACATGAATGAAGGCCACGCCGCGCTGCTCACCGTCGCCGCGCTCGAGCACCGGCTCGGCGGCCGGTCCCTCGATACCGCAACCGAAGACGACTTCAAAGCCGTCAGGGAACGCTGCGTCTTCACGACCCACACTCCGGTCCCAGCCGGACACGACCGGTTCTCCCGCGAACAGGCCGAGCGTATTCTCGGTATCGAACGGACCAATCTCGTCGAGCGCACAGGCGGCTTCCACGACGGCCTCCTCAACATGACCTACGTGGCCCTCCGCTTCTCGCGCTTCGTCAATGGCGTCGCCATGCAGCACGGCAAGGTTTCCCGTGCCATGTTCCCCGAGTATCAAATCTCCGCCATCACCAACGGCATTCACGCCGGCACCTGGACCTCAGACGAAATGAAGGAGATATTCGACCAGCACATGCCGCGCTGGCGCCAGGACAACGTAACCCTCCGCTATGCCATCGACATTGACGGCGAGCAGATTCACCAGGCACACATGGCCGCCAAGCGGCGCCTCATCCAGGCCGTGGAAGAACGCAGCGGAATCCGCCTTGAAGAGAACGTCTTTACCATCGGCTTTGCGCGCCGCGCCGCCACGTACAAGCGTGCCGACCTCTTCTTCCATGACCCCGAACGCCTCGTCCGGCTCGCCCGCGACCACGGCGGCTTGCAGGTCCTTTACAGCGGAAAAGCCCATCCGGCCGACCAGCCTGGAAAGGCAAAAATCAAGCGCGTTATCGAACTGGCCCGCGAGCTCGACTCGGATACGCTCAAGATCGTCTACCTCGAAAACTACAACTGGGAGCTCGGCGCGCTCCTCACCCAGGGCGTGGACCTCTGGCTCAACACCCCCAAGCGCCCCTACGAAGCCTCCGGCACCAGTGGCATGAAGGCCGCCATCAACGGCGTCCCCAGCCTCAGCATCCTCGACGGCTGGTGGATCGAGGGCTGGATCGAAGGCGTCACCGGTTGGGCCATTGAAGATCGCGAAGACGAAGGCGGCGAGGCCGCATCGCTCTACGAGCACCTCGAACAGGTCATCCTGCCCACCTACTACAAGGATCACGAGCGCTGGCACCGCATCATGCGCTCGGCCATCGCGCTCAACGGTTCCTTCTTCAACACCCAGCGCATGATCGAACAGTACCTGCTCAACGCCTACTTCCCCGAGCAGCTCGTGGACATCTCAGACGAGTCCTTGGAGCCCGTCCTGACCCACTAGAGCAACCTCAACCACAACGAAAAGCGAAACCCCGGCATCCTCAACATGCCGGGGTTTTCCTTTATGCAATGCTCACCAACCTACTGCTGCCCCGTGTAAAACACTTCCTGCGCCTGGCCATTCTGCACGCTGAACAAAGCAAATTCGCGGCTCCTGCGCCGGATCACATCGAAGAGCAAATCCGCACGACCACTGCCCGTAGCATCCACCGCATCCACCAGCTTCAGGCGAGGCTCATAATCCAGCAGCTGCGCCGGTGTAATGCTCTTGTAAAGCGGAATGATCCCACCCGCGAAATCCGGCTGTGCGATCAGCGTGATGTAGGTCGTCGACTCTTCCGGCGCGCTCGTCCGCGCCGAAAACACATACACAGGCCCGGAGCCAAAATCCAATTCAAAAGCATGAAACTGCTCATCGGTCAGCGTCACCGGCTGCGGAGCGGCCACCGGCGAAGACTTCTCCGCGCGCCCCCGATGCCTTTTCACCTGCGCAGCCTTGCCCTCCGCCTTAGTTTCCGTGTTGGTGGAATCACTCGGCTTGGCCGTCGTCAGGTACTGCAACGCCAGCGCCTCCACTTTCTTGAGCGCCGCAGCCTTGTCGCCCGGACTCGACCACTCCCATGCGTACGAATGGTCCGTCGTACCATCCACATCCGAAATCGCAACCATCTCATGCACCTCCGGCGGATGACCGGTCAGAGCATCCTGCTTCAACTGGGTCACGGGACTCGCGGCATGCGTGTTGTAGCCCAGAATCGGCCGCCCGCTCGGCGGTGCCGCCTGCGAGCCAAGCTGCTGCGCCTCGGTGCGCCGATGCAGCGTCGGCGGAGCTGTCTGCGAGTTTGCCTCAGGCTGATGAAGAACAGGCCGGCCCTCCTCAGAGGGTGTGGTCGCACTCGCATCCGAAGGCCCCGGAGTCAACTCCGGACGATTCTCAAGCGTAGGCCTGCCTGATTCCGCACCCGAACCCTCGCGAACCGGCCCGCCTTTGCTCGCCTCGGCTTTGCCACCCGCCACACCCGTGCTGGCCGGAGGCTTATAGGCAAAATGCGGCTTGTCCGATTCGAACTTGGCCTTCGCCGTGAGACTCGCCGGTAACTTGAATTTCGGCCCGGCCGGCGGATTCGGCAGATACTTGCCCAGCCCGATCCATCCGTCGCCAACCTGCTCGGCTTGCATCACCTCCACCTGACCCACTCCGTTGCCGTCCTGCATCAGCTCATACAGCGTTCCCGCCTTCACAGAAAGCGGCGTCGGATCGGCAAGATAAAGACTGCCCGGCTGAAACTGCGTCCCATCCCAGATGGCCACCGGCACCAGCCGGCTCCGGGTAGGCTTCTGATAGCTGCCCAGGTACTCATAGACCGCCAGAGACCGCAAATGCGTCGAAGAACCGGATGAGGACACATCCTGCGCCACGGCAACAGAAATCGCGCCTGTTGCGATAAGAGCAAACAGCAGCGCGCGCCCAATGTGACATCGTGAATGGGTGGACCGTGACATCCTGATACCAGCTAAGAAACAATCTACTAGCAATAGGATTCTCTCGCGCATAGCGGGTTTGAGGAGAAGAAATTCCATGGAGATCAATGACAAGGTTGCCGACTTTGTTCTGCAGGATGAAGAAGGCCAGACAGTCCGCTTAAAAGACTACGCCGGAACACCGGTCGTGCTGTTTTTCTACCCCCGCGCCGACACTCCGGGCTGCACCATCGAGGCCTGCGGCTTCCGCGACCACTTCAAGAAGCTTCAGAAAGCTGGCGTCGTTGTCCTCGGCATCTCGCGCGACACCGTCAAAGCACAGAAGAAATTCAAGGAAAAGTACGACCTGCCCTACACCCTCCTCGCCGACCCAGACGAAGTCGTCTGCAACCAATTTGGCGTTATGAAAGAAAAAAACATGTATGGCAAGAAAGTCCGCGGCATCGAGCGGACGACCTTCGTCATCGGCCCCGACCAGAAGCTGCTCAAAATCTTCCCCAAGGTAAAGCCGGAAGGCCATGCCGAAGAGGTTCTGGCCGCCCTCAAAGAACTCAAGAAGTAAAGCCGAACCGCGGGGCTTGCCGCCGGCACTTTGACGGCAAGTCCCGGATAGCCCTTACCCGCCAATCCGCGTACCCTTGCAATCGTCAGGAGATTGCACCCATGCCAGCGGCCTCTACCGCCCCTCCAGTTCCGGTCTCACCCCCCAATGTCCAGCCAGACCGCGCCTGGGCAGCGGTACTCGCCCGCGACCCCGCTATCCGCCACTTCGTCTACGCGGTCACCTCCACCGGCATCTTCTGCCGCTGCGGATGCCCCAGCCGCACCCCGGCCCGCGACAACGTCCTCTTTTTTGCCACCCCGGCAGCCGCCCGCGCAGCAGGCTTCCGCCCCTGCAAACGCTGCCAGCCTGAGGACCCTCCCTCCGACGCGCGCCTCGCCCAGACCATGGCCGCGTTCCTCAATCAGAGCCGCGACCGCCATGTATCCCTCGCCGAACTCGGCCACCTCATCCGCCTTAGCCCCTTCACCGCCCAGCGCATCTTCCGCCGCACCGTCGGCCTCACACCCGCGCAATACCAGCGTCAGGCTCGCGCCGCCGCCCTGCGCGCCGAACTCCAATCGGGCTCAAAAAGCACCACCGACTCTCTCTACACCGCCGGATACTCCGCCTCCAGCCGCGCCTACGAGTCCGCGCCATCCAACCTCGGCATGTCACCAGGAGACTACCGCCGCAAAGGCCGCAATCAGACCATCCGTTACTCTACAGGGCCGTCACCTCTGGGAATGCTCCTCATCGCCCGCACCGATCGCGGCTTCTGCGCCGTCGCCCTCGGCGACCATCCGGATCCCCTCATCGACGACCTTCGCCAGCGCTTCCCGGCAGCCACTCTCATGGAAGACCCCGGCCTCGCCCCACAAATCGCCGCGATCGCCACAGCCTGCCGCGAAAACCCCTCCAGCCTCGTCGATCTTCCCCTCGACCTCCGCGCCACCGCCTTCCAGATGCGCGTCTGGGAAGCCCTCCGCCGCATCCCCGCTGGCCAGACCCGCTCCTACGCCGAGCTCGCCCGGGCCATCCACCAACCAACAGCCGTCCGCGCCGTAGCCCGCGCCTGCGCCTCCAATCCCGCGGCACTGCTCATCCCCTGCCACCGCGTCATCGGCAGCGACGACAAGCTCACCGGCTATCGATGGGGCATCCACCGCAAAAAGCAGTTACTCGCTCTCGAATCAGCTTCCCCGGACCTCGACGAGCCCAATCCCGGCCCTGGTGCAAATATCTGGTGAATTCCTCTCGGAACGGCCAAGTTGCACCAATTCCTCGTAAAATCCGGCATCTCAGTCTGAATTTTCGTCAAAATCAGACCCCGAAATCCTCTACTCACCGCACAAAACGGTCCCATTCGCTGCTTTCTGCTGCGATGCCCCGCACCTCGAATGGTATCGTCACTATGGAAGGAAATTGACTGCGCGAGCCATCCCCATCCTGGTCTGCGTGTCTAAAATAGGAACTTATGGCAACTACATCTATCGCAACTCCGCATCACGTTAAAGATCTGGCGCTGGCCGACCAGGGACGCAAGCGCATCGAATGGGCGAATCAGTCCATGCCCGTGCTCCAGAGCATTCGCAAGGACTTCATCAAGAACCAGCCTCTCAAGGGTCTCCGCGTTGCGGCATGCCTCCACGTCACCACCGAGACGGCCAATCTGATGATCACCCTCCGCGACGGCGGAGCCGACGTCGCCCTCTGCGCCTCCAACCCGCTCTCCACGCAGGACGACGTAGCCGCCTCGCTGGCCCGTGACTTCAACATCCAGACCTACTCCATCAAGGGCGAGGATAACGACACCTATTACCAGCACATCATGTCGGCCATCGACCACAAGCCGCACATCACCATGGACGACGGCTGCGATCTGGTCACCATCCTCCACACCAAGCGCCGCGACGCTCTCGAAGGTGTCATCGGTGGCACCGAGGAAACCACCACCGGCGTCATCCGCCTCCACGCCATGGCCAAGGAAGGCGTCCTCACCTTCCCCGTAGTTGCTGTCAATGACGCGCTTACCAAGCACATGTTTGACAACCGCTACGGCACTGGCCAGTCGACCATCGACGGCATCATCCGCAGCACCAACACCCTCATCGCGGGCTCCAAGTTCGTCGTTGCCGGCTACGGCTGGTGCGGACGCGGTCTCGCCATGCGCGCTCGCGGCATGGGCGCCAACGTCATCGTCACGGAAGTCGATCCCACCCGCGCCCTCGAGGCCGTCATGGATGGATTCCGCGTCATGACCATGGTCGAAGCCGCCAAGATCGGCGACATCTTCTGCACCGTCACCGGCGACAAGGGCGTCATCCGTCAGGAGCACTTTGATGTCATGAGAAACGGAGCCATCGTCTGCAACTCCGGCCACTTCAACGTCGAAATCGACATCCCCGCGCTCGAGAAAATGTCCTCCTCCAAGCGCCAGACCCGCGAGTTCGTCGACGAGTACAACCTCCGCGACGGCCGCAAGGTCTACCTCCTCGGCGAAGGTCGCCTCATCAATCTGGCCGCAGCCGAAGGTCACCCCGCCTCTGTAATGGACATGAGCTTCGCCAACCAGGCGCTCTCCGCGGAGTTTCTGGTCAAGAACCATGCCAGCCTCGAAAAGAAGGTCTACTCCGTTCCGCAGGAACTCGATAAGCGCGTCGCACGCCTCAAGCTCGAAACCATGGGCATCGGCATCGACCGCCTCACCCCCGAGCAGGAAGAGTACCTCGCCAGCTGGAGCGAAGGTACATAGGACTGGCCGTCCAGGCAATCGCGGCTTCGCCG
>JBMFWD010000046.1:0-23972 GCA_049965615.1 Acidobacteriaceae bacterium
GCGCGCATAACCTTTACGCGTTCAACACCTCAGTCTTCAGTCCGGAACCGCTCGGCACCTTTGGCAACACCAAGCGAAATTACTTCGCCGGACCTGGAGAAAACTACACCGATGCAAGCCTGCTGAAGAACTTCTACCTCGGAAGCGGAAGTGGACGTTATGTGCAAATCGGTATGATCGCCCAGAACGTCTTCAACCATACCAACTTCTCGGCGCCCTCCGGTAACTTCTCCAGCGGCGGTTTCGGCGTGGTCACCAACGTCCTCACCCCTGCCAATGCAGATGGCGATCCGGCTCCGGCTCGTGTCGTCGCACTCACAGGAAAGTTCGTTTTCTAAATTCCAACTTTTGGGGAACGGCATGGCCGCTCCCGAACCCAAACTCAAAGGCCGCCCACCCGGGCGGCCTTCTTTTCTACCTCAAACCTCCACTAAACCGCCTGCTGGTCCAGCTTCTCCCGTATACCCAGCCCAGCTGCCTGGATCGTCGCCTCCACCATCGCCTCAAATCCCATGCAGTTGTTCATCATCAGGTGATACAGCCGGTAATCTGTCCACTCCACGTCATAATACCGCCGGATATAAGCCGCCCGCCGCCGGTCCGTAGCCAGAATCTCCGCCTCGGCACTTGCTGCCTGCTCCGGAAACTGCTCCGCGAACCACTTCACCCGCCGCGGCATCGAAGCATGCACAAACACATGAAAACTCCCCGGAGTCGCCCGCAGCAGACACGCCGCACCCCGGCCCACCACCACACACTGGCCCTCCCGCGCGCGCGCCTCCAACGCCTCCCGCACGTGATCCACCATCCGCTCGCTGTCAAACGTATCCGACTGAGGAACCGGCAACCGCTCCAGCGACCCATGCCAGAAGGCCTTCCCAAACCGGTAAAACCACGGGTCCAGACGCTCGTCGCACTGCCGCACCGTGCTCTTCTCCACGCCCGCCTTCTGCGCAATCTCCTCGATCAGGCAGTCGTCAATCAGCTTCCATCCCAGCCGATTCGCCAGCATGTGCGCATACGTCGCGCCCAGGCTCCCATACTCCCGCTCGACGGTAATAATTCGAACCATGCTTCCCGCCTCCCGTGCGACCCATCCTAGCACTCCCAGCCGCACCTTCCGCAACTCTGCACGTCCCCTGAAATCCACCCCGGCAGCGCCAGACTTCACCCCATAACCACCCGCTACCACCTCATCAATACCGCAGCTCCACCACCGTTGCCCCCTGCCCACCTTCGTTATACGGTGGCTCCGTCACACTCCCCACCTGCGGATGCCGCTTCAGCCACTCCCGCAGCGTCCGCCGCAGCACGCCCATCCCCGTCCCATGCACCACCCGTATCCGAGGAAGCCCCGCCAGAAATGCCTGATCCAGAAATCGCTCCACCTCATCCCGAGCCTCATCCGCCGTCTTCCCAATCACGTTAACCTCCCAGCTCACCACCGGATCAGGATCAGCCATCTGCACCGTCACACCCTTCGACCTCAACCGAGCCGCCTGAGCCTTCCAATCTCCGGCGCCTGCGACAGCCGCGTCCTTGCCGCGCAACACCTCCGCAATCTCATCCCGGCGAACCCGCATCTTCATCGGACCCACCGCCACTTCAAAATTCTCGCCATCAATCTGCCGCTGCACCGTCGCCGTCTGCCCAAGCTTCCGCAGCTTCACCACGTCCCCCGGTGCCACATCCTTCACCACATGCGGAGTCGCATTCGCATCCCCCCGCGCCGCGCCCGAATGCTGCGCCACCACCGCCGAGTTAAAGCTCTCGCTGAACTCCCTCCGCAACTGCGCCACCCGCCGCTCCCCCTGCTTCGTCAGCTTCTGCTGCGCCGCCTTGTCATCCAGCCCCTTCACCGTTTCCCGCACCCGATGGTCCAGATCCTTCAGCAGCCCCTCCACCTGCCGCTCCAGCTCCTTCACCTTCGCGCGCCACTCCTTCAGGCCCTCTACCTCCAGCTTCGCCCTCTCCCGCCGAAGCTCCGCCTCCAGCGCCTGCACACGCCCGCGCTCCACCTCCAGCGCCGCCAGCTGCTCGTGCATCCTGTCCAGAAACCGCCCAATATCCAGCGCCTGTGTCGAAAGCCGCTCACGGGCACCCGCCACCATCTCCGCCCGCAGCCCCAGCCGCTCCGCAATATTAATCCCGGCGCTCGCTCCCGGAACCCCCTGCCGCAGCACATACGTCGGCGCCATCGTCCGCTCGTCAAAGCCCACCGCCGCGTTCACCACCCCCGGCGTTGTCTCCGCATAAATTTTCAGTGAAGTGTGGTGCGTCGAAATCACCGTCCACGCCCGCCGCCGCAAAAAGAACTCCGCCACCGCCACCGCCAGCGCCGCACCCTCCTCCGGATCAGTCGCCGACCCCACCTCGTCCAGCAGCACCAGCGTCTCCGGCCCGGCAGCCTCGGCAATCGCATTCAGCCGAACAATGTGCGACGAAAACGTAGACAAATTCTGTTCAATCGACTGCGCATCTCCAATATCGACCAGAAAAGCCCGCAGCACCGGCAGCCGCGCCTCTTCCGCCGTCACCGGAACCCCGGCCTGCCCCATCATCGCCAGCATTGCTACCGTCTTCAGCGTCACCGTCTTCCCGCCCGTATTCGGTCCGCTGATAATCATCTGCCGGTGCGCACCATCCAGCGCCACGCTTACCGGAACCACCTTCCCGCCCTCGCCCCGCAACCGCCGCTCCAGCACCGGATGCCGGGCCCCCTTCAGAACGAAGCCTTCCCCAGAAAAATCCCGGGGTGCCCCATCCTCGCGAACGGAGCGCAGCGGAGGAGCCAGGGTGGGATCAGATGCACTCCCGGACATCAGCGGTCTAATCCCGGAGAACTCCAACCCAAACCGAGCCCGAGCCAACACCGTATCCAGCTCCGCCAGCACCCTCGCCCCACCAAGAATCGGCTCCGCGAACTGCCCTACCTGCCGCGTCATCGCTTTGTAAATCCGGTGGATCTCCGCCTGTTCCTCCTCCAGCAGCCGCACCAGGTCGTTGTTCAGCTCAATCGTCTCCAGCGGCTCCACAAACACCGTCTGCCCGCTGCTGCTCGACCCGTGCACCACCCCCGGAACCCGCCGCTTCCACTCCGCCTTCACCGGAATCACGAACCGCTCGCCCCGAATCGTAATCAGCGACTCCTGCGTGCTCCCGCTATCGGTAAACCGCCGCAGCGCGCCCTGCAGGCTCTGCTCAATCGCCCGCTGCTGCCGCTCCATCTCACGCCGAATCCGCTTCAAATCAGGAGAAGCATCATCCGCCAGACTCCCATCCGGCAGCAGCTTTCCGCGGATGCCCTCCACCAGCGGCATCAAATCCACCGCCAGCACCCCGGCCGCCGCAGCCGTCAGCTCCGGCAAGTCACCAGCCGAACCAGCACCCGCAGCCCCATCCACAACCGCCGCGCCGGCCCGCCCAAACGCCACATCAAAATCCGCAGCCGCGCCCCGCAAACCCTTGTCATCTTGTTTCAGAAAAGCAGCCCACGCCGCAATCTGCTCCGCCAGCGCCGCCACGCTCTTCATCTCGTCCGGCTCCAGCGCTGAGCCTTCCAGCCGAGCCCGCATCACCACCTCGGTCGCGTCAAACAACGCGCCCACCGCCGGCGCCACGCCGCTCACCAGCAGCAGCCTCGCCTCTTCCACCAGCGCATGCTGCCGCCCAATCCAATCCAAATTGGTAGAAGGAACCAGCGCCCGAAGCCACGCCCGCCCCGTCTCCGACTGGGCATAACCCGCAAGCATCTCCACGCACGCATCCCACCCAAGGGACGCGCGACTCAACTCCCCAACAGCATCCGGAACCAGCTCAAGCAACGGCACAACCCAATTGTGGCACGCCGGGCCACATCGTTCTCACAAGCCTCTAACGAAAGATTCACGCCCGCCGCAACGCCCGTTGAACCGCCCGGCAAACCACCCCATCACCGCAAGAACAATCGGAACCACTCCACCAGTTCCTCCTCGCTCATGCTCCCCGATGCCACCGCCAGCATCGTCTCCACCACCGCCTCATCGGGTGCGTCCATTGCATACCCGTTCAAAACCAGAAACGTTTCCGCCACCACATAGGCTGTTCGCTTGTTGCCATCCACAAAACCATGATTCCGGCAGAGCTCAAATGTATACGCAGCGGCAATCGCAGCCGCATCCGGTTCGCCATAAGCCATCAGGTGCATGGGACGCGCTACAGCAGATTCCACCACCCCCAGGTCCCGAACACCGCCCGGTCCCCCATGCTCGGAGATTTGCTCATCATGGATCGCCAGTACCGCCTTCAGGGAAATCCAAACCCACGCACAGGTGCTCACTTCGCAAGCTCGCGCAGTGCGTTCCTCCGCCGCTTCATCACCTTTCGGGCAGCCTCCATCGTCTTCTCAAACTCAGGGTCAAACGGGGTAATCCGAAAGCCATCCTTCTCTTCCGTCAGGAAAATCGAGTCCCCCTTGCCCACCTTGAGGCGCGCAAGCGCTTCCTTGGGCAGAATCACTCCCACCGAGCTTCCAATCGTGGTCAATTTCAGCTTCAGCATGCAGGTGCCTCCACACGCAGAGTCTAACATTCATTAGACTCTCTCGCAGTCGGGCCGCCACTACCCGCATTCCCAACAGTCCTGACTCAATTCCAATCCTCACTCCATCCACAGGAAATGTGCCGGGAATTCACCCCAAAATCGCTACGATAGAAATAGAGGGTGCAAACGGTCTGGGCGGGCCGTTTGCCATCCCTCCGGCAATGGCTGAAGCGGGAGGGACTGGCATACCCTCCCGCAGGGCGTGGAAGACAAACCCGGCATTTCCCATTTCGGAGCGCTTCTCGATGTTAGAGGGTTAACCTATCCCATAGAATCAACAAGATACCCACAAAAACAAGGGGGGCAAGCCATTCTTAGAGGGCTAACCTGTCCCATATAATCAACAACTTACCCGCAAAAAAGAGGGGTGTATCGAAGCTCCTTTTTTGAGCCATCGAGTGAAATGAAACTCTACCGGTGGTCAATCCAGGCTTCGCTTGGGTGGGGTGGGAAAATTTCCTTCCGCGCAGCATCCACACCCAATCCCTCTGTGGCTTTCCTCTGAGCTCTCTGTGTCCTCTGTGCTGAAAAGCCTTTACGCCGCCCACGGGAGCCGGCACCTACTGCTGAGGCTGTCCGCCCTGCTGAGGCTGTCCGCCCTGCTGGGGCTGCGCCGTCCCCACATGGGGCGCCGTCGAAGCCGGCCGGTTCACCAGTTCAAACCCGTTCCGCACCACAAAGAAATTCTCCTGCGGCAGGTCGGCTTCCATCAGCGTCCCGTCCGTCGTGTAGTACAGCTCGATGCTCACTGCATTCTGTGCGCTGATGATCACCGTCGTATGCCGAATCGTCTCCGGACGGCCATACAGCCGCCCCTGCACCTCCGGCTTGTTCACGTAGCCGCACGGCACAAGGATTCCGTTCCCCTTCGGCAGCAGCACCCATGAGTATTGCGGCTGGGCCATCGCAAAATGAACCATCTCCACATAGGCCGCCGCGTCAAAGTCCGGAACCACCACCAGATTCTGGTGCCGCGTAAGGGTATTGCTCTCGTTCTTGCCGCCCCCCTGGGCGCGGATCAGGAACTGCCGTCCGTCCGAGCTGGTGTTCACGTCAAAGCTGGCTTCCTTGCCGTTCACCGTCCCGGTAATCCGGTCCTGCACCACGTTCAACATCGGGTCCAGCCGGTTCTGGCTCGTAAAGGAGTAGTGAAAATTACCCACCCCCATCTCGCCATGCGACTCAATCGAGTAGCCGTTCGAAAGCCGCTCAATGTTCGACTCCGTATGGCCCACCGTCTTCCCATTCTGGGTAATGGTGAACTGCGACTGCCCAGTAGGCAGCGCCACGCTCTGCCCAAATGCCGGCAAACTCACACTCAATAGCAATACAGGAAGCCATCCACGCATCAGGCCGTCCCCTTTCTCAACCACGTCTTATCCGTACAAACGCAATTCCGCCCAAAAAGCTGCGGGTCCTGCCATACAAAACGCCCCTGCCCGCATCGGCGGACAGGGGCGCTCAAGCCGGTCGAGCCGCGCCGCCCTTACTTCTGGCGCGCCTTCTCAAACCGCTTGTTCACCTCGTCCCAGTTCACCGTGTTCCACCATGCCGCCAGGTAATCCGGCCGCTTGTTCTGGTACTTCAGGTAGTAGGCGTGCTCCCACACGTCATTGCCCAGGATCGGGAAGTGGCCGTTGGTCAGCGGGTTGTCCTGGTTGGCCGTGGTCACAATCTTCAGCTTCCCGTCCCACACCAGCCAGCCCCAGCCAGAGCCGAACTGCTTGGCCGCCGCGCCGTTGAACGCCTCCTTAAAGGCCTCAAAGCTGCCAAAATCCCTGTTGATTTGCTCGGCAATCGCCCCGGTCGGAGCGCCCCCGCCATTGGGCTTCATGATCGTCCAGAACATCGTGTGGTTCACATGCCCGCCGCCATTGTTCCGCACCGCCGTCCGAATATCCTCCGGAATCGTGTTCAAGTGACGGATCAGATCCTCCGGCGAGTGATGAGCCAGCTCTGGATGCTTCTCAATCGCTGCGTTCAGGTTGTTCACATAAGCTTGGTGATGCTTGTCGTGGTGCAGTTTCATCGTCGCCTCGTCAATGTGAGGCTCCAGACCCGCATAGTCATAGGGCAGTTTGGGCAGTTCGTAAGCCAAAGTCGTTCTCCTTCGTGAGTGATTGGTTTAGCGGAAAGATGTAGACAGAACTCAAATTCGAATCCGGACTCCTCGTGAGCCCGTCCTTGCGCTCTCTATAAATGGATGCGCTGAATCGGTAGAAGGCTGCGAATCCCTTCCATTCCGCTTCCGCCCCAACCGGATTTTATCCCTTTACGACTCCAAAATCCTCTCCGCCGATCCCCTCCCACTCCTTCCCGAGTCATTCGCACATCTTTTTTTTCGCACAAATTCCCTCTAATGGAGGGGACTAGGAATATGCTGGTCCGAGGCAATCAGGAGTGCCATTTCGCGCGATGAAAAATATTAGTTCACAGTATTCTTGGGTTGAGGGAGATGGTCTCGCATTCGGAAGGCCCGGCATGGAGCCCCGTTGGACCTCCAGCGAAAAATGGACCGTAGGAACAGCCTACTCATCCTCCAGTCGAGTCTGGTTCACGGTCTCACACGGCATTCTCAACGAAATTTACTATCCGACCATCGATAGCCCCCAAACTCGCGACATGGAACTGCTCATCACCGATGGTGAGACCTTCTTTCATGAAGACAAGCGGGACCTGGAATATACCTTCGAGTATGTCGAAAGCGATGCCCTGGGCGTCCGCATGCACGGCCACGACCCGCAGCGCCGCTACAGCGTTACCAAGGAAATCATCAGCGACCCACACTATCCCGTGGTTCTGATGAGAGTGCGCCTGCAGTTGGGCGATCACGGCAGTCCCGATCTTCTGGAGCGCCTCAAGGTGTATGCCATGCTCGCTCCCCACATCGATGGCGGAGGCATGGGAAACACCGCGCGCGTCGTGGATGTGGCAGGCAACGTCTCGTTGCTCGCCTGGAAAGACGATGCCCCTGAAAGCACAACCGTAGCCATGATCACAAACGGCGGATTCATACGTGCCAGTTGCGGCTATGTGGGCGCCAGCGATGGTTGGCAGGATCTCCATCAGGATTTCAAAATGGCGTGGGAATTTGGCTCCGCCATCAATGGAAATGTCGCCATGATGGGACAGATCGCCCCATGCCGGACTTCAGACTTCCGCATCGCTCTCGGATTTGGCGAAGGTCATCACGCCGCGATTGCCGCTGCAATGGGCTCGTTGACCATTCCTTTTGAGCGCCATCTGGAGCGCTTCATTTCTCAATGGCAGCGCGCGGAAAGTCCCAAGCATCTGGCAGCAGTTTCTGGTGACTACGGTCGGCTGATGCAGATCAGCCACAATGTGGTCCTGGCACACGAAGATAAAACATTTGCGGGCGCCTTCATCGCTTCGGCGTCCATTCCGTGGGGATACGCGAAGGGGGATGACGACCTCGGCGGCTATCACCTGGTCTGGACACGCGATATGGTGCAAAGCGCATCCGCCCTGATGGCCTGCGGGCGCGAAGAGACCGCGCTGCGCGCACTGGTCTATTTGGCCTGCACGCAAAAGCCTGACGGCAGCTTCGCACAGAACTTCTGGGTCAACGGAACTCCCTACTGGACGGGCTTGCAACTGGACGAAGTTGCGTTCCCAATTGTTTTGGCATGGAGGCTCTGGAAAGCCGGCAAGCTGGAAGGTTTTGACGCACTGAGTTTTGTCGAGCGAGCAGCAATGTTTTTGCTCCTTCACGCTCCAGTGACCCAGCAAGAGCGATGGGAGGAAAATGCTGGCTACTCGCCATCGACGCTGGCCGCGGTCATTGCCGGCCTGATCTGCGCATCGGAAATCGTGAGCGAGCACGGTGCGGATGAGCTGGCGGCCCTGCTGGTTGAGCATGCCGATTGGATTGAGTCCCATCTGGAAGATTGGACTGTAACCAACAACGGAGTGCTGCATCCCGAAGTGAAGCGGCACTACATGCGCATCCGTCCCCCGGAGTGCGGAGATCCTTACGCTCACGAGGCATGCGGTACAGAAAAGCTGAGGCTCAACAATCGTCCTCCCGGAACACCGTTTGAGTTTGAGGCGCGCGAAATCATCGACGGCGGCTTTTTAGAGCTGGTGCGCTATGGAATCCGCCGGGCGGATGATCCGATCATCCTGGATTCGATCAAGGTGGTCGACTACGTCCTAAAAATAGATACCCCGCATGGTCCTTGCTGGCGGCGCTACAACTACGACGGTTATGGAACGGGAGCCGACGGCAGTCCCTTTACCGGCTGGGGACAAGGCCGCGCTTGGCCGCTTCTCACTGGAGAGCGGGCACATTACGAATTGGCTGCTGGAAATGATGTGCGCCCTTACATAGTTGCTTTGGAGGGTTTTGCGTCTGAGGGCGGAATGCTTCCGGAGCAGGTCTGGGATGAACCAGATACCGTGCTCCGAGGCAATTCTTTCAAATCCGGTGACCCAGCTGGCTCCGCAATGCCGCTGGTATGGGCACATGCTGAATACCTGAAGCTGCTCCGGTCTGCGCACGATGGGCGTGTCTTCGATCGTATTGATGCCGTTGCTGATCGCTATGCCGGTGCAGAAAGGCCCCATGCCGCTGTCGACGTGTTTTTGATGAATCGGGCTATTCGTGAAATGCAAGCCGGACGAAAGCTCCGCATCATAACAAATCAGAGGTTCCGAGTTCTGTGGACAAAGGATGAATGGCAAACCAGCGAAATAATAGAAAGCAACCAGGTAGGAAACCACATCAGCTATGCAGACCTTCCGGTGATGGATCTGCGTCAGGGCACGGTCTCGTTTACTCTTTTCTGGACGGAGGAGGTTCGCTGGGAAGGCCGCAATTTTGACGTTTCGATTGCTGAGGCAAACTGAGCAGCGGTAACCAACCGGGCCCCTCAGTCATCCAACGTCACAACAGGACACTCAAAACCACGGGTTCGGCAAAAGCCGCCCACATGCTACCTGAAACGAGAAAGGGTAAACCTTCATATGAATGATTTGCAGCAGCTTTCCATTAACGCTTTGCGTTTTCTGGCTGTAGATGCGGTTGAAAAGGCCAACAGTGGACATCCTGGGGCTCCGCTCGGTGACGCGCCCATTGCTTATCTTCTCTTCCACAAGTACATGCGGCACAATCCAAAGCACTCCAAATGGACTAACCGCGACCGATTCGTACTATCGAATGGGCATGCATCGGCATTGCTCTACAGCGCGCTTCATCTCAGCGGATACAACGTCACTCTGGACGATCTCAGGCAGTTCCGCCAATGGCACTCGCGTACTCCTGGTCACCCAGAGTATGGCGACACTGACGGCGTTGAAGTTACCACGGGTCCTCTTGGACAAGGCTTCGCAATGGGAGTCGGCATGGCCATCGCCGAAAAGCATCTTGCCGCTGTCTACAATCGGCCCGGCTATGACATCGTAAATCACTACACCTACGGCATCTGCGGTGACGGCGACTTGATGGAGGGCGTTTCCCATGAGGCCGCATCGCTTGCCGGAACTCTAGGTCTCGGCAAGCTGATTTATTTGTACGATGACAATCTCATATCACTCGACGGACCGACCGAATTGTCCTTTACTGAGGATGTTCTCAAGCGATTCGAGGCGTATCACTGGCACGTGCAAATCGTCGAGGACGGTAACGACCTGGAGGCTATTTCTAAGGCGCTCGACGCGGCTCGCGCCGAATCCGGCAAGCCCTCCATTATCGCAGTCCGCACCGTGATTGGTTTCGGCAGCCCAAAGGCGGGAACAAATAAAGTCCACGGCGAGCCGCTCGGTGCCGACGGGGTGAAAGAAACAAAGAAGAACCTCAACTGGCCCGAAGACAAGACCTTCTATGTGCCTGAAGAAGCAGAAAAACACTGGCGCGAAATTGTAGCCAAAGGTGCCCGGTACGAGCAGCAATGGAATGAGCTGTTCGCGAAGTATAAGCAGGAGTTCCCGGAACTCGCGGCTGAATTTGCTCGAACTCATGCTGGAAAGCTGAAAGACGGATGGCGTGACAGCCTTCCTAAATACCCTGCCGATAGCAAGCCGATTGCAACCCGCAGCGTTGGCAATCTGGTGATGAACGCTATTTCTAAAAGCGTCCCGGAACTCATCGGCGGTGCCGCTGATCTCTCCACATCCACAAAAACCGTCATTCAAGGTAGCGCAAATTTCCACCTCGATGCGGAAGGCAGGAACATTTACTACGGCGTTCGTGAGTTTGGAATGTGCGCGGCAGTGAACGGAATGGCCGTGCATGGCGGCGTGATTCCCTATGGCTCCACATTTTTCGTATTCAGTGACTACTGCAAGCCTGCCCTGCGTCTGGCTGCACTGATGAAAGCGCATTCCATCTTCGTCTTCACCCACGACTCAGTCGGCCTTGGGGAAGATGGTCCCACTCACCAGCCCATCGAACACTTGATGGCGCTCCGTGCTACACCCTACATCATCGACTTCCGCCCTGCGGATGCAAATGAAACCTCTGCGGCATGGGGAGCAGCGCTTGAATTGAAGCGTCCTTCATTCATGGCACTTTCTCGCCAGAATCTGCCCGTTCTTGATCCCGACAAGCACAAAGTCTTTGAGGGCGTTGGAAAGGGTGCATACATTGTTGAGGACGGCGGTTCCTCTCCCGATGTGCTTCTAGTAGCCGCCGGATCGGAACTCTGGCCGGTCCTTGACGCCGCAGGACAGCTTAAGCAGGAAGGCATCCATGCCCGTGTGGTCTCCATGCCCAGCTTCCAGCTGTTTGAAGAGCAAAGTGATACTTACAAGCAATCCATATTCCCTGATCATCTGCCGAAGCTTGCGGTGGAAGCTGGTGCATCCATGGGCTGGTGGAAGTACGTTGGAAGGCATGGCGATGTGATTGGGATTGACCACTTCGGCGCGTCCGCTCCAGGCCCACTCGTGATGGAAAAGTTCGGCTTCACCGCGACAAACATCGTGGCGCACGCTAAGGCAATTATCGAGCGCGCCAGGAGCGAGAAAACAGGAGCCAGCCGATGAAGATCGCAATCGGCGCCGATCACGCGGGATTCCCGCTAAAAGAGGAAGTGCGTCACTTTGTAGAGAGCCTGGGTCATGAAGTTCTTGACCTGGGTGCCTACAGCACCGAACCGTCGGACTACCCCGATTTTGCACAAGCTGTCGGTCAGGCTATGCTTGCAGGTCGTGCAGAGCGCGGAATTCTAATCTGCGGAAGCGGTGTTGGAGTGAATGTGGCCGCCAATAAAATTCCCGGTATTCGAGCTTGCATGTGTCACGACACTTATTCTGCGCATCAGGGTGTCGAACATGACGACATGAATGTTCTCGTCATGGGTGCGCGTATCATTGGTCCTGCGCTCGCATTCGATCTCGTTACGAGCTATCTCAATGCAAAATTTCAACAAAAAGAGGAGCGATTTGTCCGCCGTCTCAACAAAGTGAAGGCGATCGAAGCGCATTACATGCCTGGAACACCAAAAGCCTAGGAGCCTTTGCATGGCCAAAATCCGCACAATTCTGTGGGACGTTGGTGGAGTACTGCTGACGAACGGCTGGGATCACTCCGAGCGTGCCGATTTGTTTCGTGAGTTTCAAATTGACCGCGACGAGTTTGAAGCCCGCCACGAGACCGTAAACGACGCATGGGAAAAGGGCGAGATCAGCGTGGACGAGTACCTCGACCACACGCTCTTTTATGAGCCTCGCGACTTCACGCGGGAGCAGTTTTTCATGCGAATGAAGGACATGTCCCAGTGGCTTCCGCACACCGCAATCGATATAGTGCGCAGCCTTGCCGGTCGCGATGACGTAAAGATCGCGATGCTCAGCAATGAGTCGCGCGAGCTCATGGACCACCGCATCGAATCTTTTGGTCTCGGCCAGAGTTTTTCCGCGTATTTGGTTTCCGCGTATGTAGGACTTCGCAAACCTGACCCCAAAATATTTAAGCTGGCGCTGGATGTGATGCATTCAACACCGGAAGAAACCGTGTTCGTCGATGACCGGAAGGAAAATGCCGCAGCAGCCTCGGCTTTGGGCATCCAAGGTATGCAGTATGAGGGCCCTCAAAAGCTGCAACAAGAACTCAAGCGGCTGGGCATCTTGCTCGGCGATCGTCAACCCGCAGGAATCAAAAGCTAAGCCACGGAAGGAGTGAGGAATGGAAATAGGAATTGTCGGTCTCGGAAAAATGGGGGGCAATATGGCCGAGCGGCTGCGCCGCGGCGGTCACAAAGTGGTAGGTTTCGACTTTGCCGAGGCTCCGGTAAAGAAACTCGCTGACGCAGGAGCCATTGGTGTCAATTCACTGGAAGACCTTGTCAAAAACCTGAGCACGCCACGCGCGATATGGCTCATGGTGCCTGCCGGCGATCCGGTCGATGAAACCATCGCGAAACTGAAACCGCTCATGCAAAAGGGCGACATTTTCATTGACGGTGGTAATTCGAACTATAAGGATACGATCCGTCGGGCGAAAGCGCTCAAAGAGGAAGGCTTTGGATTTATGGATGTAGGTACCTCCGGCGGAGTTTGGGGAATCACGGAGGGCTACGGCATGATGGTGGGTGGCGATGAAGATGTAGTCGAACATCTGCGCCCTGTCCTGGAGACTCTCGCGCCAGCCAAAGACAAAGGCTGGGGCCGTACCGGGCTTGCCGGTGCCGGTCATTTCGTCAAGATGGTGCACAATGGCATCGAGTACGGCATGATGCAGGCCTACGCCGAGGGATTCTCGATCATGGCGGCCAAGGAAGAGATGAACCTCAATCTTGCCGAGATTGCGGAGATGTGGCGATTCGGTACGGTGATTCGTTCGTGGCTCCTCGACCTTACAGCTGATGCACTCAAGAAAAATCCCACGCTCAAAGGGCTGGAGCCGTTTGTGCAGGACTCTGGTGAAGGACGCTGGACCGTATTTGAGGCCATCGATCTCAATGTCTCCGCACCCGTGATCACTGAATCGTTGATTCGCCGGATACGCAGCCGCGAAGAAAACAACTTTACTGACCGCATGCTGGCTATCGTGCGTAATGAGTTTGGCGGGCACGCCGTCAAGAAAGACTAGGACAACCATGGCAACCACCGAAGTCAAAATCCCAACCGAAGAAATTCAGGCGGCAGTCAAGCGCAAAGAACGAGTCCCAGCGCCGACGGTGGTTGTCATTTTCGGCGCCAGCGGCGACCTTACCAAGCGGAAGCTTCTCCCTGCTCTGTTCCATCTGGAGCAGGGAGAGCTGCTGCCTGAGGAACTGGGAATCATCGGCGTTGCGCGCCGGGATTTGACTGCGACATTCGCTGACAACATGAAGGAAGGCATCGTCGAATTTGGCGGCGTGCAGCAGGATCATCCTAAACTTGCTGCGTTTATTGAAAAAGTTCAGTACCACCCCATGAACTTTGATGATGACGCAGGCTACGAAAAACTGAAAGAACATCTGGCTGCTTTTGACGCGAAATATGGCGTGCAATGCAATCGTCTGTTCTATCTTGCAGTCGCTCCTGAGTATTTTTCCGATATTCTCCACTGTCTTGGCCGGCATGGCATGACGAAGTCAGAAGATAGTCAGGTGCGCGTCATCATCGAGAAGCCCTTCGGACACGACCTGGAAAGTGCAAAGGTTCTGAATGCTGATGTGAATGAGGTACTCGACGAGGATCAGATCTTCCGAATAGATCATTATCTTGGCAAAGAGACCGTACAGAACATTCTTGTGTTCCGCTTCGCCAACGGGATCTTCGAGCCTATCTGGAATCGCAATTACATTGACCACATCCAGATAACCGCTGCTGAGAGCATCGGCATTGAGGGCCGCGGACCTTTTTATGAGAAGGCCGGCGCCCTGCGCGACGTGATGCAGAATCACATGATGGAGCTACTGTCCTTTGTCTGCATGGAGCCACCTGTCTCATTCGAAGCGGCTGCCGTGCGCCACGAGAAGGTCAAGGTCTGGAAGGCTATTCAGCCAATCCAAATGGATGACACCGTGCGTGGTCAGTATGGACCGGGCGAGATCAATGGCAAGGCTGTAAAGGGCTACCGTCAGGAAGATCGTGTGGACCCCAATTCGCAGACCGAAACTTTCGTTGCCCTCAAGCTGGGAATCGAAAACTGGCGCTGGGCCGGTGTTCCGATCTACCTGCGCGCGGGCAAGCGTCTCGCTAAACGTGAAACAGAGATCACCATCCAGTTCAAACAGCCGCCCATGTTACTTTTTGGCGGTAGCACTTCCGGCCCCTGCGCTGAGATTCAACCCAATCTCATCACCATGCGTATCCAGCCGGATGAGGGTATCTCCCTTCGCTTCGGAGCCAAGGTTCCCAGCCCTGACATGACTGTTTGTCCTGTTGACATGAACTTCCAGTACTCGAGTGCATTTGGGACCACCTCCGCAAATGGCTACGAACGCCTTCTTCTGGATGCGATGCTCGGGGATGCGACCCTGTTTGCACATCGCGATGGAGTGGAAGCAACATGGGCCCTGATGACCCCTGTGCTCCAAGCCTGGGCGAAGGCAAAGCCGGGAGGTTTTCCTAACTATCCGAGTGGTTCATGGGGCCCGCAATGCGCCGAAGAGCTGATTGGACGTGACGGCAGGCGCTGGAATAACGTCTGACGTTACTGCGACTGATAGTCCGGCGTTGACCTCGCAACCAAGGTGATGCCGGACTTTTCCTGGTGATTGAGTCCTGCTGCGACGAAGCCGAGGACCTACTCTCAGCACAGATAAAGGAAGCATACAAAAATGCCACGGTCTTACACCGTTGAATACCGCGTTTCAGAAGATAACCTATCGCTGAGTCACGCCGCTGCACAGCACTTTTTGGACTGCGTACGCACTGCTGTAGAAACTAGAGGAAAGGCCCGACTTGCCATATCGGGAGGCAGTACGCCCAAAGCGACATTCAAGCTCTTGGCCGATCCCGCTGAGCGGTACCGGGCTCAAATGCCCTGGGAAAAGCTGGAAATCTACTGGGTAGATGAACGTTGCCTTCCTCCCGATCATGCGGACAGCAACTTCCACATGACTCGTGAGGCCCTCCTGGACCATGTTCCTATTCCCGAGGCGCAGATCCATCGCATCTACGGGGAGTTGGAACCAGAAGAAGCAGCGGCGAAATACGAATCGGAGCTTCGCAATCAATTTCGGTTGGAGGGCGCACAGGCACCTGTCTTTGACGTGCTGGCTCTTGGTATGGGCGACGATGGGCATACTGCATCGCTGTTTCCTCACACCGAGGCTCTGCATGAGATGATGCGCCTGGTGGTTGCGAATTATGTCCCGCAGCAAAAGTACAATTGGCGGATCACGCTTACCTGGCCGGTAATCGTCGAGGCTCGGGAGGTTTTCTTCCTCATCGCCGGCAAGGATAAGGCGGACCCTCTGCATCGCGTCCTGCAAGGGCCCTATAACCCGGAAACACTTCCCTCGCAACTGATAAAGCCACGCAGTGGCAAACTGCTGATGCTGCTGGACCGGCAGGCGGCTGAATTACTGCCTCCTCCTGATGCCCACGGGACAGGAAGGCTGGAGATAGAAAGATGATTTTAGCTGGAGATGTAGGCGGTACCAAGGTGCACCTGGCCTTGTACGACTTTAAGCAAGGAGCCCTGGTTCACCTGCAGGACGAGCGATTTCCCGCGCAAGGTTTTGACGGTCTTGAGCCCATTGTGCGTAAGTTCCTGGATACGTGTCCACAGGGAAGCATTACGGCTGCATGCTTTGGCGTACCAGGCCCGGTTCGGCAGGGTCGGCTCAAGCTCACCAATTTGCCTTGGACGCTCGATAGCGATCAGCTGTCTCAGGCGCTGGAAATTCCGCATGTGTTTCTCATCAACGATCTCGAAGCGAATGGGTACGGCGTACCCGAGCTGAAGCCGGATCAAATTCACACCCTGAATGAGGGGGATCGAGGTGCTGTTGGAAATCGCGCTCTTGTCTCTGCCGGCACGGGCCTGGGAGAAGGCGTTATGGTTTGGGATGGCCGACGTCACATTCCCATGCCCTCAGAAGGAGGCCACTGCGACTTTGCCGCCCGCAATGATTTGGAGGTCGAACTCCTGCGATATCTCATGAAGAAACTGGATGGGCGGGTTAGTTTTGAACGGGTCGTGTCCGGTCTCGGCATTCATAACATTTACGAATTTCTGCGCGACGAGAAGAAGATGACCGAGTCACCGGAATTGGCAGAAAGGCTTAAGCATGAAGACCCCAATGCGGTGATTGGCGAGTTAGGAGACAGCGGAAAAGATGAACTCTGCGCCAAAACGCTGGAAGTCTTCGTCTCTGCATACGGAGCAGAAGCCGGCAACATGGCGCTCAAGGTCCTCGCCGTGGGCGGAATTTATATCGGAGGCGGGATCGCGCCGAAGATTCTTAAGACTATGCGATCGGGAACTTTCATGCAGGCTTTTGCCGACAAAGGCCGCCTGAGCGATCTGCTGATCAAGACTCCGGTGCACATCATCCTGGACAGCCGTTGCGCTCTTATGGGGGCCGCGGCTTACGCTGAACAACGCGCTGCCGAACTCAGCGGCAAATCCATACGTGCTGCGTCAGTATAAGCAGCAAGGCTGACTAGCCTGCCTTCATTGCTTTCAGCGCCTCACGCTCGTTCCACGCGTTAGGCGTTTTGGCTTGGAGCCAATTGTCATGAATCTCGTCCATCAGGATTACTTTTGCAATCTGCTGGCGCAATTCCTTGTCGAGCGAGCTTCCTTGCGTGTTCCACTCGCATTCACATTTCACGGTTCGGCAGAGGCAGCCGGGGTGTACGCCCTTGCGGGTTTTGCAGTATTTTGAGGGGTTGCCCAATTTTTAAATTCTGAGGATCCAAATGTCTGATTTCCGTCGCTCGGCCTGTCGTGCTGGTTTATTGCTGCGGTCGCGATTTTTGTTGCGTATCTGCATGCTTCCAGCGCTCTTCTTCGCAGTATTGCTGCCCCAATGCGCAAATGCGCAACGACTGCCGACGGCTGTGGTGCCCGAGCATTACACTCTGGTGCTCACTCCGCACATGAAAACAGCTACCTTCAGTGGCAGGGAAAGAATTGAGGTTGTCGTCAAGCAGCCTGCTTCGGAGATCACGCTCAATTCGGCGCAGATTCAATTTCAGGGCGTAACGATGCAGGTGGGTGGGAAGACTGTGACGCCGGCCATTACTCACGACAAGAAGAAGGAACAAACCACCTTCCATTTTCATCAGACTCTCAGGCCGGGGCACTACACACTGGACATCCGCTATACCGGCATCCTGAACAGTCAACTGCGTGGGTTTTATCTTTCTACGCATAAACATGATCGGTATGCCGTCACGCAGTTCGAGCCGACGGATGCCCGCCGCGCCTTCCCGAGTTTTGATGAGCCAGGCTTTAAGGCGACCTTTGATGTAACTCTGGTTGCGCCCCGCGGCGACATGGCGATCTCCAATACCAACGTGATCTCGGACAAGCCCGGACCCGGCCCCGACGAGCATACGGTTCACTTTGCAACCACACCGAGAATGTCCACCTATCTGGTTGCGTTTCTCGTCGGGAAGTTTGAATGCACTTCGGGGTCGAGCGATGGTGTTCCAATTCGTGCCTGCGCTCCGCCTGACCAGGTGCGGTACACTCACTACGCTTTGCACACTGCTGAATTTGTTCTGCACTTTTACGACCAGTACTTCGGCATCAAGTACCCGATGCCGAAGCTGGATATGATCGCGATTCCCGACTTTGAGGCCGGCGCCATGGAAAACTTCGGCGCGATTACCTATCGTGAAACCGCAATGTTGCTGAATCCTGAAACTGCCTCGGTGGCCCAGCAGCAGCACGTTGCCATCGACATTGCTCATGAAATGGCGCACCAGTGGTTTGGAGATATGGTGACGATGGAGTGGTGGAATAACATTTGGCTGAACGAGGGCTTTGCCACCTGGATGGAGACCAAATCCGTCGCGGCCATGCATCCGGAATGGGATATGGCAGCCGTTGTGGCAGAGAGCAAGAACGCAACGCTCAACCTGGACGCTGGCCGAGTGACCCGGGCCATTCGAGCCAAGGCTGATACGCCGGATGAAATCAATCAGATGTTTGACGGCATCAGCTATGGCAAGGCTTCCGCTGTTCTTCACATGGTTGAGAATTACGAAGGGAAGCAGGTGTTCCGCGAGGGTGTACACAAGTATCTGGAAGCGCACATGTACGCCAATGCCACGGCTCAGGACTTTTGGAATGCGCAGACCGCGGTGAGCCATCAGCCCATCAATAAAATCATGGACAGCTTCATTACCGAGCCTGGAGTTCCCATGCTGACTTTCGGGGTATCGCACGATGGCAAGGTGAAAGTCACGCAAAGCCGCTTCTTTATCAACTCGAACGTCAAGCAAACTGGCGACCAGAAGTGGATCATTCCCGTTTGCTTCCATGCGGAAAATGCTGCCGGTGAACGGTGCGACGTGCTCAGCAGTAAACAGCAGGTGCTCGAAGTTCCTGCCTCGAAGCTCTTCTTCCCTGACGCAAAGGCAAAGGGCTATTACCGGTATGGCTTTCAGAGTATGCAGACGGCACAGAACATCGTCGACGGGTTTAATAGCGATCTGAGTTCAGTAGAGCGCATCGACGGACTCGGTGACCTCTGGGCTGCCGTGCATGCAGATCGTGACCCGGTGGGATTCTACCTGAACCTGGTCGAGAAGGTGAAAGATGATACGAACGCGCACGTGATTGCCACGGCAATTGCTCCTCTTGGAGTTATCGAAGACAGGATCGCTTCAACTCCAAAGGAAAAGGCTGCTCTGCGCGCTTGGGAGCTGCGCACCTTTAAGCCGGCTTCTGATCGTCTGGGCGCGCCGTCCTCCAGCGACACGCCAAACCTGCGGCAACTGCGCGCTACGCTTTTTTCTCTTCTGGGGCACGCCGGAGACAAACAGGTCATAACCGACTCCCGGAAGATCGCGGATCGGTATCTGAGTGATCCGGCCTCAGTGGATCCGAACCTGGCGAATGCCGCGCTGGCCGTGGCCGCCGCCAATGGCGATGCCGCGTTCTTCGACAAGCTGCAGCACGTTTATGAAACATCGGACAACCCACAGATGAAGGAACAAGCGCTTCACCTGCTGGCCACCTTCAAGAATCCAACCCTGGAGCGTCGTGCCCTGGATTTCGCAGCGTCCGGTAAGGTCAAGAATCAGGACTCCATCTTCCTGTTTGCGACTGGCCTGGTCTTGCCGTCCACTCGCGAGGTCACCTGGAAGTATCTGCAGCAGAATTGGCCCAAGGTTAAGGAGCAGAATACTGCGTTCCTCATGGGCTCCTACCTGGTTGGCGCTGCGGGATCCTTCTGCAATGCTCAAAAGAAGGCGGAGGTCTGGCAGTTCTTTACGACCCATCCGCTTCCCGCCACCAGCCGTGCGCTGGCCGGCGCCACTCAGCAAATTGAGGACTGCATGACCCTGCGCAGCCAGCAGGAAGGCAACTTGAAGCGCTGGATTGCCAGCCACCAGTAGCTGCGAACCGGAGTTCCGGGTCCGAACAACCGGGCCCGGATGCGGGCCAGCACATTTCGCTTTGCTCGTGTAAACTTTATAAGGAAGACCTTGGTCGTCGGGACGTGGCTCAGCCTGGTAGAGCACTCGCTTGGGGTGCGAGGGGTCGGCAGTTCAAATCTGCCCGTCCCGACCAGTTTTCCTCTCCTTCTCATATCTGGTTACAATCAGACAGTTGTCGGGGCGTAGCGCAGTCTGGTAGCGCATCTGCTTTGGGAGCAGAGGGTCGGGGGTTCGAATCCCTCCGCCCCGACCAGCGACTCTGGGTGATCTGGGCGTTTTCGCCTACCCCGCTTCAGGAGAGTTCTGATTGCCTGGGGTGATACGGGAACTCACGAAGAACCGCGCCGGTCTTTTTCCGCAAAGCTGAATTACACATTCCCGCCGAGCAACGCGTCGACATTTACCAATCGATGCTCGAGCCCAGCCACATGGATCTCGAATACACCGCACTTCTGCTTCTTGCGGGGCTGATCGCGCTGTTTGGACTGCTCGAAAACAGTGCGGCGGTCGTCATCGGGGCAATGCTCATCTCCCCCTTGATGAATCCTCTTTTGTCTGCTGCCCTGGCGCTTCTGCTGGGTGATGGAAAGATGGGTAAGCGGGCCGCCATCGTGCTCGCGGTGAACATTGCTGCGATAATTGGAATTACGCGGCTGGTTGCCGCACCATCCCTCTCAAACAGGCCACTCCGGAAATTCTGGCGAGAACCCAGCCGAATCTTCTGGATTTGTTCGTTGCTTTGCTGTCGGGCCTGGCCGGTACGCGGGCTCATCGTAACAGTTTGGTTGCCATGACGATCCTGCCCAGCGTGCGAAGCATTTTGAGCGCAACATTTCAAGGACACGAGACTTCGATCAGCCATCTTGATTTTTCGCATGTAAGCGATGGTTTACTCATCCGGGCAACGCTCGAGACTTCCCAGTATGTGGGCTCAAAGGCGATTGAAAATGTGCAATCCGACCTGAGGCACAGGTTCGGCGCGGGCACAAAACTCCGGATCAACCAGATTCTTGTGATGCAAGGCGGCGTAACAAGCGCGTAATTGGCTGCGGGGCAAAGTGCGATTTCCGGCGGAGTCGTGAAATCGCTAAATCAAAAGGCTCCTTTCGACTTTAAGAACTCGACGCAGCAGAGCTTGGGATTTGTTACGGACCAGATCAGTGCAATCCTTGCAGGCACAAACATCACACAGACCCACTGCTGTCCAAATTAGCCTGCGACGAACTGACGGGATAGCGAAAACTGCGGTGTTTTCAGGCTGATGGTTGAGTTGCTTTTGGCAACTTGTTTTGGCCCACCCTGGGAACGTTGAGTTTAAGAGGGTATTGTTCGGTTCTGCTGGAGCGTAGCCCGAAGGGCGAAGCGGAAGCAGAACCGAACGGCGACGCCTCCAGGGACTACACTTTGCGCTTCTTCCCCAGCGTTCTGCGGAAGCGGTACGATTCGGCCCCGGTCTCGATGATGTGG
The DNA here is from genome assembly GCA_049965615.1 of Acidobacteriaceae bacterium. Classification (GTDB taxonomy): domain Bacteria; phylum Acidobacteriota; class Terriglobia; order Terriglobales; family Acidobacteriaceae; genus Acidobacterium. Next base: position 21,565 of record JBMFWD010000046.1, read on the forward strand.
GCCTGGTCGGTTAATCGGTCGAGAACGGCCTTGCACAACCTTGCATTGGTGAACACTTGTGGCCACTCGGAGAACGGCAGGTTGGTCGTCACGATTACGGCGGCCTTTTCAGCTCGTTCGGCGATGACCTGGAAGAGCAGCTCGGCGGCGACCTCAGCCAGCGGAACATAACCCAACTCGTCGATCACAATCAGTTCCACACTGGCCCACCGTTTGAGCATGCGCGTGAGACTCTGGTCGCGCCGGGCTTCGACGAGCTGGTTGACCAGTGCCGCCGCGGTGGTGAAGCGAACGCGTTTGCGTTGGCGGCACGCGGCGATGGCCAGCCCGGTGGCCAGATGGGTCTTTCCAGTGCCGGGTTCGCCGACCAGAAGTACGGGCTCAGCGCGATCGAGATAGCCGCCCTCGGCTAGGGCGCGGATGCGCGAGGCCGGGATGTGCGGCGACTGCGCAAAGTCGAACTCCTCCAGGGTTTTCATCCGCGGCAGATGCGCGTCCTTAAGGCGTAACTCGATCGAGCGTCGTTCGCGGTCCTCAACCTCACCCTGAAGCAGCGCTTCCAGATAGTGAAGGTGGGAGTGGTTCTGTCTGCCGGCTTCTTCAGCCAGCGATGCGAACTGTGTTCCGATGGAGGCCAGACGCAAGGACTTGCAGTGCTGGGCGATGTTGGCGGTTTCCATGCTCATGGCTGCACCTCGTTGACTCCCAGCAACTGGTTGTACTCGGTCATGGTGGGCAACGGCCGTTCATACGCGGCGAGTGCGCCGATCTCGACCGTCTGATAGGCGGTATGTTGCAGTTGATCGGACATCAACAGATGACGGATCGCGGCCACATCCGTGCAGTCTAACTCAAGCGCCGCGACGACACAGGCTTCGAGCTTCGCGTAGCCGAACTCGCGCCCCATGCGGATCACCTCCACCATGGACCGTGCGCCGGCCTGGCGTCCGTGTCTGCCCGTCATCCGATCCCAGAGCCGGTCATAGCTCTCCGGCCATCGTCCCTGCGCCCGCCAGAGGGCCAGGGGGCTTGGATCCGCGCAGTGCGCCCGGCTTCTGTTCCAGCACGTCGAGATAATGTTCCAGGTCGAGGATCTGTCGGCCGCGATCATAGCTGCGCTCATGCTCGGCGACGCGCACTCCGCCCTGCCGGAACTCGACCATGCTGGAGTAGACGCGAGCCTCGACAACGGAGCCCGGCTTCAGCGGCACGGAGTAGAAGTTGGTGCGCACCTTCGCGCAGCCCGCCTGATCGGCACGCGGGAAGCTCACTTCGGCCAGGTCGAAGTCTTCGGCGGGGAGCGGCAACAGATGCTCCTTTTCGATGAGCAGCAACGCGCCAACACTCTGGGTGCGCCCCGCGATCATGCGGTTCTCATCCCGACGGCAATCTGCAAACAGCCTGGCGTTCAGATCCGCAAGATCCCTTGCCGCCGGCACGGGAACCCAGTGGTTGCGGCGGAAGTAGCTTACTTCGCCTTCCACGCCACCCTTTTCATGGCCTTCGCCTGGCGTGCAGAAGCTGGCCTCATACTGCCAGTGCGAGCGAAAGGCAATGAACCGGGTTGTCAGCTCCCGCTCGTAGCCGCGCAGAATCTTCTTCACTGCGCTGGTCAGGTTATCGTAGCGAAGCTTGCGGAAGACTCCGCCGAAGTAGTGGAATGCCAGCTGATGGGCTTCCAGAAATGCCTGCTGCGTGGCCCGAAGATACGCGCGGTGATAGGCTGCGCCGCTGGCCATCGAGCGCATCGAGAACACCTGCAACTTGATCCGCTCTCCGTCCAGATCAGCGAACGCTTCGTACCAATCGATCTGCGCCTCGACGCCAAACTCGTAACTCTGTGGCACGAATGTCTCGCAACGCGCAAAACCCAGCGCCTGCTTCCGCCGCTCTACATACTGACGAACTGTCCGCTCGGCCGCCGTGCATCCCGGCACCTCCACGCGCACCCGTTCCCAGATGCGCCTGGCCGTATGCCGCTGCTTGCAGGGCGCCTTGCGGTCGGCAGCAAGAACTGCATCGATAAACGCCTCCGCCGGCGCCATCTTCAAATGCGGCCGTTCGGTCCTCTTGCGCTGCGCCGGCACAGCGCTCCGCACTGCCTCCCGCACCATGCGCCGATGAACGCCCAGCTTCCGCGCAACACCGATAATCGATCCGGCTCCAAACTCATACTCCCGGCGAATCTGCTCGTAAAGCTCCACCTTGGCTCTCCAGTCCAACTCCCGCCCCCGTCCTAAGCTCACGCTCAGTCCAGACTAGGAGTTCGTTCTGTCCAAAGGTGGGCCAAAACAAACCGCCGAAGTGGGCCACTTCATAATGCCGGAATCATGAGTTTCGGGGATGAGGTTGGCATTGTTGCTGTCCAAGTTAGTTGACGCAAAGAGCAGCATCTGCTGGGCGGCGGC
>JBMFWD010000047.1:0-23892 GCA_049965615.1 Acidobacteriaceae bacterium
CGTCGTGTGTCGGTAAAACCAGCGCAAACTGCGCGCAATCCCCCCAAAAGCGACTCCAATATCTCCATGCCTCAACAGACCACAGGACAACTTCCAGCGAAATAGCTACCTGGGTTCCTTTTTCATTTAGAACCGCTGGTAATCATCGCGATGAATGGAGGTGGAGTCTGTTCCGCGATTTGAAGGATCTTGGCGAGACCTTTATCCAGAGCTTCTGCCATTTCCTGACCATTCATTTTGTTTGTCGAAAAGCAAAACATTTGGACGTTATTTTCTCGGACTGCCTGCTTTTCGATGTTGTGATATCGAATGCGTCTGTCAGTAGTTAGTAGCGCCCATCCGCGTTGACCGATTATCGGAAGCCACTCAGAGTCTGCCATGCCCCGCTGGAAATGATCCAAATACCGTTCATATGCGACTCCTCGTTCTTGAAGCACGCTAAGAACACGTCTGTTGTTGCAGTGATTTTCGTCAATGAAGAGAACAAAATCAGGCGGCATTCAGCAGGTGTGGGAGCTCCCATCTGAGAGCATCTTCGATCTTGCTTTCGTCTACACCGTACTCTTCTGCAAGGTCGGCGATGGAATCTCGATTTAAGAATCGGCCAGCAATTACTTCGGTGGTAATCCCGGTTCCCGCCAAGACGGGTTTACCGAAAGCAATAGAGGGGGTGATTTGGACGCTCTTCGGTTCATCCTCTACGTCGCGCACAACAAACGGGAAGAATCGTACGTCATCGTTATGTCGTTCGATACGCCGGAGATAGGTAGACACGATTTTGGGAATTGCAAGTTGACCTGCACGATTGAGGTTGACCACATCTTCACCGTCGCGCAGGAAAAGACTGAAGCCATCCGTTTCGATTCTCGGGTCTAGGAGTGGATGTGGATTGTCGTATTCGGTCCGATAATGCTCTAAAGCCATGCGAATTCGCCGCAAAGTGAGTTCGTGCTCTTTGCGCAGACCATTCAGGACATGCAATTCAAGAAGATTATTGAATGTGAGTAGACCAGGATGATCATTTGCTATCAATCCCCCGTCATGTGACCAGCTGCGGACCCGCTGGTATGGAAGCTTCAGAAAACGAGAAGCCTCAATCATGCCATAGGTTGGTACGTCGCGAATTGAAGCCGACCGAGTCATTATTGCCCTACGATAGCTCAACCCGGTCTAGTCCGCTACAGAAGGTTCCGATCGGGTCGCTATCTTATTGGGAGCTTTGGCGTTTGCATTCGTCGCAGGTGCAGTGGCGGCGGAGGAAGTCCCAGGAGTAGATGCCGCTGGCGTGTCCGTCGCTCCAGGTGAAGCTGATGGCATAGGCGCCGATGGGGGTGACGGCGGTGGGTCGCGGGGGTGGCTCGTACATGGGGAGCAGGTTGTCGGCTTTGGGGCGGGGTTCGCCGGGTTGGCGGCCTGAGGCATCGCGCTCTTCGTGGCAGGTGGCGCAGGGGCAGGCGTTGCGGAGCCATGGGAAGGTCCAGGAGCTGCGGTGCCCGTCTTTCCAGTCGATTTCCATGCCTGTGCCTTCGGTTTTGTTGACGCGGACTTTGGCGGGCTTGATGGCTTCGGCGGGGAGCTTGGTGTCCTGCTGCTCGGCACGGCGGGCTTGCTCTTCGGAAACGAAGCGGATTCCTTCGTGGCTCATATTTCTATTTTCGCCGATGACGGGGATTCGCGCGATGGATGGGGAAATTTCTGCTTTCGTGACGGCGGTCGAAGTAGATTTTGAGGACGAGGATGGCCAGCGAGAGGGCGAGGGTGAGTCCGTTGGCGAGGATGATGGGGATGGAGTGCAGGGAGATGCCGTAAACGAGCCAGAGGAAGACGCCGAGGGAGAAGGCGAGGAACATGGTGAGGGAGATATCGCGCGCGCTGCGGAGGCGCCAGACACGGAGGAGCTGGGGCACGAAGCTGACGGTGGTGAGGACGGCGGCGCAGTAACCGGCGAGGGTGACGAGAGGCAGATGGAGTGTCATGGGTGTGATTTAGAGAGTGCGGTGGGTGAAGAACCAGATGGCGATGAGGAAGCCGAGGGTGATGATGATGGGCCGGAGGACGCGGTCAGAGATGCGGGGTGAGTTGCGCGCGCCGGTATAGCCCCCGATTGCGCAGGTGATCATCATGAACCAGCAGAAGCGCCAGTCGACGGCGCGGTAGGCGATGAACATGAGGACGGCGACGAGATTTGCAACCGTGGTGATTACGGTTTTGAGGGCGTTGATTTCCGCGATGCGCTCGACGCCGCAGAGGGCGAGCGCGCTCATGGTGAGCAGGCCTGCTCCGGCGCCGAAATAGCCGATGTAGTAGGTGATGCAGAGGAGCAGGAAGAGCAGGGGGGCGAGGTAGATGCGTTGGGAAGCGCCGGCGTCGGCAGCAGCGCGGGCCTTGATACGGCTGGAGATGGGTCCGCTGAGGGCGAAGCTGGTGGAGCCGAGAAGGAATAAGTAAGGGACGAGGCGAAGGAAGGAGTTCTGGCTGTGGTGGAGGAGGGTCCATGAGCCGGCGAAGCCGCCGATGGCGGCGACGGTGACGACGGGAAGGACGAGGCGGAGGTTTTTGCGGACTTCTTCTCGGTATCCGGCGATGGAGGTGAACTGGCCGGGCCAGAGTGCAACTGTGTTGGTTGCATTTGCCTGGATGGGCAGGAGCCCGGCGGCGATGAGGGCAGGAAAGGCGATGAAGCCTCCGCCACCGGCGACGGAGTTGATGACGCCGCCGATGAAGGCGGCGACGGCGAGGAACAGGGACTGGACGAGGTAAGGGAGCACGGGAATGAGCGGTTGGAACTCTAAGTATTGCAGATGGCGGCGGGGGTGGAAAGATGCGGGTTTTTGCGGGGTCGCATAGGTGGATATACTGACTGGTTTAGCGGAGGTAATGGGATGCGGAAGTGGATAGCAGCGGCGGCTGTGATGAGCGTGATGGCCCCGGGAGTGGTGTGGGCCCAGGGCAGGGTGAAGGCCGGGCATGATGTGGTGAACCGGATTTCTGTTGCGAAGGCGGAGAAGATGGACGCCGCTGCGGAAAAGGTGCTGAAGGAGACGGGCACGCCGAGCGCGTCGGTGGCGGTGGTAGAGAACGGGAAGATTGTGTACACGCATGGGTATGGGCTGGCACGGCTTGATCCGCCGACCAAGGCGGAACCCTATATGCGGTACTCGATTGGTTCAATTTCGAAGCAGTTTACGGCGGCGGCGCTGTTGATGCTGCAGCAGGAGGGGAAGCTTTCGCTGGGTGATCCGGTGGCGAAGTATTTTCCGGATTTGACGGATGCGAAGGATGTGACGCTGAAGATGCTGTTGTCGCACACGTCCGGCTATCAGGATTACTGGCCGGAGGATTACGTGATGCCGCCAATGGAGAAGCCGACGAACACGCAGCACATTCTGGATGTTTGGGCGAAGCGGCCGCTGGATTTTGCTCCGGGGACGCGGTGGCAGTACTCGAATACGAATTATGTGATTGCCGGGTTGATTGTGGAGAAGGTGAGCGGGATGCCGCTGATGCAGTTTCTGCAGGAACGGATTTTCAAGCCACTGAAGATGCGGGATGTGATGGATTCGGATTTGCACGATCTGGGAAAGACAGATGCGGCGGGGTATCAGCAGTATGCGCTGGGTCCGCTGCGGCCGGCGACGAAGGAGGGTCCAGGCTGGGGGCTGGGTGCGTTTGAGCTGGCGATGCCGGCGTATGACTTGGCGCAGTGGGACATCAGCCTGATGGATCGTTCGCTGATGTCGCAGGCCTCGTATGACGAGATGTTTACTCCGGTGGATTTGAAGGATGGGCGGAACACGCACTATGCGCTGGGGCTGAGTGTGGGGACGCGGGATGGGCATGCATACCTGGAGCACAGCGGCGAGGTTTCCGGATTTGTTTCAGAGAACATTGTGTTTCCGAAGGCGAAGGCGGCGATTGTGGTGCTGACGAACGAGATGGCCTCTCCGGCGGCAAGTGCGATTGGACGGGCTCTGACTCCGCTGGTGCTGGGGACGCCGGAGAGCGCGGTCGAGAGCGAGGAAGCGAAGCGGGCCGAGGCGCAGGCGATGGAGATTTTTACAGGCCTGCAGCATGGGAAGATCGATCGCGCGAAGTTTACGGACTGGTGCAACGCGTACTTCAGTCAGCAGGCGATGGAGGACTACCAGAACAGCCTGGGTCCGCTGGGGCGGCCTGCGAGCATCCAGATGACGGGCCAGAGTTTGCGTGGTGGGATGACGTTCCGGGATTTTCGAGTGACTTTTCCGGATGGGAAGAATGCGCTGACGATCACGACTTATACGGAGCCGGATGGGAAGCTGGAGCAGTTCCTGGTGCTGCCGGTGCCGAAGGTTTAGGGACGAATCGATCAGGCTTTCCAGGGTGTCAACTGGACCGGGAGGGGAACGCCTTTGGTGACCGGGGCGCAGCAGGTTTTGCCTAGTTTTGTCCTGTCTGCGCGCATTTCCTTGTCCAACTCGAAGGATTGCAGCGTGGCTTCGAGGATGGCGGCGGCGGCTGCGTCGGCGGGGCGGGCGATGCGGTAGTGCATCCACTTGCCTTCGCGGCGTGCGCTGACGATGCCGGCGCGGCGGAGGTAGGCGAGGTGGCGTGAGATTTTGGGCTGGCTCTGGTGGAGGATGTCAACGAAATAGCAGACGCAGACTTCGCGGTCGCGCATGAGGTTGAGCAGGCGCAGGCGGGTGCGGTCACTGAGCGCGGCGAAGATGCGGGGCAGGTCGACGGTGTTGCGGGCCATGGAGTTACTATACTCCAAACATATACGCTTTGACAGATGTGTGCGGCAGGAATATATTCGCACTAGCGTATATGAGGGCGCGCGAGATGGAATCTGCGACGGGCGTAAGAGAAGAAGTGAAGAAGCGGTACGGCAGTGCGGCGAAGGCCGTGGCCGAGGGTGGGAAGACGGGCGCCTGCTGCGACAAGGGGATGCGGTACTGCGATCCGATTACGGCGAACCTGTACAACGAGGCGGATGCGGCGGCGGTGCCGGAGAAGGCGATGCTGGCGTCGCTGGGATGCGGGAATCCGACGGCGCTGATTGAGTTGAAGGCAGGCGAGGTGGTGCTGGACCTGGGCTCGGGCGGCGGGATTGACGTGCTGCTTTCTGCGCGGCGGGTTGGTCCGACGGGCAAGGCATACGGGCTGGACATGACGGACGAAATGCTGGCGCTGGCGAGGGAGAATCAACGGCAGGCCGGCGTGGGGAACGTGGAGTTTTTGAAGGGCGAGATTGAGAGCGTTCCGCTGCCGGATAAGGCGGTGGACGTGGTGATTTCGAATTGCGTGATCAATCTTTCAGCGGACAAGGACCGGGTGCTGCGGGAGGCATTTCGAGTGCTGAAGCCGGGCGGACGGTTTGCGGTTTCCGATGTGGTGGTTCGCGGCGAGGTTCCGGCGGAGGTGCGCAACAGCATGATGATGTGGGTGGGCTGCGTGGCCGGCGCGCTGGAGGAGCAGGAGTATCGCGCGAAGCTGGAGGCGGCGGGATTTACGGAGATCGAGATGGAGCCGACACGGGTGTATGACGTAGAGGATGCCCGGCAGTTTTTGAGCGAGTCGGGTGTGGATGTGGATGCGATTACTCCGCAGGTGGAAGGGAAGTTTGTGAGCGCGTTTATTCGCGCGGTGAGGCCGGTGGAAGGCTGCTGCGGGTCGAAGTGTGGATGTGGGAGCCAGGAAAAGGGAGAGAGTGAGTGAGCAAGGTTTGGAATGTGTTGTTTTTGTGCACGGGGAATTCGGCTCGTTCGGTGATGTCGGAGGGGATTTTGAATCACCTGGGCAAGGGGCGATTTCAGGCTTACAGCGCGGGGAGCAAGCCTTCGGGCAAGGTGCGGCCGGAGGCGCTGGCGCAACTGGAGAGTGTGGGGATTTCTACGGAGGGGTTTCGGAGCAAGTCGTGGGATGAATTTTCCGGGCCGGATGCTCCGCAGATGGACTTTATTTTTACGGTTTGCGGCAATGCGGCGAACGAGGTTTGCCCGGTGTGGCCGGGGCATCCGGCGACGGCGCACTGGGGCGTGGATGATCCGGCGGCGGTGGAGGGAACATCGGAGGAGATTGCGCGGGCGTTCGAGCAGGCATTTTTGATTCTGGAGCGGCGGATTCGACTGCTGCTGGCGCTGCCGCTGGCGGAACTGGAGCGGATGGAGCTGGAACAGAAGCTGCGCGAGATTGGCAAGGCGTAAAAGGCATGCGGCGGTCGGATGCCGGGTGCGATCTGGGTGGTTTTTCTGATTTTTGAGCGGATGTGCGCATGAAAGTTACGAATCGGTTGTCATTTCTGGATCGTTATCTGACGGGTTGGATTTTTGGCGCGATGGTGCTGGGCGTGGGGCTGGGCTGGCTGCTGCCGGGGGTGGTTCCGTTTCTGAACCGGTTCAGCGTGGGGACGACGTCGATACCGATTGCGCTGGGGCTGATCGTGATGATGTATCCGCCGTTTACGCGGGTGCGTTACGAGGAATTACACGAGGTTTTCCGGAACAAGAAAGTGCTGACGCTTTCGCTGGTGCAGAACTGGGTGATTGGGCCGGTGCTGATGTTTGTGCTGGCGATTGTATTTTTGCGGGGGTATCCGCAGTACATGGCGGGGCTGATCATGATTGGCCTGGCGCGGTGTATTGCGATGGTGATTGTGTGGAACGAGTTGGCGAAGGGCGATACGGATTACGCGGCCGGGCTGGTGGCGTTCAATTCGATTTTCCAGGTGCTTTTTTATTCGCTGTATGCGTGGGTGTTTATCACGGTGCTGCCGGCGAAGCTGGGTTTGCAGGGCGCGGTGGTGCACGTTTCGATGGGCGAGATTGCCGAGAGCGTGTTCATTTACCTGGGGATTCCATTTTTGGCGGGCTTTTTGACGCGGACAGCGCTGGTGCGGGCGAAGGGGCGCGGATGGTATGACACGCAGTTTGTGCCGCGGGTGAGCCCGCTGACGCTGCTGGCGCTGCTGTTCACGATTGTGGTGATGTTCTCGCTGAAGGGCAGCTACATTGTGCGGCTTCCGCTGGACGTGGTGCGGATTGCGATTCCGCTGCTGGTGTACTTTGTGGTGATGTTCCTGGTGTCGTTCTACATGGGGCGTAAGCTGGGCGCGGATTACTCGAAGACGACGACACTTGCGTTCACGGCTGCTTCGAACAACTTTGAGCTGGCGATTGCGGTGGCGGTGTCGGTGTTCGGGATTAACTCTGGCGCGGCGTTTGCGGCAGTGATTGGGCCTCTGGTGGAGGTTCCGGTGATGATCGGGCTGGTGAACGTGGCGATGTATTTTCAGCGGAGGTATTTTCCGGAGGCTGGGCCGGTGGATGTGGAACCGGTTTGTGTTTCTCCTCGGAGATAGGCTCCAGTCTGAGAGATTTTCAGGCGTTGTAGAGGATAACCGCAGATTTCTCGACTTCTCAGGCTGCTGGCGCAGCCTGCTCCGCTCGAAATGACCCTTTTGCGGAGGTACTGAGGTTTAAACGCATGCCGGTGACTTTCGAGATTAGACACGAGCAGCGATATAGGAAAGGCGCGGATGCTACGGCATCCGCGCCTTTTTGCGTTGCGGGTGGATGTGGGTTACTTGCTTTGCAGCAGTAACTGTTGTTGTTGTGTGAGGGGGCGGTCAGTGTAGAGGGTTTTGTCGGAGAGTTCCTGGACTTCGTAGAGGCGACCGCCGAGGAGTTGCTGAATGTGGTTGAAGTACTCGGGCGGGACGAAGAGGTATTTGCGCTGGCCGTGTCCCCAGAGGGCGACGAGGTTAGTGTCGTCGAGGAACACGTTGGGATTATCCGGGTAGTCAGAGCCCCAGATGAGGGAGGAACCGAAGAGGTCCTTGGAGCCGCCGTTGTTTTTGGGGTCGGGCTCGAAGTACCAGTATTTGCCGTGGACGAGTTTGGCATAGGGCGCGGTGAAGTGGTGGGTGTAGAAGATGAGGGAGGAGCACTCACTCTGGTCGCCGTAGCAGAGGAGGGTGTAGCGGTTGTTGTCGTTATTTTCAAGGCGATTGATGGTGGCGGCGAATGCGTGGGAGGAGAGCAGGGGCGAGAAGCGCGCGAAGGCGATGTGGGCTGCGATGAGAAAGAGGGCGGCGGTGAATCCGACAGTGACAGTGGATTCGAAGTGGTGGCCGCGACGCCGGAGGATCCATGAGGCGAGCGGCCCGACGAGGAATGCGACGCAGGCCAGGGTTGCGGGCAGTCGCAGTGCTGCGAAGGCGCGGGTAGTGAGGTCAAAGAGGTGGGAGGTGGCCATGGAGTAGTCTCCGACGCCTCGATGGGCGAGGAGGGTTCCGATGTCCGGGATGAACGGCTCGTTGCGGGAGGCAATGAGTCCCCAGGCGAGGAGGGCGGCGACGATGAGGCAGACGATGGTAAAGGCGAGATGGATTCCGCGCAGCCAGCGGGAGATGGTGGAGGCGGGGTTTTCGGCTTCGGGGGATTCTTCAGCGGCGGCGAGGGCTCCGGCGGTGATGAGTAGCACGGCTAGATAGGCCGGCCATGTGTAGTACTCCTGATTGGTGGAAATGGCGAAGAAGATGAGGATGAAGCCGGCGTAGCAGGCGAGCAGCAGGCTGGAGCGGGCGCGGAAGCGGATGCGTGCGGCGGCGCTGGAGGCCTCGTCGGCGGAGGAGTTGGGATCGAGGAACTGGAGGGTGTCTGCGCTGTTGTGGCGGATATCGCGGAGGAAAAGGCTGCGGTTGCGCCATGCGCGCCGGATGACGACGGGGAGATAGAGGCTCCAGGGGAAGATCCAGACGAGTTGTCCGATCCAGTAGATGCCTGGTGGCTGTTTGTTGTAGTCGTGGGGGTAGCGGGTACCGAGGAAGCGGAGGAAGTGCTCGTTGATGAAGTAGAAGTAGAGGAACCCGTGGACGTTGCCCCAGGTGGGGATGTTGCCGATGGGGTGTCCCTGGTCTGGATTGGCGAGGCCGCAGAGGATGTGCCAGGGCGCGCCGATGGCGAGGAAGAGGAGAGTGCCGGAGAAGAGGCGCATTTCTCGCCAGCGACGCCAGTCACCGGTGATGAGGAGGTAGGGGAGGATGGCTCCCCAGAAGAAGACGATGGCGATGAGGCCCTTGGAGAGCAGTGCGAGGGCGATGGCGGCGTAGGCGATGTAGATGCGGTGCGGTTTTCGGTCCTCAAGGCCGGTGAAGAACATGTACAGGCCGAGGATGAGGAAGAAGGTCAGGATGGCGTCTGGAATGAAGAGGCGGGTAAAGAGGAAGACGCCGATGGCGGTGAGCATGGCGAGTGCGGCGTAAAAGGCGGCGCGTTCGCCATAGGCGCGGCGACCCCAGAACCAGCCGAGGATGGCCAGCCCGAGGACGGAGAGGGTGAGCGGGAGGTGGGTGGAGAAGACGTGGAATCCGAAGAGGTGATAGTCGATGGCGGCGAGCCAGTAGTACATGGGTGGCTTTTCGAGGTAGCGGATGCCGTCGATGTAGGGGGTGATCCAGTTACCGGTTACGGCCATGTGGGCGGCGGCCTGGGCGTGGCCGGAGTCGACATCGTCCATTTGTGGCGGCCCGAAGAGGGCGGCGAAGTGGACGGCGAGGAAGACGACGGCGAGGATGGTCCAGGCTTTGGCGTTGGAGCGGTAGAGCGCTGGCGGCTTGCTTGTGTCCGTAGCGGATGAAGGGGTCATAGCAGGGCGCGAGTTAGTCACATTTTTGAGGATAGCAGCGGAAAGTGCGTCCAATAGGAAAGGAGGGACCGGAGAGGTAATGAAGGCGGAACGATTTGCGGCGGTGGCGTCGCGGCTGGAGTGCACGCTGGGGCGGTGCGTGGAGGCTCCGGATGCGGAGGCGATCCACCATGTAAGGACGGGTTCGCGGCGCCTGGATGCGGCTCTGGATGCGCTGGAGCGGGAGACCTGCGAGACGGCTGCGATGCGGAAGAGCGCGGCGAAGCTGCGGAAGCTGCTGAAGCGGATGCGCGGGCGCGCGGGCCGGGTTCGGGACCTGGATGTGCACCGGGGGCTGCTACAGAAAATGAGTCAGCAGGTGGATGCGGAGGGTGTTTCCGAGGAGCTGGCGGGGCTGGATGCGGCGCTGGCCGGGCGGCGGGAGCGGCGTGCGGCGAAGTTTGGGCAGAGGGCTGGAAGGTGGCGGGAGAAGCTGGAGCTGCGTACCGGGAAGCTGCTGGCGGCGACACGGGAGGCGGGTGATCCACCCGCGGTCGCGGAGACGGCAGATCTGGCGCTCAAGAGCTTCGCGGCGCTTTGCCGGGAGATGCCGGTGCTGGATGCGGGAAATCTGCATGCGTTTCGGAAAGGGGCGAAGCATGCCCGGTACATTGCCGAAGGGGGCGAGGATGCGTGGAGCCAGCGGACGGCGAAGGGTCTGAAACGGGTGCAGGATGCGATAGGGATGTGGCACGACTGGCTGGTGCTGGCCGAGGAGGCGCGGGACGCTGCCGGCGGGCAGCAAACGGAGCTGGTGAAACGGATTGAGGCGCGCCGGGAGCGGCAGTTTGGGAGTGCAATGAGAACGGCGGAGCGGGTGAAGCGGGAACTGCTGGGCGAGTGGGAGAGCTTTTCAGAAAAGAGAGAGGGGCGGGGCGAGGCTGCGGACCGCGCTGAGTGGAGAAAAACGGCGTAGGGTTTGCGCGATCGTGTATGTTGCTGCGTAAGGCGCTGCGTTATTTTTTTGTGAAAAGAGGATAGATTGCGGACCCTTGCGGCTATTGATATTGGATCGAACTCATGCCGTTTGAAGATTGCTCGTGTGGTGCAGCACAAGCTGCAGACGGTGTTTGAAGACCGCGAGGTGACGCGGCTGGGCGCGAGCGTGTTTGAGACGGGGCTGATATCGCCGGAGGCGATGGCGAACACGATTCGGGCGCTGAAACGGTTCCACAAGGCAGTGCAGCTGCATGGGGTGGACCGGGTGCGTGCGGTGGCGACCTCGGCGATGCGGGACTCGCGGAATTCGCGGGCGTTTCGGGCGTGGGTGAAGGATGAGACGGGCTGGGATGTGGAGGTGATTTCGGGCCTGGAAGAGGGACGGCTGATTCACCGGGGCGTGGTGGACTGGGATACGGGCACGGGCGGGCGCTGCGTGCTGATGGACCTGGGCGGCGGGAGCTGCGAGGTGATTGTTTCCGACCGCAAACGGATTGAGGGGATGGTGAGCCTTCCGCTGGGCGCGGTGCGGCTGACGCAGGAGTTTCTGCGGAGCGATCCTCCGACGGCGGAAGACATTGGGCGGATGAAGCAGTTTATTGCGCGCGAGCTGCGGCGCGCGGGGAAGAGGATCGATCCGACTGGCGCGAAGATGGTGTTTGCGACGAGCGGGACGGCGGCGGCGCTGGCCGGAGCAAGCGCGGCCATGGCGAAGACGGCCAAGGGCAAGGGCAAGTCGGCCGGGAAGCGGGAGCCGAATACGGCGCAAACGCGGGACGTGCGGCGGCTGGCCGAGAAGCTGACGAAGATGAACAACGCAGCGCGCAGCGGGGTGGACGGGATCGGGACGCGGCGGTCGGAGATTATTATTGCGGGCGCGCATGTTTACGCGGAGCTGCTGGAGCATTACCGTCTGCCGGGGTTCCGGTATTCGGAGTTTGGGATGCGGGACGGCATTTTGTCTTTGATGCTGGCCGAGGAGGATGCACGGGCAAGCGCGCACGAGGCGTTTGAGCGAGAGCGCTGGGAGGGAGTGCTCGAACTGGCGCGGCGGTATGGGAGTGATCCCAGGGTGATGGAGCCGGTGCGGCAGCATGCGGTGCAGCTTTTTCATGATCTGGAGGTGGTGCATGAGCTTCCGGAGGATTACCTGCTGTGGCTGGAGAGCGCGGCGGTGCTGCGGGATGTGGGGAAGTTTCTGAATTACCAGGGTCACCACCGGCATGCGCAGTACATTGTGGCGAATTCGGAGTTGTACGGATTTACGCCGCAGCAGCGGGTGGTGACTTCGGCGATTGCGCGGTACCTGGGGAAGAGCCGTCCGATGCCGGAGGGGCGGACGATGCGGGATGTTCCGCCGACGGAGCATGAGTGGGTAAAGCGGGCGGTGGTGCTGCTGCGGCTGGCGGTGGGGTTGAACCAGGACCGGGCGAGCGACGTGCTGAAGGTGAAGACGTACGTGTATCCGAAGCGGGTGATTCTGGAGCTTTACCCGGGCCGGACGGGGGCGGAGCTGGAGTTGTGGTCGCTGCGGAAAGAGGCGGATTATTTCCGGGAGGTTTTCCGGCGGGACTTGCTGGTCACCTTGCCGTAGATGCCGCGCAGGATGCGGGGTTCGACGAGCCAGAGCAGGGTTCCGGGGCGGCGGGTGTAGTCGACGCGGGCGATGGCACCCTTGCGGAGGCGAATGCCGGTTTTGCCGGTGGAGATGAGCGAGCCGAGGAAGGTGGTGAGGTTGGGGTTGTGGCCGACGAGGAGGATATTCTCGTCGGAGTCGTCGCCGTTGAGCGATTCGATGAGGGCCTGGAATTCGCGCAGGGTAGCGCCGGGCGCAAGGGCCTCAGAGATGATGATTTCAGATTCGTAGCCGACCTCGGTGCCGACAAAGCAGGCGGTTTGCTGGGAGCGCTTGAGTGGGCTGGAGATGATGCGATCGAACTGGACCTTGAGGGCGTTGAGATAACTGCCGACGAGGATGCACTGCTGCTTGCCCTCTTTGTCGAGTGGGCGCTTGACGTCAATGACAGGATTCGTGCGCCGGGTTCCAGCGCTGGCATGTCTTAGAACATATAGATTCATAAGGCAATAGAAGAGCGGACAGGGGGAAATTGCCGTCCGGCTGTCACACGATTGTAACAATCGGAGGGCGGGACAAATGTTAATTCTTGCCGGGCCGGGCTGGACGAGATGAAAGGGGATGGGAGGTCAGGAACTGCTAACAGGCCCTAGTTCAGAGCGGATTCGATGTGGTCGTCCTGGGAGGCGGCGAGGCGGATTCCGTTGGCAGATGCGGGCTTTTTGCGCCGGGGGGTGCGGGTGGTTTTCTTTGCGGATTTGCGGGTGGAGACGGGCTTGAGGGCGACGGCGGGGGGCTGCTCTGCGGCGAGCGGATAGAGGATGGGCGCGGGGATGTCGCGGGGTGAGGCTTTGCCTTCTGCGATGCGCATGAGGCAGTCCTGCGAACTGAAGGAGGGCGCGGTGCGGGCGGAGGGCGTGTCTGCGATGCGGATGTATTCGCCGTCTGCGCGGAGCATGCGTGCTTTGACGGTGTCTGCGAGGCAGGCGGCGAGGATTTCGTCGCGGATGCGGTCGCGGAGTGCGGGGTCGCGGACGGGGAAGATGGTTTCGCAGCGCTCGAAGAGGTTGCGGGGCATCCAGTCGGCGCTGCCGGAGTAGATTTCGGGGTTTTCGCCGTTTTCGAAGTAGTAGATGCGGGAGTGCTCGAGGAATCGGCCGACGATGGAGCGGACGCGGATGTTTTCGCTGATGCCTTTGAGCCCGGGGCGGAGGGAGCAGATGCCTCGGACGATGAGGTCGATGGCGACGCCGGCGCGTGAGGCGTCGTAGAGGGCCTCAATGACGCTGCGCTCGAGCAGGGAGTTCATCTTGGCGATGATGCGGGCGGGGCGGCCTGCGCGTGCATGCTCGGTTTCGCGATGGATGAGCTGGATGAAGCGCTCGGCGAGGGTGAGCGGGGCGACGAGCAGGGGTGCGTAGTCGTCGGACTCGGAATGGGCGGTGAGGTAGTTGAAGACGTTGTGGACGCCGGTGGTGATTTCCGGATCGGCGGTGAGGAGACTGAGGTCGGTGTAGAAGCGGGCGGTGTCCGGGTTGTAGTTGCCAGTGCCGAGATGGGCGTAGCGGCGGAGCTGGCCGTCGGGGTCGCGGCGGACGAGGAGGGCGAGCTTGCAGTGGGTTTTGAGTCCGACGATGCCGTGGAAGACCTGGACGCCAGCGTCCTCAAGGGCGCGCGCCCAGCGGATGTTGGAAGCTTCATCAAAGCGGGCGGTGAGCTCGATGACGACGGTGACTTCCTTGGTAGCGGCGGCCTCGGTGAGGGCTCGGAAGATGGGCGAGTCGGAGCTGGTGCGGTAGAGGGTCTGCTTGATGGAGACGACGTTGGGGTCTTCGGCGGCGGACTCGATGAAGCTGACCACCCCGTCGTAGGAGTCGTAGGGGTGGTGGAGAAGAACGTCGCGGTGACGAAGTTCGTCGAAGATGTCAACGGATTTGC
Source organism: Acidobacteriaceae bacterium (assembly GCA_049965615.1). GTDB lineage: Bacteria > Acidobacteriota > Terriglobia > Terriglobales > Acidobacteriaceae > Acidobacterium. Next base: position 14,123 of record JBMFWD010000047.1, read on the forward strand.
GATGGAGGCGGAGCTCGCGGGGGACGAAGGAGGAGAATTTGAGGTCGGGCCGTGGCGAGTCGGAGTAAAGCTGCATGACGCGGGAGAGGTTGACGGGGCCATTGGTGCGGTAGACCTGAGACTCGGCGAGCTCAAAGTTGACGCGGAGGCGCTCGATGATTTCGGGGTCGGCGGAGCGTTCGATTTCGAGGCGGACGGCGTCGCCCTTGCGGCGGTTGTGCAGCTCGGAGCGGACGGTTTCGAGCAGGTTGCGGGATTCTTCTTCCTGGAAGTAGAGGTTGCTGTTGCGGGTGACGCGGAAGGCGGCCTTGGAGAGGATTTCGTAGCCGCGGTACATGCCGGAGGCGTTTCGCTCGATGAGGTCGTGGAGGAAGACGTAGTCGATGGTGTTGCCGGATGAGGGCAGGCGGACGAGGCGCGGGAGAGCGCGGGGAACGGTGATGACGCCAAGGACGGGTCCGCTGGTGGCCTTGCGCTTGCTGTGGAGCAGGAAGGCGATGCAGAGGGCCTTATTGAGGACGCGGGGAAATGGGTGCGCGGGGTCGATGGTGATGGGGGTAAGGAGCGGGTCGACTTCGCGAAGGTAGAAGCTGTTGGCGGCTTCGCGGGCTTCGTCGTCCATCTGGTCCCAGGAGAGTACGCAGACGCCGGCGCGGTCGAGCTCGGGGAGGATCTGCTGGTTCCAGCAGCGGTACTGCTCCTTGACGTAGGCGTGCATTTCTTCGACGAGGGCGTCGAGGGTCTGGTCGGGGGATCGGCCGTCGGGGTCGATTTCGCTGTAGCCGTCTTCAATGCGCTGGAGGATGCCTGCGACGCGGATTTCGACGAATTCGTCGAGGTTGCTGGCGGTGATGGCGAGGAACTTGACGCGCTCGAGGAGGGGGTTGGAGGGGTCTTCAGCTTCGTCGAGGACGCGGCGGTTGAACTTGAGCCAGGAGGTGTCTCGACCGAGGAAGAGGCTGTTCGTGATTTGTCTTGATTTTGCCATGAAGAAGCCGGTGGAGCTTTGCCGTAGAGAAGTTTCTCACGGCGCGAGCGGCGGGGGATTCGCCGTTCGACTTTCCAGTGTAGGGCATGGGCAGGTTGACTTGGCAAACGGGGGCGATGAGGATACGGATAGAGAGAAATTCCGAGGTGACCCGTTGAGCAACCAGGATTGCGAAGAGAAGGGCGGCGCCGGGGTGGCGCGGGCCGAGCATACGGCGCTGGAGCTTTTCCAGCTGGCTTCGCTGCTGGTGGGCGATCAGGAGCAGGCGCTGCGGCTGGTGGAGGAGTGCGTTTCGACCTCGGATCTTGATCCGTGCGCGGCGGCGCCGGGGGCCGAGGAGCAGGTTCGGGAGAAGCTGACGCAGAGCGCGCTGGCGTGGATGCGGGAGCGCGCTCCGGAGTCGTTCGCGGTGGAGGATGGTCCTGCGACGCTGGGTGGCTGCGTGGAGACGGACGATCTTGAGGCTGCGGGGATTTCCAACGCGAAGCTGGCGGAGATGCTGAGCGGCGATCAACGGCAGAAGCTGCGGAAGTGGCTGGACGAGCTGCCGATGGCGCAGCGGGCGGTATTTGTGCTGCGGGCGGTGCTGGGACGGAATAACGAGTCCGCGGCCGAAGCGCTGAAGAAGGCGGGCGGGTCGGCAGGCTGGACAGCGGACCTGGTGAGCCTGACGTTTCGCTCGGCGCTGTGCTCGCTGGCGAACCAGCTGGCGCATGTTGATGCGCCGGCCTGAGGGCATTGCGGGCTACCTGGTGTTTCGGGATGGAAGCGGAGAGCCCTCTATGAGATGGGATTGCCGGCGCGTGTGCGCCGGCGTCGGATTTTTACGGAAAAGTTTTGCACTTTTTCCTGGGTCCATGCGCATCCAATGGACGTATTGATTGAACGACAATCGATTCTCTGTCTGACCTAAGAGGAAGCCAATTCAAGTGTTTGAAGCTGGGAAACGAAACTGGACCAGCGCCGGTGTGGGCTGTGCGCTGCTTTTGATGGCACTGGCAGCACCGCATGCGCGGGCGCAGGAGGGGGGTGGGGTGTCTACGCCGCCGCCACCGATCCAGGTGATCCAGCCGCAGATCAACAGCCAGACGTTTGAGGGCAGCGTGGCGCTGAAGACGGTGAAGCCTGGAGTGCTGGGGCTTTCGCTGGAGCAGGCGATCCAGATGGGATTGCGGCATAACCTTGGGCTGCTCCTGACGTCGCAGTCGACGCATTCGGCGCGGGGTGCGCAACTGGGCCAGTTGCAGAAGCTGCTGCCGAGCGTGAACGGAAAGATTGTGGAAGCGGAGCGGGAGACAGACCTGGAGGCTTCGGGGCTGCGGATTCCGGGGTTTCCTAAGATTATTGGGCCGTATGGGTATACGGACATTCGGGGAACGCTGAGGTGGTCGCTGCTCGATCTTTCTTCGCTGCAGAACTACCTGGCGGCGAAGCATGATTTTGCGTCGTCGAAGCTGTCAGTGGAAGATGCGCGGCAGATGGTGGTGCTGACGGTAGGAAATGCGTATCTGCGGGTGATTGCTGATAAGTCACAGGTGACCGCGGACAAGGCGGTGCTGGCGACGGCGAAGGTTTCGCTGAGCCAGGCCGAGGACCGGCACAGCGCGGGTACGGCTCCGAAGCTGGATGTTCTACGGGCGCAGGTGGATTACCAGACGCAGCAGCAGACGCTGATCGCCGATGAGAGTGCTTACGAGAAGGACAAGATTGCGCTGGCGCGGGCGATAGGTCTTCCGCTGGCGCAGAAGTTTGTGGCCACGGAGAGGGTTCCGTTTGCGCCGCTGGAGAAGATGGACCGGGCGCAGGCGGTGCAGGACGCGTTGGCCCACCGCAAGGACCTGCAGGCGATGGAGCAGAAGGTGGACGCAGCCAAGCACGCGCGGAAGGCGGCGACGTATGAGCGGCTGCCGGTGGTGAAGTTTGAAGGCGACTACGGTGATATTGGAATCAACGTGCGGAAGTCACACGGGACCGGGAACGCGACGGGCTCGCTGGATGTGCCGATATTTGAAGAACCGAAACTGCGGGGCGATGCACAGAAGGCGCAGGCGCAGCTGAATGAGGAGAATGCGAAGCTGAGCGATCTGCGAGGGCAGATTGAGCAGGATGTGGACGACAGCATTCTTGACATTGAGTCGAGCGAGAAGCAGGTGCAGGTGGCCAAGAGCAATGTGGCCCTGGCGAGCGAGGAGCTGAAGGAGGCGCAGGAGCGCTATTCGGCTGGAGTTTCAGACAATCTTGAGGTATCGCAGGCGCAGCAGGCATTGGCCAGGGCGGACGCCGAGTACGTGAGCAGCCTGTACGCGCATAACGTCGCGAAGCTTTCCCTGGCGCGAGCCATGGGAATTGCGGGCCGCGAGTACAAGACCTATCTGGGAGGCAAGTAAGTGGCGGAACAAAATGCTGAACAACAGAACCGGGCAGGCAACGGACAGGCAGGCGCGCCGCCGGAGGAGCAGCCGGAGATTCTTGCGCCAAAGAAGAAGAAAAGCCGACGGTTGTTTCTGATTATCGCCATCGTTGTGGTGGCGATCGGCGCGGGCCTGTGGTGGTGGCACTCTACGTACTATGAGGACACCGATGACGCACAGATCAACGGAAATCTGATCCAGATCAGCTCGCGGATCAAGGGACACGTGAAAGAAGTGGACGTGAATGAGAACCAGTATGTGGATGCCGGTCAGGTACTGGTGAAGCTTGATCCGAGCGACTACGAGACGGCGTTGCAGCAGGATGAGGCGAACCTGGCGAGCGCACAGGCGAACTATGAGGCCGCGACGGCGAACATGCCGGTGGTCAACACGAACACGACCAGCACGCTGCACACGGCGAACGCGGACGTAATGAGCGCGAACAGCAGCGTTTCGCAGGCCGAGGGGCAATTACAGGCCGCGAAGGAGCAGGTGCTGGTGGCGCGGGCCAATTACACGAAGGCGAAGCTGGATCTGCAGCGGTATACGCCTCTGGTACAGAAGGACGTGATCTCAAAGCAGCAGTACGATGCGGCGGTGGCCGCGGCGGCGGCGGATAAAGCGTCACTGGCGCAGGCGCAGGCCAACGTGATGGCGGATGAGGACGCGGTGCACATTGCGCGAGCGCGCGTGGCGCAGGCTCATGCCAGCTTGAGCAACGCGATGACGGGGCCGAAACAGGTGGCGATCCAGAAGGCGAAGATAGACCAGGCGGCGGCGCAGGTGAAGCAGGCCGAAGCGGCGCTGGCGCAAGCGAAGCTGAACCTTAGCTACTGCGTGATCAAGGCTCCGACGGCTGGCATTGTGACGACCAAGAGCGTGCAGGTGGGCGAGAACCTGAGCGTGGGGCAGAATTTGATGACGCTGGTATCGCTGGACAACCTGTGGGTGACGGCGAACTTCAAGGAGACGCAGATAGACGAACTGCATCCGGGCGAGCCGGTGACGATTTCTGTCGATGCGCTGGACGGGAGGAAGTTTCACGGCAAGGTGACGCAGATTGGGGGAGCGACGGGTTCGATGCTGAGCCTGTTTCCGCCGGAGAATGCTACGGGCAATTACGTGAAGGTGGTGCAGCGGATTCCGGTGCGCATTGACTTTACGAAGCCGAGTGAGAACAAGGGTCACCTGCTGCGACCGGGTATGTCAGTAGAGCCAAAGGTCAGAGTGAAGTAAGTCTTGCTGCATGCAAGAGATACAAGGGGCGTCCTCGGACGCCCTGCTTTTCTGCTGGTGGAAAGCTCAGAAGCGGCGGTGGGGAAGAGTGGGTCCGCAGCCAAATGCGGGCGGGGAAGCGGCATCCAAATGAGCTGTACGCATAATTCCGGACGCTAAGGAGTGAATAGCCATGAGTGCGACAGCGATGCCCGATACACGGACGAAGACAACCTCGAAGATTACCGACATGATTACTCCGCATCTGCGGCAGAGTGCCCGGGAGATTCAGCGATTCGGCACGGTGATACCGGATTTGCCGATTGGTCTGGATGCGAAGGTGCGCGAAAAGGTGTGCGCGTTTTTGAATGTGCTGCTGGCGGACACGATGTGCCTGCGGGATTTGTACAAGAAGGCGCACTGGCAGATTGCCGGGCCGACGTTCTACCAGCTTCATCTGTTGCTGGACAAGCACTTTACGGAGCAGAGCGAATTGGTGGATCTGATTGCCGAGCGCATCCAGATGCTGGGAGGCGTGTCCGTGGCGACGGCTCATGACGTGGCCGAGATGACGCGGGTGCGGCAGGCTCCGCGAGGCCGGGAGGAAGCGCCGGTGATGATTTCGCGGCTGCTGGAGGCTCACGAGATGATTCTGACGGATGCGCGAAGCCGTTCGCGGGAGGCGGCTGAGCTGGGCGATGAGGGGACGAACGACCTGCTGGTGAGTAACCTGGTGCGCACAAATGAGATGCAGGTGTGGTTCATGAGCGGGCACCTGGTCAATATGCCGCTGACCGATGCGCGTTAGGCGGTGAGAGTGCGGAAGACGGGGCCGGGGCAGAGCTGCTCCGGCCCTGGTGCTTTCTGGATTACGCATCGAAACGGCGGCGGCAACATCTATGATGGAGGCCCGGAGAATTTGCGGACGGGCGTGGTGTTTGCAAGGAGGAAAGTGTGCTGACGGCTTCGAGCTTTTTCATTCGTCATGCCTATTGGATTGTTTTCCTTTGGGTGTTGGCGGAGCAGTTAGGGGTTCCGTTGCCGAGCACGCCGATTCTGCTGACAGCGGGTACGCTGACGGCGACGCACCACCTGGATTTGTCGCTGGTGATTGTGGCGGCGCTGTGCGGGAGCCTGGTGAGCGATTCGCTGTGGTACTGGCTGGGCAAGCGTTTTGGCGGGGCGATGGTGCGGCTGCTGTGCAAGCTGTCATTTGAGAGCACGGTGTGCGTGCGCAAGACGGAAGAGTACTTTGCGAAGCGCGGGCCTGTGTCATTGCTGATTGCGAAGTTTGTGCCCGGGCTGGGGACGGTGGCGGCTCCGATTGCCGGGCAGACGGACATGCCGTTCCAGGTTTTTCTGCTGTATGACGCGGCGGGAATTCTGCTGTGGACGGTGACGGTTACGCTGGCGGGCAAGTTTTTTGGGGATGTGCTGCGGCGGCATCCGCAGGCTTTGGCGCGGATGGGGCACTCGGCGCTGGTGCTGGTGGTGCTGTTGTTCGTGGGTCTGCTGCTTTGGAGGGTGGTGCAGCAGCGGATGTTTTTACGAGAGATGCGTATGGCGCGCATATTTCCGGATGAGCTGAAGGCGCAGATGGATCGCGGGGATGAGGTGTTTATTGTGGACCTGCGTCATCCGCTGGATTATTTGCCTGATCCGCGTACGCTGCCGGGAGCATTGCTGATGTCACCGGACAAGTTGAAGCAGCAGGTGGGGCTGATACCGGCCAACCGTGAGGTGGTGCTGTTCTGCACGTGCCCGAGTGAGGCGATATCGGCAAAGGCTGCGCTGGAGCTGCGCAAGGCGGGTATCAGCAATGTGAGACCGCTGTACGGCGGGTACGACGAATGGAAGAAGCGCGGCTATCCGCTGGTGGAGATTGACATGGCGATCGAGAGCGTACGGGACTGAGCCCCGGGATAAGAGGGAGGGAAGTAGATGGCGTTTTCTGAGAGCTATCACTGCGATGTTTGCGGGAAAGAGAAGCAGGAGGGAAGCCACGACTGGTGGCTGATATGGGATGACGTGTTTACTCCGCCGCGAAGCGACCAGGGGCAGCCGCTGCTGCAGGTGACGGCGTGGAACCTGCTTCAGGCGCACTCGGCGGGGACACGGCATGTGTGCGGAGCGGTGTGCGCGCAGACACTTCTGAATCGCTGGATGCTGGGCAAGCAAAATACGATGCGCTGAACGCGGGGTGGCGGAGCGCTGCCGCGTGGAGCTTTGCAGCGGGTACGATAGGATCAGGGTCTGTTAACCCTACTGGAATGGTGGCGACGGGAGCCGATTTTTTCGAGTTCAAGGAGGAAGGAGCGACGCATACCGGGTGTCTGCCAGCGACGACCGACGTGGAAATCGGGAAAATCAGCCCCGTCCCTCCGGGTTGCGGCGGAAATCGCCTCATCCTTCGTTGTCGTCCTCGCCCTGGAACCACCAAAGTCTGCGTCCTTCGCCTCGGCTGAGACGATTTTCGCTCGCAACGCCTTCCATTCCAGTAGTGTTAACAGGTCCTAGAAACCTGGAGTAAACGCCGTGGCATATAACGACTTACGCGAATGGATGAAGGCGCTGGAGCGCGCGAAGGAACTGAAGCGGGTACGCGAGAGCGTGAGCCCGATTCTCGAGATTGCCGAGATTACGGATCGGGTGTCGAAGGCCGGGCGCAAGGGCGGGGTGACGGGATATGAGCCGGGTGGTCCGGCGCTGCTGTTTGAAAATGTGAAGGATTATCCAGGCTCGCGGGTGCTGATGAACCAGTTTGGCAGCGAGCGGCGGATGAAGCTGGCGCTGGAAGTGGATTCGCTGGATGAAATTGCGGGGCGGATTCGGGCGCTGCTGGAGATGAAGTCGCCGGATGGGGTGCTGGAGAAGCTGAAGATGCTGCCGATGCTGGCCGGCATGGGCGCGGTGTTTCCGAAGGTGATCAAGGCGAAGGACGCGGCGTGCAAGGAAGTGATTCTTCGGGATAAGTTCAGCGTGCTGGATTTTCCTGTACTGCAGTGCTGGCCGATGGACGGTGGACGCTTTATTACGCTGCCGGGGGTGATTACGCGCGATCCGAAGACGGGCCACCGGAACATGGGCATGTACCGGATGCAGGTGTATGACGGGCAGACGACGGGCATGCATTGGCAGCGGCAGAAGAATGCGGCCGAGCACCTGCGGGAGCGGCTGCGGGCCGAGGTGGGCGAGGACAAGAGTGCGCAGGTGGCGGCGATGGCCGAGACGGCGGGCGGGATCATGAATCTGGAGTCGGGGGACCCGACGTCGGGCAAGCTGGCTTTCGGAAATGTGAAGGACGACCGGCTGGAAGTGGCTGTGGTGATCGGGACTGATCCGGCGACGGCGTTTTCTGCCATTGTTCCTGCGCCGCCGGAGGTGGAAGAATTCATCATTGCAGGATTTTTGCGGCAGAAGCCGGTGGAGCTGGTGAAGTGCGAGACGGTGGACCTGGAGGTTCCGGCGCACGCGGAGATTGTGCTGGAAGGGTATGTGAATCTTCGGGAGCTGCGGACGGAGGGTCCGTTTGGGGACCACACGGGTTTTTACACGATGGAGGATGAGTACCCGGTGTTCCACATTACCTGCATTACGCACCGGAAGGACCCGGTGTATGCGGCGACGATTGTGGGCAAGCCTCCGATGGAGGATGCGTGGATGGGCAAGGCGGTAGAGCGGATTTTTCTGCCGCTGATGCGGCTGACGCTGCCGGAGATTGTGGATGTGAATCTTCCGCCGGAGGGCGTGTTCCATAACCTGATGATTGTTTCGATTCGGAAGAGCTACGCGGGACAGGCGCGGAAGGTAATGAACGGGATCTGGGCGCTGGGGCAGGCGATGTTCACCAAGTGCATCGTGGTGGTCGATGAGGACTGCGACGTGCATGACCTGGGTGAGGTGACGCTGCGGGCGGCGAACAATATTGATCCTGAGCGGGATATTGCCTTTACGCTGGGGCCTGTGGATTCGCTGGACCATGCGTCGCGGTTGCCGAATTACGGGAGCAAGATGGGCATAGACGCGACGCGGAAGTGGGCTGCGGAGGGATTCAACCGGCCGTGGCCGCCGATGATTGCGATGGACAAGGCGACGAAGGCTCGGGTGGATGCGATCTGGAAGAAGCTGGGGATCGATTAGGCCTGGCAGCTGGCGGGAGTGAAATTTTTCTGGTTTGAGAGTGTTGAAAAATCCGGAGGAGGGCTGGCTCGGCGGCAACGCGGGCTTTGTATACTAAACGCATGTCGATTGTTCGGAACATAACGGGTATCGCCAAGGGCATGAGCATCACCTTCCGGGAGATGTGGCAACCAACGGAAGTGGAAAACTACCCGGATGGTCCGGGACCGACGCGCGGTGCGGTGCTCCAGGAGCGGTTCCGCGGCGCACACGAATTGCAGCGGGACGAGAATGGGCTGGAGAAGTGCGTGGCGTGCTTCCTGTGCGCGGCGGCTTGCCCTTCGAACTGCATTTACATTGAGGCGGCGGAGAATACGGACGAGGTTCGTATTTCAGGCGCGGAGCGGTATGCGAAGGTTTACAACATTGATTACAACCGTTGCATCTTCTGCGGTTACTGCGTGGAAGCGTGCCCGACGGATGCGATTACGCACGGCCATGGGTTTGAGTTGGCGTCTTTGAACGCGACGAACCTGGTGATGCGAAAGGAAGATATGTTGGTGCAGCTTCCTACGGGAGCGAATCCTCTTCCGAAGGGCTCGCAGGTATCCGGCTCGACGCTGTAGAAGAGAAAAAAGTGCAGGCCCGGGAGCCATTGGGAGGAACTTCTTCCCGGTTTCGGGGTTTTGTGTCTTCATGCGGCTTCTATTTTGTGTTGAGGGGCCAGAGATTTCCGGAGTTGCGCCTGGGGCGCAGTTGCGGGCGGGGCGTTGACGCGGCGTTCACCGTGTATTTACTTTTTTGTTCATATTCGGTGAATTCGCGTTCTTTCGAGTGGTTACCAAAGGCCACTGTCCCGACGATATCTTGTAGCAATCTTCGGCCACAGATACAAAAGAGACAGCAATAACGCAGATCTGGGGAACGGGGCTAGCGACACGTCGCTGCCCCATTTTTTTGTGCGATTTCCACGGTATGGGTTTCTGATTTTCAACCTTAGAGCTGAAATTGGCATCTATCTCAAGTAATTCGGGTTG
>JBMFWD010000048.1:0-23136 GCA_049965615.1 Acidobacteriaceae bacterium
CCCTGGTTACGGCGGGCTGCTGAGCTATCGCTATGACGTGACTCCGCTGAGCCAGCTGGAAGTCAATTACGGGTACAACCAGGATAAAGAGCACTTCACGAGCGGCAGCTTCAACTACATGGTGCACACGCGCGTGCAGGAGGTTTCGTTTGCATATGTGAGGATGTTCAACTTCCGGAACTTTAACCCGTTCATTGAAGTGGGCGCGGGCGGCTGGATCTTTACGCCGCTGGACGACACGCAGACGACGATTTCGGTATCGAACCTGAAGCAGAAGACGCTGCCGGGCGGATTGTACGGAGTGGGTTTTGCATATGAGCTGAGCCCGAGTTGGGACTTCCGTATGGAGTATCGCGGCATTGTGATGAAGACGCCGAATTTTGGGTACACCAACTTCAACACGCGGCGGTACTACAATGTGAGCGAGCCGGTGGTTGGATTCGCGTACCACTTCTAAAGCACGAGCTTGTTTCAGAGAAAAGCCCCGGATTGGATCCGGGGCTTTTGATTTGGTGCGGGGTGGCGTGGTTATTTCTGCCGGATGATGCGGTAGCCGATGCCGAGGGTAAAGCCGGAGGGATGCATGCCGTTGTTGGGATAGCCGGGGATATTGGGAGCGGCGGGCCAGAACTGATATTCGTAGCCGGCGCGGAGGTCGAGTCGCGGACTGAGTGGGTAGTCGACGTCGACTCCGGGCGCCATGGCGAAGTAGCTGCCGGTGCCGATGTGGTTAGGGAATTTTTCGACGCCGGCGCCGAGCAGGAACTTGCCCCATAGCGCGAGAGCGTGCCAGCGGAGGACGCGGTAGCGTGGTCCGAGAAGATAGTCCGACTGGGCCTGGCCGCCGGAGCCGTTCCAGTGCATCCAGCGAGCTTCTCCTTCGGCTCCCCAGCGTGGTTCGAGGTTGACGTCGAAAAAGAAGCCGGGTCCGAGGACGTAACCGCCGGTGTAGCCGGGGAGCGAGTCGGGGTGGAAGGCGGAGATTTGTCCGCCGATGGTGATGGAGCCGTTTCCGCCGGTGGCGGAGGGGGCAATCTGGGCGAAGACGAGCGGCGCGAGCAGGAGTGCGCCGGCCAGGGCTAAGAATTTTTTAATCATCCCACGTTCTCCAAAGGTTGGGATCGGGCCGCATGCCCACCTTGCGATAAGAAGAGTTTCAACTTTATTGCTCTCCTGGCGCAAATTTGGGGTGATGAGCGGCAGCAGCCCGGTACGAATGTGCCGTCCTGCAAGAGTAAGAGCAGTTTGATCGCCAAAGCGGGGGAGAGTGAGTTGATCGGAATGCCCGGATGGTGTGGCCGTGGCGGGGAAGATTGCGGGGCGGCGCCGTGTGGAGGGGAAGAAAAATCGGGGCCGTGGAACGGCCCCGATGGATGCTGGTTGCAGTTGCAGATTTATTGCTGTGAGCCGTTTCCGTTTCCGTTTCCGCCGTTGCCGGGGCCGGAGGGTGTGCCGGGGTTGGGCTTGAGCACCTGAGGCGGCTGAGGAGCGGGGCTGGATGTGCCGTTTGGCTCGGCGTCCGGTTGCGCAGTTGCGCCCTGGGCCTGTGCCGGCGGCTGATAGTTTGTGAGGCGGAAGTAGATGGGAGTGATCTCAAACGGCATCTTGTCCGCGGCGCTGAGAAGCGGCGCGGGACGATACTTGAGGGTTTCGACCTGATCGGTCCATGGATCGATCTTGAGATGGCTGTCGAGCGGAAGCGCGGCGATCTGGTTGAGGTTCTTCATGTCGAGCCTGGGAGCGCCCTTCATGAACGCGGCAAGCCAGGGCTGGCCGTCCGGCTGGATGAGGGAGTCACCCAGGCGGGGGCTGAGCAGATTTTTCAGTGCGCCTTCACGAGCGACGAGCTGCTCGAAGAACAGGCCCACGTTGGCGGACTTGCCGGCGTAGACGGAGTGATCGAAGAGTTGGACGGCCTCTTTTGCCGCGGAGGCGTCATCGGCGTTGGAGTGGTTCATGTCGATACGCTGGAAGGCTGCTTCATCGGGGAAGAGCAGACGATCGCTGAAGGCGTAGCGCGTGTCGATATGGTGGCCGAGAAGGATTTGCGCGAGCTGGAAGCTGATGACGGCGGCGAGATCCTCTTCATTGGGGAGGACGTCGATGAGTCCCTTGCTGAGGAGGATGGTATTGCCGACGGCGAGAGATTCGAGCGGCTCGGTGAGCATGACACGGCAGTGAATTTCGCCGGGCAGGTTGAGGTTGTTGCCGATGATGATGTTGTTGGTGACGGTCTCAAGCACCTTGTCAAAGGGGCTGGGCGCGGCGAGCAGGCCGGCCTGCTGGAGGCGGTCGAGAACATTGTCCTGGGCTTCGGTGATCCACTGGCGCTCGGCCTGGAGTGGGCTGAGGTCGGGAGCGTTCTGGCTTTCATCCTCGGCGTTCTGAATATCGACGGATGCATTCTCAGAGACGCGCTGGGGGATCTTGAGGGCGTAGCCCCAGTAGAAGGTCTGGGCGCGAAGGGCGAGAGATTTTTTCGATGCGTCCTGGTGGGTTTCCTCGACGTAAACGGCGTAGGGGAGCCAGATGCCGGGCTGGATGTTTTTGCGCCAGCTGTCGAAGTGGTAGTAGTGATTGACGGGGTTGTTGGGGTTGTTGGTGTAGGTGCCGTTGAAGCGGACGATGTCTCCGGAGTCGTTGTCAACCCAGATGCGCCCGAAGAAGCGGCCGGAGCCCGAGTGGCGCCTGGGACGTACGTCAAAGACGCTGGTGCGGATTTCGCCGAGGAACTGCTGGCGCACGAAGGAGAAGGTGTAGTTTTTGAAGTTGAATCCGCGCGGATCGATGAACATCATGTCCATGAAGCCGGTGGGATTGTCCGTGATCTGGAAGGCCCTGGTGAGGTCGCGGAGGTACTGGAAGGAACCGCGGAAGAGGCCGTGATGCAGGTTTTTTGCGCCGTAGGCATTGGCGTAGAAGGCCTTGCCGAAGTCGACGCGGGCGATGCTGTAATTGTCCGAGACAGGGACCTGATAGAGGACGGGGTCCGAGCGGAGATTCTGGATATAGGTCTGCACGACGGGCGTGTCCCTCTCGACATTGCCGAGAGTGACCTTTTCGCGGGCCATGGCCCGCTCGATGAGAGCCTTCTGCTGCTGGGTGAGGGGTGGTAGCTGCTCGATATACTTATGCCGTCTGGCCCAGACCGGGGCAACGCCGAGACTGAGGACTAAACCCAGCACGCAAAATTTACGAAACATGGAGAGGCTCCTGGGTGAAAGAAATGGGAAATTGCCTGCGTTCAAAGCAATAGTTACGGAAGCGGAATTGGAAGAGCGCTTTGGCATATAAGAATATCCGGTCAGGTTATCTGGAATGTAATGCGAATGATACGGATTGCGTCCACGGGGTGGCCGTTTTCGGTCGCCGGCCTGAAGCGAATTTCTCGGGCGGCGATTTCAGCCTGCTGGTCGAGTCCGTAGCCGAGTCCATGGACGACGTCGAGAACCTGCACCTGTCCGGAGGCGGTGAAGCGCACGCGGAGGGTGACATCGCCCTGAATGTGATTCTGTCGAGCCTGTGCGGTGTAGGTGGGCAGCGGCTTGTAGGTGACGATGATGGGAGTGGTATTGGCCTGCTGCTGAGCGGGCTTGTGGCCTCCCGAACTGCCATACATGTTTCCGCCAAAGGCGGCGGCGGCGACTTTGCCGGGGCTGTTGCGGTTGCCTGTGCCCCCGACGATGCCGTTGCTGAAGCCGGCTGAGGCTACGGTGCCGCGATCATGTCCTCCGCGCACGCCGTTGGCGACGCCGGAGCCGAAGTCTACGCCTTGGACGGAGCCGGGACGGGCGCGGCCGGCGCCGGAGTGGGCCGAGCCTGGAGCTTCCTCAGGACTGCCGAAGGCTACGAGAGTGGTTTGGCGATTCTGGCTGGGATTGGGGTGGACGCCGAGCGGGCTGCCGAAGCCGCCGGTGTGCACGGTAGGATGCGACCGGTTGTTGGCGACGGGCGTGGGGTTGGCGCTTTTGAAGAGTCCCACCTTGGGCTTGGGCGGCGGGGCGACCCGGAGCGGAGCGGCGGAGAGTTTTGGCAGCGCCGGAGTGGGCATTTTGATCGGATGAATCTTCGGCGGGGCTTTCAGATGCTGAAGAGGCGGAGGGATGATTTTGTTGGCGTAGGTTTTTGGCGGCGGCGCGTAGACCTTGACGCGGGGCGGTGGCGGCACGACGGGCTTGGGCGTGGGAGGCTGGAAGACGATTTCGTTGGCAATGAGGTTGTTCTGCTTGACGACGTGGACGGCCGCACTGGAGATGATGAGAACCAGAACCGCGATGCCGATGTTGACGAAGGCGCTAAGCGCGAGGGAACGGAAGCTGCGCTTTTCTACCGGCAGGAGTCCGAAGTTGTCTTGGTTCGAACGATCTGCAGTTGCCATATTGGACGATCTCACTCCCGGAATGCCTGGGGGACGACGGGCTGGATCCGGGCCAGGTTCGTCCTCCTGTTCAAGTGCTATGCAAGTTGAGTTCCACTGTACATGGGACGGTGGGAACCGGCTTGCAGTTTGCCGACGGTATTGGATTGACTGTGTGCAGAATTTACAGATCGGACAGCCATTCTGACTTAGTCTGCAATTCGATTTCCGCGCAGCATTGAGGGGAATGTATCAGTTCAGGGCGGTCCCCAAAGTTAAGAAATCTTTAGAAGGCTATGGGGTATTTGGGAATCAAAATAATAAACCAACCCTTCTGGGGTCATATTACCGCTGTTGTGGCCGGGATTGCGCGGGAGGTGGGTGCGAAAGTTTTTCCGGCGCGGGGCGGAATATGGGAAGGAATTCCGTCGGAATGTCGTGTGAGAATGAATGAAAACGAATTCATTGCGGGAAAAACGGGAATTCGTAGCCTTTTGAGGACAGAAAACAGGCAAGGAGCGTAAGGGACAGTGAAGATTCTGGTGACGGGCGGGGCAGGATACATTGGCGGGACGGTAGCGGGGTTGCTGCTGCAGCAGGGGCACGAAGTGGTGGTGCTGGACAACCTGACGCATGGAAAACGGGCGATGGTTCCTGCCGGGACGGAGTTTGTGGAGGCGGAACTGGCGGACCGGGAAGTGGTGGAGAGTGTGCTGCGGAATGGCGTGGACGCGGTGATGCACTTTGCGGCGCTGATTGAGGCGGGCGAGAGCATGAAGGTGCCGGAGATTTACTTCCGGAACAATACGGCTTCGACGCTGACGCTGCTGGAGGCGATGCTGGCGACGGGGGTGAACCGGCTGGTGTTTTCTTCGACCGCCGCGGTGTATGGGGAGCCGGAGAAGACGCCGATTGCGGAAGACGCGAAGCTGCAGCCTACGAATGCTTATGGGGAGTCGAAGCTGCTGGTGGAGCACATGCTGACGTGGCTGCACCGGTGCCATGGATTCAAGTACGCGAGTCTGCGCTACTTTAACGTTGCGGGGGCGATGCCGGGCCGGGGCGAGGCGCATGAGCCGGAGTCGCATTTGATTCCGCTGATTCTGGATGCGGCGCTGGGCCGGCGGGCTTCGATCAAGATTTTCGGTACGGATTATCCGACGGCGGATGGGACGTGCATCCGGGATTACATTCACGTGCATGACCTGGCGCAGGCGCACCTGCTGGCGCTGAAGGCACTGGATGAAGAGGCGCGCGGCGGGAGGCTGATCTACAACCTGGGGAACGGACAGGGCTTCAGCGTGCGGGAGGTGATTGAGACGGCGCGGAAGGTGACGGGACGGGAGATTCCGGTGGTGGAGGAGCCGCGGCGGCCGGGTGATCCGGCGGTACTGGTGGCGAGTTCGGGGAAGATTCAACGGGAATTGGGCTGGACTCCGCAGCATGCGAAGATTGAGGACATTTTGACAAGTGCGTGGGATTGGCACCAGCAGCGGTACGCGTAATTTTTTTTCTAAAAATTTTTAATGCCGCAGAAACCAGCGTTTTTGCGGCATTGTGCGTTTTGGCGCGATGGAATTGGGGTTGGTTCGTACTGAGACGGCCGCAAGAGGCGGCGGTTGAGATGCGAAACTAGAATCAGGGTAACGTTTGACTGGCTGCATGGGAGCGATACGGAGGCCGGCCAGGCGAATGGGATGACGAGGGATGCCGTTGAGCTGGTTGCGTAGATTTGCTGGATGGGTTGCGGTGGGTGCGCTGGTGGCAGCAGGTTCGGCGAAGTCTGCGCGGGCCTGTGACAACCCGAAGCATGCGGATGCGCCGGCGGCGGTGGCGGACAGCGGGTCGAGCGGCGGGGGCGTGGAGCTGATTCCTCATCCGGTGCATTATGTGATTCCGGAACTGGCGATTCCTCCGAAGCTGAGTGATTTTCTGGCGATTCAGGATCACTCGCCTGTGGCCGCGCAGATGTTGCGGGTGCGGCATTTTGTGGAGCGGTATCCGGATGACGGTGGAACGCCGGACGACGGGACGACGGCGTATATGGGTTACACGCACCGCGCGTTTTTTGTGGCGTTTGTGTGCCGGGATACTGATCCCAAGCTGATACGCGCGCACATGGCGCAGCGGGACAATCTGGGCAACGACGACAGCGTGACGCTGATGCTGGACACGTTTGACGATCATCGGCGGGCGTTTGTGTTCCAGTCGAATCCGCTGGGCATCCAGGCGGATGCGATGTACAGCGAGGAGAGCGGCTACGACTATTCGTTTAACACGGTGTGGGATACGTGGGGGCAACTGACAAGGTTCGGATATGTGGTGCTGATGCGGATTCCGTTTGCGAGTTTGTATTTTGCGAAGACGGCGCCGGGGGACCTGCGGCGGTGGGGGATTATTTTGCGGCGTAATGTGGCAGCCACGGGTGAGTCGGATTACTGGCCACGAATTCGATATGGTATTTCGGGGCAACTGGCACAGGACATGACGGTAGAGGGTTTTGGGGATATTGCACGGGGGCGGAACATCCAGATTGACCCTTACACGCTGGCGCGGAGCCTGCGGCAGTTGAACACGGTGAACTCGCAGGATCCTTACTTCGAGCACAAGCATTTGCAGGGGATCTCCGGGCTGAGCGCGAAGATGATTCTGCATAACAGCCTGGTGCTGGACACGACGGTGAATCCGGACTTCAGCCAGGTGGGCGTGGATAATCCGGCGGCTCCGAATCAGCGGTTTCCGTCGTTTTTCCCGGAGGTGCGGCCGTTTTTTATTGAGAACAGCAGCTACTTTCAGACGCCGATCAATTTGTATTACACGGACAAGATTGTGATGCCGGAGTTTGGGGCGCGATTGACGGGCAAGGCTGGCCCGTGGGCATTGGGGCTGCTGAGCGTGGATGACCGCGGCCCGGGGGCGGCAGTGGTTCCTGGCAGCGCGCAGTATGGCAAGCGTGCTGAAGACTACGTGGGGCGGATTGACCGGGATGTGGGGAAGCTCTCGAACGTGGGCGTGATTTATGCAGACCGTGAGTACCAGGGGTCGTTTAACCGGGCGGGCGGCTTTGACTATCGCGCGCGGATTGACGACCGGTGGACGGTGACGGGGCAGGCTCTGACTTCAGCGACGAAGAACCTGAGCACTTCCGCGGCGGGCGAACAGGGATGCATGGGGGGCGGTTTGTATTGCAGCGGGCAGGCTTACATGCAGAGCGTGAAGTATTCTTCGCTGCATACGTACTGGGACGCTGGCTACGACGACACTGCGGCTGGATTTGTGACGGACACGGGATTTTTCCGGCGGCCGGATGTGCGGCAGGCGAAGGCGGATTACAACTACACGTTCCGTCCGTATGGCGGGGCGGTGCTTTCTGACGGGCCGAATCTTTATGTGCAGCGGATCTGGGATCATAACGGGGTTCCGCTGAATTTTTACGTGCAGCCTTCGTACTCGGTGAATTTTGAGGATCAGACCTTTTTGAATGCGCATGTAGGGATTGCGCAGGACCGGCTGCGTCCGATTGATTTTTCGCAGCTGGCGCACGATGTGGAGTTCCATACATATTCAGGCGGGGTGCATTTTTATAGCTCGCCGGTGCCCTACCTGGGCGTGGGCCTTGGGTATGAGCGGGGGACGACGCTGAACTATTCTCCTCCTGGCAACGAGGGGCCGGCGCCGGTGGACGTGGCCTCGCCGAGCGTGAGCTTGGATGTGAAGCCGCTGCGGGCGATGGATTTGCAGAACAGCTACGTGTTTACGCGGTTTTCGAGCCCGGAGAATGGGGCCACGGTGTATGACAATCATCAACTGGTGGCGCGATGGAATTACCAGCTGACGAAGGCGGCGTCGTTTAATGTGATCGGGCAGTATATTTCGACGCTGCCGGACTCGGCTTACACGAGCGCGGGTGATTCGAAGACGGTTTTTGCCGATGCACTGTTTACCTACATGCCGCACCCGGGCACGGCGCTGTATGTGGGGTATATCGGAAACTTCGCGAACCTTGCGCCGGGGCTTTGCACGCGGGAGGCGAGCGGATTGTGCAATCCGGTTGATCCGATTCTGCCGACGGATAATTCGCTTATGAATGACGGCAGGACGATCTACGTGAAGATGACGTACCTTTTGCGATTCTGAGGGGGTTGCCGGAAAGCGCGCGGCAGGGTAATGTAAGGGGTTTGATGCCCCCATCGCTGACTGCCAGGCGAGGATTTGTGCCCGGCAGCGGTAAACAAAATACTTTGAGTAGCCGGTTCGAGGAGAACGAGCAATGCCCCTTAGTGGCGAAGCCATTCGCATGATGAATTACGTGGACGATGTATCAGTAACCCTGCGGCGAGTCCTGGCCCTTGTACCATCCCTGACCCCCGAGGAGCGCCAGCGCGTGAGCGAGTACATTCGCGAGTCGCGTCCGAATGCGGACAGCATTTTGCAGGCCCTGCAAGCGAAGTAGACGCTGTAACCGGCGGGCCATCGTGGCTGACAGCGGGCTATTAGTGGCGCATCTGGCGTGGGGAAGGTTCCTTCGGCGGATGAAGCGGCGGTGTTCGCGAGGAGTTTGGAACTCGCGGCCGGAGTGTTTTTATGAACGGGAGAGCGGCGGCTCAGATTGAGCCGCCGCTTTTCTTTTTCTTCCTTGCAAGGGGAAGGAACGAATGGATGCGCTCTCTCGTATTCAGCATTACAGATGCGAAGTTTCGGTGACATTTTCGGGCAGGTGTTTCAGGCGATCTGGGCGAACAAGCTGCGGTCGTTTTTGACGATGTTTGGGATTGCGTGGGGCGTGGGCTCGATGCTGCTGCTGATTGGCGTGGGCGAGGGATTCCGCGTGGGCCAGCGGGAGCGGCTGGCGGATGTGGGCAGCGATGTGGTGATGATGTGGGGCGGGACGGTTCCGGCGGTGGCGAGCCAGCACGTTGGGATGAAGCCTTACTTTTTGACGCTGGGCGATGAAGAGGCGATTGCGACGCAGGCTCCGGATGTAGGGCATGTGACGGCAGTGCTGGACAGCGACGGATGGAAGGAGCAGAGCCGGTTTGAGACGATTTCCGGCGCGGTGTATGGGGTGCAGCCGAATGCGCCGGTGGTGCGAAATTTGCCGCTGGCGAAGGGTCGTTTTATCAATGAAAGCGACATGGCGCACCGGAGCGACGTGATTGTGCTGGGGTCGCGTGCGGCGGAGATGCTGTTTCCGCACCGGCCGGCGCTGGGCGAATACGTGACGGTAAGCGGGATTCGGTTTCTGGTAATAGGGGTTGAAAAGAAAGTCGGGCACGGGGATAACAACCAGCAGAACCAGCAGGTGTACATTCCGCTGACGGTGATGATGGCAAACTTTGCGATCAAAGGGACGGATGGCGAGATGGTTCCGACGGATGCGATCAGCTCGATCCAGTACCAGCCGAGGACGCATGCGGCGCACCTGGCGGCAGTGAATGAAGTGCATGAGATTGTGGCGCGGCGGCATGGGTTTGATCCGAATGCGCCGCAGGCGTTCAACGAATGGGACACGATTCAGAGTGCGGAGATGGTGGACAAGATTTTCGACGCGATGGATTTCTTTCTGGGCAGCGTGGGACTGGTGACGCTGGGGCTGGGCGCGGTGGGGATTGTGAACATCATGCTGGTGGCGGTTTCGGAGCGGACGCGCGAGATTGGATTGCGGAAGGCGATAGGCGCGACGAGCCGGAGCATTTTGACGCAGTTTTTTCTGGAAGGAATTACGCTGACTGCGCTGAGCGGGCTGATTGGAATAGGTGGTGCGGCGGCGTTTATGTGGGTGTTGCAACAAGTATTGGGCGGGGGGATGCAAGGATTTGCTCCACCGCATATTGTTCCATGGACGGCGGCGCTGGCATTGGGCTCGCTGACGGTTTGCGGAGTAGTTGCGGGGGTGTATCCGGCGTCGCGGGCGGCGGCGCTGGAGCCGGTGGAGGCGTTGCGGCGCGAATAGGAATAGGAGTGCGGAAATGCTGAAGGATATCTGGGCGCAGGCGTGGGAGGCGATGATTTTTAATCGCCGGCGCACGATGATTACGATTTGCGGGATGGCGTGGGGCATTGCGACGGTGGTGCTGCTGCTGGCGTATGGGGCGGGATTCTCGAATGCGATCCAGACGATTTTTGCGCAGTGGGGCACGCAGATGATCGGCGTGTTTCCGGGGAAGACGTCGGAGCAGGCGGGCGGGATGAAGGCCGGGGTTCCGGTGCACTTTACGATGAGCGACGTGGATCTGCTTCGGAATACGGTTCCGAGGGTAGAGCGGATTACGCCGGAGCTGGCGAAGGGGCTGGTGGTTTCCAACGAGCTGCACAGCTACACGTGGAATGTGAATGGGGATGAGCCGGACATTACCGACATCATGCGTCTGCCGATAGCGGTTGGGCGGTTTTACAACGAGAAGGACAACGAGCAGCATGCGCACGTGGCGGTGCTGGCGAGCGACTCGAAGAAGCTGCTGATGGATGGGATGTATCCGATTGGGGCGCGGATACGGATTTCGGGTGTGCCGTTCAGGGTGATTGGAGTGCTGAAGCCGAAGATGGCCGAGGCGGGCAATGATGTGAACCGGCAGGTGTACATTCCGATCAACGCGATGAAGGGACTGATGGACCCGAAGAATTTGACGGGGATATGGTTCAGCTATCGCGGGCCGAACGGGCCGGTGGAGCAGGCGATGCGGAATTCGCTGGCGGCTGCGCACAATTTTGTGCCGACGGACCACAATGCAATTTACGTGGCGAATATTCAAAAGCAACTGTATCAGTTTCAAATTATTATAGCGGCGCTACAGGGGCTTTTGCTGTTTATTGGCGCGCTGACGCTGGGGATTGCGGGCATCGGGCTGATGAACATTATGCTGGTGGCGGTGCAGCAGCGGACGCGGGAGATTGGCGTGGAGAAGGCGCTGGGCGCGCGGCGGCGGCATATTCTGCTGCAGTTTCTGGCTGAGGCGATGGTGATTACGGGGCTGGGCGGGGTGCTGGGGATTGTGTTGTCGTACGTGGTGTCAATTGCGGTGGGGCGGATTACGTTTTACAGCGCGATTGCTTCCAATGCGCATGCGGCGGATATCCGGCTGCTGATTTCGCCGATGATTGTGCTGGCGGCGACGGTGACGCTGGTGGTGGTTGGGACGGTGAGCGGGATGCTGCCGGCG
The DNA here is from genome assembly GCA_049965615.1 of Acidobacteriaceae bacterium. GTDB lineage: Bacteria > Acidobacteriota > Terriglobia > Terriglobales > Acidobacteriaceae > Acidobacterium. The sequence continues at coordinate 11,518 of JBMFWD010000048.1, forward strand.
CTGAAGGCGGCGAATCTTGATCCGATTGAGGCGCTGCGGTACGAGTGAGGCAGGGAGAGGATGAAATGGGAAAAGCCCCGCGGTTGCGGGGCTTTTGCTTGCGTGGAGGGTGGGTTATTTTTGAATGGCTTCAATGTCGAGGGTAATTTTGACGTTGTCGCCGATCATGGCGTCGCCGTCGGGGAGCAGGCCGTTCCAATTGAGGCCGAAGTTTTTGCGGTCAAGGGTGGTGGTGGCCTGGAAGCCGCGATGAATGTGGCCCTGGAGGGTGATGGGGTGGCTGGGGTCGTCCATCTGCAGGGTGACGGGACGAGTGACGCCGTGCATGGTGAGGTTGCCGACGACCTTGTAGCCGCCGTTGTCCGGCGTGACGCTGGTGCTCTTGAAGGTCATGTCAGGGAATTGGGCGACGTTGAAGAAGTCCTTGCCGCGGAGATCTTTGTCGCGCATGGCCACGCCGGTATCGACGGTGTTGATGGGGATGACGGCGTTGACGGAGGATTTTGCCATGTCTTTGCTGTCGAGGACGATGGTGCCGGTGATATGGCTGAACTGGCCGTGCACGCGGGAGATTTCCATGTGTTTGATGCTGAAGTCGGCCTCGGAGTGATTGGGGTCGATGTTGAGGGTGGTGGATTGCGCGCAGGCGATGGATGCGGCTCCGATGATTACGGCGAGGGCGGCGATGCGAAGCTTCATGTAGGGTTCTCCTGTGAGGTTGCGGCCGAGGTGCAGGCTTGACGGCAACTCATCATGAAAAAAATAGGTGTTACAACAACTATTTTACTTATTTCGGCAGTTTGTAGGGGGTTTGAATGTCGCGGCGGGCTTCGTTGAGCGCGCCGGAGGTGTTGTCGTGGGTAAGGAGAGCCTCGCGGTACTCGCGGATGGCGCGGTCACGCTGGCCTGTGATGTCAAAGATTTTGCCGATTTCGATGTGGCTCCAGACGGCGGTCCATGGAGGCACGCCATCGCCGTGGAGGGAGGCGCGGTAGGCGTTTACGGCGGCCTGGTACTCGTGCTGCTGGAATAGGAGTTCACCGATGCGGAAGTTGGCGAGCGAGCTGAGTGGGTTGACCTTGAGGGCGGCCTGGTACTGGGCGAGGGCTCCGGCGGCGTCGCCTTGTGCGGCCAACTGCTGACCGCGGAGGATGTCGACGCGGATCTGCATGGCGGGGTCGTCCTGAAGGATGTTGCCTTCGGGGTCGACGGTGATTTTGCGGGGCATGCCGAAGGTGACGATGTTGAACGGCGTGCTGGTGCCGACGACGTGGACGATGCGGCTTTCGGTTTTGCCTTCTGTCTCAATGCGCAGCTTGACGGGCATGTTGAAGAGGTCTAGCTGCTGCTTGATTTCGCCGACCGTGCGGAAGCCTTTGCCGTTGCCGAGGCGGAAGATGGTCCACTTGGTGGAGAAGCTGGGTGCTCCTGTGGCGTCGAGCCACTCGGCGAAGAAGGGCGTGAGGTTTTTGCCGGAGGTGGACTCGGCGATTTTTTTGAAGTCTGCGGTGGTGATGCCTTTGCCGGAGTACTGGGTGGTGACGTTGTTGAGGATTTTGTCGAAGGTGTTGTCGCCAAGCATCCAGTTGAGCATGTGGAGGACTTCTGCGCCCTTGTAGAAGGTCATGGACTGGAACTGGGGCGAGAAGGCGTTCAGGCGTCCGGCGCTGGTGAGGGGGATGGTGTCGTAGGCGAGGGCTCCGGCTGCGATGTCCTTGAGGGCGGTGAGCATGGCGCCTTCGCCGTCCTGGTACTGGAGGTAGAGGAGCTCAGAGTAGGTGCACATGCCGTTGGTGATCCATGCGTCGTTGAGGGTAGCGGGGCTGACGGCGCTGCTCCACCACTGGTGGGCGATGGTGTTGGCGAGGAGACGGAAGCTGGCGCCTCCGCCGATCTGCGAGCCGGCGACGGCGGCGATTTGGGGGGCCCAATATGCGGGGACGGTGTTGTTGGGCAGCTCGACGATGTAGAGTTCGTTGGACTGGGGCGTGCCGAAGGTGCTGGAGAAGTAGGCGAATTCGTCGAGAGCAGCGGTGCCGTAGTCAGTTTGCGCAGCCTTTTTGTGGGCGGCGGTGACGTAGAGGTGGATGTTGGGGGCGTCGGGCGCGGGGACGTCAATCCATTTGCCGATGAAGATGCTGCCGGGGAAGCCGGTTTTGTCCCACTTGAAGGTGTACTGATCGAGGCCGTTGCCGGTGGTGGGCTTGCCGGTGGGTCCGCTGCCGATGACGGTGTAGCCGGCGGGGACGGAGATCTGCATGTCGGCGGTGAAGCGGTCGGTGAGGTAGCCGTCCATGGGGAACCACGCGCCGCCGTAGAGCAGGTAGCTGATGGAGGGGTTGATTTCGGCGAGGGTGAGGCCGGGGACGGGTCCGCCATTGCCGCCGTTGAGATTGCCGGAGTAGGTGAAGGTCCAGGTGTAGGTCTGGCCCTTGGCGAGCGGTGTGGCGGGGGTGATGAGGAGGGTGTCGTTGGCTCCGCGAATGCCGTTGAGGGTGTTGCCCTGGCTGTCCGTGATTTTGCTGATGGTGAGCATGTCGTGGAGGACGAAGCTGGCGGTCTGGAGGTCCTGATTGGCGGTGAAGGTGACCTGCGCGGTGGCGGAGAGGGTGTGGGTCCGGGGGGTGACGGAGGCCTGGATGTTGTAGGCGGAGATGTGGATGGGGTCCGATTGCTGGGCGCGCGCGATGGAGGCGCAGAAGAGAGAAAGGGTGAGCAGGGCGAGAACGCGGGCGCGGCTTAGGTAGAGATTTTTCATCAGACGGATCTCGGTTTCTTCTGGAGCATTTGGGCGGCGGTCTGGGCGACGCTCTGGATGGCTCCGCCGGGTGGCGGAGTGAGGGCGCGGCGGACCTGGGCCATTTGAGCTTGCATGGTTTGGCGTAGATGCTGGTTGTGGAGCAAGGGTTCCACCTGTGAGACGATGGCATCCGCCGTAAAGTCATGCTGGATGAGCTCTGGGACCATGCGTGCTCCTGCAATCAAGTTGGCCATGGCGACGTGGGGTACGTCCACTATGCGTTTTGCTATGGCATAAGTTACAGGAGATACGCGGTATACCACTACAAACGGATTGCCGATGAGGGCGGCTTCGACGGTGGCGGTTCCGCTGGCGACGATGCTGGCACGGGCGTGGTGGAGGGTAGCGCGTGCGTCGTCGGTGACGGTGATGCGGGGCGGATGGGGCTGGGCGGCGATGAGCGCGGCGAGTTTTTCGCGAATGTGGCTGCGCTGATTTTCAGTGAGGGATGTGGCGAGGGGGAAGATGTACTCGTGCGCGGGGCCGAGTTTGGCGGCTGCGGCGACCATTTCCGGGAGGTTGAGCCGGATCTCCTTGCCGCGGCTGCCGGGGAGGATGCCGATCCAGAATTTTGCGGGGTCGAGGTGGTGCCGGGCGGCGAAGTCTTCGCGGGAGACGGTGGGCACGGGGAGTTCGGCGAGGGGATGGCCGACGAAGTCGGCCTGGACGCCGTGGGAGCGGTAGAAGTCGACCTCGAAGGGAAAGATGACGAGCATGCGGTCGACGTACCGCTGGACTTTGCGGATACGGTATTTCTTCCAGGCCCAGAGCTGGGGAGAGACGAAGTAGAGGACGGGCGTGCCCTGCTGGTGAAGGGTGCGGGCGAGCGAGAGATTGACGTCCGGGAAGTCGATGAGGATGGCGAGGTCGGGCTTTTCCGCGCGGATGGAGGCTTTGAGGCGCAGGTATTCGCCGTAGATGCGGGGGAGATGGCGGACTACCTCGGTGATGCCCATGATGGCCACGTCTTCTGCGCGGACGATGCGGCGCATTCCGAGCTGCTCCATGCGCTGGCCGCCGAGGCCAAAGAACTGGATGGCGGGCTCGACGTTGCGGAGGGCGGAGATGAGTGCCGCGCCGTAGTGCTCGCCTGAGGCTTCGCCGGCGGAGAGGAAGATTTTGGGGGCAGCGGTCATGGACTGCACCTATTGTAGGTGGAGTTTGCAGGTGGAGTGCTAGGGCTGTGCGGGGCGGTCCTGGTAGACACGGACCCAGTCGACCAGCATTTGCGCGGGGAAGCGGGTGGTGGCGTCGGGGTTGCCGGGCCATGCTCCACCAACGGCGAGGTTGAGGATGAGGAAGAACTTGCCGTGGTCGAAGGGCCAGTTGGCTCCTTTGGGCAGGTCAGAGGGGGTGAGCGTGGCGTAGATGTTGCTTGGCTTGTCCACATAGAACTGGACCTTGCCTGGGGACCAGATCATGCCGTAGACGTGGAATTTTTTGTAGAAGGCCGCGTGATTGGGGAGCGAGTAGCGGTGGGTGATGATGTGGCCGATGAAGCCGGGGCCGTGGATGGAGCCGTAGACGGTGGCGGGTGTTTTGCCGATGTTTTCCATGATGTCGAACTCGCCGCATCTGGGCCATCCGACCTGCGAGATGTTGTCGCCGAGCATCCAGAAGGCGGGCCACATGCCTTGTCCGCGGGGGATTTTGATACGGGCCTCGATGCGGCCGTACTGGAAGCTGTGCAGGCCTTTGGTGTTGAGGCGGGCGGAGGTGTAGACGCCGGGGGATGACTGGCGGGCGATGATGTGGAGGTATCCGTCCCGGCCGATGTAGGAGTTGGGGTGTCTGGCGCTGCAGGGGGGAGTGTTGGAGCCGTAGGCGCAGTAGGTTTCAAGCTCGTCGTTGTTGTTGCGCTGGGGGCCGGTGATGTAGTTCCAGTCTGCGGGGCTGGGCGCGGTGTGGGCCGAGGCAGGGTGGTTGAATTCGGCGCTCCAGACGAGGGTTTGGTGCATGGGTTTTGCATGTTGGGCGAGGAGTGGGATGGTTGTGAGAAGGATTGAGCCGAGGACGATGAGGATGGGCTGATTTTTCTTCGACATGCGAAATTTGCCTTTTGTGTAGCTTTTAGTCTCGGGTGGTTCGGCAGACGCCGAGATTTCAGTTGTATTTTTTGAGCCAGATATCGCGGAAGGAGACCTTGCAGGGGGTTCCTTCGATTTGGAGGCCGAAGAGGCCGGAGACGTTGTTGGAGGAGTTGGGGTCGTCGTCGATGAGGACAGACATGAGTCGTCCATTGAGGATCTGTAGGATGACGCCGCCACGGGCGATAATTTCGTACTGGTTCCACTGGCCGGTTTTGACAAAGGCACCGAGCCGGGCGCGGTTGCCGATGATGCCGACGAGGCGGGGGAACTTGCCGGGTTCTGACTGCACGACCTGGCCGCGCCAGGCGATGATGCCGCGGTGCGTGTTCTGCGAGTAGATCTGGCCGCTATATTGTTTTGCGTGAGCGTTGACAGGGTACCAGAAGTCGGCCTGGGGGCCGATCATGACCCAGCGGGGATTGAGTGGCGGCGCGCCTTTGACGGCGGTGCGTCCGGGTGGGATGCCAGTACTACTGCGGTATTGAACGCCGCTTCCGCCGCCCCATTGATCCCTGATTTCGAGTTTGAGGTCGAAGTCTTTGGCCCTGATGCCGTGATAGACGAGGAACGTGTTGCCGGCATTGTGCTGCCTGGTAGAGATACCGACGATGGCTCCGTTCTGGACGCTCCAGACACCGGGCATGCCATCCCATCCTTTGAGGTTTTTGCCATTGAAGAGAGAGATGTAGCCTTTGTGATTGGCGAAGTCGAGCGGGTTGGGCTGGAGGAAGACGCCGTCGCGGGAACCGTCAATATTGGGCTTGACCTTGAGGAGTTCGGCTCGGGTTTTTGATTGTGGCTGGGCGAGAGCGGCAAGCGGAAGCGAGAGGGCGCAGAGAAGCAGTGCGAGTGGGCGTGAGGTTTTCATCGAAATTAGTTATACGCTTTTGAGGTGTGGAGACGCAGATCTCTCCGCTGCGTTCACTCCGCTTGCGCGGAGCGAACTCCGGTCGAGATGACAGCCTGATTTCCGGTTGAAACGACCCTGTTGGGGTAGAGGCTTATTCGTCGGGGCGGATGGATTCGAAGAGGCCGGGGTCGTCGTTGATGTTGAGGATGGCGGGTGCTGCGGCGAGGAGGTAGCGCTCGCGGCGGAAGTGTTCGTGGATGGCGGGGCCGACGCGCGGGATGACTCCCTGCTGGGTGGTGTGGCAGCGGAATGCGTCGAATTTGCGTTCGCCGAGGGGGCCTAGCTCGAGGTTGAGGGACCAGGGGACGGTGGGTGAGCCGTCGAGCTCGGGCCGGTTACGGACGGAGACGAACGGGGTGCTGGAGTAGTAGAGCTTCTGGGGGCGGTATGTCTGGAGCCGCTGGCCCTGGAAGTCGACGCCGATTTGCTCGGGGAAGTATTCGGGGCGGGCGGCCCAGTGGAAGGCGGCGGTGGTGGCAATCGAGACGACGATGTGGTCGCGGTGGAGGTTGACGCCGCCGTCTCCGCCGAAGGTGAGGACGATCTGCGGACGCCAGCGGCGGATGTGGGCGACGATGGTTCCTATGATGGCGTGAAGGTTTTCGTGTGCGAGCTGGCCGTCGGTGTAGTCGAGGACCTGGTGGCGGGTGATGCCAAGGACTCGGCAGGCGTCGGCGAGTTCTTTGCGGCGGAGCTCGGCGAGGTGGTCGTTGTCTTCGGCTCCTTCGCGGAAGTGGCCGTTCTGGCCGGCGGTGAGGCAGATGAGGGTGGTGTCGATGTTCTGCTGGTGGGCGAGCAGGAGCGCGCCGCCGAAGGCGCCGCTTTCGTCGTCGGGGTGAGCGGTGAGACAGAGAAGGCGGCGGGCGTTGGTGGTCAAGATTATGGCTCCTGAGGGTTTGGATAGAGGATTTTTATTCCTCAAACAGATTGGATTGCGCAACGGGGGCAAAAGATTTTCTGTGTAGCGGGGAGGGTCCGTGGGCGAGGAGGGCGGCGCGGTGCTCGGCGGTGCCGTACCCTTTGTGGCGGGCGATTCCGTATTGGGGGAACTGGGCGTCGAGGCGGCACATGAGGTTGTCTCGATGGACCTTGGCGATGACGGAAGCGGCGGCGATGGAGATGGAGAGCGAGTCGCCGTAGACGATGCTGGTCTGGGGGCAGGGGTGGTCGAGGCGCATGGCGTCGATGAGGAGATGATCGGGCTTGGGGTTGAGGCGGGAGACGGCGGCGGTCATGGCGAGGCGGGTGGCCTGGTAGATGTTGACGCGGTCGATGGTGGCGGCGTCGATTTCTGCAATGGAGATGGCGAGGGCGAGAGATTGGATTTCTGTGCAGAGGCGCTCGCGCTGGAGGGCGGTGAGCTGCTTGGAGTCGCGGAGGCCGTTGAGGGTGGTTTTGGGCGGAAGGATGACGGCGGCGGCGACGACGGGACCGAAGAGCGCACCGCGGCCTACTTCATCGACGCCGGCGATGAGGGTTGCTCCTTTGGCGCGCACGGCTCGCTCGTGGCGATCGGAGCAGATGAGGGTGCGGAGCATGCGCTGCTTGCGGGTGGAGGGGGATTCAGAGCCGCGCCCGGAGTTTGGCCTGGGGGTCACCGGGAAAGTTTAGTGCATTCGCGGGATGGATGTTGAGAGGGTATATGCAATGAAAAAGCCCCGGAGGATCCGAGGCTTTTCGGGGGCTTTTGTGGAGCTTGGATGTACGCGGTTTAAGCGTTTGCGGCCTGGTCGCGAGCTTCGCCGACTCGGCGGTCGACTTCCTTGAGTCGGGCAGCCTTGCCGCGGAGTCCGCGGAGGTAGAAGAGCTTGGCGCGGCGGACCTTGGCGGAACGCACGACGCTGATGCTGTCAACGGACCTGGAGTTGAAGGGGAAGATACGCTCGACGCCCTGGCCGAAGCTGATTTTACGGACGGTGAAGCTGCCCTGGGGGCCTTCCCGGCGGGCGATGACGACGCCCTCAAATGCCTGAAGGCGTTCTTTTTCGCCTTCCTTGATCTTTACCTGCACGCGAATGGTGTCGCCCGGGACGAAAGGGGGCAGGTCGGTGCGGTTGATTTTGTCGGCAAGCCGCTGCATGACTGGATGAATAGACATAGTAGTTTCCTAGCAATTGACTCAGAATTTTTAGTTTACAGGAAAATTTGGGGTTTGTGAGGGGTCGGGGTGTGGGAATCGCATGTTCGACTGGACTGGGCGCGGTGAATGTGGAGGCAAATGTGCGGCTTTGCATTTATCTTGGGAGTTACGGTCGTATGACACCTGTTGTGGAGGCTCCCCTGAAATTCAAATTGCTGGGTTGTATGGTTGCGTTGGCGTGCATGCTGACGCCTGTTTCGGTGCTGGCGGCTACTCCGCTGCCAAATGCTCCGGTTCCGGTTACGGCACTGCCGAATGCTCCGATTCGTTCGTGGCCGAGCAATCTGCCGGAGAGCCGGCAGGCGGTGACGGCGCGGAATGCGCCGATGCAGGTGATTCACCAGCAGGGCGCGATCTGGACGAGCCCGTTGCGGATTCGGACGCATGACCTGATCTGGCTGGCGCCGATGGCGGCGGCTACGGGCGCGGCGATTGCTACGGATCACCGGGCGATGACGGATGTGGTGAGCCAGGATCCGACGTTCAACCAGGACAATGTGAATGTGTCGGATGGGTTGATTGGCGGATTTCTTGGTGCTCCGGTGGCTCTTTATGGATGGGGTCTTTTCAAGCACGATCAGCATGCTCACGAGACGGGCATTCTGGGTTCAGAAGCGATTGTGGATGCGGCTGTGGTGGATGAGGGATTGAAGCTGGTTTTCTGGCGGGAGCGTCCGGCGCTGGACAATGCGCGGGGCCATTTCTTCTCAGGCAATGCGAATTGGGATTCGTCCTTTCCATCGATGCATGCGACGCTGGCGTGGTCTTCGGCGGCGGTGCTGGCGGGTGAGTATCCGACGTGGTGGAAGCAGGCGGGGATTTATTCGGCGGCTTCCGCGGTGAGTTTGACGCGAGTGCTGGGGCAGAAGCATTTCCCGAGTGATGTGCTGGTGGGGAGTGCCGTGGGCTGGCTGATTGGGCATTACGTGTACCGGCACTATCACCGATGGGAGCGGCGGCACGCGCGGTAGGCGCAGAGTCTACTGAGTTTGTTGATCGAATTCGGCATCGCCAACTGCAGGTCCCTCCGCTGCGTTCGCTCCGCTTGTGCGGAGCGAACGCCGGTCGGGATGACAATTCATTTTTGTCGAGGAGCTTCGGGGCGAGGCAGCGGCTTTGCTGTTATTTGGGCTTCACCGCGGGAGTGAGCGAAGGAAGCTGCGGTCTTCTTCAGAGAGTTCGGCTTTTTCGAGGAGGTCGGGGCGGTTGCGGAGGGTTTTTTCGAGGGCGCGCTCGCGACGCCAGCGGCGGATCTGGTCGTGATTGCCCCCGGCGAGAACGTCGGGGATGGCGAGGCCGCGGAATTCTGCCGGGCGGGTGTAGTGGGGATAGTCGAGCAGGCCGCCGGAGCCGTGGGTGGAGAGCGGCGGTGCGCCGTCTCCGGGTGAAAACTGAGCATTGAGTTCGCTTTGCGCGGGGCCGAAGCTCTCGTAGGCGCTGGAGGCTTCATTGCCGAGGACGCCGGGGATGAGTCTCATGGTGGCGTCGAGGATGACAGCTGCGGGGAGTTCGCCGCCGGAGAGGACGTAATCGCCGATGGAGAGCTCGCGGTCGCAGTGGAGGGTATTGACGCGCTCGTCGACGCCTTCGTAGCGGCCGCAGAGAAGCACGACGCGGTCGAGTGTGGCGAGCCGGCGTGCGACGGGCTGGGTGAAGGGCTCGCCCTGGGCGGAGAGCAGGATGACGGATTCTCGGGTGGAGTCGCGGGTGGATTTGGGGGCGATGCCGAGGGATTCGATGGCTTCGGTGATGGGCTCGGGCTTGAGGACCATGCCTTCGCCGCCGCCGAAGGGCCGGTCATCTACGGTGCGGTGACGGTCGTGGGTGAAGTTGCGGAGATCGTGGGCTTCGACGGAGACGAGCTGGTTGGCGATGGCGCGGCGCATGACGCCGTGGGCGAGGATGCTCGAGAAGAATTCGGGGAAGATGGTGATGATGTCGAAGCGCATGGCGTAGCTCAGGGTGCTTTGGAGGATTTGGCTGCGGGCGCGTTGAGGTCGAGGAGTCCTTCGGGGAGGCGCATGTCGATGCGGCGATTGGGTACGTCGAGGTTGAGGAGCATGGCCTTGACGAAGGGGATGTCCACGGTGAGATCGGGATTGTCTTCACGGCGGACGACGAGGAGGTCGCTGGCGGTGGCCATGCGGTCTACGTCGATGATGGAGCCGATGAGGCGGGGTTCGCCGCCGGCGTGGTCGTAGACGGAGCAGCCGATGAGGTCGTCGATGTAGGCGGCGTCGGGGTCGAGGGGGGCGCGTTCTTCGGCGGGAATGACGACGTCGAGACCGCGGAGGGTCTCTGCGTCGGTGATGGAGTCGGTTCCGGAGAATTTGAGCACGACACGGTTGTACATGAGGCGGAAATCCTCAAGCTCGACGGGGCGCGGCTCTGTTTTGCCGTTTGCTGGGGCGAGAAACAGACGCCTGCGCTCGGCAAACTTCTCGGGGAAATCGGTGAGGAGATCTGCAATGACCTCGCCCCTGCGACCCTGGGGGCGTACGATGTGCGCGAGGGTGACCCAGGGGCTGGGAGACATGGGATCTACTCTTTTTCCGCGTGGTCCTCTTCAATGATGTCGAGGGTGTATCGATGGTGGTGCTTCATGCTGACCGCACCGAGGATGGTCCTCATGGAGCGGGCTGTGCGGCCCTGCTTTCCGATGACCTTTCCGACGTCGGTGGGTGCAACATGGAGGCGCAGGACGGTGTTTTCATCACCTTCCTGAGCATCGACGACGACCGCGGAGGGTTCGTCGACCAAGGCCTTGGCAATTTCCGTAACTAACTGCTGCATGTTATCCGGGCGTTCAAGTTCCGTCATATACAGCCTCCCGTGGCAGCCCGAAGTAGCTGACCGTTCCGTGCAAGAGGCGAGTTGACGTGCGGACCTGCTGCCGTGATGGCCCCTGGGAAGGCCGCAGGATGCGGACAGCAGGGATGCGGGTCCCGCGCCAGGCCGGGTGGCTTTGGCGCGTTTTCAACAAGCCACTCTGAGCGCATCTTCGCAGAGGTGGAGTGACAAACGCAAACGAATCTGCGCAGTGGAGAGCGAACCGAGGGGGAAATTAAGCAGCCGAGGGCTCAGGCTGCTGGGCGACAATCCTGGCGACGCGGTCGGAGAACTGCGCACCTTTGCTTACCCAGTGATCAATACGGTCGCGCTTGAGGACGACGGTTGCGGGGTTGGTGCGGGGATTGTAAGTACCGACAACCTCGATGGAGCGGCCGTTGCGGGCGCGGCTTTTCTCAATGACGACGACACGATAGTAAGGCTGCTTACGCGCACCCATGCGCGCGAGACGAATCATGACCACAGCGAATGAATCCTTTCAGTGACAACTAGTGAGGGAAGGGCGGCTCATCCGTAAACCGGCATCCGATGACGGCACGCATGGGCAGGATGGACGTATCCCTAAACTCTTAATATAGCAGGAAATGGCCGGGATTCGTGGATTTGTGACGGGGGATACAGCGAGAAAAAGCGGGGCAGTTGCAAAGTATGCAAGAGTTCGGCGTCTGGAGGCTGATGACTTATGGCGGTGGCGGAATGACCTTTTTGGTATTTCCCTATTCGCCAATGGAGAACCCCCGGCTATACCGGAGAGGCAGCAGAAGTTTGACAATTCCGGGAATGGGCGCAGGCAGTTTCAGGCGGGCAATTTGCGTAAGAACCTGTTGAA
>JBMFWD010000049.1:0-22444 GCA_049965615.1 Acidobacteriaceae bacterium
GCCTGAAAGAGCCTGCGCCCATTCCCGGAATTGTCAAACTTCTACTGCCTCCCCGGCATAGCCGGGGGTTCTCCATTAGCGAATAGAAAAAGGGCGTGCTGCGGCACGCCTTTTCACATTGATTCAGGCTCTTAGGTAGTTAACCTACCCAAAAGAATCAACAACTTACCCACAAAAAAGTGGGGTACCTCGAACGCTTTTTTTTGAAGAACCAGCTCGAACCACCAAAATGTGGGTGCCCCATCCAAGCTCTGCTTGGGTGCGATCGGAAAGATCTCCAAAGTGGAATGGCGCGCAAAGTGCACAGTTGCCCGTCCGGCAAGCACGAGAAACTTAACCTGCCCAAAAGAATCAACAACATCCCCACAAAAACAACAGGGATGCACCCATCGCTGGAAGGTTAACCTGTCCCATAAAATCAACAACTTCCCCACAGAAAAGTGGGGTACCTCGAACACTTTTTTGAAGCACCCGCTCGAACCACCAAAATGTGGGTGCCCCACCCAAGCTCTGCTTGGGTGGGACCGGAAACATCTCCAAAGTGGAATGGCGCGCAAAGCGCGCGTAGGCTCGTGCGGCCAGTCCCTCTACCGGCTTCGAACGGTATAGGTCCCCTGCCCGCTCAGCATCACGACGGCGCGCTTGCCACCCTCCGCCGGAGTGCTCTGCATCGGCTTGCCGTTCACCGTCACCTGCGCATGCGCGCCTGTCACCGGAACCGAAACCCGCGCCGCAACATCCGCCGGCAGCTCAATCGTCGTTATGTAACCGTCATCCTTACGAATCGAAACGTTCAGCATCCCATGCGGAGTCGGCTCGCCGCCCTTGGCCCACTGCAGGTCGATCAGGTCCGGACGAATGTTCACCTTCGCAAATCCGCCCGCCGTCGGCTCAATCCCCAGCACCTGCCGCATCAGCCACGGCGTCACGCCGCTCGACCAGCCATGCGCCAGGCTCACACGGAAGCCCGACATATTGTCGGCCTGCAACGACTGATGAAAATCGGGGCCCTTGTACCAGAAGGGCTCGTATCCCTCCCAGTAGCTCGTGGCGCCCTCGTTGATCATGCCGCCCCAGTACTGGCGAATCCAGTGCATCGCCGCCTTCCGGTGGCCCATCCTCGCCATCGCCTGGATCACGTAGAAGTTGTAGTAAGGCGTAATGATGTACTTGTACCGCTTCTCACGACCCACATCGCTCAGCGCATTCTTCCAGATTGCTGAGTACTGGCTCGGCTTCGCCATTCCGGAAACGACCGCATAAGCATTGGGCTGCCAGCGCGTGCCAAATGAACCCTGCGCATCCACCAGGTACTTCTGCCCCGCCGCCTTCAACTCATCGGCCTTCTTCTGGAACTTCGCGGCATTGGCATCGTCGTGCAGCACCCGCAGCAGATAGGCCCCATCCCGGAACGCCGCATAGTACTCGGCCTGCGTCGCCATCCGTGTCTGGGGCGTGTAGCCATGCATGTCCGGCGACCAGTCCACAAACGCCCACGCATGCGTCTTGTCCGAGAACAGGTTTTGCTCGTTCAGGTCCTTCTCCATAAAGTTCAGCAGCTGCACCATCCGCGCATGCACGCTCTCCAGCTGCTTCATCGACCCCGTGTGCAGGTAGAAGGACCGCTCGCCCGTCATCCAGAACGCCGAGTAGCCCGGGATTCCATCCACATGCCGCATCACGGGATTCGGCCCTATCAGCCGGCTCAGCGTATCAGCCATCAGAAAGTGATCGGCAAACACATCGTCAATCGTCCGCCCGCTCACATCCAGATCGCCCATCCAGCGGCCACGGTCGCGCTTCGGCGCGTCCCATATGTCGTCCTGCATGCACAGGTGCGCGGTATAAGCGCCCACCGTCCACATCTTGTTCACCAGCGGATCGTTCGACTCAAACCAACCCTGGTACTTCACCGGATAAGCAATGCCATCCAGACGGATCGCCTTGAATGTTGTATCCCGTCCGCTGGTAAACCGGACAATCGCGTATCGAAATGCGCTCTTCGGCCCATAGGCTGTACCGTGCGCCGGAATGTATACGGGATCAATCCCCAGATAGGGATCTTGGAGCGCCTCTTCCAGGGACTCGCCATACTGCACCGTCACCTCGGCAGGCTCATTGGAGGCCGACTGCAGCTCCAGCCGCCCCGTCACCTCCCTCCCAAAGTCCAGCAGCACCTGCGGCGCGTTGTTCAGTGCCACGTGCTCCGTCGGCAGCGTCACCGTGATCTCCCCGGAGCCGTTGTCCCCGATCGCCTGCGCGTTCTTGATCTCACCCAGCCCCGGATATACATGCTCCACCTTCATCGCCTTCAGCGCATAATGCGCCAGGAAGGGAGAAATTCCGTCATACCCCGGCCACGCATACATCCCAGCATCGGCATTCCACTGCAAATAGTTGATCGAGCTTTCCAGCCCACCCAGGTCATCCACTCCTGGCCAGCTGGCGTCATCAAAGCCCGGCTCCTGCCAACCCGCCGGAACAGCCTGCATCGTGCCCTTCCACCCCGCATCCGTCATCACCAGCGGAGCAGCCACCACCCCGCGCGCCGCCGGCACTATCTTAACCGCCAGCAGTTGCCCGCGTTGCTGCTGCACGCCCAGCCGATTGGCCGAAGCACCGCCCTTGTTCGGTCCGCGCACGGCCTCAATCGCGATCACATTCTTCCCCGCCCGCAGCGCATGCGTCACATCGCACGTGTACACACGAATCGAAATCGGAAAATCCAGATTCAGCGAATACCGCCCCACCTGCTGCCCGTTCACGTAGATCGTCGCCGTCCGCGGCCCCGCGATATACAACGTCGCATGCTCCGGTACCCGGCTTACCTCAAATGTGTCTCGAAAATAGTGCTCGCCCAGGTCGCTGTTGGCCCCCGCATCCCATCCGTTCACCACCCGCGGACGCGACGGCACCGCATCGGCCTTCGTCCAGACGTAATGCGTCGGCACCGGCTTGTGCAGATTCCCCTCCAACTCCGAAGGAGACAGCGTTCGCGCCGGATCAAGCTGGTGGTCGGGAATCTTCGTCGGCCCGTTCGAGGGACTACCCATGGGCACTTGCGCAGACAAAGGCAATGCCGCGGCAAGCAGCAGCGCAGCAGTAAAATTCAGGCCAAACTTCAGGTGGTGATGCATCAGTTTCATTTCAATCCTCAATCCGATCATCAGTCCCGCAGGCAAAACTCAATTTCCTTCCGCCACTCTCCCGGGCCACAAAACCACCACACCCCGAACAGCCGCCCGAAAATTCCGGAGGAAAAGAAATTACCCTACGAAATTCAGGCCAAATCTTAGTTTTGTCCAAAAAGACCTGTCAACCATTCCCTCAGCCATCTGCAATCAAAAGGGGGAGCGGTTCCACCCGCTCCCCCGGCGCGTCCTCTGTAGCGACCCTTTACCGGACCGTGTAGATCGCCATCTGCCTCGGTCCCAGCGTCATCGTGACTTTGCCGCCACGCAGCGCCGCCGGCACATGCGTGCCTGCCGCGGATACAAAATGCGAGCATCCGCTCAAAGCCGTGTCCGTCGGATCAATCTTCAGAGTCTCCGCCTTGTCGCCGTCATTCACCGCCACCAGAACCCGCCCCGTCTCGCCTGCGGTGCACCCGCGCCCCATATCACGGGCGCGCAAATACACCAGCGTGGTGGCATTGTGGACAATATCCTGCTGTCCGCCATCACCAAACACCGGCTGCGAATCTCGAAAATGCAGCAGCCCCTGCACCCAATCGTGCACTTCGTTCTGCACCAGCGTGCGCCCCGCAGGAGTGAATGCATCCTGCTTGTCGCCGGGAAATCCTCCAGGAAAATCATGCCGGTTGTCCGGGTCCGCGCCGCCTTTCATCGCAAGCTCATCCCCGTAATAGATCTCCGGAGTCCCGCGCATCGTCAGCACAATCCCGAACGCCAGCTTCAGGTCCTTCACCGTCACTCCCGGCTGGCTCATGAACCGCACCGTGTCGTGATTGCCAAAGAACGGCACCAGCCGCTCAGGATGCGGATACAGCGAGTCCTGCCGCCAGGTGTGCTCCAGGTAGGACATGGGTTTCTTATGAGTCAGCACCAAACGCAGCGCAAAGTAGGTTGGAAAATCAAACGGCGTCCAAAGCCGCGTATCAATCCCCCCGTGCGCAACACCGCCGGCAAAATAAGAAACAATCGTCGGGTCAGGATTGAATATCTCGCCCACCGAAGTCAGCCGGGGAAACAACTCGTGCAACTCGCCGTTAAACTGCTGCCAGAACGCCCGCCCCACGTATGAAAACGTGTCGATTCGCAGCCCGTCGACCCCGCCCGTCTCAATCCACCAGATCGCATTCTGAATCAGGTACTCGCGCACCAGCGGATTCTCCTGGTTCAAATCCGGCAGCACATTGGCAAACCACCCATCCACGGTGGCCTTCTGCTGCGCCCAGTCCGCATGAGGATCCACCAGCGCGGCAAAATTGTTCTGCGCAACCAGGTGATGCGCCAGCGTCCCGTGAAACCAGTCCGGCGCAGGAGGATCTTTCGCCCACGGATTGCCAGCGCCCACGTGATTTGGCACCGTGTCGAGTACAAATTTCATGCCATGCGCGTGAATCGCCGCAATCAGGTTCTTATAGTCCCGCACCGTGCCAAAGTGCGGGTCCGGCTTGTACATGTTCGTTGCGCTGTAGCCGTGGTACGACTGCGGACTGCCCTCATTATCATAAGCGGGCGTAATCCAGATCGCCGTCACGCCCAGCTGCTTCAGGTAGTTCAGATGATCTTCAATCCCCTTGAAGTCCCCGCCATGCCACCCGCGCGGCAGCGCCAGTTGAGAAGGATGCGGGTCATTCTTCAAGTCCCCGTCCGCAAACCGGTCCGTCATGATCAGGTACATCGTGTCCGCAGGAGAAAATCCCTGGAATCCATAGCTGGAGGACCGCCGCTTTTCCATCTCGTAAGGAATGGAAATCCTCCCGCGCCCGGTCGCCACTTCCACTTCCAGGGTTTGCGGTCTGTCACCATGAGGTTCCTGCAACCATACAAAGGCATAATGCCCGTTGGCGGAAAAGTGCGTCCGCGTCACGCGAACGTCCTTACCATGAACGTCGATCCTCGCACCGCGCAAATTCCGGCCATATAGCAGCAGCATCGGCGACGGCATATCCGTCCACCAGTTCGGCGGATCCACCTGGTACACACATGGCGCGCCGCCCTCCGCAATCGCTGCACATGCTTTTTCGCTCTGTAACTGCCCCTGGGCCGCCACACAGACTAAACCTACCCACATCAACAATGTCACGCGCCAGATTGCACGCATACAAGTTCCTTCTGCCCGCGAATGCGGACTGCCGGGAGACTGATTTCCACTTCCCCTCGGGGAACGCAGGCAGTCATGTCCAGAAGAAGAAACGCGCCACGAAATCTTTCTGCGTGGCGCGTTCAGGAGGACTACAAAGTTAGAACGTGAAACGCGCCGCCAGCTGAATCTCTCGCTGAGAGTTGTTCTGCGTGGAAGTCACCTTGCCAAAGTTGGAATCATTGATATTGCCATTCGGGTTGGTGAACTGCGGCGTGTTGGTCACGTTGAAGGCGTCTCCATGCAGTTCCAGCACATACCGGCTGCTGAACTGGATATTCTTCTGCAGCGAGAAGTCTGCTGAACGCTGTCCCGGACCATACAGCTGGTTACGGCGCAGCGTGCCAAGGCGCGTGAACACATTCTGCCCATTCGCATTCACGGTTGGAGGCGCAGCAAACGCGCTCGTATCGAACCAGGTCCCGCTGATGCTCTTCGGATAGCTGATCGAGCCGATCAGGTCCGGAGTGTCAGAGTTGGCGTCGCCGCTCACGGAGAGGTCAAACGGAGTACCGGTTGCCAGATGGCCGATGAGGCTCATCTGCCAGCCGCCAATGATCAGGTTAATCGGATAGCTCACGTTGCCGAAGAACCGCTCACCGCGCCCAAAGGGCAGGTGATACAGAATCGACGACGTGAAGACATTGCGCTCATCCTGCGACGAATTGCCGTAACTCGCCCGCGGATCGTAGTAAAGCGAAATTGTCCCGGGTCCATCGTCCAGAGTGTGAGACCAGGCATAGGAACCCGTAACAATCAGGTCCTTGCCCTGGCGGTGCACATAATGGAGCTGCAGACCGTTGTAGTTGGAAACACCCACGTAATTGTTGTAGGAAATGTATCCAAACTGCGGGAAGTTTTGCAGACCGGTACCGTAATGAAACAGGTTGTAGTTGTAGTAGTTCGACAGGTTCGACGCATGCGTGCCCACGTAAGCCAGACTGACCATGTCATACTGTCCCACCTGCTGCGCCAACTGCACGTTCCACTCCTGAATCGTCTGGTTGTGGTTGTTGCGGTTCACCGCCAGGGTGTTCAGGCCTCCCGGAGGATTCGCCGGATTGAAGTTCGGGAATCCGGGCTGAGGCAGCGCCGTGGTTTGCTGTGCCGACTGGTTGCAGCCATAAGCCGAACCAGGAGCCGGCGTCTGCCCGGTGAATGTAACGCAGTAACCCTGCTGCGCGGAGTAGCCCACGCTGCCGCCAAACGGAACCTGCTGTCCAAGCTGGTTGTCGATTCCGCCGTAGTCCGGAAAGTAGTAAACACCGAAGCCGCCGCGAATCACCTGCTTGCCATTGCCGTGCATGTCATAGGCAAAGCCAACGCGCGGGGCGAAGTCACCGTAGTTGTTGTTTTCAATCGTACGAGGAACACCATTCTTGCCGGCCAGCAGAACCTGCCCATAAGTCGAGCTCTGCGGGTTCACATCAAATGACGCCATGCGGTTGTGCGTCTCGTAAGGCCACGTCATCACTTCGTACCGCAGCCCAAGGTTCAGGGTCAGCTTCTGACTGACGCGCCAGTCATCCTGCGCAAAGAAGCCGTTCTCGTACGAAATCTGGCTGTAGAAGCCGCTCTGCGCGCCAATCGTGTAGTTATCTGTGAAACCAATCAGCATGTCCGCTGTCGGGAATCCGGTAAAGTCGCCATTGCCAAAGTTGAAATAACCCTTGCCGGCAATCGGGCGGAAGTACTCAAGATTCCGCAAAATGCCCTGGGCGCCAATCTTGATGGAATGGTGACCAAGCTGCCAGTTGACCGTGTCGCTCAGCTCAATTGTGTTCTGCGGCACGGCATACAACCCGTAGTCGCCGGTGTAGTCAATGCCGGCATTACCGCCAATCAGGGCGCCGCCGCTGGTGGCAAGGTTGCGGTTCGCATTCACAATGCCCAGCTTGGCCGAAAGAGGGTCGCCGTAGAACGGTGGCTGATAGCCGTAGTCATCGCGGTTGTAGCCGATCAGAAGCTCATTCACCACCGACGGCGAGAAGATGTGAGTCCAGCCCGCGCCCCAGGCGCGCGCATGCGTGTAAGAAGAACCAGTCCCGAAGCCCGAAGGCAGCGTGCCCAGTTCCGGCGTTTCCGTAAAGTTCGAGTTGTCGTAGCTGAATCGGACAAACGCCGTGTCCTTCGAGGTCGCATCCCAGTCAAAGCGCACGTCAAACGTGTTGTAGTGCACATACTCCTGCTTGTGCGTCAGGAAGTTGTTGATCACGCCTGCGCGGGTCGGCGTCGGGTACGCCTTGAAGTAGTTCAATGCCGCCGAGTTCAGAGGAATGCCGGCTGCCGCCGGATTGTCATTCGGAATCGGCGTGCAGGTCTGCGGATCGTACAACTGTCCGTTCTTCTGATAATTCGTCACACCCCGGTGAATGAGACAGTACGGCTCGGAGAACTGATTCTGCACATCGGGGTTGTTCAGATACTCCTCGAAATCCCCTGTCCGCATCAGCGCCGTCGGAACCGTCACAAAATATGAGTTCTGCGGCAGGTTTTCGCGAAACGCCTGGTAGTCGCCAAAACCGAACAGTTTGTTCTTCAGGATCGGGCCGCCAATAGAAAATCCCGGCTGGTTCCGGTTGAAGGGAGGATTCGGGCTCGCCGAAGCCCCCAGAAAGCGATAGTTCGGATTCGCATCAAACTTGCCGCTGCGGTAGAACCAGAAGGCCGAACCGTGATACTCATTCGTACCACCCTTGATGGAGGTCGCCACAATCGCGCCACCCGCACGGCCATACTGCGCCGGAGCAACGCTGGTATCTACCTTGAACTCCTGCGTCGCGTCAATGTTCGGGAAAATCAACAGCGTATTCAACAACGAGTCATTGTTATCCAAACCGTCCAGCAAATAGTTGTTCGCCGTGGGACGAAGACCATTCACCGAAAGCGCGCCGCCGCCGCTCTCGTTCTGGCGGAAGGTTTCAGCATTGCCATTCACGCCGCTCTGCGCATTGCCATACGAGCCGCGCGTCACGCCCGGCGTCAGCAGCGCCAGGCCGGTAAAGTTGCGGCCATTCAACGGAAGCTGCGTCACCTGCGGCCCCTGGATCGTCGCGCCGATCGTCCCGTTGCTGGTGTTCACCAGCGGAGCCGCCGTCGTCACCGTCACCGTCGTGCTCACCTTGCCCGGCTGCAGCTTAAAAATCAGCGTCTGCGCCGAGGCCACGGTCACCTGGAAGGTCGCCGACTGGCTCTCGAAACCCGTCGCCATCACGTCCGCCCGGTAATTGCCGCGCGGCACTGCAAAAATCTGGAACTGGCCCGAGTTGTTCGACTTGGCTTCGAACTTCAACCCGGTGTCCACGTTCGTCACCGTAATGTTCGCATTCGGAATCACGGCGCCGGTCTGGTCCGTCACCGTACCCACGATGCTGCCGTTGTCGGACTGCGCATAAGCTCCGACCGCGGTCATGCCCGCGAACACGGCCAGCAGAATAGCGGTCATCCAAAGCGCCCGCTTGCCGACCATCTTATATAGATGTTTCATGTTGCCTCCCAAAGTTGCTGCACATGCGGTCTAACACTGCTAACAACAGATCCGCCATGCAACACGCACTAGACACGCCCGCTATGACGATCGGCAATGCACGGCGTATCCATTTTTCATCAATCCTTAATCATCAGATAAATCCATTAAAAACAATTGCTTACCTCTTCATTTAACCCGATTTTCCGGGCAGGATGATAATTGACCAGGGGCTCTGAACAGGAGTATTACTAAGTGGTTCGCTGGTCCCTTCTCGATGAATTCTTCGACGGTCACGCCCAAACCCGCAATCCGCAAGCTTCGCTTCGGCTTATTTGAGGCGGACCTCTCCACCGGGGAATTGCGCAAATCCGGAATCCGCATTCGCATTCAGGCCCAGCCCTTCCGGGTCCTGGCCTTGCTGATTGAAAAGCCCGGCGAAGTCGTCACCCGCGAAGAACTCCAGCAGCGCATCTGGGGTACAGACACCATCGTCGACTTCGACCATAGTCTCGGAACCGCCATCAACAAATTACGCGAGGCCCTGGGCGATTCGGCGGATAATCCCCGTTTTATCGAAACACTCGCCCGCCGAGGCTATCGTTTCCTCGCCCCGGTCATGCCGGTGAACGATCAGGAACCCAAAGCCAACTCACACGAAACGGCTTCCCAACCATCTGCTCGAAACCAGGCGAGCCCTGAGGCCGGGGCCCCTCCCGATTCGCACGCCGCGGCACAACCCGCCCGCCCGCAGGACCGCTCAACCAATTTCGCGCCTGGTGGCCGGCTCTCACTGCTGGTTGCCATATGCCTGCTGGCAGCAATCGCCTCAGTATCCTGGTATTTCGGCTGGCGCTTCGCTTCCAGACCCTATTCCCCACCCCAGATTCGTCAAATTACCTTCTCCGGTCGCGTTTCCCCGGGAGACACGCTCTTTGAAAGCCTCGGCGCCACGGCAACCGACGGCTCCCGCATTTACTTTCCTGAGATTGAACAAGGCCGCGCCATGCTGGCCCAGGCGCTCATCTCTGACGGGGAAACCAGCACCATCGCGCTGCCCAACGAAATCGCCGCTCCTTATATCAGCGCCATATCGCCAGACGGCTCCAGGTTCCTGCTGCGGAACCATCTCACCACCAACGCCGAGCAGCCGCTCTGGATCGTACCAACCATTGGAGGCATAGGCCGGCGCATTCCCGGCATCCTTGCCCACGACGCCACCTGGATGCCCGACGGCCAGCGCATTCTTTACGCCCACGGCGACAGCCTCTTCACTGTGGATGAAAACGGAACCGATGTCCACAAGTTCGCCACCCTGCCCGGTCGCGCCTTCTGGCTCCGCTGGTCCCCAGACGGATCCAACCTGCGCTTCACGCTCCTAAACAGCGAAACCCACAGTTCCCAGCTCTGGACCATCTCGGCATCCGGCGCCAACGCTCATCCGCTGCTGCCGCCATCAGACGGCTCAGAGTGCTGCGGAAGCTGGACCGCCGATGGCAAGTACTACGTCTTCCAGCGCAACATCGCGGACGGCTCCAATATCTGGCTCCTTCCCGAGCACTCCGGCATCTTCGGGGGCCCGGGCAAGCCCTACGCGCTCACCAATGGACCGCTTACCTACCAGTCCCCCATCACCGCCCGCACGGGTCATCGCATCTTTTTCATCGGTCTCAATTTGCGCTCCGAGCTCCTGCGCTACGACGCCGCATCGCAAATCTTCATTCCCTACACGGGGGGCATCAGCAACGCCCGCCGCGTCGCCTTTTCCAGGGACGGGCAATGGGTGGCATGGATTCGACAGGACAACGGCTCACTATGGAGCAGCAAGGCCGACGGCACTCAGCGCATGCAGCTTACCAGCAAGCCGCTTGAAGTTTTCATGATGCACTGGTCGCCTGACGACAAGCATCTGCTCCTCATGGCACGTAAGCCGGAACAGCGATGGGCCATCTACATGATCAACGCCGACGGCAGCAATCTGCACATCGTCGACCCGGAAAATCGCAGCCAGGCCGATCCGGACTGGTCTCCCGATGGCAAGAGCATCGTCTTCGGCCGGCTCCCTGACCTCATGTCCGAAGCCTCCATGCCGAAAGCCATCTACCTCTACAACCTCAGCACGCACAAAACCGAGAAGCTACCCGGTTCCGATGGTCTTTTCAGCCCGCGCTGGTCTTCTGACGGTCGATACATCGCCGCGCTGTCCATCGATCAAACTCGCCTGATGCTCTACGACGTTCAGACCAAAAGCTGGCGTCAGCTCGCGCACCAAAGCATTGCCGACCCCGCCTGGGGCCACAAAAATCAAGACATTTACTTTCATGATTTCGTGCAGCCGGGGCAGCCGCTCTATCGCGTAGACATCAAAACGGACCAGATGCAGCCGATCGCAAATCTGAAAGATCTGCGCGCCGCCGATGCTGTCGACTACCGCTTCGCCGGACTCACTCCAAATGACGTACCCCTGGTAGACGCGCGCACATCGACTGCCAACATCTACACCATGCCCATCCCAAAACCCTGACGCTCAGCTTCCTTAAGCTCTGGATGCTTTCGTATGGGAAGCATCACTGTCATCAGCGTGATGCCGTCCAGGAGCAACAGCCAACCGCAAGGCCAGGGAGACACTGCCGTAGGTTCTCAGTCCACATCGGCGGCAGCGCAATGGCCAGCGCAGAAGCAGCAAGCGCGATATATCCTGGCGACGAAGATGCGAAAGCCGAAAATCGGAAAACATGCAATCAACACAGTGCTTCATGAAATGCCTGCCACTTGAAAATTAGTCTTCTGCGGACGTGGCCTGATTGTACGCCTTGCCGGGACCTCACTATGGAATCACTAGTAATAGTCCGCGCAACTCAGGTAATACCCGCATCCACGGCAGATGAGCTTACAGCGGTGACTTTCCAGCCGGCTGGAACAATTCGGGCAGTAGACGGAATGATGTTCTTCCTCCGATACAGCCCTTACTTCGTCCCCTGCTTCTAACTCCCCAGATGAAACCCACGTTCGGCCGCTGCCACAATCCACCTCCGGCATCCGGTTGCTGGATGCATCCCCCAGGGGGCGCTTCGGATTCTCATCATGATCACGGTTATCATGTGGAGTGGGCTTGATGGTTTTCATCATTTTTATCTCACCACTTAAACTTTAGACGAAGGAGTTCTCATTATGGAGCGCACAGCGAGCGCAGTATGGAGTGGCGGTCTGAAAGACGGTAAAGGAACCGTCTCCACGAACAGCGGAGTCCTCAATAAGACCCAGTATTCTTTCTCGACCCGCTTTGAAGACGGCATCGGCACCAACCCGGAAGAACTGATTGCCGCCGCCCACGCCGGCTGCTTCACCATGGCCCTCAGCGCACAGCTCGGGCAGGCAAACCTCACACCTGAATCGCTGGAAACCACGGCTGCCGTCAAGTTCGAAAAAACCGATCAGGGCTTCACCGTCACCGCCATCCACCTCACCACCCGCGCCAAGGTGCCCGGCGCTACCGCCGCTGCTTTTGACACCGCCGCGCAGAACGCCAAGAACGGCTGCCCCATCTCGCGCCTTTTCCAGGGCAACACCGAAATTACGCTCGACGCCAAACTCGTCTAATCCAATCACCTTCCCACCCACGTCCGGAACTCCAGCTCTGCGAGTCCGGACGTGGGCTTGTCTTCCTATTCCACCTGGCCAACATACACGCCGTAAGGCGCAAGATGAATAGAACCCAGGCTACGGCTCTGCGCCTGGCCAGGCGTGGCCATCAGCGTCTTCAAACCAGTCCCCTTTACGCCCTGCGACGTCAAATGGAAACTCTCCGTCTGCGGCTGCCCCGTAAAGTTGCAGGCCACCACCACGGCCTTGCCATCCGGCGTCTTGCGCAGCCATGACAGCACATGCTCGTCGCTCGTGTTCAGCATCATCTCCTGCCCGTCGTGCAGCGCGGCATTCGTGTGCTTCAGCGCAATCATCTGCCGGTACCAGTTCAGCAGCGAGTTGGGCTCTCTCTTCTCCGCCGCCACATTCACCGTCTTGTAGCTTGGCGGAATCGGAAGCCATGTCTTCACCCCGGCGCTCGAAAAGCCTGCATTCGGCCCGTCGTTCCACTGCATCGGCGTCCGCTCGCCGTCCCGCCCCTTGTTCTTCGGCCATCCGCGAATCCCCACCGGATCGCGCACCTCGGACTTCTTCGTCGGCACCGTCGTGACCATGCCGATCTCGTCGCCGTAATACAGCAGCGCCGTATCCCGCGAAGCCAGTACAATCGTCGCCAGCACGCGCGCAATGTTCTCGCGCTGGGTCGGATCCTTCACTCCAGCCGCGTCGGCATACCGCTCCCACCGGTAGTTGTCGTGGTTGTCAAAGACAAACAAAGGCTCGTCACCGTGCAACTCCGTCTCCGCCTCGTTGATTCGCGCGCGAAAATCCGCCACATCCAGCTTGTTGATGAACCCCACCTGCATGTCCATCGGCAGTTGCAGCTCATCATTGTGCAGCCCATACATCTTGCGAAGCTCATTCACTGAGCTCAGGTACGTCTCGCCGATCAGCAGAATATGCCGGTGATAGCTGTCCGCCACCTGTCGCAACTGGCGCAGTACGCCATGCACCTGCGGCAGATTGTTCGTCATAGAGTCATCCAGCTGCACCTGCCCAAAGGCGTTGATGATCGGCTTGCCGTCCTTGCCCAGCATCGGCTTTTCATTCCGCAGCTTCGGATCTTCAAACAGCGTCGTAATCGCATCCAGGCGGAAGCCCGCCACACCATGACGAATCCAGAATCTCTCCACGTTGTACATGGCGTGGCGCACCTTGGGATTGTTCCAGTTCAGGTCCGGCTGCTGGATGTAAAACTTGTGGTAATAGAACTGCCCCGTCTTCTTGTCGAACTGCCAGGCCGACCCGCCAAAAACCGACTGCCAGTTATTGGGCGGCAGCAGTTTTCCATCCGGGCCCTTGTGCCCATTCCGCCACACATACCAGTCCCGCTTCGGATTCGTCCGCGAGCTCTCCGACTCGATAAACCAGGGATGCTGATTCGAGGTGTGATTCAGCACCAGGTCCATCAGCACGCCAATATGCTGCTTGCGGGCCGCGCTCACCAACTGGTCAAAATCGGCAAGGGTCCCGTACTGCGAATCAATGTTGTTGTAGTTCGAGATGTCGTAACCAAAATCCACCTGCGGCGAAGGGTAAATCGGCGTCATCCAGATCGCATTCACCCCAAGCCAATGCAGGTAATCCAGCCTCGAACGAATCCCGTTCAAGTCCCCAATCCCGTCTCCATTCGAATCCTGAAAACTCCGCGGATACACCTCGTAAATCACGGCGTTCTTCCACCAGGGCTCCTGGCTGGCGCCGTCCCGCACCACGGTGATCTTCGCTTTGGAAGAAACCTGCGAACTCGCAGGCTTCACGGCCCACATGGCAGGCGTCACCATGCACACGGCTGCAAGGACGCAGACCGCCCAGCACACTTTTATCCTCATCTGTTGCTCCCAAATCAAATCGGTACTGCCGGATGTCCGCTTCAAAGCCGCGGATCTTCGCACAAACGGTATCACACCGCAGGGGACTCAGGGCAGTCTTCGATTGAGACATCTGGAATGAGGGGGAATGCAGACAGAATCTCATTGCGCGCCGGGCTAACGCACGCAATCTCCGCCGCGAGCCGGCGAAGTCCGGATACCGGCCGATCAGGCGGATACGCGCAGCTGATCGCGCAGCTTCTGGTTGATCTCAATGGCCTGCTTCACGCCGTTGTCCAGCATCGCATGCCACTGCCGGGAGGTTTCATCCAGCTTGACCGTGCCGAGCAGAAAGCTGGTTTGAATCACAACTTCCAGTGCATTGCTCAACTCGTGGGCCAGTCGTCGAATCTCCTGCGCCTGCTCAGAAGTGAGGGCGGGTTGTGCTGTCTCGCTCATGAAATGTCCGCTCTCCATCCGCATGGAATTGCAGGTCCAAAACTGTTGTGATGCGTCATCCAGCTGGCGGGTTTGACACGGTATCGCGCCTTTGTAACACTATCTTTACTGCCGGTCCGAGCGCCTAGTCCGGGCCAATTGTTTGTAGTGCCGAAGTGGCGGAATTGGCAGACGCGCATGGTTCAGGTCCATGTACTCGCAAGGGTGTGGAGGTTCGAGTCCTCTCTTCGGCACCAATAACTTCCTTCCTCTCGGCGATTTACCAGTCATACGCCTGCATGTTAATCTGCCCGGCATCATGAAAGTTCTCTATTCCTGCTTCATAGCCCTGCTCGCCTTTGCAGCTCTGGCCTCGGCACCCGTTCAGGCCGCCTCCGCCCAATTCCAACCCGGCGAATGGCAAATCCAATCCACAGTCACTCCATCCGTGGGCCATCCGGTGCATAACCAAACCAGCGTTTGCGCAAAGAGCGCAGGCCAGACCTGGCAGGCCAAAAGCCGCAATCAGACGTGCTCCCCTCCCACGCTTACCGCTATCTCCAATGGGTACAACATCAAATTAGCCTGCAGCGGCGGAGCCGGCCCCGTGCAGTGGAAATCTATCTCAAACATCAATGAGACATTCTCAAACGGCGGCTCCCATCTCCAGGCGAGCGGCACCACTACCACGACCGTCTCCTATGCAGGACACGCCCCGATGACTTCATCCGCAAAAATCCTCGCCACTGGAGAACGCACTGGCGCCTGCAAATAGCAGAAGCCACTCAATCTCGATAACATGACCCGTGGTATCGATGCGCCTGATGGCGATGCGCGGTGATGCACCAAAATCAGGCAACGAACAGCCCAACCAACGCTTTCGCCACAGACAACTCTGTCAGCATCTCACGCATATAAATGCACCAAAGAAATCCGGGAGCCGTATCCCAGAACCTTCTAGCCGTACTCTGGCTTTCCGGTCAGAATGCAAATTCACGACTTCCCTCTGGAGGTACGCAATGAAGAAACTATCCTCAGTCCTTCTGATCTCGTTGGTTGCAATAACCCTGCACGCCCAGAACACGCAGGCTTCCGGCAGCGCACATGCGGCGGCAAACGCAACCGCTGCCGCTTCCCGCCAGGTAACACAAACGCAAGCCACCGAGGCTACGCACCTCTCCGCCGAACTCACGCGGCGAGTAGACACCCGCCACGCAAAAGTAGGCGACAAAGTCCTTGCGAAAACCACAAGCAAGGCCACGTTTGCCAACGGCCTCACATTGCCTCGCGGAACCCGCCTGATCGGCCACGTAATCAGCGTGCAGGCGCGCTCCCATGCCGACCACGCCGCAAAGCTGGCCTTTACCTTTGATCGCGCCATCCTTCGCCACGGTCGCACCATTCCGATCCACGCCGTGCTCACTTCCATTTCCGCACCCTCCGCCATGGCAGCCGCAAACTCCATGGATGACATGAACGCTGGCCCCATGGGCGCCGGAGGGATGGCTGGCGGCAGCGCCATGGCGGCACCCGCTCCATCTGCCGGAGGCCTCGTCGGGGGTGGCATGGTCGGGGGTGCTCTGCATGGCGCTGGCAACGTGGCCGATCAAAGCGCGGCCATGGCAGGCAATCATCTTGATGCAGCAGGGCGCATGGGAGCAGGCATGGCCCATGCCACTGCGGCGAGCGCCATGGGCAACGCCATGGCCGGCGAGCACGCCATGGGCGAACTCAATCGCCCAACTGTCCCTGTCGCGCATCTGCCCGGCGTCATGATGACCAGCTCGTCCAGCAGCGGAGCCAGCGGAACCTTCACGTCCGATCGCCGCAACTTCGCGCTCGACAGCGGCACTCAAATGAGGATGAATGTTTCCGCCAGCCCATCCGGCGCATCCAGCAGCGGAGCGGCGGCAGCCTCGGCACACGGTTCGACGCAACATCCGAGCCAGCGCAAGCAGTAAGCGCCCCACCGTCATCATGCGAATGGCCCCGGCAACCGGGGCCTTTCGCACCGGAGAAATGTCGTCCATTCAAATCTTCGAGACAGGCTTGAACCGGCAGGCGACTACCACTCCATCGCGTACTGCGAGTTATTCTCCGCCGCCGAGGCGCGAGGCTCGCTCGCCAGTTCCAGCACCAGCCGCTCCAGCACCAGCCGCTTGTCCGGCGGTTGCGAGCGCAGTTCCAGGTCCGCCCGCGCAATCAATCGAAGCGCCCGCGTCAGTTCTCGCCGCGATTTATACCGCCGCGCCTGCCGGATCAGATCCTCCGCGGCAAACGGCGGCATTCGGAAGCCCTGCCACAGCGCCTGCCATATCGCCCGCGAGTCCCGCACGTTCTTTTCCAGAATCACCAGCATCTGCCGAAACGTCCTCGCCAGCATGTACAGGTGCCCAATCGCCGAATCCTCCCCGCCATCCGAAGCATTCAGCAAACCATGCAGCAGCGCCAGCGCGCGCACTTTGTCCTTGGCGGAGATCGCGTCGGTCAGCTCATACAGAGACCGCTGCTTCGCCGCCAGCACCATCGTCTCCACGTCGCCCAGCGTAATGTGCCGCTTCTCGGCCACATACAGCACCAGCTTTTCAAACTCGCTCGCCACCAGCATCATGTCGGCACCCAGTGCGTCCACCAGCTCGCGCGCCGCGTCGCTGTCCATCTGTACCTGCCGCTGTTTCGATTCCCCACTCAGCCAGCGCAGAGCATCGGCCTCGTCCACGCGGGCCAGCTCCACCATCCCGCACCACTCTCCGAGTGTCTCGCGCAGCCGCTCATAGCGGTTCTTGTCGTCCATATCCATCCGGCGCGGGTCGGCCGGAATATGAACATGATCCGCTACAAACAGAACCAGCGCCTGCGGATTCGGCTCCCGGAAATAAGCCCCAATCGCGGCGAACTCTTCCTTCTTCGCGCCGCGTGTGTAAAGCGTCTTCAAATTCCGAACAAACAAAACCTGAAAAGGCGCCATCAGCGACGGCGTCCGCGCCAGATCCAGCGCTTCAAAAATATTCGTCTCGCTCAGGTCCAGTTCGGAGAGGGAGAACTCGCGCATCTCCGGCGGCACCAGCGCCTTCAGAATCGCCCGGCGGCAGCGCTCATAAAGAAATACCTCGTCGCCGGCCAACACATACCCGGAGCGCAGCCGGTTTTCCTTCAGATCCGTCAAAAAACGCTCGGTCGATGCGAATCCAGCGCCCATCAGAAGGACTCCAGAATATCCGACACCGCCGCCGACGCAAAATCATGCGCCAGCCGCCGCTCCGCCGCCGGGTCTTCCTGGATAAAGCTGGCCAGGTTCTGGGTCTCCTCATACTGCTGCCGGAAACGATACGAAGTGTTCTTATATAAAACTTTGTTGTCGCGGCCCGTCAGCGTAATGCTCGCCGTGATGGTCACAAGAAAGCTCGAAGATCGTCCCGTCGTATTGTCGTAAGTCAGCGGAACCACGCTGAAGCTGGTAATCTCGCCGTGCAACGTGGCGTTTGCTTCCGGGTCAGGATGATTGACAACGCGCCATTTCGTTCGTGCCGTCAGTTGCCGAATCACCGCCTGCGTAAAATCCGTATCAATCTTGTAGGCGTTGGTGTGATTCGCAAAGATCGGTACCGCCACCGTCTGCAGCGTCGGCGGCAACTGCGCCGGCGTCTCCATCGCGTGATACGCGCAGCCGCTGGTCAGTAGCAGGCAAAGGGAAAGCAGAACAGGTGCGAAACGGAACATGCTGAGATTATTGTCGCATCGCGAAGCGCATTTACCCCCGCCAATCGCAGGCCGGCCGTATCTGACTAATCCGGGCTCCCCGCCGTCCCGGTACCTGGCGACGGTACCTGCAGGTTCAGCTTCGGCTTGGGCTTCTGGCTGTTCGCGCCGCTTTCATTCTGCCCGCTCCCAGTCTGCGGGGCCTCACCGGGAAGCCTGTAGGGGGCCTTCAACCCGCTCTGCGCCGCCTCCAGCGTGTCCTTCTGCCCGTCCTGGAACAGCAGCGCCTGCTTGTACTGTGCAATCGCGGCCTGCCGGTCGCCGCCCACATCGTCAATCCTGCCCAGGTAGATATGCGACCAGGCCACAAGGCGCGGGTTCTTCGACAGCGCAATCGTCTTATGAAAAGCCGTAATCGCATCCGGCACATTGCCCCTCACCAAGTCCGCGCGCGCCAGGATGTATTCAGCCCGGTCTGGATGAGCGGTGTGATCCGCCAGCGCCTTTTGGGCAATCGTGTAAGCAGCGTCTGCATCGCCATTGATCAGTTTGCCCTCGGCGGTATCCAGCTCATCTGGCGCGGGCAACGATTGCACCACTGCACTCGACGCAGGCTCCGGAGCAAACTGAATATGCATATTCTTGATCTTGCCAATCTCCGCCGGCACGTCCATGCCATACACCATCTGCCCAATGCTCTGGGACAAGGAAGCCGGCGAGTGCTCAAAAGGAATCAGTTCCTGGTAAAAATACTCCGTCAGAACGAACCCCTGCTCTATGGCATGGTTCACAAACGCCTGCCTCGCCTCGGCCACCTTCCGCAGGTAAGCCTGTCGTTTTTTGAATGCAGCTTCATATTGGTGTCTTGAAATCCCAGCCGGGATTTTGTATTCCGGTATCCCCGTATTCATCGTGCGCGCTTCAATCGCCCGCACCAGGCACTCCACTACAAAGGCAACCAGGTCGTTCTTGAAGTGGAACGCAATCGGAGCATCCTGCACCATGCTCAAAAACGGCTGCAGTCTGTCAATGGCGCTCGCGCGGGCATACAGCAGCGGATCGATCTTGTAGTGAAGGTACGCATCCTGCACATTGTTCATGTGAATCTTCCCCGTCTTCGACGGAGAAACCACCACGATGTAACGTCCGTCATAGATCCGCGCGTTTGTATCGTTGGGATCGAACAGAGGTTCCACGACCACCTCAAAGTGGCTCGTCGAATAGCTGTTCAACGGCTCCTTCAGGTAGATGTCCGTGTTCAGCGTCATTTGCGAAATGGGCTCGTGCAGCTCCCGGATGTCCTGGTCGTACGCCAGCCGGTTGTTCACCCAGATCACATGCAGCTGCGCCGTATTCACAAACTGCTGTAACAGTGGCAGCACCTGCTCCACCCCAATCGCATCCGGCGGAAGCTGCTGCACCGGAACACTCAGTTTCAACGACGGTGGAGGAGTGAGGAAAAGCGCCAGCGACACGTACTGCGCCAGGTTCTGCGCCGAATTTCCAAACTGATGATTCGTGATAAACGCGCAAAGCTTGTCCCGCAGCGCAGTCGCCTGCACAGACTCGGACACATCCTGCTCGACCTGCTGGCGAATCTGCATGCGCAGCGGCTGGGAGATAGACAAGCCATCGTTGTATCCGCAGGCATTGAACACCACGCCGACGTCAAACATGGCCTCGCTGGTGTCCAGGCTGACCTGAGGTCCTCCTTCAGCCACCAGCGACTGGGCCGTCTTGGCCCCCTCATCGGACTGCGCATGGGCAAAGGGGCCAAAGAGTACCGCCGCGGCGGCAACCATAAGGAGGGGAGAGCGGAAAAAACGGTAAAAGCGTGGCATAGAGAGGAACTTTGCTCCTTAGTCTATGCACCCAGTCGGGGCGATGCAACGCAACCAGGGTGTATCCACATATAGGGGTGGGCATCGCCCTGGGCTTAGCCGTGAACAGCCACGCCGGAAAACGAGATCAACGCCACGCCACGCACCGGCTGCCCGTACAGCGTTGCCGGACGGAAAACACTGAACAGCAGTAGGTTTTCAATCGCCGCGCGCGTCTGCGGATCTTTCGGGCCGGCCACAATGTGGTAGTCGTAGACTTCTCCCTGCCCGTTCACGTAAGCCTCCACCACAACCGGCTCCCCCCGGCTCAGCAACACACTCGTCCCCGCCGTGCTCGTATACAAAAAGTGCGGGGCGGTCGCGCTGCCAATCGGCGTATCACCGGCAACAGCCTGCTCCGGAGCGGCAAATGCGCCAATCAGCATCGCCACCGTGCCAATCAGCAGAATCGAGCTAACCAGCCCTGCCGAGGCCTGCAGTAAATAAGGTTGAATCGCGTTCTCCCAGCGAATCCGCAGCCGGCCCAGCATATTTCTGGGCGTACGTGTCCGCTCCCGCGAAATTGCCACGCGCAGCCGCAACGCCAGGTCAGCCGGAGCCTTCGCCGGCCCAAGCTGGTACAGCGCATCCTGCACCTTCCGCCATTCGGCAAATTCATCGGCGCACTCCCGGCAACTGGCCAGGTGCCCGCCAACCTGCTGCATCTCGATACCACGCAGCGAACCATCCAGATAACTCGAAAAATACTTGCGAACGGAGCGGCAGGAAATCATCTTGCCTCCTCTGCGGACTCAAGCAGACTGGTAGCAGAAACCGGCTTCCGACGTGCGGCTTCTACATAAGGCGTCAGCCGCTGGCGCAACTGCGCCCGGCCGCGCATCAAGCGGGATTTCACCGTCCCAAGGCTCGTCGCCAGGATCTCGGCAATCTCCTCGTAAGAAAAGCCTTCAATATCACGCAGTATCACCACTGAACGGTACGGCTCGGGAACCAGACGCAACTCCGCCTCCACCCGCGAACTCACTTCCTGCTGTGCGGCTGCGTCAAATGGCGACCCGCCTCTGTCTGCCAGCGTATCCTTCAGGCAAACGCCCTCGCCCTCGTCTGAATGCGCAATCTCAGCCTCAATGGTGATTTCCCGTTGTGCATGACGCGACCACCAGCGCCGCTGGTTCGAGGCCTCATGCAGCGCAATCCGGTAGATCCAGGTCCGCAGGCTCGCATCGCCATGAAACTTGCCAATCCCGCGGTAGATCTTGATGAAGATCTCCTGCGTCAGGTCCGCCGCATCCTCAGGATGCGGAATCGTCCGCGCAACAAGGCTGTAAATCGGTTGATGATACTTCGAGATGAGCCAGGCAAAAGCTTCCTCTGAGCCTTCGCGAAGCTGCGAAACGACGGCGGCCTCTTCCGGGTGTGACCCGATCGCGCTTGCTAAATTTCCCACGGCGGTCCCTGCGTGCAACTTGTAACCCCCA
This sequence comes from Acidobacteriaceae bacterium, assembly GCA_049965615.1. Taxonomy (GTDB): domain Bacteria; phylum Acidobacteriota; class Terriglobia; order Terriglobales; family Acidobacteriaceae; genus Acidobacterium. The sequence continues at coordinate 21,707 of JBMFWD010000049.1, forward strand.
TACACTATCAGGAAAGCGATTGTCCTGGCCTCTCCGCTAGCGTTTCCAGTCATTTAGCTCGCTCCGCGGCACTGCTCTCGCGAAGCCCAACCCGGCAAAGCCGATACCTTCTGCCTTCCTATAGACACCGGAGTCCCGCCAAACGTTCCGCGAATTTCTCCACTCTGCCACTTTTGCGCCAGCCCATACCGCGCCGCGGCCATCCCTCCGCACCACGCTTGCCTGCCCTCCATCGGCCTCCCTGCTCATGCACCGGCGCGCATTGACGAATTCCCGCCGCTCCCTGAGAATAAAGAAAGTTCAAGTGGGCCTGTGGCGCAGTTGGGAGCGCGCTTCCATGGCATGGAAGAGGTCATCGGTTCGATCCCGATCAGGTCCACCAATTATTTCAATCATTTAGCGGCACCTTCCCCTCCCGACTTTGTCGCATTTTTGTCGCAAATTCCAAAACCTTACCGCGAACTGGTTGCGACACCCTTCCCCCCTTTCCTTCTGAAGAGAACATCAAGCCCTCTCCAGCTTTTCCTTGGACCTCCGGAGTGCGCGAAACAGGACGTCCCTGACGTCTTGACCCCTTGGGATGATTGCCGATAGCGCCAGTGCCAGTCAGTTCCTCATGAATCGAGGTCACCGTGGAACGGACTCCGTCGTGCAAAGTTTGCATGTAGACATCGGTCGTGGTCGCTACTCGCGAGTGGCGCATCATCCCCTGAATGTCCTTGACATGACCCTTCTGCT
>JBMFWD010000050.1:0-22440 GCA_049965615.1 Acidobacteriaceae bacterium
AAGACCCGCAACCAGCCGCTCAAACCAAAGCGAGTTCCCTACCGACTCCATGCCAATCAGCGCCGGAGCCGGCAGAGCCCGGTAGAAACGCTCGGCCTCCCCATCCCCATGCATCAACCTCCTTTCGGCTATCTCGCCCGTTGTCGTATCCAGAATCGCAATCTGCTGACACCCCACAAACCCCACCAAAAACCAAAAGCATTAGGCTAAAAACTAACCATGCCCAGAATCCCCTTCAACCAGCTCCACCAAACCCTCACCGCCATCCTCGAGCGCCACGGCTTCACCCCTGAACGCGCCAGCCTCAGCGCCCGCCTCTTCGCCGAAACCACGCGCGACGGCGTCTACTCCCACGGCGTCCTCCGCTTCCCGCGCTTCCTCGCCACCATCCGCAACGGCTCCGTCCACATCCACGCCACGCCCATCCGCGTCTCCGCCCTCGGCGCACTCGAGCGCTGGGACGGCCGCCAGGGCCCAGGCAATCTCAACGCCCACGCCTCGATGGATCGCGCCATCACCCTCGCCCGCACCCACGGCATCGGCTGCGTCGCCCTTCGCAACACCAATCACTGGATGCGCGGCGGCACATACGGCTGGCAGGCCGCTGACGCCGGCATGGTAGGCCTATGCTTCACCAACACCATGCCCAACCTCCCCGCATGGGGAGCAGCCGAACCCTCCATCGGAAACAACCCGCTCATCCTCGCCGTGCCCCGCGCCGCTGGCCACATCGTCCTCGACATGGCCATGTCACAGTTCTCCTACGGCGCGCTCGAGAGCCATCGCCGCCGCAACCAGCAGCTCCCCATCCCCGGCGGCTTTGACGCCAAAGGAAATCTCACCACCGATCCAGCCGCCATCGAAGCCTCCGAGCGCCCACTCCCCATCGGCTACTGGAAAGGCTCCGGCCTCGCCATCCTCCTCGACGCCGTAGCCGCCATCACCGCACTCGGCAACGCCACCCACCAGCTCCCTCGCGATCCGCTCCGCGAAACCGCCCTCTCGCAAATCTTCATCGCCCTCAATCCAACCGCACTCGCCGAAAACAATCCAGACCAACCCACCTCCGACCACATCGCCAACGCCATCGTCGAATCCATCCACGCCGCCCAGCCCTCCGACGAACAAAAGCCGCCCCGTTACCCCGGCGAGCAAACCCTCCGCATCCGCGAAGAAAACCTCCGCCTCGGCATCCCCATCGACGACGCCCTCTGGCAGCAGATCCTCGCCCTCTAAAGCCAATCCACCCGATTGGCGGATTCCAGGTCCAAGTGCAATGGTTTCGATTTTTCAAAATTGTTGCTCGTAGGGAGAACAGAAACGCCTGAACCGCAAACGCTGTCATTCAGAGCGAAGCGAAGAATCCCCCGAGCGTAGCCGAGGGGAATCTGCAGTTCCAATCGCCAGACCCCAGCATAAAATTCCGCCAGACCTAAAAAGCGGGGAGTGTCATTCAGATCGAAGCGAAGAATCCCGAAAATACCTCGACAGAAATTGCTCCCAAAAGTTCCTCCCGAAACTCCCCGCTCTCCAGCGCGGAAGCGCTGGACCCGCACCAACCCGCCGATTGCGCTTGCACCTTGAATCTGCCAGACAACCATTCAAGCGCGGCTTTCGCGCAGGAATGGGATCGCAGAACCATACCCACACCCACCTCGCGATCGAAGTATCATGCACCCATGTCCAGAAAAATCCGCTGGGGCGTACTCAGCACCGCAAACATCGGCCTCAAAAAAGTCCTTCCCGCCATGCAGCTCGGCCAATTCTCCTCCGTCGACGCCATCGCCTCGCGCAGCCTCGACGCTGCCCGCGCCGCCGCTGCCTCACTCAACATCCCCAGGGCCTACGGCTCCTACGAAGAACTCCTCGCCGATCCCGACATCGACGCCATCTACAACCCGCTCCCCAATCAGCTCCACATTCCCTTCACCATCCGCGCCGCCGAAGCCGGCAAGCACGTCCTCTGCGAGAAACCCATCGCCCTCACCGCCAAAGAAGCCCGCACCCTCATCGAAGTCCGACAGCGCACCGGCGTCAAAATCGGCGAAGCCTTCATGATCCGCAGCGCGCCCCAGTGGCTCCGCCTTCGCACACTCCTCACCGAAGGCCGCATCGGCCAGCTCCGCTCCGTCACCGCCTTCTTCAGCTACTTCAACACCAACCCCGATAACATCCGCAACAAAGTCGAAACCGGCGGCGGCGCACTCCTCGACATCGGCTGCTACTGCATCCAGTCCGCGCGCTACGCCTTCCAGCAGGAACCCACCCGCGTCGTCTCCCTCATCGACCGCGACCCCGCCATGCATACCGACCGCCTCACCTCCGCCATCCTCGACTTCCCCGCCGGCCAGGCCATCTTCACCTGCAGCACCCAGCTCGTCCCATACCAGCGCGTCCATTTCCTCGGCACCAAAGGCCGCATCGAAATCGAAATCCCCTTCAACATGCCTAACGACCGCCCCACGCGTCTCTTTATCGACGACGGCTCAGACGTCACCGGCGCCAACATCACCACGGAAACCTTCCCCACCGCCGACCAGTACACCCTCCAGGGCGACGACTTCTGCCGAGCCATCCTCGAAAACACAGAAGTCCCCGTCCCCCTCGAAGACGCCATCGCCAACATGTCGGTCATCGACGCCATCTTCCGCAGCGCCACCACCAACCAATGGCAATCCCTCTAACCCCGGAACCCTCCGGGTGCCCCATTCACGCGCGTCTTTCGCGCATGAATGGGACGGGAAGAATGTCGAATCCACAACGAACCCCGTGCCCCGCATTTTCGCGCAACAGTGTGGGACCGAATTGGCCGAAGGCCGACCCGCTGGAAGCGAAAATCTGGCGGCTAATAGCTACTTCCGAACAAAGTCCCCACTCTTCCCGCCACTCTTCCTTACCAGCTCCACCCGCTCAATCGTGATCCCCTTGTCCAGCGCCTTGCACATGTCATAAACCGTCAGCGCCGCCACGCTCGCCGCCGTCAGCGCCTCCATCTCCACGCCCGTCCCCGCCGTCGCCGCAGCAGTAGCCTTGACCTCCACGCCCCCAGCCACAACCTCAGCCGAAACATCCACAAAGCTCAGCGGCAGCGGATGACACATCGGTATCAAATCCGCCGTCTTCTTCGCCGCCTGGATCCCCGCAAACCGAGCCACCTCCAGCGGATTCCCCTTAGGATTCCGCGGCAGCGCCTCCAGCACCTCGTCCGCCAGTTGCACAAATGCCCGCGCCACCGCCTCGCGCCGCGTCGCCGCCTTGCCGCTCACGTCCACCATCCGCGCCTTGCCCGCATCGTCAAAATGCGACAGCTTCCCCATCACGCCCCTCCTATCAGCAGCACGCTCACATCCGCGCCCGCCGGCACGCGGTCCACTCCATCCGGAACCACCGCGTATCCATCCGCCCGCGCGGCACACGCCACATCGCCAGAACCCTGCGATGCCCGCGGCGTCACCTTCACGCCCTCCATCAAGCCCTCCAGCATCGCCGGAACAAACCGCGTCAGCCCTTCCTTGCCGCGAGCCTCCGCCGTCAGCCGTCCCCGCGTCCATCGCGGCCATCGCGAATCCGTCTCCCCACCCAGCGCCGCTACCAGGGGCGAGGCAAATAGCGCAAATGTAACCATCGTGGATACAGGATTTCCCGGCAGCCCAAGGAAGAACTTCTTCTCCGCCCCATGCGGAGCACGCCCAAACACTACCGGCTTCCCCGGCTGTATCCGCGCGCCCGTGAACACCGCCTCCGCGCCAATCCGCTCCAGCGCCTGCTCCACAAAATCAAACTTCCCCATGGAGACGCCGCCCGTTATCACCACCAGGTCGCACGCCAGCGCCGCTCGAATCGCCTGCTCCGTCGCCTCCGGTTCGTCCTTCACCAGCGGTAAACGAACCGCCTCCGCTCCCATCGCCGTCACCTGCGCCGCCAGTGAGTAACTGTTTGAGTTACGAATTTCCGCCAGCTTCGGCTGCTCCTCCACCTCTACCAGTTCATCGCCCGTCGCCAATATCGCCACCCGCGTCCGCGCATATACCTCCAACTCCGCATAGCCCGCCGCCGCGGCTGCCGCCACCTGCGCCGGACCCAGCCGCGTACCCACATCCACCAGCAGGTCCCCAGCACGCGCCTCCGCGCCCGCCGGAACCACATTCTCCCCGCTCTCCAGCCGCCGACCCGTCATCACCCGAACCGTGTCCCCGCTATGCTCCACGTGCTCCACCATCACCACCGCATCCGCCCCCTCGGGCACGGCCGCGCCCGTCATGATCTCCACCGCTTCGCCCTCGCGCAGCACACGGTCGCGCCAAATCTCTCCCGCGCGCAACTGGCCCGTAACTCGCAGCGGCCCCGGCAGATCCTCCACACGTACCGCAAACCCATCCCGTGTCGAACGCGCAAACGGCGGCTGGTCCCGGTCCGCGCGCAGCGGCTCCGCCAGCACCCGCCCCAGCGCCGTCGTCAGCGAAATCCGGCTCACCAGCTTCGGCGCTGCCAGCGCCTCATCCGTCGCCGCCCGAATCGCAGCCTCCGCATCCCGATATCGCAATACCCGTTCCTTCAATCCGTCCCCCTGCATCTCTATCCATAGTCTCAACTATCCAGCACCAAAGAAAAAGAGCGTCGCACGCGGCGACGCCCTGTTCCGCTTCATTCACTCGATCAGTGACCCCGATTGCGTACGGAGCTCTGAATCTTTTGTCCCAGCGACTGCAGCACACCTTTCACATCATTGGCAAACGGGCCGTCCGGCGCAAGCTGCAGATACTTCTGGTACGCTTCCACGCAGCCCGCCGGCGCAATAATCTTCTGCGTCTTCGGGTCCACAGTCGCCTTCTGGATCAGTGCCTGACCCTTCAGGTAGTAAGGAATCGGCTCGTTCGGATTCGCGGCAATCGCAGCATCCGCCGCCTTCACCGTCAAATCGTTCTGCCCGCTGCGGTTCATCACAATTGCCTCATTCTGGTAGTACATGAACGCGTTCTTCGGGTCCGCCTGCGCCGCCGCAATGTAGGCCGCATCCGACTTCTGAAAGTGCCCCGCATCCGCGTAAGCCTCGCCCAGCGCGTTGCCCGCAATGCCGGAAACTTCCAGATTCGGCTTCTTACTCGCCTGGTTCAGAGAAATCGCCTTGGTCAGCGACGTAATCGCATTATTAAACTTCTTCTCGCCCAACTGCGCCTTGCCCAGTTCCACCCACAGCAGGTACGCATCCGGCATCGCCGACGTATCCTTCGTCATCAGCGCATCGGCAGCTGCATAATTCTTGTCCGCGTTGTCCTTACGCGCCGCCTCGAGATCCTTGTTCAGGTTCTTGATCACAGCATTCTGCTTCAGAATCTTCGCGTTCTCCTCGCGAACCTTCGCCAGCTGCTTCTGCTGCTCAGGCGAAAGCTTCTTGATGTACTCGGGACGCGAAAGATCAAAATTCTGCAGCGTGTCCTGTCCGCCCAGAATCTTCACGCTGTTGAACTGGTCAATCACCTGGCCCTTAGGCGTGTTCGGCTCGCGCAGCGTAACAATATAGGTGCCCGCCTTAATGCCGGACCCCTTGTAGTTGCCGTTCGCATCCGTATGGAACGTGTACTTCGCCGCGGTATCACCTTCCGGAATCAGCGAAATAATTCCGTTCGTAATCGCCGCACCCGTCGGATCGTTCACATATCCGTGAATGCTGCCCGTCTGCGTCGGCGCGGCTCCAGACGCCGCCGTCTGCGCCATACCCGGCACTACCGCCATAACCAGCGCTGCTATCGCAACCGTCAGCCAGAGTTTCTTCCAGTTCATTGTTCTTATCTCCTCAACCGTGCCCTTTCAAAAGGCGAACGGCGATTAGTTGATGCGTCAACTCATTATCTCGTTTCAGCGGGTGCATAACGAATCGGGTCCGCAACACCTGCTTCTGCAAAAGCACGCAGGCGAAGCACGCAGCTTTCGCATTCGCCGCAAGCCTCCTCCGCACCCGAATAGCACGACCACGTTAAATCCAGCGGAGCGCCAAGTTCAAGACCAAGCGCCACAATCTCTCGCTTCCGCATCCGGATCAACGGCGTCTCCACCACAATGTCCCCATCGCGGGTACCCGTCTCAATCAAATGCTGAAATGCCGCGTAATACGCCGGCCGGCAGTCCGGATATCCCGAACTGTCCTGCTCCACCGCCCCAATCACAATCCGCTTCGCACCCAGCACCTCCGCCCAGCTCACCGCCGCGGACAGAAAATGCGCGTTGCGAAACGGCACATACGTCACAGGAATCTCTGCTCCTATCGCGGCCTCTTCCTCCGGTGCCTTCGGCACCGCAATCCCCGCATCCGTCAGCGCAGACCCGCCAATCCGGCGGAACAAATCCACCTTCAAATGCAGAAAATCCTTCATCCCAAGCCGCTCAGCCACCCCGCGAGCCGCCTGCAGCTCCCGCTCCTCCGTCCGCTGCCCGTATCCAAAATGCAGCGCATAAGCCTCATAATCACGAGCCGCCAGCGCCGCGCACACGCAGGAATCCATGCCCCCGGACAAACATACGACCGCTTTCATGCCCTTTTGTGCCATTCACTTTAGGATAACCCGTCGCCAACCACTTTGTTGCCAGCCCCACCTCCACTCCAGCCGGCAATCCCCGGCTCCAACACCCCGGGTTAACTGCTCAGTCACTCGCATCTCATTCCTTTCATTGTGCTTTACCTCCAAAGTGGTATGTTGGACCTGACCCGTAAGCTTCTCTTCAGGAGGTCCCCCGATGAAACAAGCTTCCAGACTCGGCGAAATGCTGGTCCAGGCCGGCCTCGTCACAGAGGATCAGATCGCCAGCGCCTTCGCCGCTCAATCCCAGGACGGCGGCCGCCTCGGAGATCACCTCGCCAGGCTTGGAGCCATCGCACGCGAGCAACTCGAAGCCTTCATCCATCGCATCCCCAGGGAACCAGCCTCCCTCGCCGCCACCGGCATCGACCAGACGGAACTCCTCGGCCTCCTGCTCAAAACCATCTACGTCGAACGCCTCCACACCATCCCCGACTTCGCCAACGCCATCAAGCTCCCGCCTCATCTCGTCATGGAGCTCGTGCGCATCTCCGTCGAACGGCACTACCTCGAAGCCGCCGGCAGCCCCGACTCCAAATTCGGCAACATCCGATACACCCTCTCTGAACAGGGCAAGCAGTATGCCATGGACGCCCTCAACCAGTGCCGCTACGTCGGCCCCGTCCCTGTCACACTCAAGGACTTCATCGAGCAGGTCTCTCGCCAGAAGCTCACCAACGAGGTCGTCACAGAAGATCGCATTCGTACCGTACTCAATGACCTCGTCGTAGACGACCGCCTCATCGAGCAAAGCGGCCCTGCCATGACCACCAGCCGCTCCATCCTCTTCTACGGGCCCCCAGGCAACGGAAAAACCTCCGTCGCCGTCCGCCTCGCCACCATCTTTGAAGAAGTCATCTACGTACCCTACGCCATCTCCGTCGACGGACAGCTCATCCGCTTCTTTGACTCCAGCATCCACGAGCCCGTGAAGAAGGAAAAAACCATCGAAGACGAGCTCTCAGTCGCCCGCCGCGCCGAGCACGACCAGCGCTGGGTCCCATGCCAGCGACCCATCGCCATCACCGGCGGCGAGCTCACACTCGAAATGCTCGACCTCCGCTTCGAGCCCAACTCCAACATCTATGAAGCTCCGCTCCACATGAAGGCCCTGGGAGGCTGCCTCTTCATCGACGACTTTGGACGCCAGCTCATCAGCCCCACCCACCTGCTCAACCGCTGGATCGTACCCCTCGAAAGCCGCATCGACTTCCTCCGCCTCAACACCGGAAAAACCTTCCGCATCCCCTTCGAGGAACTCCTCATCTTCTCCACCAACCTCGATCCCGAAGACCTCATGGACCCGGCCTTCCTCCGCCGCCTGCCCTACAAAATCGAAATCGCCGCGCCCACCCTCCACCATTTCCGCGAAATCCTCGAAATGGAAGCCCTCAAGCACGGCCTCCACGTTACCGACGAAATCTTCGAGCACATCATCTACCGCATCACCCACGACAAAGGCATGGAAATCGCCGCCTACCATCCCCGCTTCATCATCGAGCAGGTCGCATCCACCTGCCGCTTCCTCGGCGAACCGCCCCACTTCAACCCACGCTACGTCGATCACGCCATCGACAACCTCCGCGTCCGCCGCCCCGACAACCCCGAATCTCCAGTCACCCACGCCCGAGTCTGAAACCAACCCTCACAAAAACCAAAAACTCAGCCGGATGCCCCACTCATCGTAGTCGTACCGCGATGAGCGGGGTCCGAAAACCTCCACCATCCCTCAATCCGAAACCTGAACAATACCCGCACGCAAAGCAGCACCCGCCCTCCACCCATCCAACGCTGCCAGCGCCCGCTCGCACTGCATCCGGTGCCGCTCTTTCTTGTCCCGCACCTTCCGCCGAACCTCTTCCTCCAGCGGCTCCAGCAGGTCAAATGTAATATTCGCCGGCTGAAAGCGCTTCAGCTCAGCCCGAGTAATATAATGCACCAGCGATCCTAGCGCCGTCCCCCGAGGAACAGCCTCCAACTCCCGCCCCTCGGCCGCACCCGCCGCATACACCCCCGCCAGCAGACCCATCGCCATCGACTCCGTATACCCCTCCACGCCCGAAATCTGCCCCGCAAAATAAATCCGCTTGTGCTCTCGCAAATGCAGCCGCTCCGCCAGCACCGCTGGCGACTGGATATACGTGTTCCGGTGAATCTGCCCATACCGCAAAAACTTCGCGTTCTCCAGCCCCGGAATCAGCCGCAGAATCCGCGCCTGCTCCCCGTACTTCAAATGATTCTGAAACCCCACCAGGTTGTAGGAGTCCGCCCGCAGATTCTCCTGCCGTAGCTGCACCACCGCCCAGGGCGTCTGCCCCGTCCGCGGATCGCGCAAGCCCACCGGCTTCATCGGACCAAACCGCGGCGTATCCCGCCCGCGCCGCGCCAGCTCCTCAATCGGCAAACAGCCCTCAAAATAATCCAGTTTCTCCCACTCTTTTTCCTGCACCGTCTCGGCCGCAATCAGCGCGTCGTAAAACCGGTCGTACTCCTCGCGAGTCATCGGACAGTTAATGTAGTCCGCCGTCCCCTTGTCCCACCGCGCCGCAAAGTACACCCGCTCCATGTCAATCGACTCCGCATCCACAATCGGGCTGATCGAGTCATAGAAAGCCAGGTGCCCCCGACCTGCCAGCCGCGCCACCTCGTCCGACAACGCCGATGAAGTCAACGGCCCCGTAGCCACAATCGTGATCGGCCCCTCCGGATCCAGCTTCGTCACTTCCTCCCGATGCACCGTAATCCGCGGCTCGGCCTCAATCGCCGCGTTGATCCGCCGCGAAAACTCCTCCCGGTCCACCGCCAGCGCATGACCCGCAGGAACCGCCGAGGCATCCGCGCACTGGAGCAGCGGCGATCCTAACCGCCGCATCTCCTGCTTCAGCAGCCAGGGAGCCGTATTCTCGCTCTCCGACTTCAGCGAATTCGAGCACACCAGCTCCCCAAAATCCGCCGTCTGATGAGCCGGAGTCTGCCGCACCGGACGCATCTCAAACAAATCCACATCCACGCCCGCCCGAGCCGCCACCAGCGCAGCCTCCGGACCCGCCAACCCACCGCCAATCACACGAATCCGCTCAGCCAATACAGACCCCACTCAAAACACACGTCAATCTCATAGCTCGATTATAAAAATCCACCCATCCCACATCCCCGTCATCTCAACCAAAATGAGGGGGCATCTCAACCCAAGGGGAAGGGGCATCTCAACCCAAAAGGAAGGGTCATCTCGACCGAAGATGGCTCACCCAAAGGGGAGCCATCGCAGTGGAGAGATCTGCGGTTCCCCTCGTCTGGCGCAGCACAAGGGTGCACGGGTGCCCCATTCATGCGCGCCCTTAGCGCATGAGTGGGGTCCGTAAATTACTCGTAGGCGAGCGCGTCAATCGGATCCTTCATCGCCGCCTTCAGCGCCGGATAAAATGCCCCCAGAATCGCGCTCACCAGCGCAATCGCCGCGCCGATAAACCACCACTCTGCCGGAACGTTAAACGAGAACGTCGGGCTGAAGTGCCAGATCACTGCGCGAACAATCAGCGTCAAAATCATCCCCAGCACAATCCCCGCGCACGCAATCATCCCCGCCTCGCGCAAAATCACGTTGATGATGTACATCTTCGACGCGCCCAGAGACTTCAAAATCCCAACCTCCCGCGTCCGCTCCAGCACCGCCGTATACATCGACTGGAAAATCACCAGGAAGCCCACAATCAGCGCAATCCCAATCACTGAGTTCAGCGCTGGCTTGAAGCCCGGCAGGTTCTCCGGCGTCATCAGCGACATCCACTGCTGAATCGTCTGCACCTTGTACTGGCTCAACCCCGGCGTGTCCTTGATCTCCTGCTTGATCAGCTCTTCGTTCTTCACATCGTCGCTGCGGATATAAAACAGCGATGCATGCCCCGGCTGACCAATCAGCTGGTCCAGCGTGTCAATCGGAATGAACTTCCGCCCGCCCTTGCCGTGCTGCACAATCCCGCAAATCTTGAAAGGATGGCCCTCCACCTGGATCGTCTGACCCACATGATGCCCCCCGCCCGTCTTCGCATAAATATCGTCCACAATCACGTCGTTCGGCCCCTTGAACGGCCCGCCCGACAAAAACACAAACGGCCGCAGCGCGTTGTAGCTCTTGTAGTCGATTCCCCAGATGTTCTCCACTGACCCAATCGTGCTCAGATTCGTCGTTACCGGCGAGGCTACTGCCACGTGCGGCAGCTTCGCCAGCACATCGGCCACCGCCATCGGCGCCGGTGCCCCGCCAATCCCCGCAATAAAGCTCGCGTTCGAGGGCTCCACAATAATGTCCGCGCCAATTCCGCTCTTCTCCTTGCGCGCGTTGTTCAGCATGCCGATCATCACGCCCACAATCGACAAAATCATCACAACTTCAATGCCAACCGCCATCATCGTGATGAGGGTCCGCAGCGGACGATGCAGCACATTACCGAGCACTAGCTTATTCATAGAAGAAAAGAAACCACCACCGGCACAAATCCACACTCCGGCACTCTTACGAGTCTAGCAAAGCGGCCGCCCTGCACCTCCCCACAAAAGCCACACCAAATGGACATATCAAATCGCGATTGCCAAAAATCATTCATGTCATCGATTGGTAATGCCGATAAGCCAAAATAATTGCAAAAACCCTTTGACCTGCGGATTTCTCATGTTCTAGGGTGGAAGCAGCTTGCGGTAAGTTGTTCACTTTGCGCTCAGAAACCGCTTCCTCCAGGCAGGCAGAATGGCTCAATTCGGCATCGCAATTCGTAATGAACGGGAACGCAGGGGAATCTCCCTCGATACCATCGCAGAGGTAACGAAAGTGAACCTCCGTTACCTTACCTCTCTCGAAGAGGAACACTTTGACTCCCTGCCCGGAGGCGTCCTCAACAAAGGCATCGTCCGCAGCTACGCAAACGCCGTCGGCCTCGACCAGGACACCTGGACCACCCGCTTCATGGAAGCCTACCGCGAAAGCGGGCAAATGAAAGACGACGACATCCACTGGGTCGAGTTCGCGGAAAACGTAAGCCGCTCCCGCGTACGCAAGCCCCAAAACTCGCTCTTCCGTCTCCGCTGGGCCGGCGTCTTCATGCTCCTCTCCGTCCTCGCCATTTCCGGCTGGTTCGTCTACAACTACGTCAATAGCAAAGTCGACGCAGCCACGCCAGCAGCCCAGACTGCCTCACCCACCTCTGCGCAACTCGCACGGCCGCTAGCCGGCGGTTCCTGATCGTCTCCCTGTTTCTCCTTTGGCCGCCAGGCCTTTCTGCCTTGCTTCGCTCCCTCCCGTAAGACACCCCTGCCTTTCGTAATCTCCATCCGCCCGTCCATTACTCCCGTTACCTTTCGTAAAACCCTTCCCCCATCTACTCTCAGTCCATGCGCACGGCTTGGCTTTGCTTTCTACTGCTGATGTTGCCTCAGCCCTCCCCCGCTGTATCCACAGGGCACTCGCACAAAAAAGCCACCCGTGCGCATCATTATGTCGTCCACACCGTCTTCCTCGGCCCCTGGCACACCGTACCCTTCTCGCCCAACCCGGACGCCGCCACTCCCACCCGCTCCCAGCTCAAGGTCCGCGCACTCGTCATCGACGGCCGCATCGCCGACTGGACCACCGGCCCCATCCACCTCGTCACCGAATCCAGCTACACCATCCGCCAGGCCCTCCGCGTCAACGACGCCCTACCCACCGCCAAAACCGAGCACTGGATCTGGCAGCTCGGCCCATGGCTCTCCGTCGATCGCACCAAAGGCCACGTCGCTCTTCTTCACCTTCCCGGATACGATCCCCGCGTCTCGCAGGTCGTCTGGTTCCGCGACCTCGCCGCCTACTGCGGCATCCGCGGCGGCTCCCGCCCTCAGCTCACCGCCCTCGTCGCCCGCCTCACCGTCCGCAAAGCGCTCGTCTCCGCAAAGCTCGGCCCCTGGAACCCCGCCAAAGACCCCTCCCTGCTTACCACCTCGGCCTGCTCACCCGCCACCTGGCAGCTCGACCCCCTGCGCGTCAGCTTCCAGCCCACCCTCGGCAAGCCCCTCACCTACTCCCTTGCAGACGACACACCCATTCTCATCCCCCAGCCCGCTCCCACCACCGCCGCAACCAGCACCCCCATCCCCATCCCCTGACCAAACCCGACGAAAATTGTCGTCCTGACCGAAGTTCGCTCACCCAAGGGTGAGCGAACGCAGCGGAGAGCCTGTCCCGAGCGCAGCCGAGGGGGACCTGCGGTTTCTTCCCATCACAAAAAATCCCGGGTGCCGCATCCAGATTCTGCCTGGGTGAGATCAGAAGGCGCCGGCTACCCCATCCAGCGCACCCCGAATCTCCGCACAACTTGCCCCCGCCCCGCAAACAGGCCCAAACTAATCCCATGGAAACCCTCGACGAGCTACTCCGCGCTGCCGAAGCCGCCCACGGCCACCTCTGCGCCGGTCAAATCCTCGGCGTCCGCATGGCCATGCTCGGCTGCCAGCGCCTCGGCATCGATGAGCCCCGAGGCAAAGACCGCAAGCGTCTCGTCACCTTCGTCGAAATCGACCGCTGCGCCACCGACGCCATCGGCGTCGTCACCGGATGCCGCCTCGGCAAGCGCGCCCTCAAAATCCGCGACTGGGGCAAAATGGCCGCCACCTTCATCGACCTCGAAACCAGCCGCGCCATCCGCATCGCCGCCCGCGAATCCAGCAAGCAACTCGCCCGCCGGCTCCATCCCGAAATCGAAAACAAAAATCAGCAGCAGATGGCCGCCTACCGCGAGCTCCCCGACGCCGACCTCTTCACCGAGCAGTGGGTCTCCGTCCCGCTCCACCCCCGCGAATTCCCCGGCTACAAAGGCGAGCGCGTCGCCTGCTCCATCTGCGGAGAAAGCATCAACTACGACCGCTTCCTCCGCGACGGCAAATCCGTGGTCTGTATCCCCTGCGCCCACCCGGAAACCCGTTACTACCAGCCCCTCACCCACCGTCCCGAATCCGGAGAGGAAGCACCCCGCCCGCAAATCCCCGAAAACCCAGACCACCCCTCCTGATCCCCCCTGCATTGACCGCAACTTAATTTCCGCAGTCCCGTCTCTACATCTAACGCTCCTCATCCTTTCATCCGCGAGACCGCCTTGCTCCCTGCACGCTTCCTCTGCCATTTCTCCGCAGTCCTCCTGGCCGCCGCCTGCATCAGCCCCGCCCTCGCTCAGTCCGCACCTCCGCCCCCGCTGCCCAACTACACCCTTCACCAGCACGTTCGCGAGGTCCTCACAGACGTCACCGTCACCGACGCTAAAGGCAATCCCATCCTCAACCTGCCCCAGTCTGCCTTCCACGTCTACGACGACAACCGCCCCCAGACCATCGACTCCTTCGTTGCCCACTCCGGAAACGACCTCGCCGTCGAACCCACCTCCACCTCCGGCGTCTACTCTAACGCCTATCTCAAGCACCCGCCCGCCGTCTTCAACATCGCCCTCCTCGACCTCACCACCATGCCCATCGTGGACCAGATGGTCCTCCGCCAGGAGCTCACGCGCTTCATCCAGAAGCTCCCCCCCACCGAGCCTCTCGCCGTCTACATGCGCAACGGACCCCGCATCATCCTCGTGCAAAACTTCACCACCAACCGCGCCGACCTGCTCAAGGCCATGCAGTCCACCATTCCCCGATTCCGCACCACGGGCTACGAGTACGACACCGATGCCGACGTCCTCCGCCAGATCGCCGGCTACCTCAGCCAGTATCCCGGTCGCAAAAATCTCCTCTGGTTCAACGCCGGCTCCAACCTCTACCTCCTCTCCGACGCAGAACTAGCCAGCATCGACTCCTCCTCCAGCGACGACTCCTCCGGCGAAGGCACCGACTACGTACCCTCCGGCAATGAAAGCCCCAGCATGCGCGACCTCTACGACGCCCTCGACGCCGAACGCATCGCCCTCTACCCCATCGACGTCCGCGGTCTCACCGTAGCCTCCGACCTCGCCATGGATCAGCAGCAGATGCTCATGAGCGAAGAAGCCGCCAGCACCGGCGGTGAGGCCCTTTACAACAACAACGGCATCGCCCGCGGAACCCGCAAAATCCTCGACCACTCCGCCGACTTCTACACCCTCACCTACGCCCCCAACGACCTCCACCAGCGCGGTCGCTGGCACAAGATCCGCATCACCATCGACGCTCCCTACCACCTCAACTACCGCCGCGGCTACTTCGACGACAACTACCAGGCCACGCAAAACCATCACCACGGCAAGCCTTTGACAGTCGCTCAAAGCATACAGGTCGCCGCCCCCGACCAGCACAGCAACCCCATCGTATTCAAGGCCGTCGTCCACCGCGCAGCCGCCCCTCAGCCCAATGCGCCCAAACATCCCCGCGGATTCCTGCCCTACACCCTCTACACCGCCATCCCCATCCCCGACTTCCCCATTCAATCTCTCAATAAAACGCAGTCCCTGGTCACCTTCGGCGCCGCCGTCATCGTCCTCGATACACACGGCGACCTCGTCTACAAAGACATGCGCATCCTCCGCTTCAGCTTCGACAAGGCCCAGTACCAGGCCCATCCCAACGCCACCACCCTCTGGCAGGAACCCGTCTTCATGCCCAAAGGCGAAAACAACATCTACCTCGCCCTATGGAACACAGACACAGGACGCCTCGGCACCCTCCAGATTCCCATCGACGCCAAAAAACACTGATACAATCAGGCTCCCCGTGGTGCCCCATACTTCGCAAAGCGAAGGGTGGGAATAGAAAAAGCCAGCCCGCTCAAAGCACCTAAAGTCTCTCCCACAATCCCAATCAGGATTAGCGCGCAAAGCGTGCGTAAGCCCGTGCGGCTAGCAACCCAAAGCCTTCCTCATCGCCGCCGCAGCACCGTCCACCGTCTTTCCATGCCCTACCGCCAGCCGCTCCGGCCCAAGCTGGCAAAGCTTCAGCGCAGACTCCATCGCCCGCTTCCGGTTCCACGTCGCCATCGCCGGCAGCGGAAACTTCCAGTTCATCACCCCTCCCGGCGTCACCCCGCCCAGCGTGCTCCACGCATCGCCGGCAAACAGCGTCCCCTCCCGCTCGTCCAGCAGCGCAATGTGCCCCGGCGTGTGCCCCGGCGAAGCCACCACCCGCAGCGACCCCACCATATCCCCATCCTTGATCTCGCGCGCCACCTTCGCATGGCTCTCCACATAGCTGCCCCGCAGCGGAAACCCCGCCTCAATCGACTCCAGCGTCAAATCCCCGCGCAGCAGCTGCAGTTCCCGGCTCCCCACCAGCAGCCGCACCTCCGGCAGCCGCTTCATCAGCCCATCTACTGATCCCGCATGGTCCTGGTGCGCATGCGTCAGCACAATCCGCGTAATCGGACGCCGCAGCCCCACTGCCGCCTCCAAAATCGCCTCCGCCTGGCCCATCAAGGTGTCCACCAGAGTAACCCCGTCGTCCTCTTCCACCAGGAACGCGTTGATCATCCCCCACTGCGTCAACTGGTGCGCCTTCTCCGATATCCGCACAACCCTCATGCCCAATACTCTACGCTTCCGCAACTCCGAAATTTCATCTCCATCCGCCTTGCCCCACCTGCATCTGCGGTGCTATACCCGCCTATAGCCGCAAGCAATGCCGTACCCGCAAAAGGAAAATCCAGCATGAGCGCAGATCCCAACATCTCCCAGGGCCCACTCGACCAGCTAGACCAGTGGGATGACTTCGTCGCCTCCCGCTACCGCGAAGGCAAAGACCAGTCCGAATTCCGCGTATACGACGAACAGGCCACTCCCGGCGTCGCAGAGTTCTACCGCCTCAACCACACCCATCAGACCCTCGACTTCGTCCTCGCCAAAGAGAAGGAATACTGCGCCCTCAACCGCGGCAAGCGAACCCCATGGGGCGCGCTCGACTACCTCAACACCCTCGTCGACGACAGCGACCCCGACACCGACCTCTCCCAGATCGAACACCTCATGCAAACCTCCGAGGCCATCCGCGCCGACGGCCATCCCCGCTGGATGGTCCTCGCCGGCTTCGTCCACGACCTCGGCAAGGTCCTCTGCCTCTACGGCGAACCCCAGTGGGCCGTCGTCGGAGATACCTTCCCCGTCGGCTGCGCCTTCTCTGACCAGATCGTCTTCCACAAATACTTCGAAAACAATCCCGACACCAAAGTCCCCGAGTACCAGACCCTCCACGGCATCTACGAGCCCAACTGCGGCCTCGAGAAAGTCCATATGTCCTGGGGACACGACGAATACATCTACCACGTCACCCGCGACTATCTCCCCGAGCCCGCCCACTACATGCTCCGCTACCACTCCTTCTACCCCGCCCACCGCCACGGAGCCTACCGCCACCTCATGTCCGCCCACGACGAAAAAATGTTCGAGTGGGTCAACAAGTTCAACCCCTACGACCTCTACTCCAAAGGCGCCGCCAAACCCGACGTCAAAGCCCTCCGCCCCTACTACGAAGACCTCATGGCCGAATTCTTCCCCGCCGAACTAGCCTGGTAACCCAAGCATCGCGGTGGCCCACTCAAGCCGCAAGGCTTGAGTGGGGAAAAAGCGCGCGCGACCAGCACCTTACCGCTTCTTCCCAATCACCCAGCAACTCGGCCGCTGCACCATCCCAATCTTCGGGTAATACCCCTCCGCCGCCGGAGCCGCCACCAGCACCAGCGTCGTCTCTTCTCCCGCCGCGCGATGCGTCTCCTCGATCAGCCGCTTCCCAATCCCCCTCCGCTGATAATCCGCATCCACCGCCAGGTCGGACAAATAGCAGCCGTATGAAAAATCCGTAACCGCCCGCGAAACCCCCACCAGCCGCCCGCCATCCCGCGCCGTCACAATCACGTCCGCATGCCGCAGCATCCGCTCCAGCCGCTTCACATCGTCCACCGGCCGCCGCTCCCCCAGGCTCGACAAGACTAAAACCGCCCGAAACTCCTCCACTCCTAAACCCGGCTCCAAAGCATACTCAATCTTCATTCCATCCCTCCTGTGCGCCGATGCTCCAATTCCTGGCAACTCTCAAGCTAAGGGCTGGCTCCTTGCTAAACTCACCTTGTGACTGAAGATTACCTTTACGCCAAGATTGAAGAACACTTCGCCGCCGGAGCCGAAGCCATTGGCAATCCCGCCGCCATTGCCGCATTTGAAGAACTGCGCGACTCCCTCGAAGAAGGCACCGTCCGCTCCGCTGTCCCCGATGTCACCCATCCCCACGGCTGGCGCGTCAACGCATGGGTCAAGCGCGGCATCCTCCTCGGCTTCCGCCTCGGCAAACTCGCCGCTTCCGGCAACGATCTCTCCTTCGTCGATAAGGACACCTACCCCGTCCGCACCTTTATCCCCTCGCAGCAAATCCGCATCGTCCCCGGCGGCTCCGCCGTCCGTCGCGGAGCATACCTCGCTCCCGGAACCGTCTGCATGCCCCCCATGTACGTCAACGTCGGCGCCTACGTCGACGAAGGCGCCATGATCGACTCCCACGCCCTCGTCGGCAGTTGCGCCCAGATCGGCAAGCGCGTCCACCTCAGCGCCGCGGCACAAATCGGCGGCGTCCTCGAACCCGTCAACGCCAGCCCCATCATCCTCGAAGACGATGTCCTCGTCGGCGGCAACTGCGGCGTCTACGAAGGCGCCATCGTCCGCAAGCGCGCCGTCCTCGCCGCCGGAACCATCCTCACCCGCGGAACTCCCGTCTACGACCTCGTCAACGAAACCGTCATCCGCGCCGAAGGCGAACGCCCCCTCATCATTCCTGAGAACGCCGTCGTCGTCCCCGGCTCCCGCGCCATCCAGAAAGGCCAGGCCGCCGAATGGGGCCTCAGCGTATACACCCCCGTCATCGTCAAATACCGCGACGAAAAAACCGAACTCTCCCTGGCCCTCGAAGACCTCCTCCGCTAAAGCATTTCCATCAAAACAACACACCGCGTGCCCCATACTTTCGCGCGCTCTTACGCGAAAGTGTGGGACTTCAGCGGCCATAAGCTGCGTGGTGGGGTGTCAGCAAAAAAAATCCTTTCCTCCCAACCAAAACGGGTACCCCAAAAAGTGTTGTGATTCCAACCGACGAGCCGCAGGCGCACAGCAAAGATCCTGCCCTGAACAAAGCCGAAGAAATCTTCAGTTTCAACCGCCACACCCCAGCAGAAAATTCCGCCAGACCAAAAAAGCTGGAAGTGTCATTCAGAGCGAAGCGAAAGCCTGCCCTGAGCAACGCCGAAGGGAATCCCGACAATGGTCCGTCCCAAATTGCACTCAAAAGTTTCTCCTGGAATGCACCGCTCTCCAGCGCTGCAGCGCTGGACCCGCACCAATCCTCCGATTGCACTTGGACCTGGAATTCGCCGATCCCCCAAACCACACTTTTCCCACTCTCTCCGCAGAACCCTGCTAGCATCAAGAGTGATTTACATGACAGAAAGCAAACTGCAAATCATCCCTCTAGGCGGCCTCGGCGAATTCGGCATGAACTGCCTCGCCATCCGCTACAAAGACGACATCATCGTCATCGACGCCGGCCTCATGTTCCCCGAGTCCGAACTCCTCGGCGTCGACGTGGTCGTACCCGACATCACCTGGCTCGTGGAAAACAAAGAGAAAGTCCGCGGCATCCTGCTCAGCCACGGCCACGAAGACCACATCGGCGGCCTGCCCTGGATCCTCTCCGAACTCAACGTCCCCGTCTACGGAACCGAGTTCACCCTCGCCTACGTCGAAGGAAAACTCGAAGAGCACAAGATGCTCGACGACACCGAGCTCATCGAAATGGTCCCCGCCGGCAAGTTCTCCCTCGGACCCTTCACCATTGAGCCCATCCGCGTCACCCACTCCATGGTCGACTGCGTCGCCCTCGCCATTGACACTCCCGTAGGCGTCATCGTCCACACCGGCGACTTCAAAATCGACCTCTCCCCGCCCGATGGCAAGGCCTTTGACCTCCATCGTTTCGCCGAATACGGCAAGCGCGGCGTCCTCCTGCTACTCCAGGACTCCACCAACGTCGACCGCCACGGCTACACCCCCAGCGAGTGGGCCGTAAAACCGCACCTCGACGAAATCTTCGCGCGTACCAAAAGAAAGCTCTTCTTCAGTTGCTTCTCCTCATCCACCTACCGTATCCGCATCGCCCTCGAACTCGCCTTCCAGCACAAGCGAAAGGTCGCCATCGTCGGCCGCTCCATGGTGGACTCCTCTGAGGTTGCCCAGGATCTCGGCTACCTCGACATCCCCAACGGACTCCTCATTCACCCCGGCCAGATCGCCGACCACGACCCTGAAAACGTCATGGTCCTTATCAGCGGAACACAGGGCGAACCCATGTCCGCCCTCAGCCGCGCCGCCGTCGACAACCACAAGCACGCGCGCATCGCCCCCGGCGACACCGTCCTCCTCAGCTCCCGCATCATCCCCGGCAACGAGAAAAGCATCTACCGCGTCATCGACCACCTCTACCGTCGCGACGCCAATGTCATCCTCGACGACGGCGAATCCGGTCTCATCCACGTCTCCGGTCACGCCAGCCAGGAAGAGCAGCGCCTCATGATCAACCTCCTGAGGCCCAAATTCTTCATCCCCATCCACGGCGATTACCGCCACCTCAAAAAGCACGCCGAACTCGCCCAGAGCATGGGCGTCGTCGAGCTCGCCATGGTCATCGAAAGCGGTGACGTCATCGACGTCAGCCCCGACGAAATCCGCAAAACCGGCACCGTCACCGCAGGCCGCGTCTGCATTGACTCAGGCTCCGCCGGCGACATCGTCGAAGACATCGTCATCCGCGACCGCCGCCACCTCTCCGAGGACGGCTTCGTCATCCCCATCCTCACCATCAACAAGCTCAGCGGCAAAGTCGAGCGCCAGCCCGAAATCTTCTCCCGCGGCTTCGTCGGCGGCGAAAACGATCTCATCGAAACCGCCCGCAAAGTCGTCACCACCACTCTCGAAAACTCAAGCGCCGAAGAAAAAGCCGACTACGGGGTCATCAAGGAAAAAATCCGCATCGACCTCAAACGCTACATCCAGAAAAACACCAGCCGACGCCCCCTCATCATGCCCGTCATCCTCGAAATCTAAAAACGGAATGCATCGCGGCAGCTAAAGCCGATTCCCATGCCCCAAGAGGAACATGGGAATCGCGCAAAACCAAAAGCCAGCATGAAAAGCCGGAAGCGTCATTCAGAGGCGAAGCCGAAGAATCCCGAGAATACCTCGGCCCCAATTGCCCTGAAAAGTTTCTCCCAGAATGCACCGCTCTCCAGCGCACCAGCGCTGGACCCTCCCCGCCTTTAGAAAATCTGCACTCTTCTACCCGCCACCCAAAATCCCAAGAAGCAGAGCACAGCGGCTAAAAGCTAGCCAAAGATATTTGAAATTTTGAAAACACCGGTCGTCTGTCCGATGATCTTGTTGCTGAAACAGGAACCAGGGAGGGACGACCGATGGAGGTGTTCACCAGGCTGTTTGGCAGCCTGCTTCTGTTTGTATACCACTGTTTCGACCGGGTGGTGATTCACGGCTATCTGAGCGGGTTGTCGCGTCCGGGGCAGGTGGCGTATTTCTTCCACGAGGTGGTAGGCGAACCGGTGATCGATAAAACGGTGCTCTCGCGGCGGACCAATGAGTATCGGGGGTGGGTCGAGGCGTTCGCACGCAATCATGATGTTCCCATCGAATGGGCAGAGCCGAAGGTGCGCAAGGAGGATTACGTCCGTCCTGCGCAGCGGCGCATGAAGCGCGCCCGCCGCCACGGCGTCTATTTCATCCTGAAGAGCATGGAGCAGGGCCAGAGCTTTCGCTCCACGGTGCCCCGCTTTCCCACCGCCGATCCTCATTACCGCATCCTGGCCCGGCAGCGCAGCCGCTTCACCCACTACTACTTCTACATCGAAGACGAAGTGCTGGGATCGATGGCCATGCGGGTGGCTTCGTTCTTTCCCTTCCAGACCACCTACTATCTCAATGGCCACAACTTTATCGAGCAGGAACTGAACCGGGACAAGGTCAGTTTCCGCAAGAACGATAATCCTAAAAACCGCAGTCGCTAGCCAGCAGGGCGCATGTTTTGAGGAGTTTTTGAGGCCTATGCGGAAGGATTCTGGCCACGATGTAGTCCAGCAAGGTCTTCCACCTGTCCGTTGCGGGCGACTGCTCCGCAACTTTCCTTACATGGCTAAGAGCGGCATGGATATTGGCGATCAACAGCATAAGGGCTTTCCGGGCAGCGTGCATGGTCGTCAGATAGAGCGTTGTTTTTCCGGCATGTTGGGTGGCTCGGCCCACGGCGGCCAGCAGCAGCGCCCTGCTGGTGATGGCCTCCATCCTGGCTTCCGGCCTGGCCGCGCGGCAGTACCAGCTCCACCAGTTGTAAACCAAGGCCACAGCCCGGGCACTGCTCTGGCAGCGTTCGATGTCCTGGGTGGTAAAGCCGCCCCAGCCCCACTGATTCTTGAGTTCGTCGAATCCGTTCTCCGCATCGGCCCGGTCGCGGTACAGCTGTGCCATCGACTCCAGCGCGTAGCCGCTGTTGGTCACCAGCACCGCGTACTCCCACAGTTCCACGTCCTGGCCGGGAAGCAGTAACTCCATCTGCCCCTCGGCAGCTTTTCTGGTAAGCGCCACTTCGGACTTCGCGGGCCGGCGCAGGATCACCACTCGTCGCGACTTATCCCACCCGGTCAGCCGCAGGGTATCTTCCACCGTATCCATCCGGGCAAGGCCACTCTTTTCGTAGAGTCGATTGCATGTTGAAGTTGAGGCATGCGAGATACGGGATCGGTTGTTGAGAGGCTTCGTCGGAGCCGGGCAGAGGTCGAGGGTCTGGTACGGGATTTTGAACAGAGCGGCCTGACGCGGAAGGCTTTTTGCGAGGC
>JBMFWD010000051.1:0-22057 GCA_049965615.1 Acidobacteriaceae bacterium
CGAAACACCAGTTCGTGCCTTACAACTGGCTCCCTTTTACTCCGCCCCAGTGGTCCCCTTTTACGCCGCCCTTGACATCGTTAACCGGCCAGCCCACTGAGGTGCTCTGGGTCAAGGGCAGCGGCGGCGATCTGGGCAGCATCAAGCGTCAGGGCTTTGCCACCCTTTACCTCGACCGCGTTCGCGCCCTCGAGTCGCAATACAGAGGTACCTCGGAAGAAGACGCTATCGTCGAGCTGTACCCGCTCTGCACCTTCGGCAAAAATCCCGTTGCGGCATCGATTGATACGCCCCTGCACGGCTTCCTGCCCTTCCCACATGTTGACCACCTGCATCCGGACTGGGGCATTGCTCTGGCAGCCGCGGGCAATGGCAGGGCCAAAATGGAGGAGTTCAACAAGGAGTTCGGCCATCACCTGGTATGGGTTCCCTGGCAGCGCCCGGGCTTTGAGCTGGCCATGATGATGCGCCGCGCGGTCGAAGAAAACCCCGGCTGCGACGGCGTCGTCCTCGGCGGGCACGGCCTCTTCACCTGGGGGCAGACGCAGCGCGAGTGCTACGTCAACACAATCACCATCATCGACCAGTTGGGCCAGTTCGTTGAGGCGCATGCCAAGCGTCAGAAAAAACCCACCTTCGGCGGCTCTATCGCGCAGGTGCGCGAAGACCGCAAGGAGCTTGCCCTCGAACTGCTGCCTCACATACGCGGTCTCGTCTCGCAGAAGAAGCGGCTGATTGGAACCTACAACGACCTGCCCGAAGTGCTGCAGTTCGTCAATTCAAAGTACGCAGCCGAACTCGCCCACCTGGGCACCAGCTGCCCCGATCACTTTATCCGCACCAAAATCCGTCCGCTTTTTGTTCTCGTGGATCATACGGCAGATGTCGCCGCCATCAAGAAGGCCCTTGCTTCGGCACTGGACGTCTACCGCAAGGAGTACGAGGAGTATTACAGTGCGAATGCGCTGGCGGACTCCCCGGCCATGCGCGACCCAAATCCTACCGTGGTGCTCATTCCCGGCATCGGCCTGTTCTCCTTTGGCAAGAACAAGCCAGAATCCCGCATCACCGGCGAGTTTTACACCAACGCCATTCACGTGATGGAAGGCGCAGCCGCACTGACTGACGAGAAAAGCCCAGCCGACATTCCGCAGGCTGGTCCGGCGGCTCCACCGGAAGCCTTCAAGGTTCACTGCAACTACGTTGCCCTGCCGGTTTCCGAAGCTTTCCGCATTGAATACTGGGCGCTGGAAGAGGCCAAGATTCGCCGCCAGCCACCTGAAAAGGAGCTGAGCCGCTACATTGCCATCATCGTAGGCGGAGCCAGCGGCATCGGCCGCTGCGCTGCCATGCTGGCTGCCGAACGCGGCGCTCACGTCGTTGTTGCCGATCGTGACATGGTCGGCGCGGAAGCCACCGCGAAGGAGATTCAGGCCATCGCGGGCCGGGAATCGGCCACCACGGCGTCCATTGATATCCGCAACCGCGATGCCATCCGCGCGGCGATCAAGAAGGCGGTCGCCAGCTTCGGCGGCATCGACATTCTCATAAATACCGCGGCCATTTTTCCTTCATCGCCTGACGGCGTTATCAGCGACACCATGTGGGGCACCACCCTTGAGCTGAACGTCACATCGAATTTCCTGCTCGCGGAAGAAGCCGCAAAGCTCTTCGAAGAGCAGCAGCTTCAAGGCAGCATCGTGCTCACCAGTTCGGCCAATGCCGTCGTACCCAAGCGCGGCAGCGAGGCCTACGACGTCAGCAAGGCTGCCCTCAGCCACCTCGTGCGCGAAATGGCTGTATCGCTCGCTCCCAGGGTCCGCGTCAACGGCATCAATCCGGCTACGGTCGTCAAGGGTTCCACCATGTTCCCCCGCGACCGCGTCATCGCTTCGTTGACCAAGTACAAGATTGCCTTTGACAACGCCAGCACCGATGAGGAGCTGCGCACGCTGCTCTCAGAGTTCTACGCGCGCCGCACGCTCACCCACCAGCCCATCGGGCCAGAGGACTGTGCCGAGGCCATTCTCTTCCTCGCCAGCCCCAAGACCCGCTGCACCAGCGGCCATCTTATCCCGGTGGACGGCGGCCTTCCGGAGGCATTCCTTCGGTGAGTCTTCGTCCCGCTCTGGTAGCCATCGATCTCGGCGCAGAAAGCTGCCGTGTCTCCCTGCTGCAATGGCAGGGAGACACACCGGCTGTCCGCATGGTGCATCGCTTCGCAAATGGACCCATTCACCAGGGCAAAGGCTTGCACTGGGAGTTTACGCGCATCTGCCGCGAGCTGTTTCGTGGCCTCCGGCAGTGCGCCACACTCGCCCCAGAGGGGATTGCGTCCATCGGTGTCACCGGCTGGGCCGTCGACTATGTGCGCCTTGATCGTCACGGCAATCTCAACGGCCAGCCCTTCTGTTATCGCGACCCTCGTAACGCTCAAGCCATGGAAGAAGTCCACAAACGGCTTACTGCGGAGCGACTGTATGCCATCACCGGTGTGCAGATCCAGCCCATCAACACCGTGTACCAGCTTTACGCCGATCAGCTCAGCGGAATCCCTGCATCGACTCCATGGGTCAATCTGCCGGAGTACATTCTCCACTGGCTCGGCGCGCCCCGCGTTGCCGAGTACACCAACGCCACCCATACTGCGCTCATCGATACAGATACGCGCCAGTGGTCACGCGAAATCTTCGATCTTCTTGAGCTGGACATCAGCGCCGCTCCTGAGATCGTCCCAGCCGGAACCCAACTCGGCACGCTTGCCAACCACCTGCGCGCGCTCCCTGCTTTCCGTAACACGCAGCTCATCGCGCCTGCCTGCCACGATACGGCCTCGGCCATTGCCGGTATCCCGGCAGATGGAAACTCCTGGGCATACATCAGCTCAGGAACGTGGTCGCTGGTAGGCACCACGCTCACCACGCCCAACAAAACTGTAGAAGCCTGCCACAAGGGCTTTACCAATCTCGGCGGCGCGGGAGACACCGTCCTGTTTCATCGCGGAATTCCCGGCATGTGGCTCCTGCGCCAGTGCATGAATGAATGGCAAAAGTCATCGCCATGCACTGTCCAGCAACTCGTTGCCGCCGCGCAGGCGGTTCCTGCTCCAGACTACGAACTGGACCTGGACGACCCCGCATTCCTCACCCCCGGCGACATGCCCGAGCGCATCAATCAACAGGTGGAGGCACGCAACATCCAGCCACTCGCCTCCGGTTGCGATGCCGCCCCCGCGTACGCCAGCCTCATCTTTCACAGCCTGGCGCGCCGCTACGCTTCCGTGCTGCAGAACATTCACACCCTCACCGGCAAATCATTCGATCGAATCTGCATCGTCGGCGGTGGCAGCCGCAACCAGTTCCTGAACGACCTTGCCTCGCAGGCTGCCGGAGTGCCGGTCGAACGCTGCTCCCCGGAAAGCTCCACCCTTGGCAACTTCGCCGTGCAGTTTGCGCGACTGGAATCCCCGGAGGCCGAGATCGACACCGCATGCATCACACGCCACGCCGGGCAGCTTTTACCAGCGATTTAACTCTCGGTCTCCTGGCTGAGATACTCGGAGGCTCCTCATGGATGCGCAGGAGCCTCCTTTTTTTTCTTCTGCGATTTTCACCGCTCATACGGCGTCTCCGCGGACACAAACGGGTCCCGCGGCAAATGCAAAACGTCCGGTGGATCCGGATGCTTCGGATCGAAGCCTCCCGGTCACCCTCAAAGTCGTTGAGCGCGACCTCGACGCCGTCAGCGCCGCTGCCGTCAATGCCTCCGGCCACGCCACTCCCATTCCGCTCCACGGCCGCACGCTCCACTGGACCGCACCCGCAGGCAGCGACTGGACCCTGCTCACCGCCAACCTCGAATTCCGTACTGCGCCAACCCGTTCTGACACCAATCCCCGCAACGTAAAGGACACCGAGCAGTCCGTCGAAGACTACATGAACCCGGCTGCCACGGCGGCTTACATCCGCGTCACGCACGACCAGTACAAAAAATATGTAGGCAACGAGTTCGGCAAAACCATCATGGGCTTTCGTGGCGACGAGCCCGATGTTGATTTTCGTTGTGACATCGTTTGCCGCTCTCTGTGCTCTTGCCGGTACGGCGAGTTACAGGCCTCAACCAGCCGTGAGCCCGCGTCAGGGCTGACACAGCGTCGGTGCTTTGACACGTTGCCCCCACCCCTTCCACCCTTTGCCAGGAGCAAACAAAGCGATGCGCGGCTGGCAGCACGCCTCTCCACGCATCGGGACTACTTCGCGAGTGACGCTTACGGCTTCAACTCTCCCACACGGCTCGCCCCTCGGTAATCGTCAGCATCCGATCGACCGGTAGATTAGTAAATTCCTGCCGTGCGCCGCTCGGCCACACCACCGTCAGCGAATCCGCTTTCGTCGCATGCCCCAGCCCGAACCAGGCCTCGGGCATGCTGGACGAAAGATACGAGCCCTGCAGTCCATATTGTTGTAGCTGGCGCACGCCGTTTGCCTCCAGTACAAGCCGCGCGCCAATCCCCTGCCGGTTGCTGCGCGTGCCTGCGAGGTGCACGCACAGCCAGTGATTGCGATTGCCCCCGTCGTTGCGAAGCAGCATCGCCCGCCCGTGATTCGACGTCACAATTACGTCCAGGTCCCCATCGCGGTCATAGTCTGCGCAGGCTGCCCCGCGCGCATTCATGGGAATCGTCAGCGCCTTCCCCGCAGCTCCTGAAGCAGCCAGATCGAAGAACCCGCTTTGCCCCTTTGACCACAGCAGAAATGGCCGTTCTGCAACCAGCTTGGTGGTATTGCTCTTGTCTTCAAACGTCGACCCGTTCACTACCATCAGGTCCTGCCAGCCGTCGTTGTCAAAATCAAAAAAGAACGTACCCCAGCCCGCGTCAGAGTAGGAAATCGAACCGCACCCAAACATATCCGCCACATCGGTAAAGTGCAGCTTGCCCTTATTCTGCTGTTCCATCCACAGGTTCTGGTACAGCGCGTCTCCCTGCCCCGTCCAGTGCGACAAAAACATGTCCAGGTCCCCGTCGCGATCAAAATCCCCAACCGCGATCCCCATCGTCCCCCGGTATTCCTCCGTCCACGATGAGGCGCTGATGTTCTCGAACCGTCCGCGCCCCAGGTTCCGATACATCCGATTGCTCGAAATATCGTTTCCTACATAAATATCCTGGAGGCCGTTCAGCGTAAAATCGGCAAACGCCGCCACCAGGCTGCGTCCGTCCGGATCATCCACATGCAGATGCGGCGCAACATCTGTAAACGTGCCGTCGCGGTTGTTGTGGTACAGCCGGTTCGGCACACCGGCAAACGACGCCGGATTCAACGTGAACGGCACGGCGATCCCATACTCCTGCGAGGATGCTCCCGGAGGCACCTTCGTCAGGTCATAGTCCACATAGTTCGGAACATACAAGTCCAGCCAGCCGTCGTTGTCGTAGTCAAACCAGACAGGAGACATGCCCCAGCGGTCGTTCGCCACGCCCGCGCGTTGCGTCACGTCGGTAAACGTGCCGTCGCCATTGTTGTGGTACAGCACTGACCGCCCGTAGTTCGTCACGTAAAGATCCGGCAGGCCGTCGTTGTCATAGTCTCCCCACGCCGCGCCCATGCCGAACCCGCCGCGGTTTGCCACACCCGCCTTCTCCGTTATGTCGGTGAAGGTGCCATTCCGATTGTTCCGGTAAAGCCGGCTTGTGGGCGCATTCGGGCCAACGGGCTGCCCCCAGGGTCCAGGCTGGTTCACCAGGTACAGGTCGGGATAGCCATCATTGTCAAAATCGCCCCATGCCGCGCCCGATCCCATGTCCTCTGGCAACTGGTGCGTGCGCGCGCCTTGCGAATGGATAAAATCGATCCCCGCCTCCCTGGTCACATCCGTGAACACGACATTCGGATGGACCTTCGGCAACGCTCGGGCATCGCTGTTAAAAACCCGCTGCACAGCCTGCTTTGGATGACGCTTGCACCCTGCAAGCGTATCCAGAAGCAGGCTGGCGCTCAAAAGCGAGAACGTCCGCCGGTTCATTTGCCTCCCTTTGCACCCTTCGAACGGAATCCAGCAGAAGCCTTGGTCTGAACCGGGGCCTTCCCTGCGCCGGGTTGCGCTACCTCAATCGTGGCCATCGACGAAGAAAGGTTCGTGATCGGCGACTTCAGCATCTTGCCCGGAAAAACGAAGTTCATGAAGTACTGGTTCGCCTTCCGGTAGCGCAGATGCGCCGTCACATGCAATGGCCCGTGAACATTCTTTGGCACCGTGAATTCGTAGTTGTACATGTCCGAATATCCCGGCGGTATCGATCGCTTGAAGACCGTACCCACGTAGTTCCACAGATGATGCCGCAGTATCGGCTTGCCATTCGGGTCCACGCCAATCGAGCGAATCACAATCGTGCCCTTCTCGATATGGTTCTCCGGCGTGAGTTCACCGGAGTGAAACACCACGTTTCCATTAGCGTCCCGCACCTGCACTTCCACCCACGCGCGAATCAGATCCAGAGGACCTGTCGCAAAGTCATGCCCCGCCTTGTTGTTTGTCACAACCGCACGAAGCTGTATCTTCTGCCCAGGGTTTGCCGTCGATGGTCCCAGAACCTTAATCGGAATCACCGGCCCCTTCGGCCATACTTTCGCAATCGCTGGAACCACGACCTGGCCTTTCAGCCACGCGTTCACGCGCTGTACCTGGCCTGCTGCGTCATGGGAGTGCAGCATCGTTGGCATCCACTGGTTAGCCGCGGCAAACCAATGGTTGTGCACCTGCCGCCCAAGACCAATCGAATGATCGTAAGGATCGGCCGCCGCTGCACTCGGCGCATTCACCAGGTACATATGACACTGCTGGCACTGCAAACGGTTCGACTTTGTTGGGTCCGTGTTCCACTTGCCGGTGCGCCATTCGTCGTATTGATTCTGCAGCTGCACCCAGCCCACATGATTGATCTGCTTGTTGATGAACTGCTTGTGGCATGACGCGCACGAAACGGGATTATCGGCCAGCGTCAGATTGTAGTCTGTATCATGCTGCCAGGGATAAGCGCGAATCAGGAAGTGTGTCACCGCCTCGCGCAGCCGCCCATGGCCATACTCGAACAGGTAAGGGGTCGGCGGAGCGAACACGTAATTCCCGTTCCCCTGCACATCCACCTTCAGCATCGAGTGGCACACCACGCAAGAGTCGCCTTCCTTAAAGCCCGGAGCCTCGATCCCAGTGCTTGCGTCCTTGTACGCCGACAGCAGTGAAACCGGATCATGACATCCCGCGCAGTACCGCGCCGCAGGAGCGCCTTCTTCCTTGATCATCGCGGCCTGGACCGCCTGGAAGGCAATATCCTGCGAAGCCCAGGTGTGGGCGCTGGCCCTGGCCTCTTCATAAATCGTGTGATGGCAGCCGGATGCACCGCAGGATTGCGACGAGGCCAGCACAGCGGCCGGAACAGGCTTTCCACTCTCAGTCGTCGCCAGGCTCGGCGCAAACGGGTCCTTCCCGTAAGGCAGTTGATATCCCTTCGGCAGCTTCGCCGTTGAAAAATTCGGCGTGTGATACACCGCCCCACCTACCGCCGCCACAGCGACCAGCAACCCCGCTGTTCCGGCCGCAACCGCCCACATACGCCGCCGCGCAGCCTTCAACTCGCCGTTTTTCAGTGCCGCCAGCTGTTCCATGCCGTTCGCCGCGGACTTCTTCATCCAGGGAAACACGTGCACAGCCACAAGCGGCACAGCGACCAGTCCGCTCCACAAATGAATGCGGTCTGCCATGTGGCCGATGTTCAGCGAAAAGAAGGCCTCCCAACTCAGCCAAAGGCCGCTGGCAGCATTCACCGCAAGCGTCCAGAAGCCTGCATACGCGCAGAATTTTCTCAGCCGCCACGGGCTCATCCGGCTGGACCACCAATGCCGGAAGAGCCACACCGCTATCGGAATCAATAACAGCAACCCAATCGCCGTGTGCAGCAATACAGCAACCTGCGCCGTCACGCTGAAGGGCAGCAGCCATATCCCAAGCCCGGAGAGGAGCAGGAAAATCAGCGATCCCCCAAGCAGTCCAAATCCGAATATTCCAGAGCCAAAAATGATGCCTTGCCTTGTCGGCAAAGATGTACCGTTCGTGTCACTCATTCCCGGTAGTTTCCTTTCGCAAAATCATCTTTTTTTTGACTCCAGCAAAATGCGGGCATAAACAAAGTCTTCCGTCCCGGCTCGCAATGCCGCTGGAAAACTTCGATTACGCCCGCACTTCCCCGACCATCTGCACCGGGGCCGTCAGACTTTCCATCTGATCTAAATTATTTGAACCTGTTTTCTGCTTACATCCTGTCCTGCAAAAGTTACTTTCTCCGGGCAAACTTGCCCTGCCCGAATCGCCCATCAATGGTGCAACGGCTTCGGCACACCATCCATGAGCACTTGTTGGAGTTTCTTGCGTAGCTGCTCCAACTGCTGCGACTTAAACTGCTTCCGGGTCTGCTCCAGCACGGCGATCGCCTCCTGCAGTGCAATCCGATATTGTTCCACCGGTGCGCATCTCACGAGCGCGCAATACGCCAGCCTCTCTCCTTCCTGCCCCCTCGTTTCAATCGCGGTCAGCACGGCATCCCTCTGATGACTCACCAGCAGCGAAATCTCCGCAGACATCCGGGTCACATAATCCTTCAGGTCCAGCTCTCTGGCCGCTTCTTCCGGCTGCATCGCCATCATCCAATTCCTCGCAAATCGCTTGTTGTCGCCGCGACGGGCACACCACGGGATGGCAGAGCATTCCGCTCCATTCCGCGGCCAAAAGATCAGCTGCCCGGTTAACTAGTGCTGAACCTTACGGGTCAGCCCGCACAAGGTGCTGTGATCTGCGTCACATCATCTTTCCGGTGTGAAAATTCAACTGCCGCGCTGATAAGCTTAAAACCGTTAACGCCAATGAAACACTCTCCGACACCACTCTGCGCTTCCCCTTGCCGTTTGCTGCGGCGGACTTTCCTTCCCGTCCTTTGCATCGTGCTGTTGCTGGCCACATTCGTCCACGCACAAACTCCCATGGCCCGCCAGCACCAGGCACGCACGCTCAACAACCTCGGAACTGCGCTGGTCAATCAGCAGTTGTTGCAGCCCGCCGCACAGAAGTTCGCACAGGCCTACAAACTCGATCCGCAATTGTCCATCGCGGAAACCAACGAGGGCATCGCCCTCTTCTATCTCGGCCAGACGCAGAAGTCAGAACAGCTTCTGCTCGCTGCGGCAAAGCAGAACTCCCGCGACCCCTATACCTGGTATGTGCTCGGCCTTCTCTATCAGGGCCGCGGACAATCCGCACAAGCCACCGAGGCCTTCCGGCATGTGCTCGCGATCGACCCGCACGACCCCGACACGCTATATTTCCTCGGCTCCAGCGAACTCAGCCTTCACCACCTCAAAATGGCGATTGCAGATTTTCAATCCGCCCTCAAAATCAATCCGCTTCACGCTTCGGCGGAATACGGCCTAGCCTCAGCCTTCCGCATGTCTGGAAACATGCCGCAGGCCCTGGCTCATCTGCGCCGCTTTGAGCAGTTACGCAGTGAAAAAGTATCCTCGCCGCTCTCCCATAATTATGGTGATGAAGGCAAATACTCCACCACGCAAATCATTCGGCCCTCGAACACGCTCGTTGGCCCCATGATTCCCGTCACCTTCGTACGCCAGCCACAAAGCGGCCCAGCCCTGCGCACTGCCGCCGCTTCGTCCTTTCCATCCGGTGGCGGAGCCTGCATGATTCGCTCCGAGCCCAACGGCCCGCTCTATCTCATCGTTCCTTCCAGCGGAACTGCTGCCCTGCACCCATACCGCTTCACCACCACCGGCCACGGCACAGGTGAGTTCGAGCGGGTCTCTGCGGCAAAGATGGGCCTGGACGCGACCGGCCACGCCCTCTCCTGCGCCGTCGGCGACTATAACAACGACGGTCTTCCCGACCTCGCCGTCGCATTCACCCACCGCATAGCCCTTTATCGCAACATCGGCCATGGAAAATTCGTAGATGTGACGAGCAAAGCCGACATCAGGCCTCTCAACCAGCCCACCGGCCTCACCTTCGTCGATTACGACCACGATGGCGACCTCGACCTGCTCGTCACCGGCCATCCCGCCCACGCCGGCTCCAGCGCCAACATCCTTTGGCGCAACAACGGCAACGGCACCTTTACTGATGTGACTCGGTCCAGGGGCTTCTTCAGCGCGAGCGCCACAACCTCCGCCACGCTCTCCGATCTCAACAATGATCGCGCCGTCGATTTCGTCGTTACCGGCTCAGGTTCCTCGCCCACGCTCTACATCAATCGCCGTGAAGGTCCCTTTCTCGCCAAACCCATGTTCTCCATCAAAGGACTGCCGCCCACTAACGGCGTTGCTGTCTTCGACTACAACAAAGACGGCTGGATGGACATCGCCCTCACGCACGATGGAGCACCCGGCGTTACCCTTTGGCGCAATGTCGACGGCAAATACTTCCAGCGCGTGCCCCTGCCCATCCACGACGCCATCCGCGCCTGGGGCATCACTCCCGTCGACATCGACAACGACGGCTGGATCGACCTCGCCGTCATCATCGACACCGCACACGGCCCCCAGCTTCGCGTGCTGCGCAATCTCGGTCCCAGGGGATTTCAAGACGTCACCGCAAAGCTCGGCCTCAACAAATTAAAGCTGCATCATCCCCGCTCCCTCATCGCAGCCGATCTTTACGGCAGCGGCGCGCCAGACCTCATCATTACTCAGCTCCACCGGCCTCCCATGGTCCTCATCAATCACGGCGGCAACAAGAATCACTCGCTTGAAATTTCCCTGCACGGCCTCGCCGACAACAAAATGGCCATCGGCACCAAGGTGGAAGTCTTCTCGGACAACACATGGCAGAAGTGGGAGGTCGCCAGTTCTTCCGGCTATCTCAGCCAGGGGCCCGATGAAATTATCGCCGGCCTGGGCAAGGACACTCACGCCGATATCGTGCGCCTGCTCTGGCCCACCGGCGTCCCGCAGGATGAACTCCACTTTACCGGCAAAACCAAAGTCTCCATCGCCGAACTGGACCGCCGCGGCAGCTCCTGCCCCACGCTCTTTACCTGGAACGGCCACAAATATACCTTTATCTCCGATGTCATCGGTGCCGCCGTCGTCGGCCACTGGACCTCACCCACCACCGTCAACACACCCGATCCCGGAGAGTGGATCAAAATTCCCGGCCAAGACCTCAAGTCCCGCAACGGATACTTCAGCCTCCGCTTCGGTGAGCCCATGGAAGAGGTCAACTACCTCGACCAGGTTCGCCTCGTCGCCGTTGACCACCCCATCGGAACCCGGGTCTACCCCAACGAACGCTTCCTCAGCGAACCACCCTTCCCACGCGAAAAAGTCATCCTCAGCGCCGACGCGCATCCCGTCGCCGCCGCCTGGGGCAATCACGGCCACAACGCCACCGCTCTGCTGCGCGCCAAAGACGACCGCTACCTCGAAGACTTTACCGATCTGCCCTACGACGGCTTTGCAAAAATGCACTCCCTTACCCTCGACCTCGGCAAGTGGAATCCGAATCTCCCCCTGCATCTGCTGCTCAACGGCTACGTCAACTACTTCTCCGCAAGCTCCATGTACAGCGCATGGCAGGCTGGCCTCAAGCCCATCCCGCCTTACATCGACGCGCAACTCCCCAACGGCCAGTGGAAGCGCGTCGTCAACGACATGGGCTTCCCTGCCGGACTCCCGCGCACCATCGTCGTCAATCTCACCGGCAAGCTGCCGTCGGGCACGCGCCGCATCCGCATCACCACGAACCTGCAAATCTACTGGAACCAGATTCTCGTCGACAACGCTCCCGCGGATCCCGGCGCGATTCACCAGATCCCGCTGCACCTCGCCTCTGCGAATCTCGCCTTCCGCGGCTATCCGCAGCAAATTGCGCTGAAGGCGCCCGGCCTCATTACCTACAACTACAACAGCAACAGCCAGACCGGCCCGTTCCGGCACGCCCGCGGTGACTACACCCGCTACGGCAACGTCACGCCGCTGCTCGAAAACATCGACAATCGCTTCGTCATCTTTGGCACCGGTGAAGACCTTGACCTCGAATTCTCCGCCACATCGCTGCCGCCGCTGCCAACCGGCTGGACGCGCGACTACTTCTTCTATGCCAACGGCTTCGTCAAAGACATGGACTTCTACGAAGCCCGCCCCTACACCGTCGGCCCCATGCCTTACCACGGCATGGCCTCCTATCCGCCGCCAACGCCTCCGCCGCTGGCCGTGCGCAAAACCATGCAGGCCTATGAACTCGAGTGGAATACCCGCTACGAACGGCTCGGCAACACGCATCCCTACGTCTTCCACTACGTCATGCGCAACATGCACCCGCCCGTCATGCCGCCTGCTGCCGCCAACCCCATCGCGTCCGACTCAGCCGCAACTGCTTCGGGCTCTGGCCGATGAGCAAACTCACCATACTGCCCGCGGTGGAACTCGCTTCCATGCTGCGGCAATCCCAAATCTCGCCGCTCGAACTCGCCGAAGAATTCATTCGCGAAATCGAGCGGCTCAACCCCGCCCTCAACGCACTGGTTGACTTCGATCCCGACCGCGTCCGCGCCCAGGCCAAAGCCCTCACCGCCAGCAATGCCCCACGCGGACCACTCCATGGCCTGCCCGTCACCGTAAAATCCTCCATCTCCACGGCGGGTCATCGCTGCGAAATCGGGAGCACCCTCAATCGAGGCTCTATCCCTGAACAAGACGCACCCGTCGTCGCCCGCCTCCGCGCCGCCGGAGCCATCATCCTCGGCACCACCAACTGCCCCGAATTCCTCATGGCCTACGAAACGGATAATCTCCTCTACGGCCGCACCAACAATCCCTGGGACCTCACCCGCAATCCCGGCGGCTCCAGCGGCGGCGAATCCGCGGCCATCGCCGCAGGCATCTCCGCTGGCGGACTCGGCAGTGACAGCGGAGGCTCCGTCCGCGAGCCCGCGCACTTCACCGGCATCTGCTCGCTCAAGCCCACTTCCGGCCGCATACCGGGCCGCGGACATCTCCCGCCCTGCATCGGCCCATTCTCCATCCTCGGCGCCATCGGCCCCATGGCCCGCACCATCGCCGACGTCACGCTTTTCTTTAAGGCCGTCTCCGGCCGCGACCCGCACGACCCCAACTCGCCGCCCGTCCCTTACCGCATCCCTTCCCCTGGCGACCTTCGCCAGATCACCATCGGTTTTTTTGAAGACGATGGCCTCACCCCCGTCACCGAAGAAACCCGCTATGCTGTGCAGGCCGCCGCGCAGGCACTCCGCAAGCAGGGCTTCCGCGTCGAACCCTTTCGCCCCACGCATCTCGAAGCCGCGCGCCGCCTCTGGTGGAAATTCTTCGTCCGCTCCGGGGCAATGTTCCTGGCTCCCATCGTTGCCGGCAAGGAATCCCAGCTCAGCCCCACCTTTCGCGACTTCCTCAACACGGCGCATGCCGAACCGCCCCTCTCCGGCACCGAACTCCTCGAAGCATGGGCCGAGTGCGACCAGGTCCGCGAAAAACTCATCGCGGAAATGCAGCAATATCCTCTCCTGCTCTGCCCGGTCTGCTCCGTCCCCGCATTCCGTCATGGCGAGCGCGCCTGGCAAATCCAGAATCAATCCGTTGCCTACCTCGACGCCATGCGCTACACGCAGTGGTTCAATCTGCTCGCCGCCCCCGCCGCGGTCATTCCCATCGGCAAATCCGCAGAGGGACTCCCCATCGGCGTGCAACTCGCTGGCCTTCCCTATACTGACGAAACCGTCCTGGCCGTCGCCGCTCTTCTCGATCAGGAATTCGGCTACACGCCACCACCGCTCGCGATCTAACTCCGCACCCGCGCAGCGGCATCGTCAAACCATACTCACGCCGCGCCAACATTCGTCTGTAAACGATAAAATTCCATCAGCCGCTTCCATCACCACGCATCATTGAAGTGCCGACACAGCATCCATGCCCGCTCCCGCAAACATCCCGGCCATCGTTCTTCCCCTGCTCGACAAAGAGGACAACCTCGACTGGAAATCTCTCCTGCAGCGCGAGCCCGCTCCCGCCGACCAAGCCACACTCGCCGCACCCTTCCTTGGCAAGCGCATCCTCATCACCGGCGCCGCCGGCTCCATCGGCTCGGCTCTCGCCCGGTACATGGCCTTCTTCCAGCCCCAGCACCTCGTCCTCCTCGACTCCGCCGAGCATGGCCTCTACGAACTGCAAAACGACCTCGCCGCGCTTCCACACAATGCCCCTTACACAACCATCCCCGGCGATGTCTGCGACGCAGCCCTGCTCCGAGAACTACTCTCCATCCACCGCCCGCACATCGTCTATCACGCCGCCGCCTACAAGCACGTGCCGCTTATGGAGCATCACCCGCTGGCCGCGCTCAACACCAACGCACTCGGCACCTTTACCCTCGTGCAGGCCTGCCTCGCCGCAAACACTGCGCAGCTCATCATGCTCTCCACGGACAAGGCCGTCGCGCCCTCCAGCATCATGGGCGCTTCCAAACGAGTCGCCGAACTCATTCTGCTTGCGTCAGGCAACGACGCCACCCAGATGAAAGCCCTGCGTCTCGGCAACGTCATCGGCTCCCGCGGCAGCGTCGTCCCGCTCTTCCAGTCGCAGATCGCTCAAGGCGGCCCCGTCACCGTCACACACCCTGAAATCCGCCGCTACTTTCTCCCGCTGCGCGAGTCTGTCGAGCTGCTGCTCTCCCTCGCACAGCCCCGCTGCCCCAGCGGAATCTTCATCCCCCACATCGGCGAAC
Source organism: Acidobacteriaceae bacterium (assembly GCA_049965615.1). GTDB lineage: Bacteria > Acidobacteriota > Terriglobia > Terriglobales > Acidobacteriaceae > Acidobacterium. The sequence goes on from JBMFWD010000051.1 coordinate 14,794, forward strand.
CCATCCGCATCCTTGACCTCGCACACTTCCTCATCCAGCACGCATCTCCGGCCAACGATATCCCGATCGCCTACACCGGCCTGCGCCCCGGCGACAAAATGCGGGAAGAACTCCTCGCCCCGAACGAATCCATCGACGCCGGCGCCAGCCCACTCCAAAAGGTCGCCAGCCCACATCCTCCGCCGGACCTCACCCTCGACGCCCTGCACCAGCTTCAGAAAGCCATCCACTATCGCGACACCACTCACGCTCTACAAATCCTCGCGCAGCTTTTGCCCGACTACCATCCCGGCAACCTCGTTCGCCATCCAGCCGCACACCCGGTGACCACCCCATGAACAAACGCACCATCGCCGTCGTCACCAGCTCCCGCGCCGACTACAGCCACCTCTACTGGCCGCTGCGCCGCCTCATGGACCATCCCCAGGTCGAGATGAAGCTCATTGTTCTTGGCCCGCACCTCTCGCCCGAATTCGGCCACACCATCCGCGAAATCGAGCGTGACGGCATCCCCATCGCCGCCCGCATCGAATGCCTCCTCAGCTCCGACTCCGACCTCGGCATGGCCAAAACCATCGGCCTCGCCACCCTCAGCCTGGCGGACACACTCGGCCAGATGCGCCCCGACCTGCTACTCGTCATCGCAGACCGCTACGAAATGCTTGCACCCGCCTCCGTCGCGCTCGCCCTGCGCATTCCGGTTGCACATATCGAGGGCGGCGAAATCAGCCAAGGGGCCATCGACGACCGCGTCCGCAACGCCCTCACCATGATGGCGCACATCCACTTCACTTCCACCCATCTCGCCCGCCAGCGCGTCATCGCCATGGGCGAAGAACCCTGGCGCGTCCATCGTGCCGGCGCGCCATCTCTCGATCATCTCCGCCACAGCCAGTTGCTCACCACGCAGCAACTCGATGACAAACTGCAAATCTCGCTTGCGCCGCCCACCGTGCTCGTCGCTTACCATCCCGTCACCGTCTTCCGCGAAACCACCCGCGAAGCCGACGCGCTTTTCACCTCCCTCGAATCCATCTCCGGCCAGATTCTCTTCTGCTATCCCAACGCCGATGCAGGCAGTCGCCTTCTCATTGATCGCGCCACCAACTTCCTCCACCGGCGCAGTAACGGCCGCATCTTCACCAACCTTGACGCTGTCACCTACTGGAGCCTGCTCCGGAACGTCAGCGCATTCATCGGAAACTCCAGCAGCGGCATCATGGAAACCGCCTCCTTCGCGCTTCCCACCGTCAACATCGGCATGCGCCAGCAGGGCCGCGAACGCCCGCAGAATGTCATCGACGCCCCCGCCGACTCCACCGCCATCACCGCCGCCATCCAGACCGCACTCAGCGGCTCCTTTCGCGAGTCCCTCCGCGGCATGACCAATCCCTACGGCGACGGCCACGCTTCAGAGACAATCGTCGATGTTCTCACCTCGGTAGAACTCTCCGAATCCCTCCTCATCAAGCTCGCGCGTCCACTCAACCCGGACGGAACATGGGCCAACTGAATACGCAACCGTGATGATTCCACTTTCCGCGCCAGACATTCTCGAGTCCGACATTGAAGCAGTCGCCGAGGTACTCCGCAGCCCGCGCCTCAGCCTCGGCCCAGCCGCAGAAGCCTTCGAGCACGCCATGGCGCGATACGCAGCCGTCGATCACGGCATCGCCGTAAGCTCTGGAACCGCCGGTCTCCATCTCTGCATCCGCGCTCTCAACATCGGCCCCGGCGATGAAGTCCTCGTCCCATCCTTCACCTTCATCGCCGTCGCCAACTGCGTCCGTTACGAACAGGCCACACCCGTCTTCGTGGATATCGAACCCGCCACCCTCAATCTCGATCCTGAGAAGTTCGAAGACGCCATCACGCCCCGCACCCGCGCCATCATCGTCGTCCACACCTTCGGCTGCCCTGCGGATATGGACGCCATCGAACGTATCGCGGCCAGGCACAACCTCACGATCATCGAAGACGCCTGCGAAGCCATCGGTGCTGAATACCACGAGCGCAAAGCCGGATCATTCGGCCACGCCGCCATCTTTGCCTTTTATCCCAACAAGCAGGTCACCACCGGCGAAGGCGGCATGGTCGTCACTCGCGACGCCGGGTTCGCCGCGCGCATTCGCGCCCTCCGCAACCAGGGCCGCTATCCATCCGACGACTGGTTCCAGCACACCGAACTTGGCTACAACTACCGCATCTCAGAAATCAACTGCGTCCTCGGGCTCCGGCAACTCCAACGCATCGGCTCCATCCTCCAGCAGCGTGAAACCGTCGCTCGCGCCTACACCCAACGCCTCAACGGGAACCCGCATCTGCTTTTGCCGCCAGCAAATCTGCCCCACCAACGCATCAGTTGGTTCGTCTACGTCGTCCGCCTCAACAATTCTTTCACTCGGCAGCAGCGCGACACCATCCTGCAGCAACTCACGGAGCGCGGCATCGGCTGCGGTCGCTATTTCGCGCCCATCCACCTGCAGCCCGCCTACACCAGTTGGCGCACTCCACCCTCCCTGCCCGTTACCGAGCATTGCGCCGACCGCACCATCGCCCTGCCCTTCTTCAACCGGCTTTCAAATGCACAAACACAGCAGGTATGCGATGCGCTCACATCCCTGCTGGATAAGATTTCCCAGGCAGGCCCCGAAGAGCCCGCCTGCTAAATCATATTTGTAACCATCACGCGCCTATTTCACCGCCTGAATCACCTTCACCAACTGGCTGTCCGGCACAGACCACGCCTTCGCGCCGGTATGCGTCAAGCGATGGTCCTTGTTATCCCAGTGCAGCACCGTGATCCGTCCATCCTGCTTGTAGTCATAGGTCTTGCCGTTGTCCTCATAAAGATCAAACGTCGCATTCGCGCCCGGATAAATTCGAATCTCCTTCAGACCCTGGTGCTGGTCCATGTCCTCCACCTGCTTGCCCAGCGGCAATATCGAACCCGCCCGCACAAACAGCGGAATCACACTGATCGGCGCACTCGCTACAATCGTCTGCCCGCCCTGGTACTCCTTGTTCGTCCAGTAGTCGTACCACTCCGTTCCAGCCGGCAAATACACCTTCCGGCTCGTCTGCCCCTGGTGCGTCACCGGAGCCACCAGCAAGTCCGGCCCGAACATAAACTCATGCGTCAGCGTGTCCACCTTGGGATCGTTCGGAAAATCCATGAACAGAGCCCGCATGTACGGCGCACCCGTCTTATAGGTCTCATACGCGCACGAATAAATGTAAGGAATCAGCGCATACCGCATCCGCAGATACTTCTCCAGAATCGGCGTCGCCTCTTTCCCATACGACCACGGCGTGTTGAAGCGGCGCATCCCGTGCGTCCGGAAGATCGGCATAAACACGCCATACTCAAACCAGCGCACATACAGTTCGGGGTAGTCCTCATACCCGCCCACATTGTCGCGCGCGCCCGCCGGGCTGATCAGCGGCTTGTGCACCGGGTGATGCACCGCTGGCAATCCCCAGAATCCACCCACGTCGTTCGTCCAGTACGGAATCCCCGACGCCGTCACATCCAGCCCCGCCGGAACCTGCCGCTGCAGCGTATCCCACGTCGGAGAAATATCCGACGACCAGAAGACAGTCCCATTCCGCTGCGCACCCGTAAAAGCAGCTCGTGCCAAAATCAAAGCTCGCTGCTTCTCCACACTTCGCAGCCCGTGATACACCGTCGAAGTCTCAAACAGCGGATACACATTGAAGTACTCCGTCCCCGGACCAATGTAAAAGTAACTGCCATTGGGCGGAATATCCGGTTCCGTCTCATCCGTCCAGATCGCATCGAAGCCCTTGCTCATGATGTGCTGGTCGATCATCTGCCAGAACCACCGCGCCGCCGCCGGATTCGTCATGTCGATGTTCGAACCCGTCTTGTTCCCCGGCAGATCGTTCGTCTGCGTCGGCTTGCCGTCGGCCAGGTGATAAAACCATCCGTTCTTTCGCAGCTTGTCATAGTAACGCGAGCCCGGCGCGAACCGTGGCCATACGCTGATGAGCGTATGGAAGCCCATCTTGTGCAGCGCGGCGTTCATCGCCGCAGGATCCGGCCAGTCCTTCTTCACAAAGCTGAATTGCCCCATCTTCGGGTACCAGAAGAAATCCACCACCAGGTAGTCGCAAGGCAAATGCCGCTCGCGATACTCCTTCGCCACATCCATAATCTCTGCCTGCGTGCCGTAACGCTCTTTTGACTGCGTAAACCCATACGCGCCCTTCGGCAGCAGTTGTGTCGGCCCCGTCAGCAGTCGATATCCCTCATAAAGCTTGGCCGCCGTCTTCCCCACCACCACAAAAAACGAGACCCGCTGCCCTACCTGCGAGGACCATGTGGTCCGTTCATTGAAGTAAGGATCGACCGTCGTCTTCGAGGGATTGTCCCAAAGCACGGCATAATCTTTATTCGTAACCATGAAAGGCACACAAAAACTCTCGCCGCCCGGCGCCCCGTAATCGCTCCAGCACCGCACGCTCTGGTCCCGATGGTCCAACCGTCCTTCCTGGTTCTCGCCCAGCCCGTAATAATGCTCGCCCGGCTGCACGCTGAAGGTCGCGCCCACTTGGTAGAAGGGCGGGTCCGATGGCCTCCGGTCCTGCAGAATCTCCGTGTTCCCGCTGCCATGGCTGGGCTTGTTCATCGACCAGCTCTCCAGCTTCACCACCGTCTTCCCATTGGGCAATGAAAATCGCAGCGGAATATTCCCATACCCCTGCCCACCATTTGCCCCGAAGAACTTCCCAATCACTTCCTGATCCAGCAGGTGCGGGCTGTGATGCGTCGGCGGACCCATGATCGTCACCGCCAGTTGGGACGACGCATACGTCTCGCCATGCGCCGTCTTTTCAAATTTCCAGCCGTTCGCATCCGGCTTCGCGATAACCCCGAACCCCGGCGGTGCCAGCGCATACGCCGGCAACCTGCTGATACTCACCCGAATCACATTCGGCGCATACGGCTCCAGCATCATCGTCGTATGATCCTTGGTAATCACCAGCCGCCCATGCTCCACGCTCACGCCATTCGCCTGCAAGGTTAAGCCGCCCTGCTGCGCCTGCGCACCGCTCACTGCAACGCCCAGCGCAGCCAACCAAGCCATCGCCTTCAAGCCGATCTTCATTCTTCTCATCTCTCCGCCCTTCCAGTTCGCCGCCGGTAAACATATACCGGCCATTCGCTGCTGCCCCACACTCCCTGTTTTCAGATCCAGATCGCACCAGCATCCTGCAGCCGCAGGCTTACTTGGAAAATCGATTCAGCCAACAGCTTAAACGCACCACTCCTCGTACAGTCAACCAGTGCCCACGACTTTCCGCGCTCTCAGTCAATCCGCTCGTGCTTGTAGCCCGCGCCCTTCAGCAAGTTCCGAATCTCCTCAATGTGCTCATCGCCGCGCGTCTCCAGCGTAATATCGATCACCGTGTCGCCCAGGCTCACGCCATAGTGCGCCCGGTCATGTGCCGTCTGCACGATATTCGCGCGCGCATTGGCAAGAATCCGCGTCAGTCCATGCAGTGCGCCCGGCCTGTCCGTAAGGTGAATCCGCAGTCGCGTCCTGCGCCCATCCTTTACCAATCCGCGCTCGATAATCCGCGCCAGCAGGCTCACATCGATATTCCCGCCGCACACCAGCACCGCCGTGCGCTGCCCACGTAGTGAAGTCTTCTCCTGCAGCAGCGCCGCCAGCGCCACCGCTCCCGCGCCTTCCGCAAGAGTCTTTTCCCGCTCCAGCAACACCAGAATCGCCTGCGCGATCTCCTCTTCATCCACTGTCACCAGTTCATCCACATAACGCTGCACCAGAGGAAGCGTGCGCTCGCCCGCCCGCCGCACCGCAATGCCATCGGCAATCGTTGCCTCAGCAGCAATCGTCACCGGCGTGCCGGCCTCCGCTGCGCGCAGCATCGAGGGCAGTCTTTCCGTCTGCACGCCAATCACGCGAAGCTTCGGAGTCGACTCCTTGATCGCACAAGCTACGCCGCCAATCAGACCACCGCCGCCGATCGGAACCACCACCGCTTCCAGTCCCGGCACCTGCTCCAGCAACTCCAGCCCGATCGTCCCCTGGCCCTCCATCACCACGTCATCATCAAATGGATGCAGAAACGTCATCCCATCCTGCTCGGCCACCCGCAGCGCCTCCGCATACGCCTCATCGTAGTTCGCACCGTGCAGCACCACCTCCGCACCGTACCCGGCCGTCGCAGCCGTCTTCACCAGCGGAGTCATCAGCGGCATCACAATCCGCGCCCGCAGACCATGCGCCGTCGCATGATACGCAACCGCCTGCGCATGATTGCCCGCGCTGGCCGCAATCACGCCGCGTCGCTTTTCCTCTTCGGTCAGCGTCAGAATCTTGTTCAGCGCCCCCCGTTCCTTGAACGCCCCCGTACGCTGCAGATTATCCAGCTTCAGATACACCTGCTGCCCCGTCATCCTCGATAGCGCCTCCGACCTTGGCGCCGGCGAAAAATAAATGCTGCCCTCAATCCGCTTTCGCGCCTGCCGAACCCCCTCCAGTGTCACGCTCATCCCAGTCTTCCCGTCCTCTCCCAAACTCCACAAATATAAAAAACCACCAGGCTCAGGGAGCCGGTGGTCTGGTGTTGTTGCAAACTTATTTCGCCAGCCGCCCGCTCCCTAATGGAAGACGATAATCATCGCCACCGAAATAATTCGGATATCGGTGGACGGAATGATCACAAGGCGCTGCATCGAGTACCTCGATAAGAACAGACCCCCGCCCCACAGGTCAACTTTGGGCGTGCATAGACCAGGGCCGACGCATATAAATTGCTATATGCGGTAGGGGTGCAGATAGGCGAGAAGGGGATATGGAAAATCCCCTGAAGTATTTTTCTGAGTTGCGTGATCCGCGGGTGGAACGAAACCGGGAACATTTGCTGGAAGAGATTCTGCTTATCGCGATAGCCGCGGTGCTGAGCGGGGCCGAGAGTTGGAACGACATTGCCGAATACGGGGAAGACAAGCTGGAGTGGTTGAAGACATTTTTGACGCTTCCCTCGGGCATCCCGTCGCATGATACGTTTAACCGGGTTTTCGCGGCACTCGACCCGGAGGAAATGGAAAAGGGTTTCGTGGCCTGGGTTTCGTCGATCGCCAGGCTGACGGCGGGCGAAGTGGTAGCCATCGACGGCAAGAGCTTACGCGGCACCCGCGAGAGCGGTAAAAAGGCCCTCGTCCATATGGTTTCGGCCTGGGCCGAGGGCAACGGGTTGGTGCTGGCGCAGC
>JBMFWD010000052.1:2500-21349 GCA_049965615.1 Acidobacteriaceae bacterium
CAGCGGCAACCTCATCAGGTCACACACTGTCTGCGCCGCAATCAGCCCAAGTCCCTGCACCGCCCACCGCCGCCGCATCTTCGGCAACCCCAGCGGCAGCAACAACGACACCATCAAAAACAAGGGCGACCACCGGTCCGCCCAGCCCAGCCACACCACCCTGTACCCCATGCCGACCATGCTCACTGCAAACTGCAATCCATCCCCCGGCTAGTTCATCTCCGCCAGCTTCAGCGCCCTGCATCAACCCAGCGGAATCACTCCCAATTGCGTCAATCCATTCACAAAAAACTGCATGGCCAGCGCCACCAGCAGCAGGCCCATAATGCGCACCAATATACGAATCCCCGTCTCCCCCAGCACCCGTCGAATCCGGTCCGCGCCCACCAGCACTCCATAGCTCGCCAGCGCCGTCACCGCAATCGACGACAGGATCGCGCTCATCTGCCACCAGTTTTGCGACTCGCCCACCAGCACCATCACGCTTGAAATCGCGCCCGGCCCGGCCAGCATCGGAATCCCCATCGGCACAATGCTCGCGTCGTCCTTCTGCGCGGCTTCCTCGGTCTCATCGCTCCGCTCCTGCGTGGCAGACCGTTTCGCCTGCAGCATGTCGATGCCAATCAACAGCAGAATCAGTCCGCCCGCCAGCTCAAAGGCCGGCAGCTTGATCCCAAACAGGCTGAAGATCCATTGCCCGGCCAGCGCAAAGGCCGTCAGCACAATAAAGCAGGTCAGCGAAGCCCGCCAAGCCATCCGCCGCCGCCCGCGCGCATCCGCCCCTTCCGTCAGCGCAATAAATGAAGGGATCGCCGCAAACGGATCCACCAGGAAAAAGATGGAGCTTAGCGCCAGCAGTGAAAACTTGACCATCGGCGAATGCAGCGCATGCGACGCAGCAGCAGCAGGCGATACCATCCCTGATCGGCTCCTCTAAAACAACACTCCCAGCCATCATCGCAGAACTTTCGTATCCTCCCCGCGTTTTTTCCGCCCCCGCCCGTTCCCACCGTTACCCGTCAAACATCCCGCCCCAACCCACATCCTCCATGCCCCCACAGCTATAATGCAGAGTTGGATTCACACCATAAGGAGCGGCACCAGTAATGCCCATTCAGACCACCAGCAAAATCTGGCACAACGGAAACCTCATCCCCTGGGAGAAGGCCCAGATTCACGTCATGAGCCACGTCATCCACTACGGCTCATCGGTCTTCGAAGGCATCCGCTGCTACGCGCAGCCCAAGGGAGCCGCCATCTTCCGCCTGCCCGAGCACATGCAGCGCCTCCTCGACTCGGCGCGCATCTACCGCATGCCCATCCCCTACTCCCTCGACCAGCTCTGCTCCGCCGTCGTCGAACTCACCGAGGCCAATGGCGTCGCGCCCTGCTACATCCGCCCCATCGCCTTCCGGGGATACGGCGAAATCGGCGTCAACCCCAAGAATTCGCCCGTTGAAATCTACATGGCCAACTTCCCGTGGGGTAAATACGTCACCGGCGACCAGGGTGCGGACGTCTGTATCTCCTCCTGGAACCGCCTCGCCCCCAACACCATGCCCGGCCTCGCCAAGGCCGGCGCCAACTACATGAACTCCCAGCTCATCCGCATGGAAGCCGACGTCAACGGCTACTCGGAAGGCATCGCGCTCGACGTCAACGGCTACCTCGCCGAGGGCTCCGGAGAAAATCTCTTCCTCGTGCGCAACGGCGTCCTCTACACCCCGCCGCTCGCCAACTCCGTGCTCTCCGGCATCACCCGCGACTCCATCCTCACCCTCGCCCGTCACATCGGTATCCCCGTCGTCGAGCAGGGCATCCCGCGTGAAATGATCTACATCGCCGACGAAGTCTTCTTCGTAGGCACCGCCGCCGAGGTCACCCCCATCCGCTCCGTCGACCGCATTCTCGTCGGCGACGGCAGCACCGGGCCCATCACCAAACAACTCTCCGAGGAGTTCTTCGGCATCGCCAACGGACTCAAGCCAGACCGCTACGGCTGGCTCACCCCCGTCAATGTCAATGCCGAACAGCCCGTCAACGCATAACTTTCACACCGCTCCAAATCAAAAGAGGCAGCCCAAAACGGCTGCCTCTTCCATTTGCACCCAAATCAGTTACAGATCCATAGGGAAATAAAAACCTCCACCCCAAAAGGATCGCGGGTGCCCCATGCATTCGCGCGTTCTTCGCGCGAATGTGTGGGACCATATCGGCCAAGAGCCGACCGTCTTTCCCGCAACCAACGCACAATCAGGCTGCCCCACCCAAGTACCGTTTGGGTTTGAACAGAGAATCCCCAATCAGGAATGGCGCGCAAAGCGCGCAATTGCCCGTGCGGTCAGCACCGCGCAAAGCGCGCAATTGCCCGTGCGGTCAGCACCGCGCACAGCGCGCAATTGCCGTGCGGTCAGCACTCACCGCATCTGAAAGTCCGGCGAGCCCAGCAGCAAAGCCGTCATCACCCGCAGCTTCTGCTCCGAAGCCGCATGTGGCATCCGCTCCACCTGCCGCTCAATCACACCCTCTGTCTTCGCCGACGCACGCCGTCCCAGCAGCGCCATCTCCAATGCCGGCAAGTCCTTCAGCACCGCGTCATCCTCCTCAGCCGAGTACGCCGCAGGCATCACCTGTGCGTCATCCGCCAGCGCCCGCCGTGGATCAAACTTGCCATCTCCCAGCTTTCCCTGAGCAAACTGCATCGCAAAGTTCATCCGCGCCATCAGCGCGCCCGTGTTCATCCACGCATCGCCCGTCAGCGGATATCCATTCGGCGTCAGGCACAGAAACAGTGGCTCGCCCATCTGTCTCAGCACATATACCAGCGGCTCCGGATTCCCGGGATCGGTCCCCGTAGCCCGAAACGCCGACGCCACAAATTCCAGCGGCGTTTTCACCTTGTTGTTGATATCCTTCGCCTGCCAGAACTGCGGCGAGTTCACCATCGTCCACAGAATTTGTTTGATGTCCCCACCCGTCCGCATGTAAGTCGCCGCCATCGCGTTCACCAGCGCCGGCGGAGGATCATCAGCCACAAACCGCTGCGCCAGCTCGTAGCTGATATGGTGCGCCGTCGAAGGCTGCGCCGCCAGCCAAAGCAGCGCCTCGCGTCCTTCCTCGTAGCCGTTGTCCTGCACCGTATGCCCGTACCAGTGGATACTCCCCGGCTCATGCCGCGCCGGATCATAGGTCGCGCCGCCGCCCTGCAGCGGACGATCAATCGTCCAGCCCGTCAGGATGTTCGCCAGCGCAATGACATCGGCCTGCGTGTAACCACCCTCCACGCCCACCGTGTGCAACTCCATCACCTCACGGCCATAGTTCTCATTAATCCCATGCGGCTGATGATTCCGCGCATCCATCCGCCGGGCCGCCGGCGAATTCGCCCCAATGCTCAACCAGTTGTCCAGGTAAAACAGCATCGCGGGACTCTGCGCCGTCGCGATCAGCAGATTCGGAAACTTGCCCAGAGCATAAGGACGAATCACATCCCGCACATAGCTCGGCGTATACCACTGGTCCGCGCCTTTCAGCATGTACACGTTAAAGTGATTGAACCAGAACTCGGTCATCACCTCCTGCAACTGCCGCTGGCTCAGCACCGCCCGCAAAATCGCGTCCTGCTGCAGCTCGTTGTCCGCCACCACCGTCGCATTCGGCCCGCGCCCCATCGCAATAAAAATCTCCCGCTCCCGAGGCGTAAATCCCTGCAGCAGCTCATTGCGCTCGCGACCCCACACCGCCTCGGCCAGCACCGCGCGCTGCTCCACCGGCAGCCGCATAATATCGGCCATGCGCTCATTCGCAGGAGCCGCCAGCACCTGGTCCGCCAGTTGCTGCGCCTCAGCCCGCTGCGCAATCTTCGGATTGGTATCTGCATCTGTTACATTCTGCGCGGCCACCTCGCCATTCGGCAGCATCATCGGCGCATCCTGCGCGCTATTCCTCTTTTTTGCGCTTTTGCCCTTCACCTTCTTCTGCTGGAACTTCCATACCAGCACCTGCTCCATGCCGCCCACCATCCAGTCCCGCGAGTAAGGCGCACGCCCCAGAGCAATCTGCCGAATGATCAGGTTGCTCGGCATCGCCGCCAGTAGCTCCGGCGGCGTCAGCCCCAGCGAGGGATACTGCATCAGCCGCTCATCCAGTTGCGTATCCGCAATCGCGTCCGGATGCATCTGCTCCGCAAGCCACTTCCGCCAGCCCATCCGCGCCACCGTGTCTACCTCGCCCGGCGTCGGCCCAAACGTAAAGCGGTCCAGAATGTGCTCGGCCTGCTGCCGCTGCGTCAGCGTCCCTGTATGGGTAACCGTCTCGGTTACCTTTTGTCCCGCCGCGCCCGTCACCGCGGCCCCGCACCACATCGTGCAGGCCGCCACCAGAGCCGCCACTCCTAGTGTCCGCTTCTTCATCCCTGCCTCACGCCTTCAAAATGTTAAGAAACTGCGACGGTTGCAAATTCATCCCCGGAAACACCTGGCTCAAATTCTCCGCGCCCAGCGTGTGGTACGTCGCCTCACCCAGCACCTGCCGAAAGTCCGTCGTAATCGCAAGATCCCGGTTCTGGTAAAGCTGATGGTCGTCCAGTCCCGGCCAGCGCCCGTACACCTTTCCGCCCTGCACCAGACCGCCCAGCATGAACATCACGTTCGCGTGCCCGTGGTCCGTGCCCAGCGTGCCGTTCTGGTGTACCGTCCGCCCAAACTCTGACATCGTCACCACCACCACGTTCTCCGCGCCGTCGCCCATGTCTGTCCAAAAGGCGTTCAGCCCATCCCCAAAGTCACGCAGCCGTTCCGCAAGCTGGCCTTCCGCTCCGCCCTGGTGCTGGTGCGTATCCCAGCCGCCGATATCGGCAAACGCCGCCTCCACGCCCAGGTTCGCTTTCACCAGTTGCGCAATCTGCTTCATGCTGCGCCCAAACGCCGAGTCGGGATACTTCGCTCCCCGCGCCGGCGTGTACTGCCCCGGATCAATTCCCTTCAGCGCCCGCACCGCCGCAAACGCATCCTGCGCCGTCCCGTGCAGCAGCGAGTTCGAACTGTCGTCATACATCGCGCGAAAATCCGCGCTCATCGCCTGCCCGCCCCGCGAAGGCCCGCCCACATCAAACCGCGCAATGTTACGAATCGCCACCGCAGGCACCGGCCCCGTCATCGTCAGCGGAAGCTCCGCGCCCATCGCCACTGCGCGCAGCGCCGTGTGGTGCAGATCGTGCGCCGCCGCGTCCTGCGCCGTCAGCGCCCGATTCAGCCAGCCCGTCGTCGTCGCCCGGTCACCCGGCGTCCCCGACTCCATGAAATCCTGCGCGTCAAAATGCGATCGCGTCGGGTCCGGCGACCCGCAAGCATGCACCGCCGCCAGGTGGCCGCCATCCCACAACGGCTTCAAACCCCTGAGCGCCGGATGCAACCCGAACCGCTCATCGAGCACAATCACCTGCTCTTCCTTGATCCCGATATCCGGGCGCAGCCGGTAGTAATTCTTCTCCCGGTAAGGCACCACCATGTTCAGCCCGTCCACCGCCCCACGCTGAAAAATCGCCACCAGAACCTTGCCCTGCGACCGCGCAGCCAGTGTCTGCGCCTCCAGCGATCTCGTCAAAAATGCAGGAACGGCTGCCGTTCCAACCAGCGCAAATGCGCCATTGCGTAGAAAAATGCGGCGTGTCTGTGGCATCAGCGTCAAACCCTCCGGCTGCATCGACCCCCTTTTTACTTCCAAAGTTGCGCCTCGCCCTCATAAAAAACATTTTTTTCTGCCCACTTCCGCACCGGTTCGGCCCCGCCGGAAAGCGTTTTCCCTCTTCCCAATCCCACCTCCACCGCTGTATAACGTTTTCTCGAATCACTCTTCCAGAGGTCGCAATCCATGAACATCAACCGGCGCAACTTCGTCCTCGCCGGCAGCGCCACCGCTGCCGCATCCCTCGCATGGCCCTCACTCAAAGCCTTTGCGGCCACACAGGACGCAAGCTCCACCCCGCGCCCGCTCCCGGCCCATCTCATGTTCGGCGTCGACTACTACCCCGACCAGACCCCCGAGCACCTCTGGCAGCAGGACGCCGCCGAAATGCAGGCCTACGGCGTCAACAGCGTCCGCATCGCCGAGTTCGCATGGGCACTCATGGAACCCTCCGAAGGCGTCTACCAGTTCGACTGGCTCCACCGCGCCATCGATCTGCTCCACGCACACGGCATCTCCGTCATCCTCGGCACACCCTCCGCCGCGCCCCCGCCATGGCTGTCGCAAAAATATCCTGAGGTCCTCATGGTCAACGCCCAGGGCATCTCGCTCCATCCCGGAGCCCGCCGCTTCACCTGCCCCACCAATGCCGCCTATCGCAAACTCTCCACCAACATCGCCACCCACATGGCCAAAGAGTTCGCCTCCACCCCCGGAGTTGTCGGCTGGCAAATCGACAACGAATTCACCCTCGCCTCCACCCCGCTCTGCTATTGCAAATACTGCCAGGGCGGCTTCCAAAAGTGGCTCCAGCAAAAGTACGGAACCCTCAAAAACCTCAATGAAAAATGGGGCACCGTCTTCTGGAGCAACACCTACACCGACTTCTCCCAGATTCCCGTCCCGTTACCCTCCGGCGCGCCGCCCAATCCCGGCCTCGCTCTCGACTACCGCCGCTATCAGACCCACGCCTACACCACCTTCCAGCAGGACCAGCTCGATGTGCTCCGCCGGCTTTGCCCGCACCACTTCATCACCACCAACAACGTCGGCGGGCTCGTCGACAACATCGACCTCCGCGAGCTATACCAAAACCTCGACTTCGTCGCCGCCGACAACTACCCCGGTTTCATGGCCATCATGGCCGGCGGCAACATGCCGCCTGTCGCCATGGCCAACTCAGTCAACTTCATGCTCGACTATGTCCGCGGCGTCAAACGCGGCGAGCCCTTCTTCATCATGGAACAGCAAACCGGCAAGGCCGGCCAGCCCACCTTCGCGCCCCAGCCAGAACCCGGCCAGCTCCGCCTCTGGTCGTATCAGACCATCGCTCATGGAGCCTTCGGTATCCAGTACTTCCGCTGGGATACAACCACCTTCGGCGCAGAGGAATACTGGCACGGCATCCTCCAGCATGACCGCCAGCCCAGCCCCGGCTTTGCTGAAATCAAGCAGACCATCCGCGAGCTCAAATCCCTCGGCCTCGATGCTCTCCACGCCCACTGCGACGCCAGCATCGCCCTCCTTTATGACTCTGACTCCGACTGGGCACTCGACATCCAGCCCGGCCAGCCCCAGTTCAAATACTCCGGCCAGATGCTCGACTGGTACGCTCCGCTCGCCGCCTCGCAATCCGGCGTCGATCTCGTCGACGGCATCCACGACCTCTCCCAGTACAAGGTCCTCTGCGCCCCCGCCATGTACATCGTCTCGCCGGAACAAGCCGAGGCCATCCGCGCCTTCGTCCAGCAGGGCGGCATCTTCCTCGCCGGCTTCCGCCTCGGCGTCAAGGATCCCTACAGTCGCATCGTCCGCACGCCGCTGCCCGGGCTCCTCACCGATGTGATGGGCACCGAGGTCTATGACTACGAACCCATCTACTCCCAGCCCCAGAACGTCGCCTTCTCCGGGCCGCTCGCCGGCCCCAATGCAAAATGCAGCATCTGGGCAGACATCCTCAAGCCCGGACCCAACGCCCAGGTCCTCGCCACCTATCTCGACCGCCAGTACAAAGGCCGACCCGCCATCACCTCGCACAACTACGGCAAAGGCCGCGCCATCTACCTCGGCGCAGGCCTCCAGGGCGAAGACATGGCGCGCGTCCTCACAACACTCCTCGCCTCCGCCGAAATCCAGCCCCGCATCCACGCCGCGCCCGGCGTAGAAATCACCTCCCGCTCGGCGGACGCAAAACGCTGGACCTACCTCCTCAACCACACCGCCGACACCCAGCCCGTCCGCCTCGACCGCACCTACCAGGCCAACGGCTCACCGGTCTCCGGAACCATTCACCTCCCGCCCTATGGGGTCAAAGTTCTCCTGAGCTAAGCGTTCCTCCCTCTCCGTATTGGAAAAGGGGCGCCAAAAGCGCCCCTCTTTTTTTGAGCCAACCTCTCCAGGGCTACCTCATCCATTGCGAAGCAAAGGGTGGTAACAGAGAACGTCTACACCCGAAACACCGTCATTCAGAGGCGAAGCCGAAGAATCCCGACAATACCTCGACAGAAATTGCACCCAAAAGTTTCTCCCACAACTCCCCGCAAAAAGAACCTGCAATCGCCCTGCCCAAAAGCAAAAGCCGCAGATACCCCACCCAGGCTCAGCTTGCATGGAAACAGAGAACCTCCAGGCAGGAATGGCGCGCAAAGCGCGCGATCGCCCGTGCGGTCAGCACCGCGCAAAGCGCGCGATCGCCCGTGCGGTCAGCACCGCGCAAAGCGCGCGATCGCCGGTGCGGTCAGCACCGCGCAAAGCGCGACCGCGCGGGCGGCAAGCACCCTAGCCTGCCTTCTGCTTTTCCTGCTCCACCCTCTGCGCCCGCCGCATCCTTGGTGATGTCAGATCCGTAGTTTCACTTTCCATCGGCTCATCTACGCCCGGCTGCTCGGTCCATCCCGGCAGCCGCTGGTCTCCATAAATCAGCCGCGCCCCGCTCGTGAACGTAAAGTACTGCCATATCCACTGCAGCATTACCACAACCCGGTTCCGGAACCCAATCAGAAAGTAAATATGCACCAGCAGCCACATCAGCCACGCCGGAAAACCCTTCATGTGCTTCCGGAACGGCCACTTCACATCCGCCACCGCCGCCTGCCGCCCAATCGTCGCCATGTCGCCCTTGTCAAAGTAACGGAACGGATCACGCTTCTTCCCTGCTAAATCCGCCTCGATCATCTTCGCCACATGCACGCCCATCTGCATCGCCGGCTGTGCCACTCCGGGAACCATCTGCCCGTCCTGCTCAAAGTGCGCCAGGTCCCCGCACACAAATACCTCCGGGTGTCCCTCCGGATTCAGCGTCTGGTTCACCAGCACCGCACCGCGCTTGTCCGTCTCCACGCCCAGCTTCCTGCCCAGCGGAGAAGCCGTTACACCTGCCGCCCATGCCGTTACCACCGCGTCAATCCGCTGCTTGTCGCCCACCATCACGTAGCCGGCCTGCACGTCAGAAACCATCTTGTTCGTGTAAACCTCAACTCCCAACTCCTTCAGCTGGTCCGCCGCCACCTTCGACAAGTCCTCCGGATACGAAGGCAACAGCCGCGGCCCGCCCTCAATCAGCAGCACCCGCGCCTTGGCCGGATCAATGTGCCGGAAATCATGCCGCATATAGTGCTTCGCAATGTCTGAGATCGCGCCCGCCAGCTCCACGCCCGTCGGGCCGCCGCCCACCACCACAAAATTCAGCGGCGGATGGCTCCCCGTCTCCAGCATCTGACGCTCCGCCAGCTCAAAGGCCAGCAACACACGTCGCCGAATCTCGATTGCATCCTCCACCGTCTTCAATCCCGGAGCAAACGGTGCCCACTGGTCATTCCCAAAATACGAGTGCGTCGCCCCCGTCGCCACCATCAGGTAGTCGTAGTCCATCTCCGCGCTGCTCGCAAACTTCACCCGCCGCCGCTCCAGGTCAAACTCCACGGCCTCGTCCATCAGCACTTCAATGTTCTCCGCCTTGCTCACAATCGCACGGATCGGCGTCGCAATATCGGCCGGCGACAGCACCGCCAGCGCCACCTGGTACAGCAGCGGCTGAAACGTAAAGTGATTCCGCCGGTCCACAATCGTCACATCCACACCCAGCTTGCTCAATCCCTTCGCAGCATGCGTCCCCGCAAACCCCGCCCCAATCACAAGTACGCGCGGCTTCCGGCCTTCGCGAATCGCGGGAATATCAATCTTTCCTTGCTCAGCAGGCATTCTTATCCCTTTCCTGTTGATTCTGACTCTCTTATTTACAGATGCACGCTATCCCGCTCACGAAATCCATCCTCCGTAAACTCACTTCTCCACCGAATAAGCTCCGCCCCGCAGCAGGCTCCAGATCGAAACCGTCGCAAGGCACGCAACCGGAAGCATTCCGACCCACTTCGGCGCTTCCTGGAACAGCCAGCCCGTCAATATGGCCGACAAAAGGTATACCGCCAGTGTAACGGCCTGCACCTCCAGTTGCTCTTCGTACACTGCCTTCTGACTGCTAACCTCCAGCTTTTCCCCCGCTACAAGCCGGGTCACTCCCTGCACCATCTGCGTCAGCGTTCCGGTAATATACGTCGTCACCACCCCCGGAACCCGCAGTTGCAGCATCGCTCCGCTCTGCAGCCCCATGCACATCGCCATCACCGCCATCAGCGCATCCGGAGGAATTTCCGCCCCGCCCCGATTCGCATACCATGCCATCTCCGCCCCGAGCGCCAGCACCGTTTCCACCACCAGCACCAGCGTAACGCTCCGCGTCCAGATCAACTTCTCCACAGGCCTTGCAACCTTCGGCTGCGCTTGCGCTTTTTTGCCCGTCACATAGGACGCAATCGCCACCCCCACCGAATACGCCGCCAGCGCCAGCGCCGGATGAACCACCTGCCCGCTCAACAGCGCCTTCGTATGCAACAAATTGCTGTGAGGCCGGAAGATCGAGATCCCCATCAGCACCATGTTGCCCGTCATGTTCGCCACAAACACCTCGCCAAACCCCAGAAAGCTCCACCCGTCCGAGGCTCCGGCGCACATCGCCAATAAAAACAGCAGTATCGCTCGCTCCGATCGGCTCAAAGTCTATCTCCCATTTCCATCTTCCGGTTTATTCCCGGTCTATTAGGATGCGCTTACAATCTAGTCATTCCAAAATGAACCGGCAGCTGGACATCACCGAGACGCCCCAGAACTCCAATTGGAAGGATCTTGTCATCTTCCATAACCTCGCCCGGGCGCTCACCTCTTCGCTCGACCTCGACTCCGTCCTCCACACCATCATGGAGCAGATGGAGCAGTTCTTCGAGCCGGAAACATGGTCCCTCCTCATCCTCGACGAAGCCAGCAACGAACTCTACTACGCCGTCGCCGTCGGCCAAAGCGAGTCCGAATTCCGCAACCTCCGCGTCTCCCTCGGCGAAGGCATGGCCGGATGGGTCGCCCAGCACGGCGAAAGCCTCATCGTCCCGGATATCAGCCAGGATCAACGCTTCCAGACTCAGCAGCCCGGCCGATTCCAGCTCCGCTCCGCCATCTGCATGCCCCTGCTCTCCCGCCAGAAGACACTCGGCGTCATCCAGCTCTTCAACTGCCGCCTCGAGTCCATGACCGAGTACACCATCTCATTTCTTCACATCCTCTGCGACTACGCCGCCATCGCCATTGAAAACGCTCGCGCCGTCGAAAAAATCCAGCGCCTCAGCATCACCGACGACTGCACCGGCCTCTACAACCAGCGCAAGCTCCAGCAGGCCCTCGAAGAACAGGTCCAGATCAGCCACAACTCCGGAAAACCCTTCAGCCTCATCTTCTTTGACCTCGACCACTTCAAGTCCGTCAATGACGTCCACGGCCACCAGATCGGCAGCTACCTCCTCGCCAGAATCGGCGCATGCATGCACCTGCCCTCGCGCCCCGGCGACATCGGCTTCCGCTATGGCGGAGACGAATTCATCCTTCTTCTGCCCGAAACCGACAAATTCCAGGCCGAGTCCATCGCCCAGAACCTCCACGAACGGCTCCGCGAAGAAATCTTCCAGATCGACGCCGAACTCCGCCTCCGCGTCACCGCCAGCTTCGGCGTCGCCACCTTCCCCGACGACGGCAATCAAGGGCAGGACATCGTCCGCGCCGCCGACGCCGCCATGTATCTCGTCAAACGCACCACCCGCGACGGCGTCGCCATAGCCCCCCGCCGCACACCCGCCGTCCGCACCTAGGGCCTGTTAACAGGCCCTGCTCCCAACACCGCAAACCATAACTTCCGTAATCCGCCAACCATTCTTCCAGCTAACTTCCGGCAACTTTTTCCTTACATCCGTGTTATCGATTGCATACCCGCTGGATATCCGGGCCACTTCTCCAACACGCCCGGAAGACAGGACGCAATCCCCATGAATGCTGTCACCCGCATCGCCGCCGCCACCCTGCTCACGGCCCTCGCTATCGTCTCCGTCGCCTGCGGAAGCTCCAGCGCCACCGGGACTCCAACCCCCTCCCCCACACCAACACCCACACCAACTTCCAACGCCGCCGGAGTCGCCGTCGTCGCCGGACAGCTCGTCATCGCCGGCACCAGCACGCCATTTATCCCCAGGGGCTTTACCACCGACGGACTGATCTATCCCACCCAGTACGCAAACACACTCTGCACCCAGCCTGACATCGCTCCCGGCTCACCGGCCGCCCAGTTTCTCCAGGAGGCACAGACCGCTCTCACTGCGGCTCCGCTGCCGGGCCTCTCTTACAACGCATCCTTCCAGGCCATGGTGCAGAACTGGCGCCTCAACAGCGTGCGCATGCAGGTCAGCCAGGGCGCACTGCAGTACGAAGCTCAGAATGGGCTTTCCGCCTACACGGACATGGTCCGAAACGCCGTCGCGCAGGCCCGCGCCGCAGGACTCATCGTCATCCTCTCCATGCAGGCCGAGCGCTATGGCTGCACCCCCTACCAGAACGGGAACCTGCAAAGACTACCCGACACCAACACCGAGCAGGCATGGGCCCAGCTACTAAACCCCACCCTGACCAACGACAAGGGCGTCATCCTCGAAATCTTCAACGAACCCGACCCAACCGTGAACTGCAATGCCGGCACATATCAGCAGCCTGACTGGACAACATGGGCCACCGGCTGCGGAAGCGAACCCGATCAGGGTATGCTCACCGTCGGCCAGTATCTACGCACCCTCGCGCCCAGCAACGTATTACTCTTCGACGGCACAGGGATTGATTTCGCATTCGTCGGCTTCACGCCTCCCAGCGGAATGCCTTCCAACTCCGCCTACACCTTCCATCCCTACGGCTACGTCGTCAACAGCACCCTGGCCGACAGCACCGCCGCGTGGGATACCCGATTCGGCAACTTCGCCAACAGCGGCCACGCCGTCTTTGTCACCGAGTGGAATGAAGCTTACTCCTGCCCAAGCGATCCCAATCAAACCATCACCAACAACTTTATCCAGACCTATCTCCCCTCTCACTCCATCGGCATGATGGGCTACGCATGGGACGCGCCGGCCACCTCCAGCGGCTATCTGGTTAACAGCTACGACTACCCCGGCAACACCGCCAACTACCAACTGGTTGACCCCAACACCTCCGGCTGCGCGGAAGACGGCGGCACAGTCCTCCAAAAACAGTTCCAGGCAGAAGCCGCAGCCAGCTGATCACAGGACAGAGTCCAATCCCAATGAAAATCCTCCCTCACATCGCCGCCGCACTGCTCGCATCGCTCGCCATGCTGTCCATCGGGTGCGGAAGCTCCAGCGCCACCGGGACTCCAACCCCCTCCCCCACACCAACACCCACACCAACTTCCAACGCCGCCGGAGTCGCCGTCGTCTCCGGACAGCTCGTCATCGCCGGCACCAGCACGCCCTTCATCCCCAGAGGATTCAATACCAACGGCGCACTCTATCCCACCCAGTACGCCGCTACCTTGTGCCCGCTGGCCACGCCCTTGGGCACAGGGGTGATCCAATATCTCGAGGATACCCAGGCCGCTCTCACCGCGCCTCCACTGCCCGGCCTCGCCTACAACGCATCCTTCCAGGCCATGGTGCAGGACTGGCACGCCAACACCGTCCGCATCCACGTCAGCCAGGGAGCTTTGCAGTACGAATACGCGCACGGACTCTCTGCATACACCGACATGGCCCGCGGCGTCATCGCACAGGCCCGTGCCGCCGGCCTCGTCGTCATCATCGACATGCAACAGGAGAGCTACGGCTGCACCCCCGACGAAAACGGAACCACACAAAGGTTGCCCGACATCAACACCGAGCAGGCATGGAAACAGATTCTCAACCCCACCCTGACCAGCGACAAAGGCATCATCCTCGAAATCTTCAACGAGCCCGATGCGGAAACCGCCTGCAACGTCGGCACCTTTACTCAGCCAGACTGGACGGCATGGGAGACCGGCTGCGGCTCGGAACCTGACCAGGGCATGCTTACCGTAGGCCAATACGTCCGTTCACTGGCTCCCAACAATGTTCTGTTCTTCAACGGCCAGGGGGTCGATTTCGGGTTCTCCGGCTTTACGGTTCCCGCCGGCATGCCCTCTAACTCCGCCTACACCTTCCACCCATTCGGCTACGTCGTGCAGAACAGTGAGAGTGCAAGTGTCAGTTCCTGGGATACCTGGTTCGGAAATTTGGAGAAAAGCGGCCACGCCGTTGTCGCCACGGCCTGGGACGAAGACTTTGAATGCCCCAGCGATCCCAACCAGACCATCACAGACGAATTCCTTCTGACCTACCTTCCCCAGCACTCCATAGGAATAATCGGCTACGCATGGGACGGCCCCTACTGGGGCTCCGGCTATCTCGTCAACAGCTACGACTACACCGGCAACACTGCCAACTACCAGTTAGTCGACCCCGACAGCTCAGGCTGCCCACAGAACGGCGGAAGAGAGTTGCAGCAGCTCTTTCAGACTCAGGCCGCCGCCAATTGACAAACAGGCCCGGAATTCACGTGCTCTCTCCCACAACCTCTCAAAAACAGGGGTGCCCCGTCCTGGCTCTGCCGGGGCGGAATCAGCAAATCCACGGCTGCCCTGCCGCCGCCAACTGACCGCACAAAGAAAATCACCGCCCCCCACGCACCGGCAGCAGCGCCCCGGCATTTTCCGGCGCGCCCGGATTCACCCCGAAATCCCACACATCCTTGTTCACTTCCGGCCCGCCCAGCAGCTCCACCAGCGCATACTCGCCCGGCTCCAGCGCATCCACCGGAGTCACCTTCAGCCAGTGCCCGCCCGCCATCAACGTCTTCTGCGTCTCCACTCGCCGCCCGCTCCCATCCGGCTGGCCCGCATTCCGCACCTGCACCGCATAAATCACCCGCGACTCGCCCTGCCGCACCACCTTCACAATCACAAATCGCGACTCAGCCGAACCGCCCCCCGAATCCTTCTCCCGCCCCGAACCCTCAGGCGTATTCACCACAAACGCATTCGCCGGCGCCACCAGCGGACCCCCAGGCACGCTCACATAAAATACCGGCTTGCCCACATGCAGCTGCACCGCCGCATGCACGTCCTGCATGCGCACCAGCTCCGCAAACCCGTGCATCCGGTCCACATTCACCGCTTCCACACTGTGGAAAGGATTCACATTCAAATCCCCATCCGCCTGCCGCAGATGCAGCAGCTCCGGCCGCCCCTCATACTCATCCAGCACAAAGATCCCGCCCTCGTCCGGCAGCCGCAGCCCCGGCCTCACCACCGGCATCAGGTCCGCCACCGTCGCCCGCCGCGCGCGCTCCTCACGGTCCAGTTCCGCCGTCACCCGCGCCGCCTCCGCCGGCGTCATCGTCTCAAACTCACCCTCCCCGCCCGTCACGCCATGCGGATGCGCCTTCGCCCACGCCTTGGTCGCCTTCCAGTCCACCTGCCCCGCCGGAATCTCCTGCCAGCCCACCCCCTCCGCGCTCTCGTACCGAACCTGCCCGTCCTTCACCCGGTACCGCACCACATCCAGGTAAGTCCCATCTTTCAGGATCAGTCGCTTCTTCCCATGCTTCGCAGCCGCCAGCACCCGGCCAACACCAGTCCACGCCGGACGAACCGCCACCCCCGCTGCCATCCCCAGCGCCAGCAGCAACACCAGCCCCAACCGCACAATCCCTCGAACCCGGCTCATAACTCCATCCTAGTCCTCCTCCAACGCCCGTTTTCGCAACACAAAATCTCCTGCCTTGCGTCTGAAAACTAGCCCCCAATTTCACTCAAGGAGCGCAGTTTGCCCCAATTTCGTTATCCTCTTTGCATGCGTTTCCCATCTGTACTCGTGCTCTGCGGTCTCATTGCCGCGGCCCCTGTCCTCTCTGCCCAGCAAACTGCCTCCACGCCCGCGCAGAAAACCACCAACCCGCCGGCCCAGACCACCCAGGCAGCCCCGCCGCCCTTGCGCCTCGAATCCCTCCCGCCAGAGCCAAAGGCTCTCACCCCCGCACAGCAGAAGGCCCTCGAAACCAAGAGGATTCTCACCGCCATCAACAACCTCGCCCGCAACCAGGTCAACTGGGGCCCCGCCATGTCCACTCCCGGCTACTCCGTCGCCCTCGTCGACAAAGGCCACAAATCCTCGCCGGAAGGCACCCAGGTCACCTTTACCATGCACGCCACCGGCTTCCAGCCCGGCGACTCCCTTACCCTCCTCCGCTGGCCGCTCGACTCCAGCGTCAAGCAGATCACCACAGGTCTCACCGTCGACAACTCCGGCCAGGTCATCTGTCCGGAAATCAGTCAGGGCGACTGCCTCGCCTCCATGCAGCCCGGTGACCCCGTCCACATCAAAGACATCGCAGCCCGCGGCGAACCCCTCCGCGTCGCCATCCTCGAAGCAAAAACCCAAAAGCGCGCCGAAACCACCGTCATCCCCTTTCCCATTGAAAACACCAGCGGCTCCTGCAAGCTCGAAGCCATCCTCGGCACCAAAAACGCCGGCCTCATCCTCCTCGAAGGCGCAGGTTTCCCCAAAAATGCCAAGGTAGAAATCCACATCGTCACCTACGGCCAGGACCGCCCCGTCACCACCACCACCACCGCCGACGGCGGCCTCGTCGTCGCCGTCCTCCCCGCCGTCAACGGCCACACCAGCGGAACCACCACCATCTCCTACAAAAGCAAGTCCTGCTCGCCCTCCGTTTCCTTCCCCTGGGGAACCAACTCCTACCACCCCCTCTAAAATCACCCCCCTCATTACACAAAGGGCCTTCTCGCAGAAGGCCCTTCATTCCACTCTTTCTTTCCGCCGCCGTTCTTGCGATACTGGATCGTGCCTGACTGGTACCTCCAACCCATCCCACACAAAAAGGGGAAGCAATCATGTCTGCAAAGTACATCTTTGTGACCGGCGGAGTTGTGTCCAGCCTCGGCAAGGGTCTCGCTGCCGCTTCCATCGGCTGCCTGCTCGAAAGCCGCGGTCTCAAGGTCAACCTCATGAAGTTTGACCCCTATCTCAACGTCGATCCCGGTACCATGTCCCCCTTCCAGCACGGCGAAGTCTTCGTCACCGACGACGGCGCGGAAACCGACCTCGACCTCGGCCACTACGAGCGCTTCACCCACGCTCACCTCACCCGCGACAACAACCTCACCACCGGCCGCATCTACGAGCAGATCATCACCAAGGAACGGCGCGGAGACTACCTCGGCAAAACCGTCCAGGTCATCCCCCACGTCACCAACGAAATCAAAAACGCCATGCGAAAAGTCGCCGCTGCCGGCGACGTCACCATCGTCGAAATCGGCGGCACCGTCGGCGACATCGAATCGCTCCCCTTCCTCGAAGCCATCCGCCAGATGCGCCAGGAACTCGGCCGCGAAAACACCGTCTTCGTCCACGTCACCCTCGTCCCCTGGATCTCCGCCGCGCAGGAGCTGAAAACCAAGCCCACCCAGCATTCCGTCAAGGAAATGCTCTCCATCGGCATCCAGCCCGACATCCTCCTCTGCCGCACCGACCGCTTCCTCTCCCACGACATCAAGAGCAAAATCGCCCTCTTCTGCAACATCGAGGAAAAAGCCGTCATCACCGCCAAAGACGTCGACTCCATCTATGAAGTCCCCCTCGTCTTCGCCCAGGAAGGCGTAGCCCGCCTCATCCTCAAGTACTTCCACCTCGACACCCGCGAGCCCGACCTCACCCGCTGGACCGAGCTCGTCGAACGCTGCTACCACCCCAAAGACGAAGTCTCCATCGCCATCGTCGGCAAGTACGTCGAGTACGAAGACAGCTACAAGTCCCTCAAGGAAGCCCTCACCCACGGCGCGCTCGCCGAGCGCCTCAAGCTCCGCGTCACCTGGATTGAAGCCGAAGGCCTCGAAGCCCCCGGCTACGAATCCCAGCTCGAAGGCTTTGACGGCATCCTCGTCCCCGGCGGCTTCGGCAAGCGCGGCGTAGAAGGCATGCTCAACGCCATCCGCTACGCCCGAGAAAACAACGTTCCCTACTTCGGCATCTGCCTCGGCATGCAGACCGCCTGCATCGAGTACGCCCGCAACGTCTGCGGCCTCCAGGGAGCCAACTCCTCCGAGTTCGACCCAGCCACCGCGCACCGCATCATCTACAAGCTCCGCGAGCTCACCGGCGTCGAAGAAATGGGCGGCACCATGCGCCTCGGCGCATGGCCCTGCGTCCTGCAGGAAGACTCACTCGCCTTCCAGGCCTACGGCACAAAGGAAATCAGCGAACGTCACCGTCACCGTTACGAATTCAATCGCGAGTATGAAGCCGTCCTCACCGGCGCAGGCCTCCGCATCTCCGGAACCACCCCCGACTCCACCTACGTCGAAATCGTCGAGATCCCCGGCCATCCCTTCTTCCTCGGCTGCCAGTTCCACCCCGAATTCAAATCCAAGCCTCTGGAGCCGCACCCGCTCTTCCACGCCTTCATCCAGGCCTCCTACAAAAACCGCCAAACCCACACCAAAGCAACCGAGGCAGAACCATCCGCCTCCATGCAAACCGCAAAATAATCCCCCACTCTTCCATCCCCCAATAATCCGGGTGCCCCAACCAAGCTCCGCTTCGGTGGGACCTGCGAATCTCAATACACGCCCGAACCTGGACCAGCAGCGACTAAGCCACCCCCACCTTCCGCCGCAGCGAAGCCCAAAGCGCCTCCATCTGTTCCAGCGTCCGGCCCTTCGTCTCCGGAACCGTACGCCACACAAACAAC
>JBMFWD010000053.1:0-21296 GCA_049965615.1 Acidobacteriaceae bacterium
CTAATTCTCTTGGAAAGGAAGTTATGTCCATCTTCCACAACCGCCGCGACGAACTCGAAAAGCACGAATTCATGATGGGTCCCGCCCGCGGACGCCTTGCCGTCGCCCTCGATGCTCTCACCGATGCCCTCGTCCTCGTCGGCCAGCACGGCGTCTACTGCGTTTCCAACCGCAATCCATCCAAGCCGGCGCTCGACCTTCAGGCCGTCACCAGCGAAATCGAAGGCGCCAAGCACCTCATCCAGTCCGTTATGGAAGAACTGCGGCAACAGCGGGAACAGCAGTCCGAGTAACCTGCCCTGCGCGAGTAGCCGCGCC
Source organism: Acidobacteriaceae bacterium (assembly GCA_049965615.1). Lineage (GTDB taxonomy): Bacteria > Acidobacteriota > Terriglobia > Terriglobales > Acidobacteriaceae > Acidobacterium. The sequence goes on from JBMFWD010000053.1 coordinate 319, forward strand.
CCACTCGCCGGTCAGGTCCGTCACACGGCGCACATCCACCACGCCCCAGATCAGCGCCCGGTCCTGCTCCGCCTGGTTCGTCTTCAGCCCCGGCCACGGCTCGCGAAAGCTCCGCAGCACCACTTTCGCTTCCGCGCTCGCCGCCTTCCGCACTGCGCGCGCCAGCCGACTCGCATACGCCGCATCGGCCCCGTCCAGAATGTTCGACAGCGCAAACCCGTCAAAGCTCCCCGCCGGGCAAGACTCCAGGTAAGACGCCGCATCCCCCAGCACAAAACGAATCTGCGCCCCGGACGGCGGCCGCGCATCCATCATCTCGCCCTTCAGCAGCGCCCACGCATAAGGATTCTCCACATTCGCATGCCTCGCAAATCCCCGCGCCAGCCGCGCCCGCATCACTTCCCCAAAGTGCGACGGCAGACACTCCAGAAACTCTTTCGCATAGATCAGTCGCATCACCGGGCGCGCCAGCAGCAATCCAAAGCATCCCCGAAACATCGCGTTGTCCAGATGCACACGCCAGAACGTCGCCTGCTCCTCCACGTCCGTCATCTGCAAAAACTGCCCCAGCAGCCCCCGCCGCCACCCCACCACCGGAGCCATCTGCCGCGCCATCTCCATCGCGCGCTCTGCGTCGCCCCGCCGCGGCATCGCACCATTCACCCGCGCCTGCGCATACTGCAACTGCACAGGATTCAAATCACACGCCACCACCTCGTGCTCCCCCGCCAGCGCCAGCGCCGTATCTCCCGCGGAAGCAATCGAGAACACCCGGCCCAGCCCGGCAAACGCCGCGCGCTCCACCTCCGCGTCCTCATGCATCTGCCCAAAAACCAGCCGGTTGCCGCCCCTGCCCTTCAGGTTGCCGCTCTCCCACGCCGTTCCCAGGCTGATGCCTCGCGCCAGTTTCGGACTCATCCCTACCGCCTCACCGCCATCGCGCCGGCAACCCACACCAGCATCAGAAACGCCACGTTCTTCAGCACCATCCCCACAGGATCAAACACCAGGTGCCGCGCCCAAAGCAGCGCATTCGCGTTCATCACCATCAGCAGCACCACTTCGGCCAGCGCGCACCAGCCCGGATGCACTCCCGTCAGCACCCAGAGTCCCAGAAATATCTCCACCGCGCCCACGCTCTTCCACAGCAGCAAAGCGCGCTCCCGCGAGAAGCCCGGAAGTTCCGTCACAATCGCAAGCTGCGAGGGCATCATGCCCATCACCTTGCACCACAATCCCTCGTAGAGCCACACCAGCGCAATGCTCACGCGCATCCACAGCAACGAAGGCAACAGCAACGCCAGCGCGCTCATGCTCCGCCTCCCATGCGCATGCTGCCTAAAATGTGCCGATGCAGCACCCCCATTAGCCAGCGCTCCACAGGCCGCCACAGCCACCGCGGCCGCATAAACGCCGTGTACCGCGTCGACAACCGAACGCGGCAGGCCTCGCCCATATCTTCAATCCAGTACGATCCGCCCCGTACCAGCACCATCTTTTCAATGCCCAGTTCCTGTCCCATCACGTTAAAACTCACATGCTCCGGTCGCTCCAGCGCCGTCACATGCTTCACAATCTCTCCACGCCGGTAAATGCACCGCACCAGGCCGCCTGCGTGGTTCTTGTCGCCCTCCACGCTCAGAGGCTCGGGAATCACCCAGCGCAAAATCCACGGCGGCCTGCGCAGTGTCTCTTCGAAAAATACAATCCGTTCCCATGCGTCCACGGCACGCATCGGGAAATCCATTTTGGCTTCCACTTCTTCACTGACTCCTGCGCCGCCTGTCCATTGCCCCAGCCGATATCGCCAGTCGCCCCGGTTGCCATTCCCGACGCCCTGGCGTGCCTCAAGAGTCGGATTCTCCATCGGCGTGGCTGGAAGCACGGTTCACTCCCCAACGGCCAATTCCATCCCCGCTTGGTCTGCGGCGGCGCCCTTCTCTCCCGCGTCTCACCGGGCTCAAACTTCGCGTGGACTTGAACTCAAACTTGCCACGAGCCTGCCCTCCGGGCTGTGACGCGCGTCACGATCTCCCCGGCCCGCACCGCACTCCACACACCGCCTCCATTCCCGTTATCATCGTTACAACACGCGATCAGAGCCATTTGCACGCTTTCGCCATGGCGCCCCCGTCGTCCGCATGGCCTCCGGCTCTACATGAATCTTTCGTCATCTAGGGGGAATCCACATGCATCGTCCTGCTTTCAAGCGCCTGGCCGCTCTCATCCTCTGCGCAGCCGCGCCGCTCTTCGCCGTAGCCCAAACCGCCAGGCCCGCCGCCAAATCCGACCAGTCCGCCGCCAAATCCCAGCCCGTCCCCAAGGAGCGCACCATCGTCACCCACGCCTCCGTCACCATCGACGGCAAAACCATCCCCTACACCGCCACCGCCGGAACCCTCCTCCTCTACAACAAGGACCACCAGGCCACCGCCAGCGTCTTCTACATCGCCTACACCAAAGACGGCGTCAAAGACCCTGCCACCCGGCCCATCACCTTCTCTTTTAACGGAGGCCCCGGCTACGCCTCCGCCCTCGTCGACATAGGCGGCTTCGGCCCGCGCCGCATCGAGTGGCCCACGCCCGGCAACGTCAAATCCGGCGTCCCGCCCTACAAGCTCGTCAATAACGAGTACAGCATCCTCGACAAAACCGATATCGTCTTCATCGACGCCGTAGGCACCGGCTACTCCCGCATCGTCGGCTACGGCACGCCAAAAATGTTCTACGGATTCAATGAGGACGCAGCCGCCTTCTCGCAGTTCATCGAGCGCTACCTCATGCGCTTCGGCCGCTTCAACTCGCCCAAGTTCCTCCTCGGCGAGAGCTACGGAACCACCCGCAACGCGCTCCTCTCCAACGCCCTCATCAAAGACGGCATCTACCTCAACGGCGTCATCGAGTGCTCCACCGTTCTCAACTTCCAGACCATTGACTTCATGCCGGGCAACGACCTGCCCTACGCCACCTATCTGCCGTCCTACGCGGCCAGCGCCTGGTATCACCACAAGCTGAACCCTGAGCCGCCCACCGTCGAAGACGCCGTCCAGAAGGCCGAAAAGTTCGCCGCCGGCCCCTACCTCAACGCCCTCTTCGCCGGCAGCAATCTGCCCGAGGCGCAAAAGCAGCAGATCGCAACCCAGCTCGCCGCCCTCACCGGCATCCCCGCCGCCACATGGGTCAAGGCCAACCTCCGCATCTCTCTGCCCTTCTTCATGCGCCGCGGAATCGGCGAAGACGGACCCATGTCTGGCCGTTATGACTCACGCTTCACCTCGCCCGAACTCCAGCCGCTCCTCACCGTCCCCGGCCGCACCTCGCAGGACCCCTCCGACACCGCCATCAACGGCGCTCTCGCCGCTACCTTTGACAACTACCTCACCCAGACCCTCCACTACAACAGCGACCGCATCTACAAGCAAAGCAGCGGCACCGTCTTCAAAAAATGGGACTGGAAATACCGCTCCCCCATCAACGCCATGGGCGCCGGCGTCGGCTACACAGCCTCGCCGAACGTAGCCCCGGCTCTCGCCCGAGCCATGAACAACGACCCCGGCCTGCTCGTCATGTTCAACAACGGCTACTACGACATGGCGACGCCCTTCTACGCAACTGAGTACACCGTCAGCCACATGGCCATCCCCGCAGACCAGCGCTCCCGCGTCCACTTCTACTACTACCCCGTGGGACACATGCTCTACGTCAACCTCAAGGCCATGCCCACCCTGCAAAAGAACATCGACAACTTCATCACCATGGCCACCACAAAATAAATCTGCATCGCAGCAGCACAAAAAACAGCGGCCCCGGAAACGCGCAAAGAAATCCCCGGGGCCGCTTTTTTCTGACGAACCGGAAAGACGCGCAAGAAGAGCGCCGTAATTGGGTGGAAACGGGTACAGAATTGGGTGGAATCATCCGGAAATGGAAAGGAGGGATTCTGGTGCGCCCGGAGAGATTCGAACTCCCGACCTAATGCTCCGGAGGCATTCGCTCTATCCAGCTGAGCTACGGGCGCACTCCTTCAGCATACTACGGCCCGCCACCCCTCCTCTACCCATCCCCCACGGATTCATTGACATATCCAGGCCTTCGATTTCTGATGAAGGGTCACACACAAGACAGCCGCAACCGGCCCCGTTTGCCGACCGCCCGTAACCGCGGCCCCGTGTGAGCAAAAGTAAATCCATTCCACTCCATGAGAGGACCCATCTTCATGCTTCGATCCACCCTGCTCCGCCTGTCGGCGCTCTGCCTCCTCGCCGCCGCACCCATCTTCGCCGCAGCCCAGACACAAAAACCAGAAGCAAAGCCCGAAGCCTCCGCCACTCAACCCTCCGCCGTCCCCAAGGAGCGCACCGTCGTCACCCACGCCTCCGTCACCATTGACGGCCAGACCATCCCCTATACCGCCACCACCGGCACCCTGCTTATCTACAACAAGAAGCACGAAGCCATCGCCAGCGTCTTCTACATCGCCTACACCAAAGACGGCGTCAAAGATCCCGCTACGCGCCCCGTCACCTTTGCCTGGAATGGCGGCCCCGGCGGCGCATCCGCACTGGTGGACATCGGCGGCTTCGGGCCCCGCCGCCTCGAATGGCCACAGCCCGGCAGCCCCCGGGGCGAACTCCCGCCCTACCACATCGTCAACAACCAATACAGCATCCTCAACGCGACGGACCTCGTCTTCATCGACGCCGTAGGCACCGGATACTCCCGCATCGTCGGCAAGGGCACACCAAAAATGTTCTACGGATTCAACGAAGACGCCTCCGCCTTCGCCAAAATCATCCAGGCCTACCTCAACCACTTCAACCGCTGGAACTCCCCTAAATTCCTCCTCGGCGAAAGCTACGGAACCACCCGCAACGCACTCCTCGCCAACGACCTCGTGCAACAGGGCGTCTACCTCAACGGCGTCATCGAGTGCTCTTCGGCTCTCAACTTTGAAGCGCTCGCCTTCGGACCCGGCAACGACCTCGCCTACGTCGCCTATCTGCCCTCCTACGCCGCGACTGCATGGTATCACCACAAGCTCAACCCCGAACCCGCCACCGTCGAAGACGTCGTCAAAAAGGCCGAGCAGTTTGCCGAAGGCCCTTACCTCGAAGCCCTCTACCAGGGCAGCGCGCTGCCCGACGCGCAAAGGCAGCAAATCGCCGGCCAGCTCTCTCAGCTCACCGGAATCTCCGCCAGCTACTGGCTCAAGGCCAACCTTCGCATCCCGCTCTCCGTCTTCATGGCTCGCGACCTCGGCGTCTCCGGCCCGCAAGCCGGTCGCTACGACTCACGCTTCACCCTCCCCGAATTACAACCACTGCTCCCCGCCGCCACCGGCGATGCCTCTGGATCAGCCATCATGGGCGTCGTCACCGCCGCCTTCCACCAGTACCTCACCCAGACGCTCAACTACCACAGCGACCGCCCCTACAACCAGCTAAGCGGCACGGTCTTCCACGATTGGGACTGGAAATACCACACTCCCGTCAATGACCTCGGCATGAGCGTAGGAGACACCTCCGGAATCGACGTAGCCCCCGCGCTCTCCGAGGCCATGACCAACGATCCAGGCATGCACGTCATGTTCAACAACGGCTACTACGACATGGCCACTCCCTTCTTCGGAACCCTCTACGCCATCCACCACATGCCGCTCGCCGCCGCCGAGCGCGCCAACATCCACTTCTACTACTACGCCGTAGGACACATGCTCTACGTCAACCTCAAAGCCATGCCCGCCCTCCAGAAAAACATCGACAGCTTCATCGCTGCCGCCACCTCGCAGTCGTCAGCCAAATAACTGCGGGCTCAAACAGAAAGGCCCACGCCGCATTTCCGGCGTGGACCTTTCGCTCTGTAACCTTCACCGTCTGCCTTCAGTTTTGTGTCCCGCCGCAAGCAGAACCTCCGCCAACTCCGGCGACAAATCTCCCAGACTCTCCACCCACAACACCTGGTGCTCAAAGACCCGTCCGAACTGCCGCGCCACCGCATGGATCACCTTCTCCATCGTCAGCTCCGCGCCCGCCTCTTCGCTCACTTCCAGTTCCAGGCTCGTCACGGCACGGTCGCTGATCCCGCACGGAACAATCAACTCAAAGTCCCGCAGATCCGTCGTCACATTCAGCGCAAACCCATGCGACGTAATCCCCCGCGAAATGTGCACGCCGATCGCGGCAATCTTCTTCTCTTCCACCGATCCGCCGGCCAGCGTCCACACGCCCGTCCGCCCCGCCACGCGCTCCGTCTTTACGCCAAAGTCCGCGCACGCCCGAATCAGCGCCTCTTCCACCCACCGCACATACTCCACCGCGCCCAGCCGTGGCGTAAAGCTCCGCAAATCCACAATGGGATACCCTACCAGTTGCCCCGGCCCGTGATACGTCACATCCCCGCCGCGATTCACCTCGTGCAACTCCACCCCGCGATACGCCAGATACTCATCCGTAGCCAGCACATTCTTCCGGTCAGAGTTGCGCCCCAGCGTCAGCACCGGCGGATGCTCCAGCAGCACCAGCGTATTCCCAATCAGCCCCGCAACGCGCGCCTCCACCAGCCGCCGCTGCACCTCCAGCCCCTCGGCATACCCCACCCGTCCCAGATAAACAAGATTCAGAATCATCGCTTTGTCCTCATTTTACTGGGCTTCCCCACGCTGGATTCCATCACGCGCAAACCATGGCAGGTAATGCGTGTACCCCAAACGCACAAAAGCCCGGCAAACGCCGGGCTTTTGCTTCCGCAACCATCACAGTTACATGTTGATCGCCATACCCTCCACACTCCCAAAGCCATCCAGCATCGCTTCGGACAGTGTCGGGTGCGCATGAATCGTGAACATCATGTCCTCCACCGTCGCTTCCAGCTCGATTGCCGTTACAGCCTCGGCAATCAGCTCGGTCGCCTGCGGACCGATGATGTGCACGCCCAGGATCTCCCCATACTTCGCGTCCGCCACAATCTTGATGAAGCCGTCGTGCTGGTGCACAATCGTCGCCTTCGAGTTGGCCGTAAACGGGAACTTCCCTACCTTCACCTGCAGGCCCTTTTCCTTGGCTGCGGTTTCCGTCAGGCCCACGCTGCCAATCTGAGGCTCCGTGTAAGTGCAGGCCGGGATGCGCTCCTTCTTCACCGGACGCGCATACTTGCCCGCAATCTTCGACACCACAACCACGCCGCACATCGCGCCCACGTGCGCCAGTTGCGGCAGCCCGGCCACCACGTCACCAATCGCGTATACGCCCGGCTCCTCGGTCTGCATCCACTCGTTCACCTTGATGAAACCGCGCTCCGGCTTGATCTTCGTCTTCTCCAGGCCCACATTCTCCGTGCGCGGCGCGCGGCCTACGGCCACCAGCACCTTCTCCGCTTCCTTCACGACCGTCTTGCCATCGGCCGCGGTAAAGGTCACCTTCACGCCCGTCTTGGTCTCTTCTACCTTCTCGACCTTCGCGCCCGTGTGGCTCTCAATCCCGCGCTTGCGGAAGACCCGCGTCAGTTCCTTGCTCACTTCCTCGTCTTCGTTCGGAACCATCCGGGGCAAATACTCCACAATCGTGATCTCCGACCCGAAGCTCCGGAAAATTGACCCGAACTCCACGCCCACCGCGCCCGCGCCAATCACCACCATCGACTTCGGAATCGCCGGGATCGTCAAAATCTCCATGTTCGTCAAAATCTTGTCGCTCGCCGTCAGTCCGGGCAGCATCTTCGCGTCCGAACCCGTCGCCACGATCACATTCTTCGCCTTCACCGTCTCGGCCTTGCCCTTGCCGTCCGGCTTCACCTCAACCGAATGCACGCCATCCTTCGCCGGCCCCGTCAGCTTCCCGTAGCCCGCAATCACTGTCACCTTGTTCTTCCGCATCAGGAAGTCCAGGCCCTTTGCATGCTTCGTAACAATCTGGTCCTTGCGGTCCAGAATCGCCTTCCAGTTGATCTTCGCTTCGCCCAGCCCTTCCAGGCCAAACTCTTTCGCGTCCTTCAGATAGTCGTAAATCTCCGCATTGAAAAGCAGAGACTTCGTCGGAATGCAGCCCCAGTGCAGGCACGTTCCGCCCAGTTTCGGCTCACGCTCAATCAGCGCTACCTTCAGCCCAAGCTGGCCTCCGCGAATCGCCGCCGTGTATCCGGCGGGTCCGCCGCCAATAATCGCAACATCATAGATCGTTTCTGCCAAGGACGTGCTCCATTTCTGCCAGTTTTATTGTTGGATGCCCCAAACACTCTATTGTACTCACCGCCCCCGCGCACTTCACCACTCCAGCCGCAATCCCGTCCGTCCCGTCAGAACTACGCCACGCTCTGCACTGCCTGACCAAAAAAAAGGCCATCCCAATAGGGATGACCTCAAGTCTTTGCGCCGTCAGGCGCGTTCGCCCGCAGGGTTAGTCACCCATCACAGGCTCTTCCTTCTTGGGAGCAATCGGCTTCGCAGGAGCAATCGAATCGATCGAAACAATGCCTTCGACCGGCTTCTCGCCCAGAACGTGCTCGCGATACAGCTTTGCCATGCGCGCATTCTCGGCATCCTGCTTCAGCTTCGCTTCGCGGGCACGCAGCTTTTCTTCGCGCGAGTTCTTCGCAATGCCCAGCTTCTCGAACGTGTCGTTCGCAGCCGCATGTACATGCTCATCGTTCAGCACCAGCTCGTGCGTGCCCTCGTTCATGCCCACGTTCTTACCGCCGGCAAAAATCTCGTGCCGCCCATGCTCCTCGTACCACTTGGTCAGCGTCGCCGTCATGTGCATCTTCTCGATGATGTTCCGCCAGCCGATGCCCGTGTTGTACGCGCAGAAGCTGATCTCGCCTTCCTGCGTCGCGTAAGGGATAATGCACTGCTCCGTACGCCGGAAGTCGTAGTTGAACAGATCCTGAAACCACATGCCTGCGATGAACAGGAAGTTCCAGCGATCCGCGCGCCGCTTCTTGATGTCCTCCATCGTGCGGTCGCCCGTCACGCTGCCGTAGTCGTGGCCCGTCACGCCAAAGCACTTGTCGAACTTCTTCAGCATGTCGGTAATCCGAAAGTGAGTTGGCGACTTCCGCGGATCGTAGTTCCGCAGCAGCGCCAGAGCAATGCCGATGCCGGAAAGCAGCTTGCCGCGCGCCGCGTCGTTGATCTTCGCAACGTCCTTCGCCAGGCGGTCGGCATTCAAAAATGCCGTCACCGGAACCGCTTCCTTCGTTTCCTTGTCGATCATCAGCGCCATGCCGATGCCGCAATTCGGGTGGCAGCCGCAGCTCAACTGGCCCCACTCCGCATTCGGCCCGTGTACCAGATCGCCAAAGTCAGAGAAGGTGCTCATGAAGCTGATCGGGAACCAGTCGCGCGCCGGCTCGCCCAGGCCCGTCTGGTTCTTCACATCATGCGCCATGTGGCTCAGCGTGTAACGCTGCGCCATGCGACGCTCGTCCGTAATGTCCTCGTCGCGGCCCGTGAACGAAACCGGCTGAAAGCTCAGGAAGCTGATCGTCTTCGGGTTGTCCAGTGCGAACTGGATGATGTGACCCACCTGCTCGTTGTTGATGCCGTTGATGATCGTCGTCACAGGAACGATGTCCACGCCGGCTTCATGCAGGTTGTGGATCGCCTGCAGCTTCACGTCAAACAGGTTGCCCACCTTGCGGTGCGAGTTCGCCGCGTTGCCGATGCCGTCAAACTGCAGGTACGCATACCGCAGACCCGCTTCAGCCGCCGCACGGCAAAGCTCCTTCGACTTCGCAAACTCAATGCCGTTCGTCGCCGCCTGCACCGAGTTGTAACCAACCTTGCGCGCGTAAGCAATCGCGTCCAGGAAGTAAGGCGAAAGCGTCGGCTCACCGCCCGAAAACTGCACCGACATTTGACGCCGGGGCTTGATCGACACCGCATTGTCCAGCATCGTCTTGATCTCTTCCCAGGTCAGCTCATGCACAAATCCCACCTGGTTCGCGTCCATAAAGCACGGATCGCACATCATGTTGCAGCGATTCGTCAGGTCGATCGTCAGCACCGAACCGCGGCCGTGCGTCACCGTCGACGTGCCGTGGTTGTGCAGCTTCTCGTCGTTGTGCGCGCGAATGTCACGCCCCGGGAAAACTTCCTCGAGGTGACGGAAGAACGCCGTGTCAATCGACATCACGTCTTCAAAATGGCCGTGCTTCGGGCAGTCCTTCACCATCAGGATCTTACCGTCCCGCTCGATAATCTGCGCCTTGATCTCGCCAACCTTCTCGTTCAAAAGGATCTCGTGCGGCAGCTTGCCGTCCAGAATCTGGTTCCGGATCTCAGGCACGCACTTTGGACAAAGAGAGTCCGTCGTACGAGGCCAGCCTAACGGCGGCTTCTCCTTCTCATACGACTTCAGCAGCGGCTTGTCCGACCACTTCGGCGTAAACGACGGATTGGGGTTGATGCTGTTCAGCTTGCCATAGACAAACCATGCACCCTGGGCTGCCATCGTAACTGCGCGCTCTGCGTACTTCACTGCTTTTGACATGCTTCAAAATCTCCTTATCTTTAGAACGTTGCCGGCGCTCTTTCGCGCCCCCGCTACTGCCAGATCTCGCGCTTCATGGCCCACACCTCGGTCAAGGTCGGCTGTCGGATAAACCCTTGCCCGGTAGCCACTTAAGCACGTTCAGAATAGATGCATACCTTCCCGGACTGAAACCTTCCTGCAGCCGAATTGCGAGAATTTGCAGCCGGTGGCGAACTACGCATCTGAATGGGAAGCGCATTTCCCCTGAATTTGCCCTGGGAACCCCGGCATCGCCCATCCAAACCACCCTCCGCGGTCCCAGACTCTCCAGATACCCATCCCTCACGGCGAAGGCGGCTGCCCCACCGTCGTCGCCACCCGGTTGATAATGTTCTGGAAAAACACCACCCTTACATTGATATGGCTCGCCACCTGCGGTACAAATTCATTGATCAAATTCCCGATCGGAGCCGTCGCGTAATCCAGCCCCACGCGCTCCGCCGCCGCCGCCCAACCCGTCCGCCGGAACGGCACATACGTCACCGCTACGCCCTGCTCGGCAATTGTTCCCACCACGCTCGAATAGTTCACCATCGGCACGCCCTGCTGGCTTCGCGTCCAAAAGACCTGCGTCCCGCAATGCGCCAGCCTTTGCCAGAACCCCCGGTTCGGCATCCGCCGAAAACCCGGTGCCTGGTGGTCAATCGAAGGAATCAGAAACGTCCCGAAGAACTCATCCGTCATATTCTCCGTCAGTGTCACTCCCGTCGCCCGTGCCAGCCCCGGCATCCCAGGTCCAAAAATCGAATGCGAATTGCTCCCCACCACAATCGCCGCGCTCCCCAGCACGCTGAGCAAATTAAACGGGTCAGCCACATCCCTCACCGCCATCGCCGCCAGTTGCCGCCACGTGTACACGTGGTAGGTCTGGCTCCGCACATAATCCCGAAATCCATTCTCGCCACTCTGCCCGCAGCACAACTCCGCCCGCCGGTTCTGCATGCTGCATGCCCCCGCGGTGCATGCCTGCACCATCCACGGAGGTCCCTCCATCGTCCGCCCCTGCTGACCCTGTGCACGCTCCGCCACTCGTATCCCACGCGGAACCGGAGCATTCGGCAGTTGCCTTCCGCCCGCCTGCGCTATCGCCCGCAACCCTCCGGGCAGCAGAAAAATCCCCAGCCAAAGCCAGAGCCACAAAAAATGATTCCGGCCTCCCCTTTGCGGCCGGAACCACGTTACACCGTGTTGGATTCGCCCAATAATCACGCGATTTCAATGGGTTAGAGGCAGCTTCACCCCGTTCGAGATGTATTTGCCGGGTTTTCACCCCCTTCGCGCGGGGTAATTGCCTCGGCACATGCACCCCTTCCGCAATTGCTTTTCCGCTTACCCCTCACGAATACTGGTCCCGAAGCATTGGAGTCGCCATCATGACGGATCAGGTTCCCAACACCCCCCTCGAAGACCTCGCCCGCCGCGTCGGTAACATGGGCGGCAAAGCCGAGGCAGAAATCCGCCGCATCATCGCCTACCTCAATGACGAAGTTGTCCCCGGAGTCCGAAAACACTCCTTCCAGGCCCTCCGGACCGCCGGCGAACAGCTCACCAAACTCGCCGACGAACTCGAAAAAGGCCCCAAAGCCCCCAAACTCTAATGATCCGGACCCTCCCCATGCCCAGATTCCGCCCCCGCATCCAGACCGTTCTGCTCAGTCTCCTGCTTCCAATTTCGCTCGCAGCTCTCACCGGATGTGGCCATCGCAGCATCGCCTACACACCACCACCGCCACCGGCCTCGACGCCCGCCTACAGCGCCCGCCCCAGCGCAGGCCTCACCGCAGACCAGCAATACGTGGACTCCCACCGCCCTATCTACACTGAAACTGGCCTCGCAAGCTGGTACGGACCCCTCTACAACCATCATCAGGCCGCCGATGGCTCCGTCTATCACCAGAACGAGCTCTCCGCCGCGCACCGCACCCTGCCCCTCGGCTCCATCGTCAAGGTCACCAACCTCCGCACCGGCCAGTCCGCTGTCATGCGCATTACCGATCGCGGCCCCTTTGTACCCGGCCGCATCATCGACCTCTCCGCTGCCTCCGCCCGCGCCGTAGGACTCTACCGCGAAGGCGTAGGCCGCGTCCGCGTCAGCGTCTACTACGCCCCCCAACCCCTCGACTACGGCGGTACGTGGGCCGTGCAGATCGGCGCATTCCACTCCAGACACGCCGCCGTCAAACTCGAACACCGCCTCCAGCGCAAATACCCCGCCGCCAGCGTCATCGAATTCACAGGCCCCACCGGCGACTGGGTACGCATCCGCCCCGACGGCGGCAATCGCGAAATCGCCATGCAAATCGCCCGCACCCTCCAGCCAAAGCAGGGCGCGGCATTCCTCGTCCGCCTCAATTAAGGCTTAGCCTATGGCTTACCGTGATCCGCCGTAGGCGGCAGCATCCCGTTCGCGCGCAGATACGCAGCCTCCTGGCTGTAGTGGTCCGCCCAGTCATTGCTGATCACCAGCACCCACATCGCCCCCGTCACCTTGCGCCCCCCAAAGAAAGGCCGCATCTCACCCAGCTTCGAATCGTTAAAGCCCGCCAGCACCTTGTCGCAGTAGTCGAACGATTCCTTCAGCTGAGCCACCAGCTTCACCTTGGGCGAACCAGCCGTCAAATCCATCTTCGGCGCCGCCGCAGCTCCGGTCAGCATCTGGCACGACATCCGATTCGCCATGCCGATGTGCAAAATCAAATGCCCAAACGTCATCGAACCCGGCGTGGGTTGAAATCCATATTTATCAGCGGGCATCTCCTCTGCCGCCTTCACCATGATTTCTGACGACCGCTCCAACTGCGCCTTCAAGGCCGCGGTAACCGGATTCGACGACTGCGCCAGCCCCGCAACCGGCAGCAAAGCCAGCGCCGCAGCCACAGCAGGAACCATTACAAACTTAAGCATCTTCATTTCAAGCTCCTTTTCCAAAGAACACACCCTTGCCCAGCCATACTACGCCGTCGCATCCACTCCGTGGCGACCCCGCCAAGCACAGCGGCGGTGGCCCACTCAAGCAAAGCTTGAGTGGGGGGAGCGGCCGGCACCTTGCTAAACTTTCTGTATGTCGACGGCAGCAAGCGTTTCTCCTGAAGTTCTCGCCAACTACGAGCCGGTCATCGGCCTTGAAGTCCATGTACAGCTCCTCACCCAGACCAAGGCATTCTGCGGATGCGCCAACAAGTTTGGCATGCCGCCCAACACCAACGTCTGCCCCGTCTGCCTCGGCCTGCCCGGCGCGCTGCCCGTCCTCAATCGCAAGGCCGTCGAATTCGCCACGCTGGCCGCCCTTGCCATCAACTGCACGGTGAATGAAACCTCCATCTTCGCCCGCAAAAACTACTTCTATCCCGACCTCCCCAAGGGCTACCAGATCTCCCAGTTCGACAAGCCCCTCGCCGAGCACGGCTTCATCGAGGTCCCCACTCCCAACGGGCCAAAGAAGATCGGCATCACCCGACTCCACATGGAAGAGGACGCCGGCAAGAGCCTCCACGACGGACAGCCCGACTCCGCAAAATTCACCTCCGTCGACCTCAACCGCTGCGGCACCCCGCTCATCGAGATCGTCTCCGAGCCCGACATCCGCACCCCCGACGAGGCCTTCGAATACCTCACCCGACTCAAGGAAGTCCTCCTCTACACCGCCGTCTCCGACTGCAACATGGAAGAAGGTTCCCTCCGCTGCGACGCCAACGTCAGCGTCCGCCCCCGCGGCCAGGAAAAGTTCGGCACCAAGGCAGAAGTCAAAAACGTCAACAGCTTCCGCTTCATCCGCGCCGCACTCGAGTACGAAATCGAGCGCCAGGTCGAAGTCATCGAGTCCGGTGGCCGCGTCGTCCAGGAAACCCGCCTCTGGAACGCCTCCGAAGGCCGCACCTACTCCATGCGCTCCAAGGAGCAGGCCCACGACTACCGCTACTTCCCCGAGCCCGACCTTCCGCCGCTCATCGTCTCCTCCGCGTGGAAAAACGACATCGCCCAGCACATGCCCGAGCTGCCCGAAGCCCGCCGCGCCCGCATGATCGAGCAGTACGAAATCACCCCGCAGGACGCGCAAACCCTCACCGCCACCCGCGCCTTCGCCGACCAGTTCGAGGCCGCCGCCAAGACAGCAAAAAGCCCCAAGCGCGTCGCCAATCTCATCCAGAGCGAGCTCACCAGCCGCCTCAAAGCCGCCGGCCTCGACCTCGAGCAGTCCCCCGTCTCCATGCAGGGCATCGCCCAGGCCGCCGACCTCGCCGAAGAGGGCAAGCTCTCCAGCAAGCAGCTCAAGCAGCTTTTTGATATTTGCTTCGAGAAAAAAGAAGACTTCGGCCTAGTCTACGACCGCGAAAAGCCCCAGCAGATCAGCGACACCAGCGCCATCGAGAAGTTCGTCGACGAAGCCATAGCCGCCAACCCCAGGCAGGTCGAGCAATACCGAGCCGGCAAAAAAACGGTAGCCGCCTTCTTCGTAGGCCAGGTCATGCGCCTCTCCAAAGGCCAGGCCAACCCCGGCCTGGTCAACGAACTGGTAGCCAAAAAACTCGACAGCTGAAACAACTCTTCCATCACCGACCAAATGGGTGCCCCATCCAGGCTCCGCTTGGGTGGGAACAGAATCCGCCTAACTCAGACAACATGGATGCCCGATAGCTTGCCCTGAGCGAGCCAAAGGCGAGTCGAATGGGTCCGCGAAGAGGACGTGGGAATCGGCGCAAAGCGCCGACCTAAATCTCCGATCCTAAAAATGAACTTGTCCTTCCGACCGAAGTTTGGTTCGATATTTCGCGCCAAACGCAGCGGAGGAACCTGCAGTCTCCCTCATCGGTTGAAGACCGACAGTCACGGATCAAGGCTCGATCTTAAGATACCCTGAATAGCTAGACAGCCAAGTTATTGGGCATTTACGGCATTCGTATCTGCCGAATTGAGTAGCCAGCGGGTAGGCGATATTCCGTAATGTCCGGCTTCCCGCGAACGATGTCTGTCAACTCATCTTTCGTGGTGCCAGTCCTCGGATCGTCGTTGGTTTCCAGAACCACAATCTCAAGTACCGGGCTATACCAAGTCTCGTGCACGACAACCAGCGGTCGCTTATTGTGATCTTCGCCCGCCGGAACTGTGTAGCTACTCCGTGTGCCTTCCACAACCACGTCATCCATGGTTTTCTTTCCTACATTTTGAACGTTATCACCATAGGTGTTCGCCGTCATAAACGCCATACAAATCGCTATCCATTTTTCGGCAGCGACACTCTGGCTCTGCGCTCCCTTCGGCCAATGAATCTCCCTCGCAACTTTGGTGCTCGTATCCCATCGTGTCTCGGTGTCGGCAACAGGATCGTCAATTCGATACAGCATTTCATGCCCGACCATCTTCTTCTTGCCGACGTAATAATCCCATAGGCGTTCGCCAGCAGAGTACGTGCGCCCTTGTGAATCCCGCACCTGGCTCCCTATGGTTCTTGTGCGGCTCACAGTGCCATCACGGTGCTTCTTCACCCCTATGAAGATGCGTTTCGCCGAATAAGGAGCATTGAGAACGGGCTTATCGGAGCAGATTGGGACCGATCCCGAATTTTTCGTGTTAGCTTGGGCAAGAATTGCAGTGCAGGGCACGAGGCAGAGAACAACGCAGCAGACCGCAGGCCGAATCTTTGTCATGGCAGGTCCATTTTGCCGCCGATTCGACTTGGCTGCACGAAGATTGCCGAGCACGCCGGGCGCCCGATGCCTTGTCCTACGCAGGCCGCAGGCGAAGAGTCGAACATATCCTCGCAGAGAACGTGGAAACGCGCCAAAGGCGCATATGCCCGTGCGGCCAGCACCTTTGCGCTCCCCGCGCTCTTTGCGGTGAAAAGTCTTTTGGCGCGCGTCAGCGCGCGGTCGCCTGGACGGCGAGTCCAGCAGGCAAAATATCCTCCGCATCCACCCACTGCGTCGGATACACCCCCGTATAGCAGGCCACGCAATACGTATTCCCCTCGCCGCCGTCGCAGGCATGCTGCAAGCCGTCCAGCGACAAGTACGCCAGCGAATCCGCCTCGATAAACCTGCAGATCTCCTCAATCGACTGGTTCGCCGCAATCAGCTCCGACTTCCGCGGCGTATCCACCCCATAAAAACAAGGCGAAATCGTCGGCGGGCAGCTGATCCGCAAATGCACTTCCGTGGCGCCCGCGCCCCGCACCATGCGCACAATCTTGCGGCTCGTCGTCCCGCGAATGATCGAGTCGTCAATCAAAATAATCCGCTTGCCTTCCAGCAGATTCCGCACCGGATTCAGCTTCAGACGCACCCCAAAGTCGCGCACCTTCTGCTCCGGCTCAATGAACGTCCGCCCCACATAATGGTTGCGGATCAGCCCGAACCGGAACGGTATGCCGCTCTCCGCCGCATACCCAATCGCCGCCGTCACGCCCGAGTCCGGCACCGGAACCACCAGGTCCGCATCCACATGGCTCTCCCGAGCCAGTTGCCGCCCCATTTCCTCGCGGCTGTCCTGCACCCAGCGATTAAAAATCTTGCTGTCCGGCCGGGCAAAATAAACATGCTCAAAAATGCAGCTCGACTGCTTCGGCTCCGCATACTGCCGCGACGTCACACCGTCCTCGGTCACCATCACCAGCTCGCCCGGCGCAACATCCCGCTCAAACTTTGCATGCAGCAGGTCAAACGCGCACGTCTCCGACGCAAACACAATCGTGTCCGGCCCATCCTCGTTCTTGATCCGCCCCATTGACAACGGCCGGAATCCCCGCGGATCGCGCGCCGCAAACACCCGGTCCCGCGTCATCATCACAATCGAGAACGCCCCATCCACCTGGCTCAGTGAATCCGCAATCGCATCCACCAGCGTCGTCGCCTGCGAGTGCGCAATCAGCTGCACAATGATCTCCGAGTCGCTCGTCGTCTGGAAGTGCGCGCCCTGCCGCTCCAGTTGCACCCGCAGATTCCCCAGGTTCACCAGGTTCCCATTGTGCGCAATCGCAATCAGCCCCTTCGTCGACTCCACACGAATCGGCTGCGCATTCAACAGCGCCGAGTCGCCCGTCGTCGAGTACCGCGTATGCCCAATCGCCATCGAGCCCTTCAGCTTCGCGAGCACGTCATCGCTAAAAATCTCTGAGACCAGGCCCATGCCCTTGATGTTCGAAATGCTGTGCCCGTCCGCCGTCGCAATCCCCGCCGACTCCTGACCGCGATGCTGCAGCGCATACAGCCCCAGGTAAGCCTGCCGGGCCGCATCGTCGGCCCTGTGAATCGCCACCACCCCGCAATGCTCGCGCAGCTTGGGATCATCCTCCACGCACACCCGCAGAGCAGGCGGCTCCGTCACTTCCATCCGCGGCGCTTCCACCACGTCCTCCGCAACCTCTTCCGACGAGAAAATCTCCAGCTCCTCCGTCTCGAAGCCCTCAAACACAATCCGCCGCATCGGTGTATCCTGCTCCAGATTTCTCTTGCCGCCCACGCCTTCAATCACCACCCGGCTCATACAAATACCTCAGCCTCCAGCACCGTTTCGAGCGATCCTGCCCAGCGCTGCTTCAGCTCATCCACCCTCGTTGAAATGACCGCTTCGCCATTCCGCATAATCGTGAACTCGCTCTCTTCCACCTGCCCAAGTCGAAAACTGAAGAGACCTTCATGCCGCGCAATCAACTCTTCCAGCGCTTTCACCTTCTCCGGAGCAACGGAAACAATCACATGCGTGGCCGGCTCGTTAAACAGCATCAAAGCTGCTGAAAATCCATAAGGATCCTGCGTCTCCATCCGCATCCCAACACCGTGTGCAAAGCAGCATTCCGCCAGCGCCACGGCCAATCCACCGTCAGACACATCCTTCGCCGACCGGAGCACTCCCGCATCCGCCAGCGCAATCAGGGCATTCTGCAGCAGCGCTTCGTCCTCAATGTTCAAATACGGCGGCTCGCCCCAGCGCTGCTCAAACCGCAGCTTCGCATACTCCGTCGAACCAAAACTCTGTTCCGCGCGCGCCGCCGCATTCATGGCAGACTTCGCGCCCAGCAGAAAAATTTGATCCCCAGCCCGCTGGAAATCCGCCTTCACAGCCTTCGTCACATCATCCAAAACGCCCACAATCCCAATCACCGGCGTCGGATATATCCCCTCGCCCCGCGTCTCGTTGTAGAGCGAAACATTCCCGCCCGTCACCGGAGCGCCCAGCGCCGTGCACGCCTCCGCCATCCCGTCAATCGCGGCGGAAAGCTGCGCCATGATCTGCGGCTTCTCAGGATTCCCAAAATTCAAACAGTTCGTCGTCGCAACCGGAGTCGCGCCCGTACACGCCACCTTGCGCGCCGCCTCGGCCACCGCGTGCATCGCGCCCAGCTTGGGATCCAGATAACACCAGCGCCCATTCCCCGCCAGCGCCATCGCCAGCCCGCGCTCATGCCCCGGAGTGCCCGAGTCCTTAATGCGCATTACGCCCGCTTCGCCGCCCGGCCCCTCGACCGTATTCGTCTGCACCATCGAGTCGTACTGCTCATACACCCAGCGCTTCGAGCAGATATTCGACGCCGCCAGCAGCTCCTTCAAATCCGCCGTGTAATCCCGAGGCTTCTTCAACTCTTCCAGCACTTCCGCCGGAGGGTCCACCGGAACCGGAGCCTTCCACTCGCCCACCGGACGGTGATACTTCGGCGCATCATCCGTCAGAGAAGTGTTCGGAATATCCGCCTCCAGCACGCCATTCCGCCAGATGCGCAGCCGCTGCTCGGCAATCACCTCGCCCACAATCACGCCGTCCAGGCCCCACTTCGTAAAGACCTTCAACACCTCGTCTTCGCGGCCCTTCTCGGCCACCAGCAGCATTCGCTCCTGGCTCTCGCTCAGCATCAGCTCGTAGGCGTTCATGCCCGTCTCGCGCTGCGGAACCTTATCCAGGTCCATCGCAATCCCAACCCCGCCGCGTGCGCCCATCTCGCAGCTCGAAGACGTCAAACCGGCCGCGCCCATATCCTGGATGCCGACCACCACCCCCGTCTTCATCGCCTCCAGGCAAGCCTCCAGCAGCAGCTTTTCCATAAACGGATCGCCCACCTGCACGTTGGGCCGCTTCTGCTCCGAGCCTTCCTTGAACTCCTCGCTGGCCATCGTCGCGCCGTGAATCCCGTCCCGGCCCGTCTTCGCGCCCACGTAAATCACAGGATTCCCCACGCCCGTAGCCTTCGCGTAGAAAATCTCGTCCTTCCGCACCAGCCCCAACGCAAACGCATTCACCAGCGGATTACCCGAGTAGCAGCTCTCAAACTTCGTCTCGCCGCCCAGGTTCGGAACCCCAAAGCAGTTCCCATACGCCGCAATCCCGTGCACCACGCCTTCCAATATCGACTGGTTCTTGTGCACCAGCGGCTTGTCCGCCGCCCCGGCTTCCTCGTCCCGCACCGGCCCAAACCGCAGCGAATCCATCACCGCCAGCGGCCGCGCACCCATCGTGAAAATGTCACGCAAAATGCCGCCCACGCCCGTCGCCGCGCCCTGGAAAGGCTCAATGTAAGAAGGATGATTGTGCGACTCAATCTTGAACGCACACGCCCAGCCGTCGCCCACGTCAATAATCCCGGCATTCTCGCCCGGACCTTGCACCACCCGCTCGCTCTCCGTAGGCAGCCGCTTCAGGTGCACGCGCGACGATTTATACGAGCAGTGCTCGCTCCACATCACGCTGTAAATGCCAAGCTCGGTCAGGCTCGGCACGCGGCCCAGAGCCGCTTCAATCCGGGAGTATTCCTCCGCGGTAATGCCGTGCTGCTGCAAAAGCTCGGGAGTAATCATCACAGGGCTGGGCGCCATGGAGGGCTGGGTAGGCTCATGTTTCATGACGGTTAAATTTCATTGTCGCATGCCCCGCCACCCCCCCGCGCGCCCATAAACCAGCGGCAGCCCCCGCTCAGGCAACACAGGCGCGCACCAGGCAGAGCTTGAGATAGGTGGAAAGACGAAAGGGCTGGAAGAGGAAGGACCGTGTGCGCTCTACAGCGGGAGTGATGGCATCGACCGCCCGCTCAGATTGTCGGACGGCATCGAGGGACAGGCTGGCGCGCAAGCCTATAACCAGCGTGGAGTTACGCTCGTCGATGCCCGGATGCGGTGCAGGATTTCCGCTCTCGACCCCATGACGCGACTTTTTGCTTGGATCATTCGGTCCCCCACTCAAGCACGCTTGAAGTGGGCCACCTGCGGATTTTGGGGTGCAGGTCACCGGGATTCGCGCCATCGGCCCTCCTTCGCAAAAACCTTGTCAAGAGGTTTTTGGGCTCCCTGATCCGTGGATAACGATTGCGTACAAGTTGATGTGATTTCCGGGTAGTGGGTCAGTTTGGATTTTCACAAGCCGCTTTAGCATGCTGAGCTGGATTCGGAAATTCGGACAGTGGGATAAGTGGAAGGGTTGTTCCCTGACGGCCATTAAGATGGCAGGAAAGAGGAGCAACGATGACACGAC
>JBMFWD010000054.1:0-19430 GCA_049965615.1 Acidobacteriaceae bacterium
TTCCAGATTATTCGGGATCAGCCTGCTCGCTCCGCCGCCAAGCCACCGCAGTTATCCGCTATTTTGGACAGCAATGATCTTGGATAGCAGGATGAGGAGAACTTAGGAGGACGACTTACAACCCGGTGTCGCGCAGTCCTGCCGTCAGGAGCGGGAAAGAGTCAATATGTCCCTTGAAATCAACAGCGCCTTTCCTGTAAACGCTTATTTTGGACAAGAGTGAGCGCAAACACTAAATGCCATCAGTTCTCTAATCGGACCTCGGAAGAACCAGCCCAAAACGGCTCTCACAGCACTGGTGGAATTGAGACAAGCATTTGGGGATATACGCCTAACAGATACCGAAGAGGCAGACCTGTATCGACTTGCCACTGCACGCCTGATCATCTCCGCTTGGGGCAAACGTAGGCGTACGACAACTCGAGTCGAAAATGAACTTTCCTGCTACTCAGAGTCAGATCCAGTAGTCGCCGTTCGTACTGGGCTGTTCGAGAACCCGTCTAGATCATGTGAGCTCTACGGTTCGCAGCAGTGTTGCCTAGCCAAAGGCCTGAAAGGCAGACCAGGAGATCTCCAGAAGCTTATCAAGGCAATCGAAGGCCAAACAAGAAAAGAAGACACAAACCGTAGGGCTGCGCTACACAAACTGCTCAACACGCCCAAACGACCGATGGAGTCAAAAGATTGCCGCAATTTGGGTGATGCTTACTTCGCCCTATACGCGCCCTCTGATGCCGTCATATTAACGACAAACGTACGGGACCATGAGCCTCTAGCTAGGGCTTTGGGCAAAAGGGTAGCTGCGCCGAACAATACAAGTACCTGATGAGGACCGCTCTCCACAACAATCTTGCCGGGAATTAACCCCAAAATTGTTATCCTGGAAATAGAAAGCTCAGAAGATAGCCGCACACTCCGGCCCGTCCTCTGGGCTTTTTGCGTCACAACGGGGGATTACCCTCGCCAATCCCCCGCTGATTCTAAAGGACTTGCGAGACTAACCTCTGCGCAAGTCCTTTGCTTTCATCAACTTCTGGGACGTTAACTAGGAGCTAAAAATCATGCCCAAACAATGCCGGCACCTCAAGGCCAGCGGCGTGCAGTGCCGCAGCTATCGCGTCTGGAAAGAGGACTATTGCTTCTTTCACCTCCATCACCGCACCCCCAACGGCATGCCCAAACGCTCCGAGGATGCCCCCGCCGATCCCCCCGCAAACGGCATCGAAATCCCCCTCCTCGAAGACGCCGCCTCCATCCAGGTCACGCTCACCCGCATCCTCACCTCCCTCGCGCAGGGCAAAATCTCCCCTGCCGAGGCCCGCACATTCCTCTACGGACTCCGCCTCGCCCGCCTCAATCTCGGCAAAAAGGGCCTCATGGACGGCGAACCCGTCGAAGCCTACATTCAGTACGACAACGGCGATGTGGTTGGCCCCGAACAGTTTAGGGAAGAAGCCGTCAATCCCGAGCATCCCCTCCTCGACACCGGAATGATGGCCCTCCGCCACCTCGCCGACCGTCTCGACTACGAGGCCGTCATCGAAGCTCACCTCTCCGCCGGCAAGGAGCCGCCCTCAGATCTCCGCCCGCCCATCCTCCGTCCCACCGATCCCGAAGAGCACAAAAAGTGGGTCGCCTTCGGCTGGAAAGCCGCCCAGACCCGCTCCCAGGCCATCGAAGACGCCCGCAAAGGCATCCGGAAAGTCCACGCAATCCCCAAAAAGCCAGCGCAAGCCGCGCCGCCCGTCCCGGAGGCCGATCCGAACCAGCTGGCCAGGGCCGCAGTCTCCCGAACAGGCCGCTAGGCCCGCATAAAATCGCTTGAAAAAAGCACCCCCGCAGCCCCATGGCGCGGAGCGCATCTGCCGCACAAGCACCCCAATCCAGGTCCTCCGGGTGGGCCTTTTCGCGTCCTGCACCATGATTTGGGTGGGCCCGGAAGGATGCCCCAATCGGCATGGCGCGCAAAGCGCGCCATGCCCGTGCGGCCAGCACAAACTAATTCAGAATTTTTTTTTGAAAAAGTGCTCGACAAGCTCTCAGGATCGTGTAATATCAATTCATACACCACCCACCCAAAAGCGGTTGAGCCCGGGAAACTGGGCTCCTGCTTTTTTATAGGCACTTTTTTCAAATCGCAGGACGGCAGCCATGGGCTGCTTTTTTTGTTTGTCCCGTGGATGGTTCTGAAGCATGAAAAAGCGGCCACCCGGTGGGAGTGGCCGATTGCAGGGTGGATCGAATTTGCCGGGAGGGGTTTGGCGCGGGGTGGTCCGCGCTTACTGCCAGCCGCCGCCGAGCGCGTTGTAGAGCTGCACGAAGGAGATGGCTTCCTGCCGGCGCGCCGCGGCCAGGTTCAACTGCGCCGTGTAGTAGGTGGTTTCATTGGTGAGGACTTCGAGATAGCTGGCCGCTCCGGACTGGTAGCGCATGAGCGAGAGCCGTGTGGCGTCCTTGGCGGCAAAGGCGACCCTTTGCTCCTGTACGCGGTACTCGCGGTAGCGCTGCAGAGCGATGAGGGCGTCCGAGACGCCGGCGAAGGCCTGCTTGATGGTTTGCTGATAGCTGAGCACTGCGGCCTGCTTTTGCGCCTCCGTGAGGTGAATGTTGGCGCGGAGGCGCCCGGCGTCAAAGACGGTCTGTGCGAGCGCTCCGCTGGCGTACCAGCCGAAGTTGCTGGCGTCAAAGAGCTGCTTGAGCTTGCTGCTGACGGTGCCTCCGGTGGCCGAGAGGGAGATATGCGGGAAGAGCGCGGCGCGGGCGACGCGGACATTGGCGTTGTCGGCGCGGAGGATGGCTTCGGCTTCCTGAATGTCTGGCCGGCGCTCGAGGAGCTGGGAGGGGATTCCGGCTGGAACGGTTTTGGGCGCGGGCCAGTCGACGACGCTGAGCCCCGGGCGGGCGATGGGGCCGGGATTGCGGCCGAGCAGGATGCTGAGAGCGTTCTCCTGCTGGGCGATCTGGCGCTGGAGATCGGGAATTTGAGCCTCGGCCTGGTAGAGCGATTCCTGCGCGAGGCGGACATCTTCAAGAGTGCCGGCGCCGCCGCGTTCGAGGGTCTGGGTGAGCTGGAGGTACTGCCGCCGGGCCTTGACGGTGTTGCGGGTGATGGCGAGTTCGGCGTCGAGGGTGCGGAGCTGAAAGTATGCGGTGGCCACCTCTTCAATCACCGTGTTGAGCGTGACCCTCTGCGCCCACCGGGTGGCGAGGAGCTCATTGCGGGCGGCGACGGTTTGCTGGCGGTAGTAGCCCCAGAAGTCGAGGTTCCAGGAGCCGGTGAGGGCGAGCCCGCCGATGTAATGGGTTTTGCTGGAGCTGCCCGAGGAGCTGCTGGTTCCGGCGGTGCCGCCGGAATTGCCGCTTCCGCCGAAGGAGCTGGTGGGCTCGTAGATGGCCGAGCCGTTGATGGCCGGGAACTGCTGGGAACGGGTGATGCCGAGCTGATCCTGCGCCTCGAGGATGCGCTGGGCGGCGATTCTGATGTCGTAGTTGTTGTGGATGGCTTCCTGGATGAGGCCTTTGAGTACGGGGTCCTGGAAGACGGAGGCCCATTGCTCGGCGCCGAGCGAGGCGGCGTTGGCCGGTGCGTTGGCGGGCGTGGCGTTGACGGCCGCGGGGGCGCGGTAGGCCTGGGGCGCGTTGACGGCGGGCCGCTTGTAGACGGGGCCGGGCGTGCAGCCGGCTGCGAGCAGGGCGGCGGCGGAAAGAAGCAGAAGAGCTGGTTTGCGTACGCTCATGATTAGTCGATCTCCTCACGGCGAACGTGTTCGGGCAGGTGCGACTCATCGAGATGATGAGGGCCTTCTTTTCGGAAGCGGTGCATGAGCCACTCGACGCTGGAGAAGGTAACGGGAACGAGGAAGATGGCGATGCAGGTGGAGGCCAGCATGCCACCGACGACGACGGTGCCGAGGATGCGGCGCGCCTCGGCGCCTGCTCCGTGGGAGAACATGAGCGGGAGCACGCCAAGGATAAAGGCGAAGGCGGTCATGATGATGGGCCGGAAGCGCAGGCGGGCCGCGCTCATGGCGGCATCGAAGATGCTTTCGCCACGCATGAATTCTTCTCGCGCGAACTGGACGATGAGGATGGCGTTTTTGGCCGACAGGCCGATGAGCATGACGAGGCCGATCTGGGCGAAGACGTCATTCTCAAAGCCGCGGATGCTGAGGGCGAGGAATGCGCCGAGAACCGCGATGGGGGTGCTGAGGAGGACGCTGAAGGGGAGGGTCCAGCTTTCATACTGAGCGGCGAGGATGAGGAAGACGACCAGCAGGGAGAGGCTGAAGATGGCCGCGGGGGAGATGCCTTTGGCGGCCTGCTGTTCCTCGTAGGACATGCCGGAGTAGTCGTAGCCCATGCCCGGGGGCATGGTCTGCTGGAAGACCTGCTGGATGGCGTCCATGATCTGGCCGGAGCTGTAGCCGGGCTTGCCGGTGATGTTGAGCTGGGCGGCGGGGTACTCGTTGTAGTGGAGGTCAAACTCGGGACCGGTGATGCGTTTTACGGACGTGACGGCGCTGAGGGGGACTTGTCCTCCGTTGGCGCTGCGGACGTAAAAGTCGCCGATGTCGTCGATGTTGGTGCGGGAGGGCCCGTCGGCTTCGACGTAGGTTTGCCACTGCCGGCCGAAGCGGTTGAAGTAGTTGACGAGATAGCCGCCCATGAAGGCCTGCATGGTCTGGTAGACGTCCGAGAGGCTGACCTGCTGCTGTAGAACCTTGGCGCGGTCCACCTTGACGTAGAGCTGCGGGACCGAGGGCAGGTAGGAGGGCATGGTGACGGCGATTTCCGGCCGCTTCTGGAGTGCGCCGATGAATTTGTACAGGTTTTGCGTGAGGAAGGCGGGGTTGTCGCCGCCGGAGCGGTCTTCGAGGACCATGGTGACGCCGCCGGAGGTTCCTACGCCCTGGATGGCAGGTGGCGGAAAGGAGAAGGCGATGCCGTTTTTGATTCCGGCGAGAGCCATGGCGAGGTTTCGCTGGATGACGGGAAATTGCTCGTTGGGCGCGGTGCGCTGGCTGAAAGGCTTGAGGGTGACGAAGAAGAAGGCGTTGTAGGTGGTCTGGCTGACGGTGAGGAGGTTGAATCCGATGACCGAGGTGATGCCCTGGACGCCGGGGATTTTGCGGACGGCCTGTTCGACTTCATGTGCGGCTCCGGCGGTTCGCTGGAGCGAGGAGCCCTGCGGGAGCTGGAGGGAGATCATGGCGTAGCCCTGGTCCTCGGTAGGCAGGAAGGATTTGGGCAGTTTTCCGCCGATGAGGACGGCGATGGCGGTGACGAGGCCGAGGAAGATGAGAGCGAAGCCGGACTTGCGGACGAGGAAGCCGGAGGCGGATACGTAGCCGTCTGTGGTGCGGTGGAAGATACGCTCGAAGCCGCGGAAGAATGGGCCGAGGGGTCCGCGGATGCGCTTTTTGGGCCGCAGCAGAAGCGCGCAGAGCGCAGGGCTGAGGGTGAGCGCGTTGAAGGCCGAGAAGATGACCGAGATGGCGATGGTGACGGCGAACTGCTGGTAGAGCCGTCCCGTGATGCCGGGGATGAAAGCGGTGGGAATGAAGACGGCGGCGAGGATGAGCGCGACGGCGATGACGGGGCTGGCGACCTGCTCCATGGCGCGGCGTGCTGCGTCGCGGGGGTGCATGCCTTCTTCGATGTGATGCTCGACGGCTTCTACGACGACGATGGCGTCATCGACGACGAGCCCGATGGCAAGGACGAGGCCGAAGAGCGAGAGGGTATTGATGGAAAAGCCGAGCGCCGGGAAGATGACGAAGGTTCCGATGAGGGAGACGGGAATTGCGAGCAGCGGGATGAGGGTGGCGCGCCATCCCTGGAGGAAGATGAAGACGACGAGCACGACGAGCGCGAGGGCTTCGAGGAGGGTGATGAGAATTTCGTGCATGCCCTCGGTGACAGCCTTGGTGGTGTCCAGGCTGATGTGGTAGCTCATGTCCGCGGGGAAGCTTTTCGATAGGAGGTCCATCTTGGCGCGGACGAGTTTGGCGGTCTCGACGGCGTTGCTGCCGGGAAGCTGATAGATGGCCATGAGTGCGGCCGGCTTGCCGTTGTAATGCGCGAGGAGATTGTAGAACTGTGCGCCGAGGGTGATGTTGGCGACATCCTTGAGGCGGACGATGGAGCCGTCGGGATTGGCGCGAAGAATGATGTTGCCGAACTGTTCGGGCGTGGTGAGGCGGCCCTGGGTCTGAACGGTGTAGGTGAACTGCTGGCCCGAGGGGACGGGCTCGCCGCCGATTTGTCCGGCGGGGTTGACCGTGTTCTGCGTCTGGATGGCCTGAATGATTTGCGGCACGGTAATGCCAAGCGAGGCGAGCTTGGCCGGTTTGACCCAGATGCGCATGGCGTACTGGCCTGCGCCAAAGACCTGGACGTGGGAGACGCCGGGGATGCGGGAGATTTGATCAACGAGGTTGATGTAGGCGTAATTGGCGAGGAAGATACCGTTGTAGGTGCCGTGTGGCGAGTTGATGGCGAGGAACATCATGGGCGCGTGCAGGGACTTTTGCACGATGACGCCGGAGGTGTTGACCTCAGCGGGAAGTTGCGGCTGCGCCTGATTGACGCGGAGCTGGGCAAGGACCTGATCGATGTTGGGGTCGGTTCCGATGTGGAAGTCGACCGACATATTCATTGTGCCATTGCTTGCGCTGGTCGAGGTCATGTAGCTCATGTTGTCGACGCCGTTCATCTGCTCTTCGATGGGCGTAGCGACGGACTGAGCGAGGGTGTTGGCATTTGCGCCGGGATAGGTGGCGCGGATCTGGATTTCAGGCGGGACGATGTCGGGGTACTGTGACGTGGGAAGGGTAAACAGCGTGACGGTCCCCATGATGACCATAAGGATGGAGATCACCATGGCCACGATGGGCCGGCGGATGAAGAATTTCGACATACTCTAATTGCCTTCCGAAGTCTGCGTCTGTTCGATGTCGGATGGGGCAGTTTCGACGAGGTGCGGTTTGACGGGCATGCCTTCCCGCAACTTGCCTACGCTTTCGACAGCAACGTGGTCGCCTGGGTTGATACCGCTTTCGATGACTTGCATGTCGCCGATTTGAGGTCCGAGCTTGACGGGCTGAATGTGAATCTTGTTTTGGGGAGACACGACGGCGAGCTCATAGGTTCCCTGCACTTCATTGAGCGCCTGCTGCGGGACAACGATTGCGTTTTGCAGAACCATGGTTTCTGCCTTGACGTGGCCGTACTGGCCCGGTCGAAGCAAGCCATCGGGATTGGGGAAGCTGCCCGCGATTTTGATCGTACCGGTTTGTGGGTCGACGGCGCGATCGACGAAGACGATTCGGCCCTTGTAGGGGTAAACCTGGTCGTTGGCGAGCGTGAGCTGCAGTGGGATGGCGCTGCCGCTGTTGAGGAGGTCGGATTTGCCGCTGGCGTGGACCCGTTGGGAAAGCTCGAGGTATTCCTGCTCGCTGATGCCGAAGTAGACCTTGATGGGGTTGACCTGGGAGACCGTGGTGAGCACCGAGGTGGGACTGACGAGATTGCCGACCTGCGTGTGCGCGAGCCCTGCGATACCGGTGATGAGGGAGCGGACCCTGGTGAAGCCGAGGTTGAGCTGGGCGGTTTCGACGCTTGCCTTGGCGCTTTCGATGGCTGCCTTGTCGGCGGCTACCTGCTGGATGTCGTTATCGAGCTGGCTCTGGGCGATGGCATGGGCCTGCGCGAGGGGGCGGTCACGATGCAGATTGATTTCGGCGAGCTGGAGCTGGGCCTGCACCTGCTGGAGGGCGCCGTTGGCTTTGTCGAGATCGGCCTGAAAGGGCCGTGGGTCAATTTCAAAGAGGATCTGACCTTTGTGTACGGTGGAGCCTTCTCGATAGTCCTGCCGGATGAGATAGCCGGAGACTTCCGGGGAGATCTGCGCGTCGACGTATCCGGCGAGAGTGCCCACCCAATTTCCATAGACGGGAACGTTCTGCTGCTGGGCAGCGATGACGGTGAGGGGCATGGGTCCAAAGGCCTGCTGTTGCATTTTGTGTGCGGGCTTGTGGGAGCAGCCGGCGAGCAGAAGTGGAAGCAAGGAGGCACATACAATACGCGCGGAGGACACAGACAAAAATCGACGCTTGGCTTCAAACATAGGGGTCAAGGGGTCCAGAAGGAATTTTTAGAAACCGAATGCGGGTGCGACGAACAAGCCGGTCACCGGTATATCCACTTTAAGGTAATACGAACAGCGACCCCATTTTGATGCACGATTGAGCGTAAAGGCTCCAATTTGTGCATGCTGAGTGGGGAAGAAGCTCAGGAAAAACCTTTGAGCGAGGGTGATGATGGTGCTTTTGGGGTAGGCTTTGGATCGCGTTAGAGCGCGCGAAGCAGGCGGGCGGGCAGTGTGATGAGCGCGGCGACGAGTTCCAGAACTCCGCCCACAGCGATACCAACGAGCCGGAATGGCAGCAAAAGCAGCCAGACGAGCGGATACAGAACTAATGCCAGGAGCGCAAGCGGCCAGCAAAAGACGAAGAGAAGACACCAAAGAAGAAACTTGACCATAGGTTGCAGCCTCCGGAAGCTGCTGATGAGTGAGAGTACGTTGTTGGGCCGGGCGTGGTTCCGCAAAGCGGGGGAAGCCCGCTGGAAGCGGCAGCGGCTTGTGCGTAAAGGTAACCGTGACGATACCGTGCAGGCAGATTCGCACAATGTTTACTTCAACCGGGTAAGGTGAGAGTAACGATGCGTCGAGTTTTTGTGTTTTACAACCCGATTTTGGTGGCTTCGCGCGGCCGGCGTGCTCTTTTTGAGCGGATTGAGGCGATGATGCGGAACGGGCATGAGGCAGAAGGTCGCGAGGTGCGGGTGGCGCCGACATTTTCTGCGACATCGGCGGGAGCACAGGCCGCGGAGGCCGTGGAAGCCGGTTATGACACGGTGCTGGTGTGCGGCGGGGATGGAACGGTGTTCCAGGTGTTGCAGGGAATTGCGGGCAAGGGTGTTTCGCTGGGCGTGGTTCCGCTGGGTACGGGGAATGTGATTGCGCAGAACCTGGGGTTGCCGCGGAATCCTCTGCATGCAGCGCAGATGCTGTTGCATGGGCAGCCCCGGCAGGTTCGGCTGGGGAAGCTGAAAGTGGCACCGGTGGGGCACGCGCGGCCGAAGAGCTGGTTTTTTCTGATTGCGGCGGGGATGGGTCTGCATGCGTCGCTGATGAACCTGTCGCAGATGGGAAACGGGAAGCGGCTTGGCGGCAGGGCAGCGTATTTTGCCGGCGGAGCAAGGCTGTTGCTGAAGGAGCCGATTGAAGAGTTTCTGCTGGATATTACGCGAGCGAGCGGAGAGACGCTGACGGTGGAAGCAGCGGAAGCGATTGCTGTAGCTCTGCCTGCGATCAATGTGTGGCAGCCCGGCGGGAGCTGGTTTGTTGATTCGCTGCGGCTGGCGTGGATTCCGCGATGCGGGCGGATGAAATTTTTCAGGAGCGTGCTGGCGGCGCTGACGAATCGGGTTCCGGCGCCGGGCAAGGGCAAGACCGGGCAGATGCGGCCTTACTACGAGGATATTGTGCGGATGGTGTGCCGTCCTTTGCCGGATGGGAAGAGGCAGCCGCGGCTGCTGGTGGAGGCCGACGGCGAGGTGCTGGGGACCCGGCAACTGGAAGTGAGTGTGGCCGAGGAGCGGATTTCGCTGGTATTTCCGCCGCAGTAGCGAGCTTTGGGAGTGGGTGTTTCGAGCAGGCAAAATGTGGCGCTGCCGCAGGTGGGGTTCTCGTGCGACAATACTGAGTTCTTTGCTCAGATACCTCGATGCCTATACTCAGATCTGCTTTTATCGCCCTTTCCCGCAATGCCGCACTTCGGTCGTTTTCTGAACGTTCTGCCATGGGACGGCGCATGTCGTCACGGTTTGTGGCGGGCATGCAAGTGGACGAAGTGCTGCACGTGGCGGAAACACTCAACCAGCAAGGCATGGCGGTGACGCTGGACAGCCTTGGCGAGAACGTGAGCACGGCGGATGAAGCGCGCCGGTCAGCGGATATTTATCACCGGCTGATTGACGAGATCAGGACGCGAAAGCTGAACGCCAACGTGAGCGTGAAGCTGACGCAGATGGGTCTGGAGCTGAGCGAGAAGCTGGCGCATGAGATTGCAGCAGACCTAGTGCAGCATGCAGTGGAAGCGGACACCTTTGTGCGGATCGACATGGAGGGGTCGGAGTTTACGCAGGGGACGGTGGACATGGTGCGCGAGATTCATGCGCGGCCGGGGTTTGCCGGGCACGTGGGAGTGGTGATCCAGGCGTATCTGTTTCGGAGCGAAGCCGACATTGCACAACTGGTGCGGGATGGCGTGCGGATTCGGCTGTGCAAGGGCGCGTACAAGGAGCCGGCAACGATTGCCTTTCCTGACAAGCGGGACGTGGACGCGAACTATGTGAAGCTGATGCAGGCGCTGCTGACGAGTGGGCTTTTCCATGGGATTGCGACGCACGATGAAGAAATGATTGCGGCGACGAAGCGGTTTGCGGCGGAGCGCGGGATTGGGCGGGATCGGTTTGAGTTCCAGATGCTGTATGGGATTCGGCGGGATTTGCAGGCGCAGCTGGTGGCGGAGGGGTACGGGATGCGCGTGTATGTGCCTTTTGGGGCGGAGTGGTATCCGTACTTTATGCGGAGGCTGGCGGAGCGGCCGGCGAATGTGATTTTTCTGGCGAAGAATATGCTGCGGAGCTAAGGCTTGTTGAGGAGCTGCTCGACGGTGTTGTGGAGCTGGCGGGTGATTTCGTCGGGTGTGGTTTCGGGGTCGAAGCGCAGGGGCTGACCGATGCGGATTTCGATGGTGCCGGCGTGAAACCAGTGCTTGCGGTGGTGGGCGTGCTGACTGAGGCCGGCGAGCGCGACGGGCAGGACGGGTGCGTTGCTTTCCTGCACGAGGAGGCCGATGCCGGAGCGGAATTCGGCGAGTGTGCCGGCGGTTCTGTGGCCCTCAGGAAAAATGAGGACGTGGAAATTGCGGTCGAGGGCCAGGCCCGCGTGATAGAAGCTGCGGCGGAATCCGGCGCTGCGCGGCAGTGGGAAGACGTTGAGGAGCGCGGTCACGAGCCAATAGGAAACTTTCCCAGTTACAGATGGGAGCCAGAGGTCTTCTCCGCGGCTTTGTCTCCAGTCGCGGAGGAGATCGGCGGCCATGGCGATGGCGATGCGGCGGCGGACGGGGCGTGGCAGGCCGTAGAGGACGAGGGGTACGTCGTAGGTGCTGATGTGGTTGGCGACGATGAGCAGCGGTTCGGCGGGGGTGGTGGTGAGTGCGGAGTGGACGCGGGGCACGGCGAAGAGCCAGACGAGCGGACGGAGGATGGCTTCGGTGAAGAGAAAGCGCAGGGCGCGGAAGGGACGCGACCAGGGCCAGCGGGGGTAGATGTCAGGGTTGATGTTGGGGGAGGATTTGGAGGGTGGTTGCGGCGCGTGGGTTTCGGTGGGCGTGGTTTTGCTTTCGGGTTGGGGTGGATTTGTAACTGTTTCAGGTGCGGCTGAGGGTTTGAGGCCGAGAGCGGTGCGGAGTTCGCCGAGGGTTTGGATTTGGAGGAGGATGTGGTCGTCGAGGGCGGCGCCGAGGGTGGATTCGAGGCGGTCCTGCAGTTGGACGCGGCCCAGGCTGTCGAGGCCGAAGTCTTCTTCGAGGCGAGTGGCATCGGTTACTGATTCGGGGTGGCGGCTGGTGATTTCGGTGAGCAGGGAGAGGAGCGGGTCGTTTGCCGGGGAGGTTGCGGGCTGGTCTGTCTGGCTATTGATCCAGTCGGTGAGGGGGCGGAGCTGGACTTTGCCTGTGGAGGTGCGGGGAAGGTCGAGGCCGGGCCAGAGTTTCCAGTAGCGGATGCGCTGGTGTTCGGCTAGGTGGGTGTTGGCGGCGAGGATGGCTTGCTGGGCTTCTTCTTGAGAGCCGTGGAAGAGGAGGATGGCGGCGGGTTCGCTGCCGAGCGGGATGTAGTGGGGGACGATGGCGCAGGCGGCTACGCCGGGTTGCTGCATGAGGACAGCTTCGATGTCCTGGGGGTAGATGTTGAGGCCGGAGGGTGTGACGATGGTCTGGCTTTTGCGGCCTACGAAGCGGAGGTTGCCGGCGAGGTCGCGCTGGGCGAGGTCGCCGGTGGAGAGCCATTCGGATGGGTTGGCGTGGAGGGCGCCGTGGCGCCAGGTGGCGGTGGAGATCATGGGTCCGCGGACGAGGATTTCGCCTTCGCCGGTGAGGCGGACGTCTCGGCCGGGGAGGGGTTTGCCGATGGTTCCTTTGCCGATTTTGAAGGGGTGGTTGAGGGTGATGAGGGCGGAGGATTCGGTCATGCCGTAGCCCTGGATGAGGGCGAAGCCGAGGGTGGACCAGAAGTCTTCCACTTCGGTGGGCAGGGCGGCTCCGCCGCAGACGAGGGCCCAGAATTTGAAGCCGAGGAGGGCGTGGATTTTGCGGAAGCGCCACCAGCGGGCCCAGATTTTGGTGCCGGCGGCGGCGTGGATCCGGGCTTCCAGCCCGGGGTGGCCGGTGAGGAGGTGGGTGCGAAGGAGCGCGAGGACGCGGGGGACGGCGACGAGGAGGGAGATGCGGTCGTCGTGGAGGGTCTGGAGGAGGTGCTGGGGCTGGAGGCGGTCGTCGTAATGGACCTGGGCGGCGAGGAGGGGTGGAATCCAGAGGCCCATGAACTGGCCGAAGACGTGGCTGAGCGGGAGAGTGTGGAGGAAGCGGAGGGGATGGACGTAGCGCTCGTAGCCGATGTACTGGCGGATTCCGGTTTCGATGGGGGCGAGGCTGGAGAGGATGTTGCGGTGGGTGTGGACGATGCCTTTGGGTTCGGCGGTGGTTCCGGAGGTGAAGAGGATCTGGACGGGGGTATCGGGTTCGACGGAGTGGTTGATGTGGCTGCCCTGGGACTCGGGGAGGGTGGCGTCCAGCTGGTCGAAGCGGAGGGTTGGGATGGTGGTGGGGCCGAGGGCGGCGAGGAGTTCGGGGTCGGCGAGGATGATGCCGGGTTTTACGTCCTGGAGGACTCGGCGGGCGAAGGCGGGTGAGCCGGCGGCATCGAGGGGGACGACGATGACGCCGCGCTGGATGCATCCGTGCATGGCTCCGACCCAGAGGGCGGAGTTTTTGCCCCAGAAGACGACGCGGTCGCCGAAGTGGATGGAGCGGCGCATGAGCTCGAGGGCGAAGCGGTCGGCGGTGGTGAGGAGCTGGGCGTAGGTGGCGGGATAGCGGCGGACTCCCCGGTGCTCGACGATGGCGATTTCCTGGCCGTGGCGGCGGAAGTCGTCGAGGAGCGAGATGAGGGTTTTCCGCATGCCGGGCCTTTGGGGCGCTTGAGGGAATGCCTTCGCTTATGGATATTGTGCAGGAGATGCATTTCTTTTAGACAGTTGCCAGTTGTCAGTCCCCAGTTGTCGGATGCCGGTTGCCGGTTGGCTGGGGACCCGGAATTTGGTTTGGGGGTATGGTTTTTTGTGGGGATGTTGTTGAATCTAAACGATAGGTTAAGGTCTTAACTGTTCCTCTGGAGGGGCGATTCACCGCAAAGGCCGCAAAGAGCGCAAAGAAGGGCCGCAGAGGTTTTGGGGTGGTTTTTTTGTGGGAAGGGGGCGTGGCTTTGCCATGGTTTGTCTGCGGGGAGGGCCATTTTTTTGCCTCTGGTTAACGTCCTGGAAGCTGTTGATTCTACTAGGCTTACGCGAAGGTTAGTCTCGTAAGTCCTTTGGAATCAGTGTTTCGGTGTTGGGGTATATCTTCACTCTTTGGGCATGAAAAAGCGGCCCTTGCGGGGCCGCTTTTTTGTATGTCCTTACTTTTAGAGTATCAATTTTGGGGGTAATTACCGGCGATTTTTTTTTAACTTTGCGGACAGACCCCACTCCTCGCGATACTGCCGGGATGAATGGGGCACCCGGCTCAGCTGGTTTGCTTTAGCAATTGACCTCGTGGATTTCGATTTTGCGTTGTTGGCTATCGCTGCCTCTAGAGCATTTCTAATTTAGGTAGATACATATGTGAGACAACGGTTCAGCCGTTGGGAGGCGGAAAGGATGCACAGCTATTCACAAGATCTGCGGCTTCGTGTGCTGTGGGCATTGGAGCGCGGAGAGCGCGACGAATCCGCTGACGCGGATTGCGGCGGCGATTTACTGCGAGCGTCCGGGGCAGAAGGCGATTTTGATTGGGAAGGGCGGCGCGAAGCTGAAGGAGATTGGGGCTGGGGCGCGCAAGGAGATTGAGTCGCTGCTGGGGACCCGGGTTTATCTGGAGCTGCATGCGAAGGTGAAGGGCCGGTGGCGGGAGTCGCAGCCTTTTGTGGAGGGGCTGGATTGGAGAAGGCAGTTGGAGGATTTGGAGGCGAAGAAGCGGGAGGAGCAGGCTCGCTGCCGGCAGAATAGAATTGTCACAGTTACAGGTACGATTTGGCGGGTGCGCTTTTGGGGGCGCATCCGCGTTTGTGTTTTTGGGCGTTATGCGCGACCCGGGCGGGGTTGTCGCCGGGATGGAAGAGCCAGTACGGGCCGAGGTGAAGAGAGCCTCCGAAGCTGGTGGCGTCGAAGTTGCGGGGATTTTGCGCGGGCGAGGATGCGAACGCAGGCAGGGAAGCGACGCAGAGAGCGAAGAATAACAGGGCGCAGCGGCGACGTAAATGGCGCTTGCGGAGCATGGCGATCAATATATCCCAGCAAGAGTGCGGCTATGTAGGGAAATGAGAACGAGGCTATTCGCGGATGCTGATGCCCAGTGTTTTCATTTTGCGGTAGAGGTGGGAGCGTTCGAGGCCGAGGGCGTCGGCGGCTCGGCTCATGTTTCCGTTGGATTCTTCGATTTTGCGGAGGATGAATTCGCGTTCGTAGGCTTCGCGGGCGTGCTGGAGGCTTTCGAATTCGTCGGGGCGGCGCGGGGCGCGGTGGACTAATACCGGCAGGTGTTTTTTCTCGATGCGGCGGGCCTGGGGGTTGAGGATGAGGACGCGCTCGATGATGTTGCGGAGTTCGCGGACGTTGCCGGGCCACTGGTATTGCATGAGGGTTTCGAGGGCTTCGCGAGAGATTTCGATGCGGGGGCGTCCGTACTCGCGGCCGAAGGCGCGGAGGAATTCTTCGACGAGGACGGGGATGTCTTCTCGGCGGTCGCGGAGGGGCGGGACGTAGAACGGGATGACGTTGAGGCGGTAGAAGAGGTCTTCGCGGAAGTTGCCTTTGGCGATTTCTTCTTCGATGTTTTTATTGGTGGCGGCGATGACGCGGACGTCGACCTGGAGGGGCTGGGTGGCGCCGATGGGGACGAAGCTTTGCTCGTCGAGGACGCGGAGGACGCGGGCCTGGGTTTTGAGGCTCATGTCGCCGACTTCGTCGAGGAAGAGCGTGCCGCCGCTGGCGCGCTCGAAGGTGCCGCGCTTTTCTGCGGGTCCGGCGGAGACGGCGGCGTTGCGGTAGCCGAAGAGCTCGGCTTCGATGAAGTCCTCGGGGATGGCGGCGCAGTTCAGCTCGATGAAGACGCGGTCGCGGCGCTGGCTTTCCGCATGGATGGCGCGGGCGATGACTTCTTTTCCTGCGCCGGATTCGCCATAGATGAGAACGCGGCCGTTGGTGGGCGCCATGAGGCCGATTTGCTGGCGGATGGCCTTGGCGGCGACGCTTTCTCCGGAGACGTGCTGGCCGGCGGCGAGCTGGCGGCGGAATTCGAGATTGTCGTTGTGGAGCCGGCGTGCGTCGATGGCGTTTTTGACGACGATGAGGGTGCGTTCGAGGAGGAGGGGTTTTTCGAGGAAGTCAAATGCGCCGAGCTTGGTGGCCTTGACGGCGGTGGCGATATTGGCGTGGCCGGAGATGACGATGACTTCGGGGCGTGACTCGATGCCGAGGTTCTGGGTTTCGGAGAGGACTTCGAGGCCGTCGCGGTCGGGGAGCCAGATGTCGAGGAGGAGGACATCGTAGGCGGCGTCGCGGAGGAGGGTGAGGGCTTCTTCGGCGGTGGCGGCGGTGGTGACGGCGTAGCCTTCCTCCTTGAGGATTTCTTCGAGGGAGGCGCGGATTTCAGCTTCGTCATCGACGACGAGGATGTGGTTCATGCGTGGGGAGTCTCTGCGTGGTCTGGTTCGGGATGGGTTTGCGCTTGCGAATGGGCTAGTGGCAGGTTGAGTACGAAGCGTGCGCCCTTGGGCGGATTTTGCTCGGCGCGAATGGTTCCGCCGTGGTCCTGCACAATTTTAGCGGCGATGGTGAGGCCGAGTCCGGTGCCGCGCTGCTTGGTGGAGAAGTAGGGCAGGAAGAGGAGCTCGCGCATGTTTTCAGTGAGGCCGGAGCCGGTGTCTGCGATGGTGATTTCTGCCATGGAGCCGGATTCGTTGAGGGTGGTCTCAATGGTGAGGACTTTGAGGAGGCTCTCCTGCATGGCTTCGGCGGCGTTGTCGATGAGGTTGGCGATGGCGCGCTTGAGAGCTTCGTGGTCGGCGAGGACGGGCGGGAGATCGGAGGCGAGGCGTTCCTCGATGCGGATGCCTGCGAGGCGGTCTTCGAATTGATGGATGGCGCTGCGGACGATGGTGTTGAGGTCGGCGGCGCGGGGCATGGCGGCGGGGAATTCGGCGAGGGAGCCGAACTGATCGACGAGGCGGCGGACGGATTCGGCGGAGCTGAGGATGATGTCGGCACAGCGGCGGACGATGTCGCGGGACTCGGGGGTGTTGCGTTCGGAGTGGCGGCGGATGCGTTCGGCGGAGAGAGTGACGGGGGTGAGTGGGTTTTTGATTTCGTGGGCGACGCGCTGGGCGACTTCCTTCCATGCGACCTGGCGCTGTGCGCGAAGGAGGTCGGAGACGTTTTCGACGACGAGGATGGCTCCCTGGCGGTGTTTGCCGAGGTCCATGAGTGCGACGGTGAGGGCAAGGTTGAGAACGACGCCGTCGCGGGTGAGTTCAAGTTCGGAGGTAGCGATTCCCATGCGGCGGGCGCGCCGTTCGAGGTCGAGGACGGCGTCGAGGGTGTCTGCGGGGAGGACTTCTTCGAGCGGCTTGCCCAGGAGCGGGGTGGATTTGTCGCGGGGAAAGAGCGAAGAGAAGGCGCGATTGCAGGCGAGGACGCGGTGGTTGTCGTCGAGGGTGAGGACGCCGCTGGGGATGGTTTCGAGGATGGTTTCGAGTTCGTTGCGTCGTGCTTCGAGGGTCTGGTTGGCGGTGGAGAGCTGCTCGGTGTAGTAGTCGGCGAGGAGGCGGCTCTGTTCGAGGTCGGAGGCCATGTGGTTGAAGGAGCGGACGAGCTCGCCGAGTTCCTGGGATGCGTTGACGGTGACGCGCTGCTGGTAGTGGCCCTGGGCGATCTCGTTCATGGCGTCGGCGAGTGCTTCGACGGGGCGGGTGATCTGCTTGGAGAGGTAGAGCGCGAGCCAGCTGCTGGCGAAGAAGATGAGCGCCGTGAGCATGAGTAACAGCAGCAGATACATATTGCGGATGGTGCGGCGCTGGCGGTAGATGGCCCAGTACTGGCGGGAGCCCTCGAGCAGGCTGTCAATCTGGTGACTGATGCCGTCCGGTAGTGGGAGGCCGACGATGACGAGGCCTCCGGCGGCGGTGCTGGCGGCTCCGACGGCGTACTGGGTTCCATTGACGGTGAGGACGGGTTGTTCTGAGCTGAGGGCGGCCTTGAGGACGGCCTGGGCGACGGGTTGCAGTTTGGGAGCGGGCGGGGCCGGATCGCTGGAGAGATCCATCCAGGACTCGACGGTGGCTTTTTGATCGAGGGGCGGTAACTGATAGGAGCTTTGGAGTTTTCCGTTCGAGTAAAGCGCGGCGAAGCCGCCCTGAAGGGTGATGCGGTGCTGTTTCATGTTCGCCTGGAGGGTGGGCGTGGACGCAGAAGCAGAAGATGTTGACCGGGTGGAATTTGTGAGGGCGGGGGACTGGGTGGCAAGGGATTCTGCCTCGGCGCGTGCGTTGGCGGAGGCGTAGTTGGCGAGTTCGACGGCGATGGAGGTGGAGGCCTGCCGGAGGTCGGTGGATGGTTGGGAGAACCAGCGGTCGATGGAGCGGTTCATGAGCAGGTAGCTGAAAAGAAACATGAACAGCGCGGGTGCGAGCGAGAGGATGAGAGCTCCGAAGAGCATGCGGGAGCGGAGGCGTGAGCCGAGGACCTGGCTGCGCTGATCGGCCAATAGTTTGAGGATGTTACGGGAGAAGAGAACGATGAGGACGACGAGGAGCAGGAAGGTGAGGATGGAGATGGCGGTGAAGAGGAAGATCTGGCCTGTGGAGCGTGGATCGAGGAAGTGCAGATTGAACGCGTTGAGCGCAAGGAGGATGAGCAGGAGCAGAAAGATTGCCCCGGCGAGCATTGCGGGATAACGCTTTTTTTTTGAATCTGGCAAAACTCCCCCGGCTTGGGTTGCATTATAGAGCGGCGGAATGGGAGATGGATTTGATATTGGGCTGCTATACTCCAATTCGCCCCGTAAAGACGCCGTGACAAGAATGCAAGATTGGGCACAACTGAATTGAAAAGGGGAGCATCTTAGACGCCGATGAAGACGAAAGCATCCATTACCGTTGCATGCAGTCTGGTGTTGTCAGCCGGGCTGATTATTTCGGGCTGCAACAAGAACAATCCGAATAATGCGCAGAACCAGCCGGCGGGTAGCCAGAATGGCACGACGGCGCAGGGAAATCCGCCGCCTCCACCGGCAGACCATTCGAGTGGTTCGGCTCCTGAGCGCAGCCGGAGCTACCAGCGGCAGCAGGGTCCGAGCCAGTATCAGCAGCAGCAGGCGCAGTCGAGTCCTGCCCCGGCACCCGCGCCGGTCGTGATTCCGGCGGGAACGCGGATTGAGGTTCGGACGGATCAGGATCTGGGGTCGAAGATCAGCCGGACGGGCGACACGTTTACGGCGACGGTGGCACACCCGGTGGTGGTCAATGGCCAGGTTGTGATTCCGCAGGACTCGCGCGCCGAGGGCCTGGTAGTCGTTGCAAAGCCGCTGGGCCGGTTTGCGGGTAATGCGGAACTGGCGCTGCGACTGGAGCGGATCAGTGTTGGGAATCATAGCTTCCCGGTGATGACGAGTTCGATAGCCGACGTTGAAAAGGGCAAGGGCCGGCGTACGGGCATCATGGCCGGCGGGGGCGGCGCACTGGGCGCGATTATTGGTGGCATTGCCGGCGGCGGCAAGGGTGCTCTGATCGGCGGCCTGGCCGGTGCGGGTGCTGGTACGGCGGGTTCTGCCTTCACGGGGAACAAGCAGATTGTGATTCCGGCGGAGACGCTGCTGGTGTTCCGCACGGACCAGTCGACGCAGATGCAGTAAGTTTCCTCGCAAAGCAAGACGAAAGGCGTGGCTCCGATGGAGCCACGCCTTTTGATTTGGTGCGCCCAGCATGGGCGCACTCTTACGGGTGCAAGTCCCGTCACTAGCAGGTCACAGCGAGTGAAGTGAAGC
>JBMFWD010000055.1:0-19029 GCA_049965615.1 Acidobacteriaceae bacterium
GGTAGCTGTACTCAGGCAGCTACCCCACTGAAAATAGATGAAAATCTGGAGGGCTAATACCGCGCTTTGCCTGCATTCCCTTCGAGTCATCTGTAATAGACAAACCTTTACACTCAGACCAGATGCTCAACCAGGGTCATGCCTACACCACCATCATCGGCAGCCGATACCATGGACAGGCGCTGCTCACCCACCTGGCATGGCTTTACACCCACTCCAGCCCGGAAGTGTGGCAAGCAAGACTGAACCAAGGTGAAGTTACCCTCGACGGTGTGACTGCAACCGGAAGCGAATCGCTGGCTGCAGGTCAAATTCTTGTCTGGAACCGGCCACCATGGAATGAGCCAGATGTCCCCAGGCACTTTGAAGTGCTATGGAATGATCTCCACCTGTTGGCAGTTAACAAGCCCAGCGGTCTGCCCACGCTCCCGGGTGGCGGATTCATGGAGAATACACTCCTGCGACTCGTGCAGGAGCGTTGGCCCCACGCCAACCCGGTCCACCGGTTGGGTCGCGCGACCAGCGGCATCGTCCTTTTTGCCAAATCCGCGCAGGCTGCCTCGCGTCTGGGGGCAGACTGGAACACACCCGAAATCGAAAAGCGTTATCGGGCGCTGGCGCAAATGGTCGCAGTTGAGGACAGCTATGAGATTCTCACGCCCATAGGCCTGGTGCCGCACCCACGGGTTAGTTCCGTGTGGGCCGCCAGCCCGGATGGCAAGCCGTCGAAGTCCGTAGCCCGGGTGATCTCGCGCACCACCAGCACCACGACATTCGAGGTGAGCCTGCATTCGGGCCGCCCGCATCAGATCAGAATCCACCTTGCATCCATCGGGCATCCGCTGGTGGGCGATCCTTTATATGGGTTCGCCGGCCTGCCGCTGGATAGAGATCCCGGGCTACCCGGCGATGGAGGCTACTTCCTTCACGCCCAGTTCCTGAAGTTCCGCCACCCGATCACCGGAGCGCCAATTGATCTTGAGGCTGCTTTGCCATCAAGATTCTTCTCGCCCGAGTAAGTTTGCGGCGGAGTTGGACGCCTGCCAGCCGTGCCTCAGCAGCACTAGAGTCCGGGAATGCGCGCGAGCGTGACCAGGAGCAGGCCGAAGACGATGGCCTGCGTCAGTTCCGTCTTGCCAAGGCGATGAATGCGAAGCGGCGATGGACTGGTGTGGAAGGACCAGAGGGCTCCCCGCACGAGCAGGGGCACAAAGGCGATCAACGCAAGGTCCGGCAGCACTGCCGCCAGCGACCCGGCAAGGATAGCCGCTGCCGTGATGGCCTCACTGAGCAGAAAGATCCGTTTCCGCTGGCGTGCTGATGATTTATCGATGTCGCGTGTTTCACGGATGCGAAACTGGACATAGAGAATCTGATTAGCAGCGAAGAGGCCATTCAGCAGCCAAATGCCGATCGCCAGCTCTCTGTTTTTTCCTGACGCAACGATGTAGCCAATCGCGGCCGTAAGCGTCATCCCAAATGCCGCAAGAATCTCCGCCGGCATGCGCCAGGCTCTCCCAAGCCGCTTGACTGCCACCTGCAATGCAAACAACGCGAATGCGGCAAGAGCGGGAATCCAGATCAGTCGGACCGCACCTTCGATCCACAGCATGATGCCAGCGAGGGTGCAGGTCGCGATATACACAGAGGCTGCTGTTGCTACCCATCGCCATTCCGCCTTTGTGCGAGGCCGGAATGGGGACCGGGGCATCGAGTTCTCGATTGGGGTGCGCAGACAGAAGGCGGCGATTGCCGCGAGCGTCAGCCAGAGCAGAGGAATAAGGTTCGCGGCCGAAGACAAACCAATTGCAGCCCCGGTAATGAGGGAGACAAGCAGAATTCCCCACGCCCCGTGCTCGCGTGGCCATACGAGCACCCAGCGCCGGACCGGCGTTACATCCTCCCATGGGCAGGAGAGAACCGGTCGGGAATTTCGCTGTTCATTTGGGCATCGCTGATCGGTAGCTGTTGTCATGGGACGTTCGCCTCTACTGCAGAATAGGCGCAGCGTCGAGCTTCGGCAGCGACTTTTGTCACAGATCAAGGTATCTCGGACCCTCGCCAACACTCGCAATATCGATGTAGCCGGTTGTAATCCGATGTCACATTGCGTGGAGCCGATGTTTCGGTTTCCGCGAAAGCCCTCGCCGTGAGCTATGCAAGCCGAGCAGGAGTGCAATGGTTGCTGAACGCCGTTTGCGCGCCGGCCGGGGCTCGTGCACAATGAAACTTGTCTGCCCGTAAGTTTTTAATCCAGTCAAATGAAGCGTTTTGTCGCACTCCGATTGCTGTTCCTGCTGTGTCTTTGTACGGTCAGCAAAGGCATCGCACAAGATGCGCCCAGGTCTCCGGACAGCGTGTGGAAATCTCCTGCGAAGGCAAAGTTGAATCTTCGGCTCCCTCCTCCTGCACAACAGACCTATTCGGTTTCGACAGAAAAGGTGTACTCGCTGGCCGATCTGATTGATCTTGCCGAGCAGCATAATCCCCAGACACGATATGCGTGGCAGCGTGCCAAGGCGCGCGCCGCCGAGCTGGGAATCGCGCGCTCGGAGTGGTATCCCACGATTGCGGCGCTGGCGCTGGCAAGCACGGCGCGGGCGCGTGTTCTGCTGAATTCAACCTTCTACCGGCAGACGTATGGGAATTTTTCGCCGGAGCTGCATGCCGAGTACCTGGTGTTTGATTTTGGTGGCCGCACGGGCGCAATTGACGCAGCCAAGTGGAATCTGCTGGCGGCGAATCTGAACTTCAACGACACCCATCGCCGGATTATTTTTCGAGTGATGTCTGCGTACTATCAGCTGCTGAACGCGGAAGGATTGCGACAGGCGGCGGAAGTGAATCTTCGCAACGCCAAGGCAGTGGAAGCCGATGTAAAGGACCGGCTGAAGCATGGCCTGGCGACCAA
This sequence comes from Acidobacteriaceae bacterium, assembly GCA_049965615.1. GTDB lineage: Bacteria > Acidobacteriota > Terriglobia > Terriglobales > Acidobacteriaceae > Acidobacterium. The sequence goes on from JBMFWD010000055.1 coordinate 2,912, forward strand.
ACCGGATTTTCTGGAGGCACAGGCGTCGCGGGCACAGGCAGAGTACGATCTGCAGGCCGCAGTCGGAGCCGAGCAGATTGCCCATGGGGACCTAGCCACGGTGCTGGACTTGCCTGCCGAGTCGCCCTTCGCGGTACAGAAAATCGGTACCCTGGCGCTGCCCGGGCAACTGGCGGAATCCGTGCGGGCGGAGACGGAGCGGGCGCTGGAGCAACGGCCTGATTTGAAGGCTCTGGTGGCCAGGGTGAAGGCGGCGAATGCGACGATTCGGCATCAGCGTTCGGCCTATTTTCCCACGCTGAGCCTGAGCGGGGACGGTGGCGAGACGCGGCAGTATGGACAGCAGAATCTGTTGCCACCCGGTTACGCAGGCGGAGAAACATGGGACGCGAGCCTGAACTTGAAGTGGACGCTGTTTGACGGTGGAAGGCGAAGGAACGAAGTGGCGCAGGCGGAGGCACAGAAAGCCGAGACAAAGGCTCAGATTGACGCGCTGCGCGACGAGATTGCCAACGAAGTGTGGGCAGCGCATACGGATGTGGAGACTGCGCTGCGGCAACGGCAGGCCGCGGTCGCGCTGATGGAGTCTGCCGAGCAGTCGTACGAAGCGGCTCGCGAGTCTTATAACTATGGGGTGCGGAACATTGTGGACGTAATCAGCGCACAGAAGGCGCTGGCGCGCGCGCAGGCCGAGGACGTGACGGCGAGGACGCAGTTGCTGCTGCAGACAGCGAAGCTGGCCTTCCAGACCGGAGACTTGATTGCATCGCAACCGCAGAAGGCAGGGCACTGAATGGAATGTCAGAGAAAGTATCCACGGATGATTGCCCGGCGTGCGGGATATGGGGCTGGAGCGCTGGCCGTGCTGTTGCCCTTGAGTGGCTGCAGCCATTCGCCGGACTTCAACATACTGGGTTCGTATTTTCCGGCGTGGCTGCTGTGCATCACCGCAGGTATTGTGCTGACGACGGTGATCTATTGGCTGCTGCAGCGCATGTACCTGGAGGTCGAGGTACGGCCGTCGATCGTGGTCTATCCGTGCATGGCGGCGTTTCTGGCATTTACGTTGTGGCTGATGTTCTTCAGCCGTTGAGAGGAATGGATGCTGTCTGACTTATCTTCGGAAACACGCAGATGGATAGGACGCCTGATCAGCGTAGCTGCCGTGGTGGGTGCGCTGGTGACCGGCCTGCTGGTGCTGCGGCAGATCATCGATAATCCACGCACTGACGATGCGGAGGTGTTTGCGAACTTTATCGGAATGGCTCCGGTGGTGAATGGGCCCATCATGCACCTTTATGTGGCCGACAACCAGTATGTGAAACAAGGTCAGTTGATGGTGGATGTGGACGAGCGGCCCTACGCGTACGCGCTGAAACTGGCGGAGTCGGAGCGGGCCACGCTGGGCGGCAACATTGTGGATGAGGGCCGCCGTATTGCTTCGCAATCGAGCGCGGTGAGTGTGGCCGAGGCAGGGGCGAAGAGCGCTGAGGCCGGCCTTGCGCATGCCGTCTCGGCAGTGCAGGAAGCAAAAGCCGAGGTGGCCAATGCGAAGGCACAGGTGGGACAGAATCGCGCGGAGTTGAAGTATGCCGCCGACAATCTGAACCGAATAGAGCCGTTGCTGGCGAAGCAATTTGTAACCGTAGACCAGGTAGACCAGGCACAGACGCTGGTTGCCTCGCGGAAGCAGGCGCTGCGGGCTTCGCTTGCCCAGCAGGCATTGGCCCAGGCTCGCCTCAACTCCTCGCTGGCCCAGCAACAGCAGGCCGAAGCCGTACTGCAACAGAGCCGCGCGCAGGTGAAGCAGGCGTCCCACGCAGTGTTGACGCTGGAGCCGCTGCTCGCGCAGAGAAGCGGAAAGCTCTCTGCCATTGAAACGGCAAAGTACTACCTGGATAACTGCCGTATCTACGCTCCGTTTGATGGGCGGGTGACCAACCTTACCATCTCCAAGGGCGAGTATGCGCATGCCGGCCAGCAGATTTTTACGCTGATCGATACGCGCAGGTGGTGGGTGCTGGCGAATTTTCGCGAGACGCAGCTTGCGCATATCCGTCCTGGGATGAAGGCCGATGTGTACATCATGTCGCGCCCCGGATTGCGCTTGCACGGCGTGGTGGACAGCGTGGGATATGGCGTAAAGCCGGACTCCGACATTTTAGGCAGGCTGAGCAAGGGATTGCCGGATGTGCAGCGCACCTTGAACTGGGTTCACCTCGCATCCCGTTTCCCGGTTCGCATTCGAATACTGGACGGGCCTTCGCATGATTTTCGTGTGGGTGAGTCTGCCGTGGTTGTAGTCCACGGCGTGTCGGGGCTGTTCCAGAGCAAGAGATAACAGATGGCTACTGCAGCGGTCGCGCGCACGGATACGCGAGGTTTTACCACGTGGTTTAGAGAGTTCCTGCGCAGCGAACTGGCGCCGTATCCGGGCCGCGGGCTGCTGGTGGCGCGCATGGTGATTTCGGCCACCATCACCATGATCCTGATCATGACCTTTCGGATTCCGAACGGTGCGGTGGGTCCGCTCTACGCTTTTATTATTTCCCGGGAAAACCTGTTTTCGACGGTTAAGTCCGTCGTTCATGTGAGCATCGGTTTTGCCGCGTGCGCCCTGTTCGTGCCCATCGGCGGGCGTATGTTTGGTTCCATCCCGCTGACGCATTTCTGCTGGGAAGCGGTCAGTATATTCCTCATTTTCTATTTGATCCGAACGCTGGAAAATTACACGATTGCCAGCGGTATCGGGTTGATTGGTACGACGGCGCTTGCAATCTGGTATTTGCCCGGACCGGCAGAGCGCAATGTGCAACTGACATTGTGGAGTGTGCTCGCTCCTGCGATTGGTGCGGCGGTTACGATTGCGGTGGAGGCCGTTTTTCACGCATTCCGGAAGCAGGATGAGCTGACCCTTGGCATCCATGATCGCCTTAAGATCATAGAGAACCTGTTGCGCTGCCTCGCGGAGTGCCAGGCGATTCCGGCGGACCTGGACCGTCACATTACGCAGGAAGCGATGGTTGGGGTCGGCGGCTTGCGGCGGATGGTCACTCGTTCGAATTTCTCACGCGTCTACCGCGCGCAGATGAATGCCATCGTTTCGCTGACGGGGCGATCAGTGGACTTTGCAGCGGCGCTGGCCCACGCCGTTCCGGAGCTTTCTCCTTCAGACCGCCAGATTGCGGGAAGGATGGCCGACGAACTGTCGCTGATTCGGCAGTGTGTAGCGGGGGAGTGCGCTCCTCCGGCGCTGGAGCCGACGGCCTCTTCGTCTCGCACGCCGTTGCTGCGGGAACTGGAAGAAATGTTTTCGCTGATTCCGAAGGTGGTTGCCGGGTCTGCTTCACTGGAAGAGTTCGAGGCATTTACCGATCGCACGCAACCGGACTCCCGCCTGTTTGTCCGCGATGCCTTTGAGAATCCAGAACATTTGCGTTACGCATTGAGCGGGTGCCTGGCGGGCATGCTGTGCTACGTGGCTTACATGATGATGGGATGGCCGGGATTGGCGACTTCCGTGACGACCTGCGTTCTGACTGCGCTTTCCAGTATTGGATCGTCGCGTCAGCGCCAGCTGCTGCGCATCGCGGGAGCCGTGATTGGTGGGTTTGTGTTTGGCATGGGCGCGCAGGTGTTGGTGCTTCCATGGATCGATGACATTACGGGATTCACGCTTCTGTTTGCCGGTGTCACCGCGATTGCGGCCTGGATTGGAACTTCGAGTACTCGGCTCTCTTATTGCGGACTGCAAATTGCCCTGGCGTTCTACCTGATTAATGTGAATGAGTTTCACATTCAGCTTTCTTTGACGATTGCGCGTGACCGTGCGTTTGGCGTGCTGCTGGGCATTTTTATGATGTGGTTGGTGTTTGAGCAACTGCACCCCAAGAAGGCCGTGATGCAGATGGTGGAGACCTTCACGAATAACCTGGAGTTGCTGGCGAAGCTGAGCGCATTTTCGCTGCTCGACCCTGATCGTTCCGCTATTACGCGTGTGCGGCGGCTGCGTGCCAGGATTACGACGAACTTCTCGGCGGTGAATGGACAGGCGGACGCGGTTCCATTTGAGATTGGTCCGCTGCGCAGCCAGCACATGGCGGCACGGGACAGGATTCGCCGGTGGCAGGCAGCGTTGCGTACGTTGTTTCTGCTGCAACTGGCCCTGCTGCAGTACACGGCCTTTGCCGTGGCGAGTACGCTCACGAAGGAAACGCTGCGCGACATTGAGGAGTTTGACACTGTTTGCACGAAGCGCCTGGCAGCCATGGCGGCTTACCTGAGAGGGCAGCAGGAAACTACGCACGTGGCAACCGCTTCCATGCCCGAGGCTGTGCCACCGCGTTCCGCCTGGCCGGAGTGGATGCAGGCTGCCAGTGAAGAAGAGGAACAGCGCAGCATTCTGCGGCTGGTCCACGAAATTGCACGGATTCTCGATCATTTATGGGATGAGATGACGGCGGCTCCGCTATACGCGGTGGAGTAGATGGGGCCCGGTCGCAGCGGATGGACCATTCGTGGGGAATGAGGATTCCGTAGCGGGTTAGCGAGATGTCTTTCCGGGAACAGTAATGCTCAGTCGTAGTGACTTCGACGAGTTGTCTTCTGCTATTGCGAGACCCCTTGTAACTGTGCGAGTTTCTTTTTCAGATCTTCGAGTTTTTGTCCCGCCTGGGCAAGTTTGCCCTGGGCGGTCAGGTTCTGGTAGTCGGAAAGATCTTTGGCGGCAGCGGCGATAAGTGCGCTCTGTTTTTCGATGATTTTTGTGGAAACGGGCGCAAGTGTGGTTGTGGGGGCGCTGCTTTGGCTGGACGCGCCAGCCGTGGATTGGCTGAGCGAGGATGGCTCTCCGTTGAAGAGCGCGTTTAGGGCAGTCTGGAAGTCAGGTCCGTACGCAAGCTTGTCCTGCAGGGCGAGGACGACAAGGCGGAGTTCGGGCATGGGGCTTTGCTGGGCCTGCAGATAGATGGGTTCGGCGTAAAGCAGCGCCTTGCCGCAAGGGATGACAAGCAGGGAGCCGCGGATGACGTGGGAGCCCTGCTGGTTCCAGAGGGTAAGCTGGCCGGAGAGTGCGGCGTTCTGGTCGATGCGTGCCTCAATCTGCATGGGCCCGTCCACGAGTTTGGTCTTGGGGAAGTCATAGACGACAGCGTTGCCGTAGTTGGCTCCGTCGCTGCGGCCGGCGATCCAGCCAATGAGGTTGTTCCGGTTGGCGGGAGTGAAGGGAAGGATAGAGATGAACTCGACCTGCGTGGAACCGGGTAGCTTCATCAGGACGTAATTCGGATCCATCGTTTGTTCCTGCTGGTTGCCGTCGTTCGTGGCCCGGAGTTCGGAGGCAACGGTCCAGAGATCCTCGCGATTGTAGAAAGTTTCCGGGTCGCTCATGTGGTATAGGCCATAGACCTGGGCCTGCTCGGCGAGCAGAAGCTCCGGATAGCGGATGTGGCGGTGCAAATCGGGTGGCATCTGCGATGCATCTTTGAAGAGCGAGGGGAAGAGCCGTCGCCAGGCGTTGATGATGGGATCGTGCTCATCAAAAACATAGAAAGTGGTGGCGCCGTTGTAGGCGTCGATGACTACCTTGACACTGTTGCGCAGGTAGTTGATGTCGCCGTCGCCGAACTGGTAATGGGCGGAGTCGGGATAGGTGTTCGAACTCGTAAATCCGTCGAGCATCCAGTAGAGGTGGCCGTTGTCGCCCAGAACGATGTAGGGGTCTGAGTCCCATGTGAGAAAAGGCGCGAGATCGTGAACGCGGGTAAGGATGTTGCGGCGCATGAGCAGGCGGCTCTGTGAGGTGATGTCGTTGCTGAAGGGAACCTTCCAGAGGTCGCCGCGGTCCGCAGAGATAAGGATGCGGCGCAGCATGCCGCCAAGAACGATGCCACCGGTTCCGTTGTAATTATTAAAGTTGTTGGCCTGGCCCTGCGGGTAGTTGAACTCTTTCTGATGCGTGTTGACGTATACGTCGGAGTTGGTGAGTTCGCCAAAGTAAATCTCCGGCCGGGTGACTTTCAGGCTCGGTACGGTGCTGTCGACGGGCATATCGCTCAGGTAGAGGTTGGGCAGTCCCTCGGCGGTAAAACCGTTGACGGAATTCATGGTGATGCCGTAGCCGTGAGTGTAGATGAGCTTTTCGTTGATCCAGTTACGGCTGCTCACCGGAAGCTTGTTCTGATTGAGTTCGCGCGGCGCAAGCATGACCTCGCGGAGTTTGCCGTTGATTTTGTAGCGGTCGATGTCGATGTCTGGGAAGTCGTAGTAGGTGCGGATTTCCTGAATCTGCCGCAGAGTGCTCTGGAGGGCGCGCCAGTCCCAGAGGCGGATGTTTTCAATGGTCCCCTGGTTGTTGGCCGGGTCGGCAGCGTCAGGCGTGGTGACTGCGGGAAAGTGCTGCCGGGTGATGCGGTCGAGATCCCAGGCCTTGCGAGTCCACTGGATGTTCCAGGCGATGTAGGGGCGTTCCTTATCGAGCTGATTGGGCTTGACGATGAAGCTACCGACGTACCATCCGACGACCTGGATGATGAGAAAGCAGGCCATGGCAGGAACGACGGCGACTACCAGCCGGCTGGCGCGCGGCGAGCGGAGCGCGTTGAAGGCGGCGATGCCTGCGCCGAAGAGCAGCGCAATCGCGACAATCAGCATGCCGGTGATGTTCACGTGCGCGTCTGTATAGTCCACGCCGCTGAATATGGTGTGCGTACCGAGGAGCGTGTCGAAGCGATTGAGGTAAACCTGCGCCGCGACCATCAGAAGGAAGAAGGAGAACGCGATGGAGAGTCCGCGCCAGGGCAGGGCAAAGCGAAGGCTGCTGCGTCCCTTTGCAGCGGTGCGAGCGCTGCTGGAGAGCAGGAGGAAGCCGGCAGCGGCAAGCGCGGCCACGAAGGCGAGGCCCAGGAGCCAGCCGCTGAGGAGCTGCCACGCCGGCAGGGTAAAGAGATAGAAATTGAGCGGGCGGTGGAATACGGGATCAAACGGCGCAGTGGCCCGGGGCGCGTTCCACCACAGTGCGAGCGTGGGCCAGTTGGCCATCATTGCGGTTCCGGTGGTGGCGGCCACCACCAGCGAAACGGCGACGCCGCCAATGCGCAGGGCGCGGCGAACGGGAATGCTGATTCGCTGCTCACCGATGATCACCTCCCGGTCGCGCGGCAGATCGGCCTGGTGCATCCGCCAGAGGATAAGGAACCACCCATAGAGGAAGAGGAAGCTGACGACAAAGAAGAATGCGAAGGAGCCCCACTCCAGACCCCAGCTCTTCCAGAAGACACCACCGTAGCCAAGAGCCTTGAACCAGAGCGCGTCGACATACCAGGAGAGAGCGGAGGAGCTCCCAAACAGAATCACGACAATCAAAAAAATAGCCGCCAGAAGCGCAAGATTGACGGAGCGCTTTCGCGGATGGGCGTCGATGGTCTGGTGCACGAAGAATCCTTCTTTCCGGGGGCATAAGTGTGGGCCGGAAGCCGCCCCTATTTTACGCCGAGTCAAAACCGGGACAGGCCGCAACGCCGTGAGGCAACCTGAGTCTTTCGAGGGTCCATGCAGATCGGCGCCGTTCCAATGCTACTCTGGAGCGGCAATGCGTGCCGTCGTACAACGCGTCTCAAGCGCTTCAGTCGCCGTGGGCGGACGAGTCGTGGGGGAAATTGGTCCGGGCCTGCTGGTGTTGCTGGGTGTATCCCGAAACGATACCCGGGCCGACGCAGAGTATCTTGCCGAAAAGGTCGCCGGGCTGCGCATCTTTGAAGATGCAGCCGGCAAGATGAATCAGAGCGTCGCGGAGATTGGCGGAGCGGTGCTGGTGGTGTCGCAATTCACCCTGTACGGCGATGTTCGGTGGGGCAAGCGCCCTTCCTTTGACGATGCAGCGCGCCCTGAGGAGGCTCGCGAGCTTTACGAGGACTTTGTTGCCCTGATTCGCCAGCGCGGCCTGCGATGCGAAACGGGGGAGTTCCGGGCGATGATGTCCGTTTCACTGGTCAACGAAGGTCCGGTGACCATTCTTCTGGAAAGTTCCAAGCTATTTTGAGATCTTCGACGATAGAACACCGTCAATAATGCCGACCAGTATGGCATTCAGCCCGGGTGGTCCGCCTGGAATGGCGCGATTCACGGGATTGACTTCACCGATTGGGTCACTCTGACCGGATATCATCAAATCTGGGGGATTCTCTCCAGAACGGCCTCACAAGCAGCAAACCAAATTCAACGAATGTTTCCAGGGGACCGCTACGGGTGGCCTTGGGGGGAGACTGATTGTTTCAGGATGTAGACGATTCACGCCAGCAGAGCGCAAACCCAACGGAGCAATACAGTCGCTGCGCTTACGCTTTGAAATGGCTTCTCTCTCTTCTCGTGTGCTCGCTCGCAGTCGTCGTGGTATTTTTTTACCTCGACGTACCAGTAGCCTCTTCTGTGCGGGGAGTTCTGTCATCGGCCCAAACACTGGCGACAGGATTTGCAAGCGCCGTGCTTCTCAGCATCGAATCCGCTGTTGCGCTCGTGTTGATTGTTCTTCGAATTACACGTGGACGCCTGTCCCTCCTGGGAAGAGCCACCATGCTGGCGTGCCTCACCTCAATTTGTGCATACGCAGTCAATGACGCCACCTTGAAGTTCTTTTTTGGAGTGGCAGGCCCCGCGGCTGTGCTGCACGGAACCCGGCACGCCTTCCATTTCTTCGGCGGCAATCCCAAGAGCAGTTTTCCTTCGGGCCACATGGCCCTGTCCGGTTCCTTCGCGGGAGTTTTCATGCGGTTCTATCGCAGGAGCATCCTGCCGCTAGCAGCACTGCTGCTTGTTGCGGCAGTGTTGCTGGTGGTGGGCGAATGGCATTTTGTGAGTGACGTTATTGCCGGAACATTTATCGGAGTCTCGGCTGGCCTGCTGGCTGGCGAACTCTCAATTGCCCTTACGCGATAGGGACTTGCGCGTTCCCTGAACCGACGCGGGACAATGACCAGGGTCCACGGACCGCTGTTTGAGAATGCAGGCCAGTGGACCCTTCTGGTTTCCACAATGGTTGCGGGCTCATTAGACGGCCGCTGCCGCGGTCCGATGATTTGACCGGGCCGTGGCGATGGCATGAGGTGGTGTGGTTGATCTGGGTGCGCTGGCTGCCGTGTCCTTGAAGATAACGACTGCGGGAACTCCCGGCGCAAGGTGTTCCGGTACGGGCATGGAGTTGAGGTAGGTCCAGAGAGCGTGGGTTTGCTGGTCAGAGAGCGGAGCGGGCGGCATGCCCTTGGCCGTCATCTGCGCATTGGGGTGATGGATGAGCGTGCTGAAGGTTTCCTCGTTGAAGTAATGCCCGATGCCAGCCAGTGGAGGCGCGATGGCTGTGCCTTCTGCCTTGGGCCCATGGCAGGCCGAGCAGGTGTGAGCCTGGAAAAGCTGGCTGCCCTTTTTGATGAGCGTCGCCGAATCTGAGTCTTTTGCCGGCGGAGCAGGCATAGCGAAGGCCGTGTCGACAAGGTGCGGTGTGATGCTTTGTGAAGAGGCTACGGAGGATTGGACGGCCTGGTTGCCGGTCGCTGCGTTGGTGTGGGCGGGGAGACCGATATATAGCAATCCGGCCAGAGCCAGGGAGGCGACGAGCGCTCCTCTGGTAAGGACGCGAGTCGAAAGCCGGGCGTACTTCAGAGCGGGGCGTTGACTCGCGAGTGGTTTGGGAGACTCGGGACGGGCAGCGGATTCGTGTTGTTTCATGGATGGAGCTCCTGCTTGATTTGCAACTTAAGTTTTATCGATCATTCGGATTGACGGCTGGGCCTGGGTGATGCGTGCTGCCGGCCCAGGGCACGGAATATCAAAAGTTGGATTGGCATGCAGTCTCAGGGGTTGATGTTTTCATCATCTTCTCTCACCAGGAGTTTCATCAGAGTGATCCAAATCACAGTCCGGGAGTGAGATGAGCGCATGATGAACGGCAAGTGAAGTATCTTGCCAAACTCGTAACGGTCATCCTTTTGGCAACGCTTTCAGCCGGACCCGCGCTGGCGTCGGCACCCTGCCCGAACGCATCGGGCTCGATCGCATGCTGCGCTGCCGGAGTCCACGCCGATTACACCGGCGAACTTCCAGATGACTCTGCCTGCGCTCTATGCGCTGGCGCACGTGAATGATGGGGGGATGGCGCAGGAAAGGCGTGTTGTGGAGAGTGGGCGGGATGCGGTGAAGCTGGCGCAGAAGTCCTATGAGCCGGACTTTACGGTGACTTATACCTGCCAGCAGCGGCCGGACCTGCAGGACTCGAACGGCTTCATGGTGGGAATGAATATCCCGGTGTTTTACAGGCACAAGCAAAGAGAAAGCGTGATCGAAGCGAGCCACGCATTGATTGGAGCGAGCAAGAATCTCGACGAGCGTCGCACGACGGTGAACTACGAGATCAAGCAGGAGTACCTGGCAGCGCAGTCGGCGAGGAAGCTGATGAATTTGTATTCACAGGCGATCGTGCCGCAGTCTTCGCTGGCGCTGGAGTCTTCGATGTCGGCGTACGAGGTGGGGAAGGTGGATTTTCTATCCATGCCGGATAACTTCGCCTACGTGCTCGATTACGAGGTGGATTACTACCGGGAACCGAGCCAGTACGAGTCGGCGCTGGCGCAACTGGAGCCGCTGGTCGGCAGGGAATTAACCAAGTGAGGGGGATGGCCATGGAATTCGAAGGGAAAATGCGTGTTGTAACTCTTACATTGGCCCTGTTTGCGATGGGAGCGCTGCTGGGAGGAGGTGGTGGTGTGGCAGTTTGCCGGGCACAAGGTGCAAGCCGTGGCGCATGCCGGCTCGACGGAGCCCGCATCGGCGGGCAACAGCGGCGGGTCTATGGCGGGCATGGATATGCATGACATGCAGAATATGCCTGTGGAGAAGGGTGCGAAGTCGTCTTCCGGCGAAGAGTCGATGGCGGGGACGGAGATGCAGGGCATGAATAACATGCCTGCCGGAACGGTGATGCTGGATACGGCTACCCAGCAGAGGTTCATCGTGACGTACACAAAGGTGCGTCGCGCTCACTTGGTGAGGACGATTCAAACTGTCGGACTGCTGCACGCGGATGAGGAGAAGATTGCGCGCGTCCACGTGAAGGCAGCGGGATGGATACAGGAGGCGTTTCTGAGCTATGTGGGGCAGGAGATCAAGAAGGGACAGCCGCTGTTTACCTTGTACAGTCCGGATCTGGTTTCAACCGAGCAGGAGTACCTGATTGCGCTGCGGGGACAGAAGTATCTCTCGAAGGCGGCTTACACGGATGTTTCTTTAGAGGCAAATTCGCTGTTGGCGGCATTGTGTAAAGAACTTGTTGCGCTGGTCCTCTTCCAATGCTATGCTCCAGTCCAATTCCGTTAATTCGGTCAGTTAGCTGTTGCTTAATGCTGTTCCCGTTTCGGCCCCGACAGACGAGGGTGTTCTGTGTCTTCCGCCCGTCTTAGGGTGAAGTGAGTTCCACTTTTCAGGAGAGCAGTGATGACGCGTTGGAAGGCCTTCAAGACTCTTTTTCTGTTGTTGCTGTTTAGCCTTGCCGGGGTTGGCATATCACAAGCCCAGGCCACCACGTCGCTCAACGGTAGCGTCACGGACGCAAGCGGGGCTGTGATTCCGGGCGCACAAATTCTCTTGAAGCTGCAATCCACGGGCGCCATGCGTCACAGCGCGAGCGACAGTAGCGGCCAATATCAGTTCTCGCAGCTTACACCGGGTCAATATACGCTGACAGTTTCCGCCACTGGCTTTGCTACGTCCGTGCGAACCAATATGAACCTGCTCGTGAGCCAGCCAGCTACTGTAAATGTTGTGCTGGGTGCGGCAACGGTGGTCCAGAAGGTAACGGTCAACGCGGACGAGCAGACGATGTTGAATACTACGGACGCCACTCTGGGCAACGCGTTCGACCAGAAGCAGGTGGAGTCTCTGCCTTTGGATCAGCGCAACGTCCCGGATCTGTTGAGCCTTCAACCCGGAGTTACTTTTCTGGGAAGGTCGGACGACGTGAACGGCACCCAGGGCGTGGGCAACAATGCGAATGACTCCCGGGCTGGGTCGGTGAATGGCGGCCGGAGCGATCAGTCCAACATCACCCTCGATGGTATTGACGTCAATGATGTAAACAACGGGTATGCTTTTACAAGCGTGCTGCGGGCAACTCAGGATTCGGTTGCCGAATTTCGTGTGACGACGAGTAATCCGAATGCCGCCGAGGGCCGCTCCTCCGGCGCGCAGGTGGCGCTGGTCACGCGGAGTGGATCAAACGTACTCCATGGAGCGGTCTATGAATACAATCGCTCGAATCTCCTGGAGGCGAACGACTTCTTCAACAAGCAGCAGGAACTGGCGGCATCACTTCCGAATCGTCCTGAGAGCCTGGTGCGGAATATTTTCGGTGCGGCCATTGGCGGCCCGGTCATCAAGAATCACCTATTTTATTTTTTAAACTACGAAGGTCGTCGCGACTCGCAGGGTACCAACGTGAACGCCGGTCTGGTTCCGACGACCAGCTATCGGCAGGGCTATTTGAATTATGAGTACGTGAATACGAGCGGTGGCGATTCTGTATATACGCTTAGCCCGGCTGACATTCAATACATGGACCCGCAAAATATCGGAGAGAATGCCGCTCTGCTGAAGGTGTTGAATAATTATCCGGCGGGCAATGACCCGACGCAGGGGGATGGTCTTAACAGTATCGGCTATCGATTTCCCTACACGATTCATCGCAAATACGACACCTATATTGCGCGTATCGACTGGAACCCAGGTTCAGGCCGGCACACATTCTTCTGGCGCGGAAACCTGATGAATGACAGGGAGCCAACACCACCGGCTTTTCCTGGTCAGCCTCCGCAGACCACTGTGCTGACGAACAACAAAGGATACGCAGCGGGCTATACCTGGCTGATCCGGAATAACCTGGTGAATGACCTTCGTTATGGGCTAACGCGGCAGGGAGTGGACAGCGCTGGCGCGGCAGATCAGCCGATCGTGTATTTTTCCCTGGTGGCGCAGCCAACTTCAGTTGCCCGGTCGACATCGTTCATCATCCCAGTGCAGAACCTCGTGGACAACTTGTCGTGGACGAAGCACAATCACAACTTTTCTTTTGGCACCAACATCCTCTTGATCGATGATCGACGCGCCAGCAATGCGCAGTCATTTCCTGACGGCATCATGAACCAGGGCTGGCTGACGCGCAGTTCGACCATTGCCAACAGCAACGGCCCGTTCGATCCGGAGGCCTACGGTTTTCCAGCAGTGGATTTTGCCAATTACGGCAACGAGTACAATTCTGCCCTGCTGAATATTGTGGGGGCCATCACCGAAGGGGATGCCGTCTACAACTACACGAAGACGGGCGGCACGCTGCCGGTTGGCGCTGCCGTGAAAAGGGAGTATCGCTGGAATGAGTACGAGTTTTATGCGCAGGACACCTGGAGAGTGACCAAGTCACTTACGCTGACCTACGGATTACGCTACTCGTATCTGCAGGCGCCTGCGGAAACCAGTGGAACGCAGGTGGGAACCTGCCTGGTTTCAGGAAGCAGTTGCACTCCCTATTCTCTGCAGCAGTACCTTGCCAGCAGCGCCTCGCAAGGGGCGTCGGGCGGCTCGGCCAGCGACGTGGGCCAACTCGGCTTCAACCTGAATGGCCGTTACAACAACGCGCCGGATTTCTGGAGCCCGGAGAAAGCTGATTTTGCGCCACGGTTGGCGTTTGCCTATTCGCCGGCGCCTTCGGGGGGATTCTGGAAGAAACTGTTCGGAGATCAGCAGAGCAGTATTCGCGCCGGATACTCCCTTGTGTATGACTCCTTCGGTGCAGCCATTGTGCAGACATTTGACACCACGGGTTCGTACGGACTCTCATCCCATCTTTCCAACGCTCCTGGTTCCGTAGCAATTGAGTCCGCGCCGCGATTTACGGGATTGAATGAGGTCCCGCAGTCGCTGTTACCTGCTGCGCCTGCGGGCGGATTCCCGGCAATACCCGCAGAGAGTGGGGACGGCAGTTTCGCCATCAGCTGGGGGCTGGATTCCGCGATCCAGACGCCGTATTCGCATCTTTTCGACTTGTCGATTACCCGGCAGTTTCGTCACGGCGCTTCGCTGGAAGTCTCCTGGGTTGGGCGCTACGCGCACCACCTTTTGGCGCAGGAAGATGTGGCCATGCCACTCAACCTGGCCGTTGGCGGCACCACCTATTTTACGGCTGCGGCGCAGATGGCGAAGCTGGCTCGGGCAAACACGCCAGTTGGTTCCATCGCTTCCAATCCTTACTGGGAGAAGGAGTTTGGCGGACTGGATGGTCAGGACATTGGGATGGGATACGGCCCGCTGACTGCCACGCAAAATGTCTATGCCTTGTTCCTGAGCAATCTGTATAACGAGACCTACGCGCTCTATCAGTTGGACACGCCGGGATCGCTGCCTAACGGTAATATTGGCGCGGGCATCAGCTATCCGGCGTTTCGCTACTACCACTCACAATATTCCGCCCTTTATGCCTGGCGTTCGATTGGGCACTCCAACTTCAATGGGCTTGAGGTGGTCTATCGGCAGCACTTTGGCGGTTTGCAGGCGGACCTCAACTACACCTACTCAAAGTCGCTCGATATTACCTCTCAGGCAGAACGGCTTGGTAATTCTGGTACCACAAACAATGCGCAGATCATGAATACGTGGGAGCCGAACCAGCTCTATGGACCTTCGGATTTCGATCTTCGCCACCAGATCAATTCGAACTTTGTGTGGGATCTGCCGGTGGGGAGAGGGAAGAAGTATTTCAGCCGAATCAATCGGCTTGCTGACGAACTGGTCGGAGGGTGGCAGACAACCGGCATTGTTCGCTGGACGAGTGGCCTTCCCTTCATGGTGAACAACGGGGCCTACTATCCCACGAACTGGGATATCCAAGGATTTGCACAGCAGATTGCGCCGATTCCCTCGCGAGCCAATGCCAGAGGCAGTCTGTCGCAACGCTTTGCCGACCCCGCTGCGGTGTTTGCTGCGTTCGATCATGCGCTGCCTGGACAGTCGGGAAGCAGAAACCCCTTGCGCGGTGACGGATATTTTGACTGGGATGAAGGGGTAGCCAAGACCTTTCCAATCACCAAGCGGGCAAAACTCGTCGTCCGCTGGGACATGTTCAACGTGACCAACAGCGTCCGCTTTGATCCGCAGTCGATCAGCGCAAGCCTGGATAATCCGCAATCGTTTGGACAGGCCAGCGCGCTACTGACGAATTACCGTCTGGCGCAGTTCGCTGCCCGCATGGAGTTCTGATCGGCCATGGGAATCTGGTACAAGGAAAGACGTTCGTCCTGGGCCGAAACTGAGCCTATGAAGGCAGAGAGTTGGCAGGGAATAAGAATCGCTTCAGTCTGGAACAGATCATGGAAGTGTTGAAGCAGGCGCGGGTTGGAGTCCCAGACGCGGAGGTGCGGATGCTTGCGTATGTTTTCAACCGAGTACGAAGGAATCGAATGTCGATGTCGGATTGATTTCGACGAGGGGTTGCCCCCTTGGCTGAGACAAACAGTTAAGGAGCCTCTGATTAAGTCCCGAATCCGCGTCATTGGCGTCTAACACCGTAGGAGTGAGCAGGACGCGATGCGCCAGATAACCTTTGCCTGCCAGCCGAGTTTCGAGAAGTATTCCCTCCCCAGCCGCAGAGAGCAGTTTCTGAGTACCATGGAAGCGGTGACGCCGTGGTCCGAGTTAGAGGCTTTGATCGAGCCGTATTATCCGAAGGCGGGCAAGGGACGGCGTCCGGTTGGTCTCGGCATCATGCTGCGTGTTTACTTCCTGCAGCACTGGTTGAACTTGTCGGACCCCGGAGTGGAAGACGCGCTGTACGAGTCGCCCGTGCTGCGCGGGTTTGCGGGGGTTGACCTGGGGCGCGCCGCAGCGCCCGACGAGACGACCATTCTGAACTTTCGCCACCTGCTCGAAGCCCACGATTTATGCGGCCAGATCTTCGATACGGTGAACCTCTATCTGGAGCGCAAGGGCATTCGCATCGCGACCGGCACGATCGTCGACGCCACCATCATCGCGGCGCCTTCCTCGACCAAGAACAGCAAGAAGGAGCGCGACCCGGAGATGCATCAGAC
>JBMFWD010000056.1:0-18933 GCA_049965615.1 Acidobacteriaceae bacterium
CTGCTGCTGAAGTATCTGCAACTGCGCTCCCGCTTCGGCTGGAGCCTGTCCAATCTGGCCGCTCTGTTACGCCAGCAACTCTTCGTCTATCGCAACCTCTGGCTGTGGATCGATGAGCCCTTTCAACCGCCGCCACTTCTCACCGCCGCCACCCAACAGATGCTGCTCTTTGCGTCAACTAGCTTGGACAGCAACAATGCCAACCTCTACCCCGCAACTCAACCATCAGTCTGAAAACACCGCAGTTTTCGCTATCCCGCCAGTTCGTCGCCGGCTAATTTGGACAGCAGTGATCACAAGTATTTCTTATAACTACTTTATAATAGTTATTATCTTATATCTAACAGCTTATCTACATAGATTGCATTGCCGGGCCTGCAAAGCTTGTTTGACCCTGAAAGCTTCATCGTCTTGCAACCTCTATAAAGGCGAGCTCCAGCTCATCGCCGCTCATCAGGCTGCAATCAGCAGACCCGCATTCCACGCAGCGCTGCAGGCTACTCTCGGACGCATATTCACGTCCGCAGCTATCGCAGCAGTAAATCCGCGGACAGAGAGAAAGATGAATCACGATGCCCTCAAGTCCAGTGTCATGACGAATCAGCTTCAGCGCGTCTTCGAGCGCCGGAATATCGATGTCGCAATCCGCCCCAACATTCACGCCAACACGCAGAAGCTGCGCGCCGCCCAGGCAGGAGGCCTCAGCTTTGGCCATCGCAAGAATTGCCCTTGCAATCCGTGCTTCCCTGCTTGCTTCGCGAACACCTGACCTCGTCCACGCATCGTGACGCGATCTTGCGTTATATCCGCGCGACGAGTGGGCTGCGGATGCCATCAGTGAACTCCGACAGAGGAAGCTGCAGACGTATTCGAATGGAAGCCAGGCAGAACCCGAAGATCCGGATGCTTGTGGTCCATTGGAAGAACGGGAAATGCAAGCACCGGGCACGTTGCCCGGGCAACCAGTTCCGCCAGTGTTGCGGGAGTCGCGGCACTGCCTGCGAGCGAAGGCGGAGCCTCCACCAGCAGCAACGAAGCGCCCGCTTCCTGTGCAGCACCCAGCAGCGCCGGCACTGAGCCATCGGGATGAGTCATGCGGCGCATGCTTGGCCACAGGCCTGCAGAGCAGGAAATCGATGAAGAAGCCGCTGATACGCTCCCACCCCCAGAAATCTGAAGCAGTATCAATTCAGCGCGAAAGTACTGTGCGAGATCGAGGGCATAACGCACACCTTCCGGATTCGGGCCTTGCTCTCCTACCGGATAGAGAATCTTCCTCGGCTTTTCTTCGCTCTTCGCATTCTGAACAGGGATCTTTGACTTAACGTCTTGCCTAATCTGCGGCGGCACTGCACAAACCGGAATCGGTGTTTGCAGCAGCAACTGCGCAGCCGTGCTTCCCAGCTCGTTTGCATTCCCTTCAGCGTTCGCCCGTGTTCCGATCATCAACCGGCCCGTAGCTCTCTCGCGCAAAAACTCTTCCAGTACTTCCACCGGAGACCCATGACGAACAGCGACACTGCACGCAATATTGCGCGCCCGAATGTGCCGCGAGAGCACTTCCAGCGTCAACCTTGCGTCGCGATCCGCCTTGAGCGGGTTGTAGTAGGTAGCCTTCGCCGGCGGCTCGCCCGGCACAATCGCATGCACAAACACCAGTTCGGCCCGTGCCGCCTCTGCGTGCGCTATCGCGTCGGGTACAAGGTATTCCAGATCGGTCAGTGCGGTTGCAACAACAATACGGTCGGGCGCAGCGTAACAACTCCGCGCAAAGCCATCCTCAATTCCAGGCCGCATGGGCTTAGTCCCCCTATCCGGTCTAGAATCCTCCCTTTTCCGCCTGGCGCCTGTGTCGTCGGACACGTGGGGACGTGATGCAGATCACAGAGCCATATCGCCCAAAACCCTCGAAAGCACCTATGGCAGGCAGCAAGAGGCAGACATCGCAAAAAGGAAACCGCGCCCCCAATCCGCTCACAACAAGTGCAAGCGAATCAAGGGCGCGGAATTCACAAAGTCAGAATCAGTTCTTGTTCTTGCCCTCGCGCGCGAGCAATGCCGCTATCGCGCAGGAAACTACTCGTGACCGTGGAGGATCGGCACGGCTGGTCAGGATCACCGGAACCTTCGCTCCCATCACGATGCCCGCCAGCGCCGCCCCTCCAAGGTATTCCAGCTGCTTTGCCAGCATGTTTCCTGACTCCAGGTCCGGAACAACCAGGATGTCGGCCTTCCCTGCAACATCAGAACGGATTCCCTTCACTTCCACCGCCTGCCGGCTTACTGCCGTATCCAGGGCCAGGGGGCCGTCCAGAATTCCCCCCGTAATCTGACCGCGTTCCGCCATCTTGCAAAGAGCCGCGGCATCCAGGGTAGACGTAATCTTTGAGCACACCGTTTCCGCTGCAGAAAGTATAGCGACGCGCGGCTCCGGCACTCCCAGCACTCGGGCAAGGTCAATCGCGTTCTGCGTTATACCAACCTTGTCATCCAGCGTTGGATAAATATTGATCGCGGCGTCGGTAATAAAAAGTGTCCGGTTATAAAGCGGCGCATCCATCACAAAAATATGGCTCACACGCCGCGTGGTGCGCAGGCCGGAATCCTTGGTCAGCACAGCATGCATCAACACGTCGGTGTGCAGGCTGCCCTTCATCAGGGCTGCCGCATCTCCATGACGGCACATCTCCGCTCCGATCCTCGCAGCCTCGTGATCGTCGGCTGCCTCCACCATCCTGCAGCGGCTCAGCAATGGAGCACGATCACCGGCTACCTCCTCCAATTCGCGCTTAGATGCAATCAAGATCGGCTCAATCACGCCCGCCTCTGCGGCATCGATGGCTCCAGACAGCGCAAACTGGCTGCACGGCCACACAACCGCTGTCGGCAGTGGAGGATGCACCGCCGGCCGCTGCATCAAAGTCTCCAGCACGGAGGGGATTACGGTCCCGGGAAGCGTAGGCTCTTCCCTGTCGATCAAAGCTTTAAACGTCATGGTTCCTCGTTTCTGCTGCGTAGATTCGATATATTGTGGCGTGAGGATTAAGTTACATTCGGTGATCGAAGTCACACGTCAAATAGATGCGCCTGAGGAACCACCGGATGGGATAGTTCCGTTGCCCGGTTCCGTGTGCCTAAAAACGCACAAGGCGTTCCATCCGGATGCCAATTTGCCGCGTCTACCGTCCAAGCCTCAGATACCTTCGGGAGAAAGCTTTGAACAAACTTCGCCTTTTACCAATCCTGGCCCTGGTGGCCGCTTCCTGCGCCAACCTGTATGCAAAGCCTGTTCCGGAAAAGGACGTCACTCGCGCTACGCTTCCGAATGGGACCCGCGTCGTCATCATCCGCAACACACTGGCTCCGGTCGCAACCGTCGAAGCCAATTTCATGGTCGGAGGAAATGAAACCCCTGAAGGCTTCCCCGGCATGGCGCACGCCCAGGAGCACATGGCTTTCCGCGGCTGCCAGGGAATGACCGCGGATCAAACCGCCGCCATCTATGCCCTGCTGGGCGGAGACAACGACGCCGATACCCAGCAAAACATCACCCAGTACTTCGCCACAGTGCCAGCCGCGGACGTCAACGTCGCGCTCCATGCACAGGCCGCATGCCTCGCCGGAATCGACGACTCAGAAGCCGAATGGAAGCAAGAGCGAGGCGCCATCGAGCAGGAAGTCGCCCAGGATCTTTCCAATCCGACCTACAAATTCATCCACCGCCTCAACCAGATCATGTTCGCCGGAACCCCCTACGCGCATGATCCTCTCGGCACCAAACCCTCCTTCGACAAGACCACCGGCGCCATGCTCAAGGACTTCTACAAGAAGTGGTACTCACCGTCGAACATGATCCTCATCGTCGTAGGAGACGTCGATCCGCAAAGCACCCTCGCCACCATCAAAGATCTCTACGGCAGTATCCCGAACCACCCGGTCCCAGCCCGCCCCGATATCGACCTCAAGCCTTTCAAGTCCCAGAGCTTCACCATCACCAGCAATCTTCCCTACCAGCTTGGCTTCATCGCCTACCGCATGCCCGGCACCGATTCACCCGACTATGCCGCCGCAAGCATCCTCTCCGACGTGCTCTCCAGTCAGCGCGGCAACCTCTATGCCATGGTTCCGGCCGGTAAGGCGCTCGCCGCCGAGTTTGGTCTGGCGGAAACCTATCGCAAAGCCAGCGTCGGCTTCGGGCTCGTCGCTCTGCCCGCCAGCCAGGATCCTGAAGATGCCATCAAGGAGATGCGCGGCATCATCGACGCCTACGCCAAAAACGGTGTCCCTGCCGACCTCGTCGAGGCTGCCAAAAAGAGCGAGTTGGCGCAGGCTGAATTCCAGCGCAACTCCATTCCCGGCCTCGCCAATGTCTGGTCCAACGCGCTCGCAGCCGAAGGCCGCACCTCTCCGGAAGAGGATATCGACGCAATCCGCAAAGTGACTGTGGCAGACGTCAATCGCGTCGCAAAACAATATCTCCTCAACGTGGAAACCATCACCGCAACCCTCAAGCCCGAAGCCTCCGGTGGCCCGGTCGCCAGCAAAGGCTTCGGCGGCAAAGAGAAAGTCACCTCTGCCCCAACCAAGCCGGTAAAGCTGCCAGAATGGGCAGAAAAGCAGCTTGCCAAACTCCAGGTGCCCAACAAATCTCTGGCTGTATCCAACACCGTCTTGCCAAACGGAATCCGGCTCATCGTCCGCACCGACCTCACCAGCCCGACCGTCACCGTCGTCGGCCAGGTCAAGCACAATGCTGACCTCCAGACGCCCAAGGGTCAGGAAGGCGTATCTTCCCTCCTCGACGGGCTGTACTCCTACGGCACCACCACTCTGGACCGCATCGCCTTCCAGAAGGCTCTCGACGACATCGCCGCCAACGAGAGCGCCGGCTATAGCTTCTCTCTGCAGGTGCTCAAGCAATACTTCTCACGCGGCGTCCAGTTGCTCGCCGACAACGAACTCCACCCCGCACTCCCCCAGCGAGCTTTCATGATCACTCGCATGCAAACCGCGCAGTTCGTAGCCGGCAACATGCAGAGCCCCGGCTACCGGACCTCCCGTGCGCTCATGAAGGCTCTTCTACCAGACACCGACCCCACACTGCGCCAGGCCACGCCCAAGTCCATCATGAAGCTCACCCTGGCCGACGTGAAGAGCTACCACACCGCCACCGTGCGCCCCGATCTCACCACCATCGTCGTCATCGGCGACGTCACTCCCGAGGAAGCCAGGTCGGTCATCGAAAAGTGGTTCGGAAGCTGGAAGGCAATCGGTCCAAAGCCCGACACCACTTTGCCCGCCGTGCCGGTCAACAAGCCCTCGGCAGCCAATGTTCCCGACAAGGAGCGCGTGCAGGATGAAGCCATACTCGCCGAGCAGCTGAACCTCAACCGCTTCTCGCCCGCCTACTACCCCATCGAACTTGGAACGCACGTCTTGGGCGGCGGCTTTTACGCAACCCGCCTCTACCATGACCTCCGCCAGACCACCGGCCTGGTCTACTACGTCGGCGTCAATCTCGGAGCCTCCAGGACCCGCGCCAGCTACTCCATCGTCTACGGCTGCGACCCGGGTAACGTCTCCAGGGCACGCCAGATCATCGAGCGCGATCTCAACCAGATGCGCACTCAGGACGTTTCCCCCGCGGAACTCCATCAGGCCAAGGCCCTCCTCCTGCGCCAGATTCCCCTCGGAGAAGCCAGCGAAAACGCCGTCGCTAATGGACTGCTCGGGCGCGCCGTCGAGGGCCTGCCTCTCAATGAGCCGGTCATCGCCGCCCGCAAGTACGAAGCGCTTACCGCCGATCAGGTCCGTCAAGCCTTCGCCAGGTACATTAACCCCGCCAACCTCGTCCAGATCGTCAGGGGTCCGGCGCCAAAATAACCTGCGTTTCTAACATCACGGGCGCGCAAGTCCTGCGTGCCCGTTTTCTTTTCCCGCGCCTGTTACGGCCCGTCCGGCGTTGATTCTGCAAGGCTCATTCCCTCTCCGCAAACTTTCACAAGGTACGGAGTTGCCACGCCGCTAAGGTCTTGCTAAAGTATGTAGAGTTAGTAACAAACGAAATGCGCCCATAGCTCAGTTGGATAGAGCGATTGACTACGAATCAATAGGCCGGAGGTTCGAATCCTTCTGGGCGCACCATAAAATCCCTTAAAGTCAATAACCTGCAAGAGGCCAACCAAAAGGCCGCGTAGAACTGCGTTTCTGTGTCATCAACGCCGCCAAGTCACTCAGGCGGCGGTTGCGCGCTGCCACTTTGCAGGACAATCTTGTCCGAGCGCAGAGGCTGGAATGAACCGAGCGCCGCGTATCCCCTGAGCCGCTACCTGAAGCGAGCCTTGACTCGAAGGGATTCGGGCGTGCCCACCGCAATCGACCAGCCACTCACCGCATCTTCCGCCGCCGCCGAGCGCGACAACACCAGCCTGCTTGAAAGTGCAAACCTGTTCACCAAGGCGCAACCTGCGCGGGATCTTCATCTCAGCACCCGCAGCATCGACCGCCTGCATGTGAAGCGGCAGGGACCGCCGCGCGTGCGAATCGGGGGGCACATCCTCTATCGCCGCGCCGGCGTCCTCGCATGGCTCGACAAGCAGGAAGAGCACACTGGCCTTGAGGGTAACCCCGGGGAAGGAAAATCCTTACCCGAGCCAATCCCGCCCGGGTACGCACCGTTCTCGTAAAAATATGTCGTAATCTCTGGCGAAGGCGTGTTGCCGCTCTTCAGTTGCCGCACCTTCCGCCGTGCATTCGCAAAATCCGCCAGCCGCTGCACCTGCGCCAGATCCGTAATCGTCCGCTGTTCACTGCTCGCGCTCCCATCCTGCGCAACCTCCACCACCACGCTGTTTCGCGCCCACAATCGACGCGCACACCTTCGCCTCGCTCGCCGCTCGACACCCGCCCAGCACCACCAGAAACACCAAAGCGAATACGCTTACCCGTCGCATCCCCACACAATACTTAACCCGCCTGCCACAGCCGCCACATATCCGTTCCCTTTATCCTGTTTCTATGAGCACTGATACCACCCTCACCCCGCCCGTCGCTCGGGTCGAACGCAAAGAAATCTCCCTCCACGGCTACACCCTCGTAGACGACTACGCATGGCTCCGCCAGAAGTCCAGCCCCGAAACCATCGCCTACCTCGAAGCCGAAAACGCCTATACCGAAGCCGTCATGGCGCCCACCAAAGACCTGCAAAAGCAGCTCTACGACGAGATGCTCTCCCACATCAAGGAGACTGACGTCTCCGTCCCCTATCTCGATCACGGCTTCTGGTACTACACTCGCACCGAGGAAGGCCTCCAGTACCCCATCTACTGCCGCAAGCCCGCCACCCCCGGCCAGCCATTCCCACTCGATGCACCCGAGCAGGTCGTTCTCGACATGAACGAGCTCGCCAAAGGCCACGAATTCTTCGCCATCGGCAGCATGTCCGTATCTGACGACGCCAACCTCCTCGCCTTCTCCACAGACACCACCGGCTTCCGCCAGTACACCCTCCGCGTCAAGGATCTCCGCACCGGCCAGCTCCTCTCCGAGTCCGCCGAGCGCACCGGCTCCATCGTCTGGGCCGCCGACAACAAAACCCTCTTCTACACCGTCGAAGACCCCGAGCAGAAACGCCAGTTCCAGCTCTACCGCCACACTCTCGGTGCACCCCATTCCGAAGACACCCTCGTCTTTGAAGAAACCGACGAGCGCTTCAACATCGGCGCAGGTCGTACCCGCGACGGCCAATTCATCATCCTGGAATCCGCCAGCCACACCACCAGCGAAGGCCGTTTCCTGCCCGCCGACCAGCCCGACGCCCCATTCACCCTCATCCAGCCACGTCAGGACAACATCGAATATTACTCTGACCATCGTCACGGCCACTGGTACATTCGCGTCAATGACACAGGCCGCAACTTCCGCCTCGTCACCGCGCCCGTCGACTCGCCCTCACGCCAGCACTGGATCGAGCTCATCCCTCACCGCGACAATGTCATGCTCGAAGGCATCGACCTCTTTTCCACCTTTGCCGTCGCCTTTGAGCGCCGCGGAGGACTCGAGCATCTCCGCGTCATCCGCTTTCCCGGCAACGCGCCCACCCTCGGCGAGTCCCGCGAAATCACCTTCCCTGAACCCGCCTACACCGCCCACCCTCACGTCAACCGCATCTTTGACACCACGGATTACCGCTACGGATACCAGTCCCTCGTCACCCCCGGCTCCGTCTTTGAGTACAACCTCGACACCGGAATCTCCACCCTCCTCAAGCAGCAGGATGTCCCCGGCGGATTCGACCGCACCCTCTACCACTCCGAACGCCTCTTCGCCACCGCCGCCGACGGCACCCAGATCCCCATCTCCCTCGTCTACCGCAAAGACAAATTCCAGCCCGGCAAAAATCCCCTCTGGATCTACGGATATGGCTCCTACGGCTACCCGCTCCCGCTCGGCTTCAACAGCAACCGCCTCAGCCTCCTCGACCGCGGCCTCGTCCTTGCCTACGCCCACATTCGCGGCGGCGGAGACATGGGCAAGCCCTGGCACGACGCAGGCCGCCTCATGCAAAAGCGCAACACCTTCACCGATTTCATAGCCGTCACCGAGCACCTGCTCGCCACCGGCTTCGGAGACCCAAAGCGCGTCTCCGCCGAAGGCGGCAGCGCCGGCGGCCTCCTCATGGGCGCCATCGCCAACCTGCGCCCCACGCTCTTCCGCGCCATCGTCTCCCACGTCCCCTTCGTCGACGTCATGAACACCATGCTCGACGCCACCCTCCCGCTCACCGTCCCCGAGTATGAGGAATGGGGCAACCCCAACGAGCCCGAAGCCTTCCACTACATGCTCAGCTACTCGCCCTATGACAACCTCAAGCCCGGCCCCTACCCGGCCATCCTCGTCAAAACCTCGCTCAACGACAGCCAGGTCATGTACTGGGAACCAGCCAAGTACGTCGCCCGTCTCCGCACCCTGAAATCCCCCGACGACCGACCGCTCCTGCTCCACACCAACATGGCCGCCGGCCACGGCGGAGCCTCCGGACGCTACGACTACCTCAAGGAAATCGCCTTCGACTACGCCTTCCTCCTCCGTGAACTGGGCGCAGTCCAGCTCTGATCCACAGCTACCAACTGTCAGCCATGGTCCCCAGTTGAAATCCGTTGATCCTTCGTCAACTGACAACTGGGGATTCTTTACTGACAACTTCCCCACCCCCAAGTAACAAAAAATTAACCCCCTGTTCGCGTTCAGCGCGATATAACAGATATGTTGCGGATTGGTAAATGCCCGAACCCCTCCAAGCCCGCGTATCCTGATCACATTTTGAAAGAGGCGACGTGAATATTCCCTGTCTTCCGGCACAACGCAGGCTTCGTGCCCCCATCGTGACCCTCTGTCTGACTCTCGCACTCACTGCGGCGGCCCTTGCCGCTCCCGCGACTAAATCGCAGCCCAAAGCCGCCGGGCACCCCGTCAAAACCGTCGAACTCCCCACCTACAGCCCCCAGTTCATCGCCAACCTGCGCAAGCACATCAAGCACGTCTTCGTCATTTATCAGGAAAACCGTTCCTTCGACTCCTACTTCGGAACCTTCCCCGGCGCTGACAACCTCGCCACCGCCCAGGCCCGCGCGCACGGCTTCCGCCAGTGGGACGCCATCGGCAAAATGTGGATCAAGCCCTTCCCGCTCCGCGCCGCCGACACCTCTGACGCTGAGCACTCCCGCGAAGCCATCCTCGCCAAGGTCGACCACGGCAAAATGGACGACTACGTCGGCTACGAAGAAACCAACCTCGTCAACGTCAAACTCGCCAGCCCTCAGTTCGCGCGCCAGCTCGGCATCCTCACCATGGCCCATGAGGACTGCCACACCATCCCCTTCCTCTGGATGTACGCGCACCACTTCACCCTCTACGACCACATCTTCCAGGCCATGTACGGCCCGTCCACCCCCGGCAACATCGACCTCATCGCCGCACAAACCGGCCAGACGCAGGCAGCGCGCCACCCCGACGAGGCCTTCAAGTCCAGCTTCGCCACCGGCGAACCCGTCGTCAACGACTTCAACCCAGCCTTCGGCCCCTATGCCTACCACCACCAGCTCATGGGCGCGCACCAGCTCGACCAGACTTACGCCACCCTCATGCTCACCCTCAAGGGCCGCAAAGCCAGCGAGGCCAAGGTTGACAGCGACGACATCAAAAAAGACGTCACCGAGCTGGTCAAGCTCAACCACCAGTCCATCCCCTGGGCCTGGTATCAGGAGGGATTCGGCAATGGTAAAGGTTACAACCATCCCGCCTACATCCCCCACCACAACGCCCCCCAGTACTTCGGCTACATCCGCGAAAACCCCAAAATGTGGGCTGGCGAGCACGACCTCCTCGACTTCTTCTCCGTCATGAAGAACCACGACCTCCCCGCAAAGAGCGTCGTCTTCATCAAGGGCGGCATGCAAAACCCCTTCGGCTGGAAGCCCGCCGACCCCGCCGCCTCCGGGATCCTCGGTGACGACGACCACCCCGGCTACTCGGACTCACAGCTCTCCGAATCCCTCGTCGCCAAAGTCATCGACACGGTAGCCCGCAGCCCCTACTGGAACAGCTCCGTCATCATCATCACCTGGGACGACTCCGAAGGCTTTTACGACCACGTCCCGCCGCCCACCTTCGAGCAGTGCCCGGACAAGCAGCCCTGCGGCGACGGACCCCGCATCCCGCTGCTCCTCATCTCGCCGTACTCCAAAACCCACGCCATCGTATCCACACCCGGAGACACGGCATCCTTCGCCAAGTTCCTGGACGTTCTCTATAAACTCCCCGCCATGGCCTCCCTCCCAGACGAAAAACCCTACATGCCGGAAGGCCCCCGCGACGCCAACCCCCGCATCACCAACCTCCTCGCAGGCTTCAGCGCAGCACGCCTGGACGGAACGGAACCTCCGGTCCCCGCCTCGCAGGCCATCATCCCCGACAAGGACATCAACACCTTCCCGCCGCCCATGACCTGCAGGCAGACCGGTGTCATGCCCGTCGCCGTCCCCGGCGGCTGGACGGCCCCGCCGCCCTTCTTCAAGAATCCTCTGCCCTAAACACAAAAAGCCCACACCCTGCCGCACGGGGCGTCGGTGTGGGCTTTTTCTTTCCCATGCTCCTACTGCACCGAATGCAGCATCCCATCCGCCCATTGCACGGCTTCACGCAGATTCATCAACAGCGTCTCCCGGTTCAGCGCCCTCTGCACCGCAATCCGGTCGCATACATCCCAATCCCCGCGTTCATGGCTTTTCATCCATCCGAGCAGCCACGCCTCTTCGCCGCAATCGCCCACCAACGCGCAGCGTATCTCCTTTCGCAGGCAGATATTCCCCAGCGCATCCTCCATCCGGACCTGCATCATCGCCGGCAGCAGGCTGAATAATCCAATCAAATACTGCTCCGTAGAGTTGTATCCCGCTCCCGTCGCACTCAACTCGCAGAACCGCGCCCGCACCAGCGCCATCCGCAGCGCCTCTATCGCGTAAGAGGGGCAAAGCCCCACCGCTATGGCCACCATCGCCAGCTTGCGAAACTTCCGCTCGCCCACGGCGATCAACGCCATCTCCACCGATCGAATCTCACGCCGCACCCCGAAGCCTGCCGAATTCACCATCCGCAACAGCCGGTAGGTAATCGCAGGATCACACTTCACCAGCCGCGCAATCTCCGGAAAATCCATATCCTCGCACTGCAATGCCTGCATCAGTTGCATCTGCACCAACAAGTTCGCAGGCAACAGCCGGTTCGTCATCAGCTCCGGACGGCAGAAAAAATACCCCTGGAAAAGCTCAAATCCTTCCCGCTTCGCTTGCTCAAAATCCGACTGCGTCTCCACCTTCTCCGCAATCAGCCGCGCCCCGCATCCCCGCAACCGGTTCACGATTCGCTCCCGCTCCGCCTGCCCCGACTGGACAAAGTCCACCTTGATAAAGTCCGCCATCTCCACCAGCGGCTCCACGCCCCGATGCCACTCAAAATCATCCAGCGCCAGCCGGTATCCCTGCGCCTTCAGCGCCCGGCAGAGCTTCACCAGTTCCGGCGTCAGCTCGATCGTCTCCAGCAACTCCAGCACCGTCGTCTCCGGCGCAGACATCTCCGCCAGCCCGTTCGTCAGCGTCTCCGCCGTGCAATTGATGAACGCAGGCTCGCCGCCCGTAAGGCGCTGCAAATCAAACACCAGCAGGTTGTCCAGCATCGTCCGCGTCGCCCGCTCGCCGTCCCCGCTAAACTCGGGCGCAAGCCCGTTCCGAAACAACAGTTCATACCCGTTCGTACGCCCGCGCCGGTCCAGAATCGGCTGCCGCGCTACATAACGCAGCCCCGGGTCCGCAGCCGTCGCACGGGGCAAAGGCGTCTTCTCAAATCTCTGCACCGAACTCGCTGTCGCCAAGTCCAACTCCCCTCGGGCCTGATTCCCCGTACGGTTCCCCATAGCGGCTATCGGAGAAAGCCAAGAGAATCTTTAATCCACCCCCCCACCCACTCCTGTTTGCATACAATACACCCAGTCATGTCCGCGCCCCACGCCGTCAACAGTGCCTCTTCGAAACCCCGCATCTTCAGCAGAACCCGCCTCCTTTTGCTCTCTGCCGTCTGCATCCTTCTCGCCCTCGCCGTTGTATTTTCCTGGACCACCCGCGGAGCCTCAGCCCAACTCGCCTTCCTCCGCTCCCAGCAATCCTCCGCAAGCAAATCCATCGTCAGTACCCAGCCCTGGCAAACCGCCCAGGCTCTCGCCTCCACCGCCGCCACCTATCAGGAAGCCCAGTATGCTCGCGAAGCAGAACAGCTCGCCGACCACGAAGTTGACCAGGCCTTCGCCGCCGCGCTTCGCTCTGCCGACCTCCAGATGCGCCACCGCGTGCTCACCGGCGACGCCCTCGCGCTCTCCCAGCGCGTCGATCAGCTCCAGCAGGAAATCGCACAGGATCAAGCCACCGTGGCTCGCCTCAAAGCCCAGGCGGCCAACCCGGCCACCTCCGCAAAAGCTCTCGCCTCAGCCGCCGCCGGCAGCGACGACCTCCAGGTCGCCAAAGCCCAGCTCGGCCTCGATACAGACGAGCTCACGGACGCCCAGCGAGCCCTCGATCGCGCCACCGGAAACCTCTCCGTCCGCATCAAGGATGAGCTCGCCGCGCATGAAGCCTCCATGCGCAAGTACGACAGCCAGCAGGCCAGCGGGATACCCCTCGCCCTCAACCGCGTCAAGAATCCCACCACCCTCGCCGGTCGCCTCCAGATCTGGCTCCGCCAGCGCTCCCGCCTCACCCAGCTCCAGAAGGCTCGCACCCAGGCACTCAACGACGCCCGCACCCTCACCGCCCAGTACAACCAGCTCGAAGCACGTGCAAACGCCGCCGCATTACCCGCCACTGCCGCCACCCTGGCCCAGCTTCAGGACCGGCGCGCCCAGCGCCAAATCCTCTTCATCGATGAAGACCGCATACAAACCGACCAGCAGCTCGCCCGCGTCTACGCCAAGTGGCACGGCCAGGTTCTCCTCCAGCACGGCATCGTCCTTCACCTGCTTCTCGCTTCGTTCGAGACCATCCTCGCCGTGCTCCTCTGCATGATCCTTGCGGACACCATCTTCCGCCACCTCATGTCTCACCCCTCGCTCGACCGCCGCCAGACTCAAACCCTCCGCACCATCCTCGAGGTCAGCGTCCAGCTCATCGGCCTCCTCCTCATTGCACTGGTCGTCTTCGGTGTCCCACACCAGACCGGCACCATCCTCGGCCTCCTCACCGCAGCCCTCGCCATCTCCCTGCAGGACTACATCCTCTCCTTCCTCGGCTGGTTCATGCTCGCGGGTAAAAACGGCATCCGCGTCGGCGACATGGTGGAAATCAACGGCGTCTGCGGAGAAGTCATCGAAATCGGCCTCCTCAGCACCACCCTGCTCGAAACCACCGGACTGCTGGAGAAAGGCGAGCCCACCGGACGCAGCATCTCCTTCCTCAACAGCTTCGCCATCCGCGGCACATGCTTCAATTTCTCCACCGAAGGCCAGTGGCTCTGGGACGAAATCACCATCAGCATCCCCGCCAGCGCCGATATCTACGCCATCGCCCGCAGCGTGGAAGAGGCCGCCCGCACGGAAACCGCAGAAACCGCCCGCCTCGCCGAGCAGGAATGGAATCGCAACCTTCCCTCCACCGGGCTCAATCGCATCAGCGCCAAACCCATTGTCATGATGCGGCCCTCCACGCCCTACATCGATGCCGCCACCAGCATCGATCTCCAGATTCGCTTCGTCACCCACGCTGTCGGACGCTACAAAGTTCGCGACCGCCTCTACCAGCACGTCATCCAGATGCTCCAGGACCAGAAACGCCTCATCCCCGAACCCACACCCAATCCCGCATGAACCGCCTCGAACACTGGCAAAACATCCACGCCAGCAAACCCTCCAACCAGGTCAGCTGGTTCGCACCCCACCTCGAAGTATCCCTCCACCTCATCGACCGCCTCGCCCTGCCCGCATCCGCAAATATCATCGACATCGGCTCCGGCCAATCCACCCTCCCAGACGATCTCCTCACCCGCGGC
The DNA here is from genome assembly GCA_049965615.1 of Acidobacteriaceae bacterium. GTDB lineage: Bacteria > Acidobacteriota > Terriglobia > Terriglobales > Acidobacteriaceae > Acidobacterium. The sequence goes on from JBMFWD010000056.1 coordinate 14,590, forward strand.
TACTTCAACCTCACCCTCCTCGATATCTCACCAGCGGCGATCCACGCTACACGTCGCCGTCTCGGCCCATCCGCCGCCTCCATCCGGTTCCTCGCAGCCGATATCACCACCGCAACCCTCCCGAAAGCCCATTACGACCTCTGGCACGATCGCGCCGTCTTCCATTTCCTCACCGCGCCACAGGACCGAGCCGCCTACCTCGGGCAACTCACCCATGCCCTCAAACCCGGCGGCCACGTCCTCCTCGCAACCTTCGGCCCGCAGGGACCAACCCGCTGCAGCAACCTCGACGTCGTTCGCTACGACGCCCCCACCCTCCAGCGCGAGCTCGGCTCACACTTCCACCTCAACGAGTCCGCCACCCACCTGCATCACACCCCGTCCGGCTCCACCCAGCAGTTCCTCTACTGCCACTTCCAGCTCACCGCGCCCACGCCGTAAGCCCGCCGTCCACAATCATCGAGTGCCCGGTCACATAGCTGGCCGCATCACTGCAAAGCCACACCGCCGCCTCCGCCGCTTCTCTCGGCTCCCCAATCCGGCCCGCAGGAACCTGTGCCGCAAACCCGTCAAACGTCTTTCGAATCAGATCCTCGTCCCCCTCCACCATCCGGCTCACCGCCCCCCGCAGCAACTCCGTATCAAACCCACCCGCCACCAGCGCGTTCACCCGGATCTTCTTCGCCGCGTACTCCTGCGCCGCGCTCTTCGTCAGCGCCAGAATTCCCGCCTTTGACATCGAATACAATCCCGCCATCGCCGCCCCGCCCAGCCCGTTCACTGACGATGTATTCACAATGGCGCCCCCCGCCGGATGCTGCTTCTCCATCTGCTCCAGCTCGTACTTCATGCACAGCCACACGCTCTTCAGATTCGCCGTCACCTCCGCGTCAAAATCCGCCTCCGAATGATCCCCCACCCGCGCAATCTTGCCGCCCACCGCTGCGTTATTCACCGCATAGTCCAGCCGCCCAAAGGTCTCCACCGTCCGGCCAACCAGGTCCTGCACCTGCTCGGCCTTGGAAACATCCGTCTGCACAAAAAAAGCCTTGCCTCCGCTCTTCTTGATCTTCTTCTCCGCAGCCCGTCCCCGCTCCGCTCCCCGCGCCGCAATCACCACATTCGCGCCCCCGGCAGCAAACAGCTCCGCGACAGCCAGCCCAATCCCCACGCTGCCGCCCGCCACAATCACAACCTTTCCCTGCATGGATTCATTCATCCCAATCCCTCCGTCCTCATCCGCCGAGGACCCTTTACGGCAGCCTATGCGGGCTCCGTCTGTTTGTGTTCCCCATTATCCCCCAATCAGCACAAACTTCCTCCCCCGTCCATCCTTCTCCACCCCGCTGTAAACCTTTCCCCAACAGTGATATCCTTCCTCCGTTCCACACTCAACCCATTTTCCCGGACCACAAATGGCCGCAGCCGCCCTCATCCCAACCTCGCCCGCCACACAGGCACCACAGGAGTTCCACCCATGAAGCTGTCCCGCTGGCCCCTCGCCATCCTCGGTCTCGCCCTCTGCCTCGGCCCCGCCGCATCGGCCACTGTCCCAGCCGCTTCCGCCGTCAAGGCCTTCTATCTCCACCCCGGCGATCGCGTCCTCTTCTACGGAGACAGCATCACCGAGCAGCGCTACTACCCCGTCGCCGTCGAAACCTACATACGCACCCGCTACCCCAACCTCCACGTCAAATTCGTCGACTCCGCCGTAGGCGGAGCACGCGTCACCGGAAACTGGGCCGTGCACTCCGAAGCCCAAAGCCTCCAACGCGACGTCTACCCCTTCCACCCCACCGTCGTCACCATCATGCTCGGCATGAACGACGCCATGTACCGCCCCTTCGACCAGTCCATCTACGACACCTACGTCAAGGGCTACACCTACATCGTCACCCAGCTCCAGAAGCATCTCCCCGGCGTCAAAATCGTCCTCATCCAACCCTCTCCCTGGGACGACGTCACCCAGACGCCGTCTTACTTCAATAATCCCGAACACCTCCCCGGCGGATACAACGACACCCTCCTCCACTACTGCGCCTTCGTCCGCCAGCTCGGCGCCGAGCACCACCTCCTCGTCGTCGACTTCAACACCCCCATCGTCGATCTCCTCAAGCAAGCCGAAGCATCCAACCCCACACTCGCCAAAAAACTCATCCCCGGCCGCATCCATCCCGGAGCCTCCGTCCAGCTCTTCATGGCCCAGCTTCTCCTCGAGGCCTGGAACGCGCCCGCCACCGTCTCCACCGTCTCCCTTAATGCGGAAACCCGCCACATTGAAACCGCCGACAACACTCGCGTCACCGGCCTCACCATCACCCCCACCCGCATTACTTGGAACCAGTCCGACCAGGCCCTCCCTTACCCCATCATGACCCTCCACTCCACCAAGTGGCCGCAGTTCCCGCCCGACCCGTTCCTCTCCTACCCCACCGATCTCTACTGGAAACTCCCCCCGCTCACCGGCGACCACCTCAACCCCGTCGCCCAGCTCGTCACCAAAGACACCCACATGTACCAACGCCTCGATGCCGAAACCCTCCAAATCTCCGGCCTCACCGGCGCAAACTACACCCTAACCATCGACGGCGACCCCATCGGCACATTCACTGCCGATCAACTCTCTCAGGGCATCAACCTCGCCCGCTACCAGACCCCCATGATGGATCAGGCCAACAAAGTCCTCACCGCCGTCTGGCATGAAGAAGACCTCCGCTTCTACGAGTGGCGCGCCGTCCAGGTAGCCCTCCGCGATGACCACTACCCCGGCGTACAGCCCGCCGCCAACCAGCTCATCCACGCCATCCTCCGCCAGAAGGCCCACCAGACCGCACGCGAATACACCCTCGCCCGCCCCATCCCCCACCACTACACCCTCACCCTCCAACCCCAGACCCAACCCTGACCACCCCAATCAAAACGGCTCACCGCAAGGTGAGCCGGATCGTGCTCTAATATCTCCGTATGCCAACTCAAAGCAAAGAAATCCGCCTCGCCAGCCGCCCCCAAGGCGAACCCACACTCGATAACTTCTCCTTCGCCACCGTCGAACTCCCCGACCCCGGTCCCGGCGAAGTCCTCGTCCGCAACCTCTGCATGTCCGTCGATCCCTACATGCGCGGCCGCATGAACGACGCCAAATCCTACGTCCCGCCCTTCCAGGTCGGCAAGCCCCTCGAAGGAAGCGCCGTCGGCAAAGTCATCCTCTCCCGCGACAACTCCATCCCCGAAGGCGCGCACGTACTCAGCATGTACGGCTGGCGCGAGGCCTTCGTCGCACCCGCCTCCGTCCTCCGCGTCGTCGACACCACACTCGCCCCACCCTCCGCCTACATCGGCATCCTCGGCATCACGGGACTCACCGCCTGGGTCGGCCTCTTCCGCATCGCCAACCTCAAGCCCGGCGAGACCGTATTCGTCTCCGGCGGCGCAGGAGCCGTCGGGACCGCCGTCTGCCAGTTCGCCAAAATGCACGGCTGCCGCGTCCTCGCCAGCGCCAGTTCCGAGGACAAGCTCAACTACCTCCGCAACCAGCTCCACGTCGACTACGCCTTCAATTACCGCGACGGCGAACCCCTTGAACACCTCAAAAAAGGCGCGCCCGAAGGCATCCACGTCTACTTCGACAACACCGGCGGACCCCAGCTCGAAGCCGCTCTCTACGCCCTCAACAACCACGGCCGCGTCGTCCTCTGCGGCGGAATCTCCGGCTACAACCAACCCGTCCCCGGCCCCCGCAACCTCATGCTCGCCATCGGCAAGCGCCTCCGCCTCGAAGGCTTCATCGTCTCCGACTACCTCAACGAAATCCCCGCCTTCTTCGCCGAAGCCATCCCCGCCCTCAAATCCGGAAAACTCCTCAACCAGGAAACCATCGTCGAAGGACTCGACAAAGCACCCGCAGCCCTTCTCGACATCCTCCACTCCGGAGCCACCAACATTGGCAAAATGGTCATAAAACTAACCGACTAATCCAAATTTCAGCAATCCAGCAGTGGCCCACTCAAGCAAAGCCTGAGTGGGGAGAAGAACCGACGGCACCCACAATCTTTCGGGTGCCCCATTCATCGCGGCTGCATCGCGATGAGTGGGGTCGAAAACATGCCCAAACTACAAATAAACCGGGGTACCTCATCCAGGTTTTGCCTGGATGGGGGGACAGGAAATCTCCATCCCCGAACGCCGTCATCCCGAGCAAAGCGAAAGCCTGCCCTGAGCAAAGCCGAAGGGAATCTGCAGTTCCACCCTCCACCAAGCGGAAGGTCCCCGAGTCAAGTCCTAAAAGTTCTGTAGATTGTCATTCCTTGGGGTAGTTGTTGACTGTTCTTGTTGGTTGAGGGGCCG
>JBMFWD010000057.1:0-18807 GCA_049965615.1 Acidobacteriaceae bacterium
TTGTCTGGAAAGCCTCGGCCGACGTCATCCTCGATAAGGTCAGACGTTGTAAAGAATTAACTAGGACGGGAGACTAGGCTTTTTCTGTAGCTTGTAATTGACCGTGACCCGATCGCAGTTTGGACCCTTGCAATGCCCATCCTGATCGACGCCATCGAGCGGGCTGTCGAGCATGTAGCCATAGAGGTTCAGGCTCTGCGGATCGCCGAGCTTGGCGTAGGGCACGGGTTCAACCTTGGCGGACCAGTCCGGAGACATGAACCTGGCATCGTTACTGGAGTAGTATCTGGCCCCAAAGTAGTCGTTGCCTGATTCTGAGTCGCGTTCTTTGCCGGATATACCTTTTGCGATGAACAACATGACTATTTGGGAACAACCCGCACTTCCAGTCGTGGAGTCGTCGTGTCCTGTAGATTCGCGTACCGATCACCGCTCGCAACTATCCGTGGGATGACACTCCACGCATGCCCGCTAGCCTTCGTGGAAGCCCAAGTGATCTGTTTGTCGTGGGGCGGAGCACCCATTCTGCCTGCAAATCCAACGGAAATCGTGTAGCCCTTTGCCTTCTTCGCGTCGAAGGAAGTCAGGAAGCGCAAATAGTACTCGACGTTTCCGATTTTGCGCTGAATCCCCTGATATCCCCACGCAAACGACGAGTTTTCCGCTTCAAGTAGGAGTCGTACCCGTCCGGTCGCAGCAACCTGATCATGGCACGCCTTCCCGTGACATTGCTGCAGGATCAACCTGTAGGCCAGGTCCACCGGTTTTCTTTGCGCGATTTGGGCGGGAGAGCCAATGGCGAGGCCCATGAGGACAGAAATAATGACGGAACAGCTCCGCACGCCGGATTTCATCGGTCCACCTGCTCTTCATTGATTCCACTACCTGCGATCTGAAACCTGGTCGACGGAGGCAATACTTCGCAGCCCTCTGATGCTGTCGGGGTGACATATTGGTTCGCGCCGTGTATCAATAGCCCATTTCGAGGTCCGACATTTGTGCCCGGCTCAGGTGTCAGCGTCATCGCGTTTTGCAAGTGGCCACCCTTGTGTGGACCTGAGCGAATCGTATAATCCTGCATTTTCCCGATCCGGTAACGACCGACGGGCGGAGGTCCTGCGTTCGCGCCTTGAACGAACTGATTGTCCGGATTATTCACTCCACTTCCATGACCTGCATATCCTCCTTTGGGAGTGGCCACAACTATGGAGCCTCGTTTACCGCTTGAAGACGTGACACCAATTTGAAGACTGACCTTACCGGTAGACTGCTGGTAATGCCAAAGAGGGCTAGCTATTTTATTGTAGACCTGTGATGAAGCGGACGGAGGCGGAGTATTACGCCAGCCGTGGCCGTGTTCGTAATTGCTGAGCTTGTCCCAGAAGTCGTGCCCATCTGGATCGACTCCCCCGAGCGGATTGTTCCGCATGTAGTCGTAGAGGTTTAGCGACTGCGGATCGTCGAGCTTGGCATAGGGCACAGGCTCGACCTTGGCGGACCAGTCCGGGCTCATGAAGCGCGCATCATTTTCGGAGTAGTATCTGGCCCGGTACTAATGTTTCGCCGAGCGTCATAAGTATAGGTGCCGCATCGTAAGTTCACCCAGGTCTCATGGCGAGACCTGGGTTTGCAGCTTCTGATTGGGGTTACTGGTTATGGGTTGGCAGGCGCTTTCCTTACGCCGATATTCCACGCTTCGAAGGCCCAGACGTCGGCATCCTGCTGGATTTCCTTGTCCGTCGGCATGTAGATGTGGCTGGTGCTGCCGGTGGTGCGGAGCAGGATGGGATTGTCGCAACCCTGCGCCTGCTGGATTTTCGCAGTGAATTTGAACTCGTGGCTGGGGACTACGCGGTCGTCATCCCACGACGTCGTAATGTAAGTGGGCGGATAGCAGGTGCCCTTGTGGATGTTCTGCAGCGGCGAGTACTTGATGAGCCACTGGAAGGCTTCCTTGTTGCTGGAGCTGCCGTATTCGGGAACCCAGAAGGAGCCGCCGGAGAAGTCCTGGTAGCGGAGCATGTCAAGCACGCCGTGGCCGATGTAGGCTGCGCCGAAGAGCTGCGGGCGCTCGGTGATCGAGGCTCCCGTGAGCAGTCCGCCGTTGGAGTAGCCCTGGATGGCGAGGTGTTTGGGCGAGGTGTAGCCCTCTTTGTAGAGATATTTGGCGGCCCATGCAAAGTCGTCAAACACGTTCTGCTTTTTGCCGAGCATGCCGGCGTGGTGCCACTTTTCGCCATAAGCGCCGCCACCTCGGAGATTGGGCACGGCGTAGACGCCGCCCAGCTCAAGCCACATCGGAATGGTGGGGCTGAAGCGCGGGGTGATGGTGATGTCAAAGCCACCGTAGCCGTACATGATGGTGGGGTGGGAGCCGTCCATCTTGATGCTCTTTTTGGCGGTGATGAACATGGGAACGGTGGTGCCGTCTTTGGACTTGTAGAAGACCTGCTTGGTGACGTACTGCGAGGGATCGAAGTCGACCTTGGGTTTGAAGGTGACGGTGGTTTTGTTGGTGGCTATGTCGTAGTGGTAGACGGTGTTGGGGTAGAGGAACGAGGTGAAGTCGTAGTAAACCGAAGGCGAGTCATTGCGGGTGGAGATGTTGTTGACGGCACCGAGGGTGGGCAGCGGGAGGGCATGCAGGAGCTTGCCGCTGGTGCTGTAGAGGTCCAGATGACTGACGGCTATGTCCTGATAGTTGACGAGGATTTTTCCGTCGGCAAGGGATGCGCTGGCGAGCACGCCTTCGGCCTCAGGAATGACGGTGCGCCAGTGAGCAGGGTCCGGATCGTTGAATTTTGCGGCGACGACCTTGCCGCGAGGGGCGTCAAGCGTCGTCTGGAGGTAGAGCGTGTCGCCGATGTGGCCAATAGGGGTGTAAGCGGCGTTGTTCCTGGTGTAGAGCGGCCGGACGCGGAGATTCAGATCGGGATGGCCGGGATTGCCGAGGTTGGCGTAGTAGAGCTCGTTGTTACTGATGGATTTGTTGTTGAGATAGATGAAGAGATAGTGGCCGTCTTCACTGACGGCGCCGCCGATGTTGGCCTGCGGCAGATCGGGACGCGCGTAGATTAGCTTGTCTTCCGATTGAGGTGTTCCGAGGGCGTGGTAGTAGAGCTTCTGGTCGCGGACGACCTGGCTGATTTCACTTTCACCGGAGGGCGGCTGAGGATACCGGGAGTAGAAGAAGCCTTTGCCGTCGTGGGTCCACGAGATGCCGGAGAACTTGACCCAGCGGACCACGTCGGAGGTGGGCTTGCCGGTGGCTACGTCGAGGACGTGGATGGTCTCCCAGTCAGAGCCGCCCTTCGAGAGCGCGTAGGCAAGGTATTTGCCGTCGGGCGAGGGTCGCGTGCGGGCGAGCGCGATGGAGCCGTCCGGCGAGAGCTTGTTGGGGTCGAGCAGTTCGCGGGGCTGGGCGGAGGGTGAGTCCTGCACGTAGACAACGCTCTGGTTCTGCAGGCCCGAGTTGCGGCGGAAGAACAGCATGCCGTTGTGGAGCTGGTCGGGAGTGCCTTCCTTGGCGTAGTTCCAAAGCTGGGTGAGGCGATGGTCGATCCAGCCGCGGATGGGGATCTTGGCGAGGTAGTCCTCGGTGATCTTGTTTTCCGCCTCGACCCACTGGTGAAGCTGCGGACTGGTGAGGTTGTCCATCCACTTGTAGGGCTCCGGAACCTTGGTGCCGAAGTAGTTGGTGACCACGTTGTCCTTGTGGGCAACGGGATACTGGATGGACTGCGAGTCCGGGGCCGCAAACGCAGGCAGTGCCAGCGGAGCAAGGATCGCGAGAGCGCAGAGCGCGCGATGGATTGGCTTCATGGAGTCGTCTCTTTTCCGGAGAGTTTCCTAAAACTCAAAAGGATAGAACAAATTACATAAAGATAAAACGATCCTGGCCTTTTCCCCCGCCACTCCTCTGTCTGGGGATTTTGCGAGAGTGAGCGATCTGGCTACTGGATGGCCGAGCTGAAGTTCGCTGTGCCGGTAAGAGGCGGCGTACAGGTGCCAGACGGGCTCGGCAACGTTGATGGAGCGGACGATGTCCGTCGGTGCGTCCGCAGCCTGCGGATGATCGGCAAAGAAAACCTGCCAGCGGGCGGCGGTGAGGTTGAAGTCAGCGAGAAGTTCTTCGAGTGTAGCGGCGCAGTGGGGCATGGCGGGCCTACCTGCTCAAAGAAGCTGGGGCCCGCTGGCCTCAGGGTTGTTGCTTCAGCGCACGATGGCCGATGTCACGGCGGAAGGTGATGCCTTCGAACTGGATCTGGTCAAGCGCCTGATAGGCCTGTTTGAGGGCTTCGGCAAGAGTGGGCGCGGCGGCGGTGACGCCGAGGACGCGGCCTCCGCTGGTAACAATTTCGCCATTCGAGAGCGAGGTGCCGGCGTGGAAGACCTCGACGCCCGGAACCTGCGCAGCCTGGTCGAGTCCGGTGATGGGGAAGCCGGTTTTGTAGCTGCCGGGGTATCCGGCGGAGGCGGCGACAACGCAGGCGGATGCGCCGGGCTTCCAGCGCAGTTCAGTGGAGCTGAGGCGGCCTTCGACGGCAGCTTCGAGGGCTTCAACGAGGTCAGAATCGAGCCGGAGGAGGATCGCCTGGGTTTCGGGATCGCCGAAGCGGGCGTTGTACTCGAGCACCATGGGGCCGCGGGCGGTCATCATCAGGCCAAGGTAGAGCACGCCGCAGAAGGGAGTGTCTTCGGCGGCCATGCCGTCGAGGGTGGGGTAGACGATGTGGTGCAGAATCCAGTCGCGCATCTGCGGATCCAACATTTCGTCAGTCGAGTAGGCTCCCATGCCGCCGGTGTTCAGGCCTGTGTCGCCTTCGCCAATGCGCTTGTGGTCCTGCGCGGGAACGAGCGCGCTGGCGTGCTTGCCGTCGCACAGGACGAGAAAGGAGATCTCGTCGCCGGTGAGGAACTCTTCCATGACGAGCGTGGTTTCTGCCGAGCCGAGCAGCTTGCCGCTGAAGAGGCCGGTAATGGCTTCGCGGGCTTCGGCCCTGGTTTCGCAGATGAGCACGCCCTTTCCTGCCGCCAGGCCGTCTGCCTTGATGACGACCGGCAGGTGGAAGAGGTCGAGGGCGTCGAGAGCTTCTTCCTGACTGTTGCAGGCGGCAAAGTGGGCAGTGGGAATGTTGTGGCGCTGCATGAAGCGCTTGGCGAAGCTCTTGCTCGTTTCAAGCATGGCGGCGGCGCGGGTAGGCCCGAAGACGGGGATGCTGCGGCGCTGCAGCTCGTCGGCGAGGCCGAGAGAAAGCGGCAATTCGGGGCCGACAACCACGAGGTCAGGCGATTCGGCGGCGACCACCTGGAGCAGGTCGTTCAAGTTGCGCTGGTCCACCGGAACGCAGCGGGCATGCTGGGCAATGCCGCCGTTGCCGGGCGCGCAGACCACTTCCTTAACGCGGGATGAGCGGGCAATTGCCCAGCAGAGCGCGTGCTCGCGGCCTCCGGAACCGATGACCAGCACCTTCATGTGGATACTTCCCCCTGATTCTTCCTATCTTAGGTGAGCGTATCGCAGCCGGGGGCGCACGCCAACTCATAGGCGCTTACAGCACAGGCGGTCGGGCGCTTTGCGCGCCATTCCATTCCTGGCGGGTTAAGAAGGTTGGCTTACATGTCTTCGATTTTGGTTAAGGCCCACCTGTGATTGTGGTTTGCGTGCGACCACGCCATGGACGCTGCACTCGTGATCGCAACCGGTGCAATGTCATTCCGCAGCCAGCGCCCACTCCGCCTTGCCCCGCGCCATCATCGCCGCCTTGTCCCCCGGCAGAATCCACCGTTCCACAATCAACTTATCGAGCGCCTTCCCATAGAGATTCAAATACTCCGCCTCACTCGAATACCGCTCCGCAATCGACAACCGCGGATCGCCCGTCCGCAACCGCTCCGCCTTCGTCTTCGGAAAAGGAATATACGATCCCTCAAATGGAACCCGCTGCCCCGGCGCGCCTATCGAAGGGTCACGCAGATTCCAACCCGTATACGTCGCCAGCGGAACCGTAATCTCCGGCAGCCGCACCCCATCCATCTCGTTCCCATCCGCATTCACCGCCGGCACCAGCGCCGGAAACGGCTGACCCACCTTCGGCGGCTGCCAGCTTAAAATCCCCGTCTGCCGCCAGTGCGGACCAAAGTCCACATGCCAGCCCCGGTTCGCTTCCGTCGGCACGTGAATCCCCGGAATCTTCGGAAACTTCCACTGCGCCAGCGGCACCAGCGTACCGTTATCAATTCGCGGATAGCTGCTCGGCGGCGGCAACTCCCCGCTCCGCACCCACGCGTCCATATTCGTAATCATCGCCCGCCAGAAATACTGCACCGGCAACGGAGACATCGGCTGCTGCCCCATCAAATCCGCCTTGCCCTTCTCCGGCGGAAACGGCCCCGAGAAATGCTGCAAACCCGTAAAGTGATACACCCGCACGTCCGGTCCAATCGGCATGTCCCGCTTGCCATCCGCCGAAATCGTAATCAGCCCCGCCGCGCGCCCCCAGTACTCATACGACGTGCAAGACAAAAACACCTTCGGCATCACATGCTCGGCCTTCACCGTATCCATCAGCCCCGCACGCTGCCCCGTCACCGGATCCACCTCCGGCTCATCGGTAAAGGGGAAAATATCAATCGGAAAATCGACGGACGAGGTCGGCTCCGCATCCCGCGAGGGCTGCGCAAACCGGTAATGAAAGCTGCCCCGCCCGGCTCCGGCCACATGCGCCAGCACGCCGTCCAGCGCCATCCGCCCCTGCTCATCCGCGTTGAAACCCTCGTATAGAAAATCCCGAAGATACCGCCCATTCTGCGAAATCCCCTCCCCATAAACCCGCTTCACCGGCGTCAGCGCATGCGGATCATGCTTCGCCCACGAAGCAAAATCCCGAATCGAAGCAAACCCCAGCCCCGCCACCACCGGGTCCTGCACCGCGTACACGTACTCGTAAATCTTGCCCTTCTCAAAGCCCGTCTTCAGATAAATATGCCGGCTGGCCGGCACCACCTTCCCATCCACCAGCTTCGCAAACTCCCAGTCCTTGCGCGGAATCACCGTCTTCCGCCCATGCCGCGTATCCCGCACCGTCAACACATTGCGCGGGTCCTGCGGATCGCTCACCGGATACTCCGTCCCGCCAATCGTCCCGATAATGTCATGCCCCAGCGGAATCACCTTGTGTGGACGCGAAAGCATCAGATCCCCGCGCAGCAGCCCATGAATCGTCTTCCCATGATCCTTCGCAATCGGCGCATAAAGCCGCAAACCATCCGGGCCCGGCGCATCCCACTGCCATCCCACAACAGCCACCGTAAACCCGCGCCGCAGCAGCCACGCATCGCCCACTTTGGACAAATCCGCCGTCCCACCATCCACAATCTGCACAATCACCTGGTGACCGCGATTCGGCACCTCCAACAGCATCGACCCATTGCCCTTCGCCGCGTCCACCGGACGAATCGCCACAAAGTCCGCCGAGAACGTCACCTGCCCGTCCTTCCGGTTCACCGCATTCTTCAAATCCACAATGCGACGGTTGTAACGATTGTCCACCGCCACAGCAAAGTACACTTTGCCCGTGATGCGCTCATAAGCCCCGGCCTTGCCAAATGCCTTGCCGCCCATCACCAGCTTGCGAGTGGCCACCTCCACCCGCACCACGCGCGCCAGCGCCACCGGCGCAGCCACCGTCCACACCGCTACAAAACAAGCAAACCACCGCAGGACTTTCATCGCGGCAGAATAGCAGCGCAGAGCAGTAAACTTGCAGGAATTTTTTTTGGGGGCAACCCCGTTCAGGCACTCTGGGCGTTTCGCCGATACACAATCTTCAGCCGCTCGCGGTCCAGAATCTTTCGTATCTGCACCCGCGCATGATTGTGCCACGGCCCCGCCGTATCCAGCCGCGCATACGCCATCCAGTGCTGGAGCGCCTTGCGCCGGTCCCCCTGCCGCTCATACGCCAGCGCCAGGTTGTAGTGCGCGTCGGCATACTTCGGAGCCAGCCGGATCGCAGCCTGGTACGCCTCGATCGCCTCCGGCATCCGGCGCAGCTCGTCCAGCACATTGCCCAGGTCGAAAAACGCCAGCGCATAATTCGGATCGGCCACCGTAGCGCTACGGTACAAAGTCTCGGCGCGTACAAAATCGTGGCGATGGTAATAAATCGTTCCCAGGTTGATCGCCGAAGGCGCATGCTGAGGATTCTGCTTCAGAAGCTTCTCGTACGTCGCCACCGCTTCATCCAGCCGGCCCGCTTCTTCCATCTGCACGGCTTCCAGAAACGTCACCGGCTCCGACTCTGGACTCCGCAGAAAGCGCTTGCCGTCGTCGCGCGCCACGCCCGACCCATGCTCAAAATCAAACAGCATCTGGCCCTTGATCGGATCCACCAGCGCCCCCAGGTAGCGGAACGCCACCCGCGAGCCATCCCGCTCCGCGCCCGCCTCCAGCAGCGGATTCGCAATCCCGGAAGCCCTCTGCATCGCCGCTACGCTCGCGCGAATGCTCGCCGCCGTCAGCCGCGTCGAACGCAGGTCGCGCAGCTTCCGCAGCGGCACAAGGTCCTGAAAACTGTAGGTCTCTGAGGGAGCAATCAGCCCGGCCCGCTCCCACCCTCGGAGTTGCTGGGCGTTGATACGGAGTATGCGAAGTACATCACGGCGCGTATATGGGTTCACGGACCTTCGCTCTCTTGCCCCGATTATCAGTGCCCACAAACACACGCGCAACCACTACGCAATAAAAATCGTGGATAAACCGGTACAAAACTTGATTCTTTTTCGCACGCGTTTCACTTTGAAACTCCGCCGCCCCCCCGCAAAAAGCCCACTTCCGCAGCGCACCCTCCTGTGTCCCACGTCACAGTCCCCCGCCCGTTACAAGGAGGACACTTTTTCTATCAACGACATTTGCCGTATGCACAAACATTCAATCCGGTAGCGAGGAACACCATGGGCACTCCTGTCAATCCAATCATCGTCGACGGGAACGAGGCGACCGCCGCAGTCGCCTACCGTTTCTCTGAGGTCATTGCCATCTATCCCATCACGCCGTCCTCCACCATGGGTGAGCTCGCGGACCAGTGGCGCGACGAAGGCCGCAAAAATATGTGGGGCGCGCTGCCCATCATTGCCGAACTCCAGAGCGAAGGCGGTGCCGCAGGCGCCATGCACGGCGCCATACAGGCCGGAGCGCTCGCCACCACCTTCACCGCCTCGCAGGGCCTCCTGCTCATGATCCCCAATATGTACAAGATCGCCGGCGAGCTCACGCCCTCCGTCATGCACGTCAGCGCCCGCTCCGTCGCCACCCACGCGCTCTCCATCTTCGGTGACCACTCTGACGTCATGGCATGCCGCGCTACCGGCTACGCCATGCTCGCCTCCAACTCCGTGCAGGAAGCCGCCGACATGGCCACCGTCTCCCACGTCGCCACCCTCGAGTCGCGCATTCCCTTCCTGCATTTCTTTGACGGTTTCCGCACCTCGCACGAAATCAACAAAATCGAAGCCATTCCCGACGAAGTGCTCCACGCCCTCGTCGACGAAAAAGCCATCCAGACCCTCCGCGAATACGCGCTCAGCCCCGACCATCCGGTCCTCCGCGGAACCGCGCAGAATCCTGACGTCTTCTTCCAGGCCCGCGAAGCCGCCAACCCCTTCTACATCGCCTGCCCGCAGATCGTGCAGGACGTCATGGACCGCTTCGCCGCCGCCACCGGCCGCCAGTATCACCTCTTTGACTACTACGGCGCGCCCGACGCTGAACGCGTCATCGTCCTCATGGGCTCCGCCGCCGGAGCAGCCGAAGAGGCCATCGACGCGCTCATCGCCAGCGGAGAAAAGGTCGGCCTCATCAAGGTCCGCCTCTATCGCCCCTTCCATGCAGAAGCCTTCCTCGCCGCGCTGCCGCCCACCGTGCACCGCATCGCCGTCCTCGACCGCACCAAGGAACCCGGGTCCGCAGGCGAACCGCTTTACCAGGACGTGGTCACCGTCATCTCCGAAGCGTTTTCCAACCGCACCCTCGAGCTCGCCGACTTCCCCATCGTCATCGGAGGCCGCTACGGTCTCTCCTCCAAGGAATTCACGCCCGCCATGGTCGAAGGCATCTTCGACGAACTCGATCGCCCCGAGCCCAAGAACCACTTCACCGTCGGCATCGACGACGACGTAACCCATACCAGTCTGCCCTGGTATCCCGCCTTCAATACCGAAAGCCCCAGGACCGTCCGCGCACTCTTTTACGGACTCGGCTCCGACGGCACCGTCGGCGCCAACAAAAACTCCATCAAGATCATCGGCGCGGAAACCGACAACTACGTGCAGGGCTACTTCGTCTACGACTCCAAAAAGTCCGGCTCGCTCACCACCTCGCACCTGCGCTTCGGTCCCGACCCCATCCGCTCCACCTACCTCATCTCGCGCGCCAACTTCATCGCCTCTCACCAGTTCGAGTTTCTAGAGAAGATCAACGTGCTCGAAACCGCCGAACACGGCGCAACCTTCCTGCTCAACAGCCCATGGGGACCAGACAAGGTCTGGCAGCACCTCCCGCGCAAAATTCAGGAAACCATCCTCAACAAGAAGCTCAAGTTTTACGTCATCGACGCCTACCGCGTCGCCCGCGAAGCCGGCATGGGCAACCGCATCAACACCGTCATGCAGACCTGCTTCTTCGCCATCAGCGGCATCCTGCCCCGCGAGCAGGCCATCGAGCAGATCAAGAAAGCCATCAAAAAGACCTACATCAAACGCGGTGAGGCCGTCGTCCAGAAGAACTGGGCTGCCGTCGACTCCACACTGGAACACCTCTACGAAGTCAAGGTACCGGACAAGGTGACCGCTAACTTTGACATCCTGCCTCCGATCCCCGAAAACGCGCCCTCCTTTGTCCGCGACGTCCTCGGAGCCATGGTCGGCGGCCACGGAGATTCGCTCCCCGTCAGCGCGCTGCCCCCCGGCGGAACCTTCCCCACCGCCACCGCCAAGTGGGAGAAGCGCAACATCGCGCAGTTCATCCCCGTCTGGGACGAGCAGCTCTGCATCCAGTGCGGCAAGTGCGTTCTGGTCTGCCCGCACGCCGTCATCCGCGCCAAGGTCTACGACCAGTCGCTGCTCAACGACGCGCCCGCAACCTTCAAATCCGTCAAGCCCAGGTGGCGCGGCATGGACGACCAGCTCTACACCCTCCAGGTCGCGCCCGAAGACTGCACCGGCTGCAATCTCTGCGTCGAAGTCTGCCCCGCAAAAAGCAAAACAGACCCCAACCACAAAGCCCTCAACATGCAGCCGCAGCAACCCCTGCGCATCCCCGAACGCGACAACTGGAACTTCTTCGAGAAGCTCCCCGCCGTCGCCCGCAACCGCGTCTCCCACACCCAGGTCAAAGACATTCAACTCCTCGAGCCTCTCTTCGAGTTCTCCGGAGCCTGCTCCGGCTGCGGCGAAACACCGTACATCAAGCTGCTCACCCAGCTCTTCGGCAATCGCCTCATGATCGCCAACGCCACCGGATGCTCCTCCATCTTCGGCGGCAACCTGCCCACCACGCCCTACTGTCAGGATGAAGATGGCCGCGGCCCCGCATGGGCCAACTCCCTCTTTGAAGACAATGCCGAGTTCGGCCTGGGCATGCGCCTCGCCCTCGACCAGCAAAAGACCTACGCTGAGGTCCTGCTCAACAAGCTCGCCTCTGCCGTAGGAGAAGACTTCGCCAAATCCATCCTCGAAGCGGACCAGTCCGCCGAAGAGGGCATCCACGCTCAACGTGAGCGCGTGGCCGAGCTCAAAACCAAACTCGCCACCATCGACTCCGCAGAGGCCCGCCACCTCCTCGCCGTCGCCGATACCCTGGTGCGCAGGAGCGTCTGGATCATCGGCGGCGACGGCTGGGCCTACGACATCGGCTTCGGCGGACTCGACCACGTCCTCGGCTCCGGCCAGAACGTCAAGGTCCTCGTCCTCGACACCGAGGTCTACTCCAACACCGGCGGACAGATGTCCAAGTCCACCCCCCGGGCCGCGGTCGCAAAATTCGCCACCGGCGGCAAGTCCACCAGCAAAAAAGACCTCGCCATGGAGACCGTCTCCTACGGCTCCGTCTACGTCGCCCGCGTCGCCATGGGCGCCAACGACACCCACACCATCAAGGCCTTCCAGGAGGCCGAAGCATGGAACGGCCCGGCCATCATCATCGCCTACAGCCACTGCATCGCACACGGCTATGACATGGGCGATGGCCTCCAGCATCAAAAGGCCGCCGTCGAGTCCGGCTACTGGCCGCTCATGCGCTACAACCCCGCGCTCCGCGACCAGGGCAAGAATCCCTTCCAGCTCGACTCGCGCGCGCCCTCGCTCCCGCTCAAGGACTACATCTACAACGAAGCTCGCTACACCGCCCTCCTCCGCACCCATCCCGACCTGGCGGAAACGCTCCTCAAGCAAGCCAACGACGATGTCGAACGCACATGGCGTGTCTACGCCGGACGAGCCGCCATGCCCGGCAATCCCACCAGCCCATCGACAGCCGGGCAAGTCGCGCCCCCAGCCAACGGCCACGCAGCCACGCAGGAAGCCACCCCAGTCCCCGCAGGCAAAGGCGCACCCGCATAGCCCAAGCCAAAGAAGCTACCCCACAGAACTTGCATCAACAGATTCGGCCTTTCCAATCAGGAAAGGCCGCTTTTTTTGCATCATTTTCGGAGTAGTATCTGGCCCGTTCAGATTGTCGGACGGCTTCGAGGGCCAGGCTGGCGCGGAAGCCTATAACCAGCGTGGAGTTTAACCAGCGTGGAGTTACGCTCGTCGATGCCCGGATGCGGTGCATGATTTCTGCTCTCGACCCCATGACGCGGTTTTTCGCTTCGCAGCAGGCCTGCTGCCGGCAGTCCGTCCGGGATTTGGGAGCCGGAAGCAAGCTGCATGAGTGGCTTGCTTGTACGGGCTTCCCACCCCGGCTGGCGAGCCGTGATGCCGAGCACTTTATACCGAGATTGGAGATGGATCGAGCAGCGAAAAACGGCGGCTAAGGAAGAAAGATTCCGCGCTCACAGCGTGACCACATTCAGGCCGGGGATGCGCTGGAAGTGGCGCACGTTGATCGTGGCGACATCGAAGCCGAGATATAGCGCGGTGGCCCCGATCACCAGATCTTCAAAGGCGATGGTATTTCCCTGGGCGGCCTGCTCGCCCTCGATGCGACCGGCAAGCTGGGCGATTCCGAGCGAGACCGGATGCACGATCATGTCGCGGGCCGGCTCGTCGGCGAAGGCTTTGCGGCGCACACGATCCGCGTCTGTTTTGGCCCGGTAGATGCCATGCGTCAGTTCGACGATGCTGATCGCGGACAGGGCGCTTTCCATGTCGCCGTGGGCGGCGCGAACACGCTGGATGGCCTGCTTGACGGTCTCTCCGCGCCGTTCGCCTGCGATGAGGATGCTGGAGTCGAGGATCAGGCCCAAGGCGTCAGTCCCATACCGACGTATCGCGGGGCTTGCGGTTGCGGATGATCTCTTCCATATCGGCGGCGAACTCCGGGTCCATCACCGGCTCGTAGCCCATCTCTTTCGCATGGGCTTCGGCCAGCGCGATGGACTCCGACAACAGGCGTCCGCGCGGCTCGGCGGCAACCCGCAGCACGACGGCGGGGGCATCGCTTTCGATGACGATCTCCTCCCCGGCGCGGACACGGGCCAGCAGCGCCGCAAAGTCGCGAACCGCTTCGGCTTCCGAGATGTGCGTCACTGCCATACTCTCGACGATAACCCTGCTGGTGTTCTTTTTGCTCTCGAACCAGCCCGCCCACATCCCCAGCGGCCACACCCATCAAGCGCAAGCAAGCACCACCCAGCAATCCCAGGCCACAAATTCACAAATTGTAAGAAGGGGATGACTGGAGCCGACGAGCGGACTTGAACCGCTGACCTGCCGATTACGAATCGGCTGCTCTACCAACTGAGCTACGTCGGCCTCTCTCTACGCATTTTACTGTAAGCAGAGCCACTTGTGGGAACACGCGCCTAACTCTTCCACACTCATCCCAACACGGCTCACACCCGCATGACTACAGCAATTCCTGAGTCACTGCGTCTCGAAGCCGAAACACTCAAGTCGACGGGACCAGCAGGGAGCGGCGGCGCTGCAACAAAGCCGATAGTTACAGCTACTCAGGAATTGCTCTACAGCGCCGCCAGCGTCTTCTCCAGGCTCGCCGCGTCTTCCACCTTCACGCAGCTCTGCCCGCGATCAATCTGCCGCATCAGCCCGCTCAGCACGCGCCCCGGACCCACTTCCACAAAGTGCTTCGGCTGCTTCGCAATCAACTGCTGCACCAGCTCCACCCACCGCACCGTGCCCGTCACCTGCCGAATCAGCGCGTCCCGCAGCGCATTCCCATCCGTCACCGGAGCCGCATCCACATTCACCATCACCGGCACCTTCGCATCGCTGAAGCTCAGCGTATGCAGCAGCTCTGCCAGCCTGTCCTGCGCCGGCTGCATCAGCGCGCAATGGAACGGCGCGCTCACCTGCAGCGGCACCACGCGCTTCGCGCCGCGCTCCTTGCACAACTCGCTCGCGCGCTCCACCGCAGCCGCCTCGCCGGAAATCACCGTCTGCTCCGGCGAATTAAAATTCGCCGCCGCAACAATCCCGCCCGTCTCGCTCGCCGCCGCCGCGCAGGCCTCCGCCGCCGCTGCCGAAGGAATCCCCAGCACCGCCGCCATCGCGCCCTTGCCCGCCGGAACCGCCTCCTGCATATAAGCCCCGCGATGCCGCACCGTCCGCACCGCGTCTTCAAATTTCAGCGAACCCGCCGCCACATTCGCCGCATACTCGCCCAGCGAGTGCCCGGCTACAAAATCCGGCTTCACGCTGCGCTCTTCCAGCACCCGCAGCGCCGCCACGCTCACCGTGCAAATCGCCGGCTGCTGATACTCCGTCAGCTTCAACTTGTCTTCCGGTCCCTCAAAGCACAACTTCGACACGGCAAATCCCAGCGCCTCATCCGCCTCTTCAAACGTCCGCCTCGCTACCGGGAAATTCTCATAAAGCTCGCGCCCCATCCCCACGGCCTGCGAATTCTGCCCGGGAAACAAAAAGACCAGCATCGTGGTGCTCCTTTTAACTTTCTGACTGCGCTATTTCAAATGATTCATGCCGCAATGAGCAAGCGCGCAACCGCCCGCAGATGCGCTGCCTGGCGCAAATCGCCGCTTCTACTCAGGAATGAAAAACTAAGCCCCGGGTTCAGCGGCGCTCGTGCCCGCAGGAGCACCGGAACGCTGCGCCAGCTCGGCCTCAACCTGCTCGTTCACGCCCGCCTTCACAAACTCGGCCGCCACGCGAATCCCGTTCATGATCGCCCGGTCATCCGACGAACCATGCCCGATAATGCACCCGCCGCGCACGCCCAGCAGCGGAGCCCCGCCATACTCCGAAGGATCCAGCCTCCGCTTGAACGCATTGAACGCCTTGCGCGAAAGCAGCGCGCCCACCTGCGCCGTCACCGTGCTCGTCAGCGAAATCTTCAGCATCTCGCGCACCAGCTTCAGCAGGCCTTCTGAGGTCTTTAGCGCAACATTGCCCACAAAGCCATCGCACACAATCACGTCGCACTGGCCGTTGTAGATGTCCCGCCCCTCAACATTCCCGATAAAATTCACCGGCAGCGCCTTCAGCAGTTCATACGCCTCGCGCGTCAGGTCGTTGCCCTTGCCCTCTTCTTCGCCCACGGACAACACGCCCACCCTCGGCCGCGCGATCTTCAGCACATTCCGCGAGTATGCCTCGCCCATAATGGCAAACTGCACCAGATTATGCGGCTTGCAGTCGGTGTTTGCTCCCACGTCCAGCAGCAGCGTCGGCGTCGTCATCGTCGGCACCACCAGCGCCAGCGCGGGACGATCCACACCCGGCAGCGCGCCAAGCACCATCTTGGCCGTGGCCATCGCAGCGCCCGTGTTGCCTGCCGTGAAAAAGCCCGAAACCTTCTTCTCCCGCACCAGCTTCAGGCCCACGCGCATTGAACTGTCCTTCTTCGTCCGGACAGCCTGCGCCGCCTTCTCATGCATGCCGATGCGTTCGCTGGCATGCACAATCTCGATGGGCAGCTTCTCGCCGCGCATCGCCTGCTGCAGGGGACCGCGAAGCTCATCCTCCGGGCCAACAAGATGCACCCGTACCGGCAAGCTGCGACAAGCAAGGATAGCGCCTCGGATTTCCGGCTCCGGAGCTTTGTCCGAACCCATGGCGTCGAGCGCGATATCAATCAGCATCGGCAGGTCTTCTAGTTCGCTGCTTCCTTCACTTCAAGAACATCACGGCCCTTGTAGGAACCGCACTTCCGGCACACCCGGTGGGGCAGCTTCGGCTCATGGCAGCTCGGGCACTCCGAGAGTCCAGTCGGGGTCAGCGCGTCGTGTGCACGACGCTTGGATGTGCGGGCCTTCGAGTGACGCCGCTTTGGATTAGGCATGGCAAATTCCTTTCCTCTGGCAGCGCAAAACCTGCCTCCCCGGCAGGCTTGCGCGCGAAAAAAACAATCTCTTTAAGACTTCAACCGGCTGCTCAAATCTTGCAGCGCTGACCACCGCGGATCGGCCGGTGCCCTTACGCAGGTGCAGCTTTCACTGTTCAGATTGCGACCGCAGTGAGGGCAAAGTCCCTTACAGTCTTCCCGGCAAAGCGTCTTCGCGGGCAGAGACAAAAGCACCTGCTCCCGCAGCACATCTTCCAGTAAAAGACTGTCTTTTTGATAATAACCGATTTCCGTCTCCGCATCCGTAATCGAGTGCTCGCTGCCCCCGCCTTCCACGCCCAGCGGCCGAAAAATGAGGTCAAAATCCCCTCGTATCGCATGCTCCACCGGCTCCAGGCACCGCGCGCAGGGCACCAAAAAGCGCCCCTCATACTCCGCCCGCAGCCGGATATCCGACACAATCTGCTTCGGCCCATGGTGCTCCTCGATCAGGTCCGCGCGGCCCTCGGCCGTCATCGTGCCCTTCTGCTCCACCTCGTCGCTAAAATCAATCACGCCCGGCGCAACCGATTCGTCAAAAAGCAGCGGTTCTTTCTCAAGCTGTAACAGGGTAATCAGCATAGGCAGATCCTTCCAGGTAGCTGCCTTTAGCCTACGAACCCCTCCCTGCCAGGTCAAATGCCGCCTTCCCCATAGCTTGCCCTGAGCCGGGTGCCCCATTCATGCGCCGCATCATCGCGCATGAGTGGGGTCCAGAACCAATCGATAACCGGAAAATCCCGGGTGCCCCATCCAGGCTCCGCTTGGGTGGGAACAGAGACTCCCCCAATGTCCTGATTTGAAGCAATCCCAGCAAATCTGCGCTTCCTCCACCCACATCAAACCCTCACCCTCCCCTCGGGCAACTCGGGTTGTACGCTGGAAGCAGCCATGTCCACCATGCCCCCATCCCCCCGCACCAACTGGTCGGGAAACTACCGCTACCACGCCGCCGAACTCCTCACCCCGCGCAACCTCCCCGAGTTGCAGCAGATGGTCGCCGCGGCCACCCACGCCAAAGTCCTCGGCTCCCGCCATTCCTTTCAGGGCATTGCAGACACGCCCGGCACCCAAATCTCCCTCCAGCACCTCCGCGAAATCCAACTCGACCCCGCCAATCGCCAGGTCACCATCGAACCCGGCCTCACCTGCGGCGAGCTCGCCCCCTGGCTGCACCAGCGCGGCTTCGCCCTGCACAACCTCGCCTCCCTGCCCCACATCTCCGTCGCTGGAGCCGTCGCCACCGCCACCCACGGCTCCGGCCTCCGCAACGGCAACCTCTCCACCGCAGTCGCCGCTATTGAACTCGTCACCGCCGACGGCCAGCTCCGCCGCTTCTCCCGCAATAGCAATCCCGACTTTCCCGGCGCCGTCGTCGCCCTCGGAGCACTCGGCATCGTCGCCCGCCTCACCCTTGACCTCCTGCCCGCCTTTGAAGTCGCCCAGACCGTCTACGAAAACCTCCCCTTCGCCGCCCTCGAAAAACATCTCGAAGCGATCTTCTCCGCCGCCTACAGCGTCAGTCTCTTTACCGACTGGCAGCAGCCCCGCGCCACTCAGGTCTGGCTCAAGCGCAAGGTCGGAGCGCTCGCCATGCCCACCCCGGCACCCGAGTTTTACGGTGCCACCCTCGCCACCGCCGACCTCCATCCCCTGCCCGGCCACGACCCCATCCACTGCACCCCGCAGCGCAATCTCCCTGGCCCCTGGCACGAGCGACTGCCCCACTTCCGCATGGACTTCACTCCCAGCAGCGGCGCCGAACTCCAGACCGAGTACTTCGTCCCGCTGGAAGCGGCCTGCCGGGCTATCCGCGCCATCGAGCCTCTCGGCCCACGCATCGCCCCCCTGCTCCACGTCTCAGAACTCCGCACCATCGCCGCCGACGACCTCTGGCTCAGCCCCTGCCACGGCCGCCCCTGCCTCGCCATCCACTTCACCTGGAAACCCGACTGGCCAGCCGTCCAGAAACTGCTCCCCACCATCGAAGCGGCCCTCGCACCCTTTGGAGCATTGCCCCACTGGGGCAAGCTCTTCACCATGCAGCCGGAAAAAATCCGGGCCGCCTACCCCCGCCTCAAAGACTTCCTCGAACTAGCCCACGACTGCGACCCCAGCGGAAAATTCCGCAACGCCTTCCTCGACCGCAACCTCTTCGCCACCAAGGAAAGTGCCGGGAATTAACGCCCAAATTGATAATCTGGAAGTAGGGAGTAACTATCCTCCGGCAAAGCCGGAGGCTTTATGCGATTGGCCCTTCAAAGGGGCCTGAACGCACACCGCGGCAG
>JBMFWD010000058.1:0-18351 GCA_049965615.1 Acidobacteriaceae bacterium
GGAAAGCCCTTATGCTGTTGATCGCCAATATCCATGCCGCTCTTAGCCATGTAAGGAAAGTTGCGGAGCAGTCGCCCTCAACGGACAGGTGGAAGACACTGCTGGACTACATCGTGGCCAGAATCCTTCCGCATAGACCCCAAAAACTCCTCAAAACATGCGCCCTGCTGGCTAGCGACTGCGGTTTTTAGGTTTATTGAGATTGTTGGAGGGATTGTCGGCGAGAGCATCGAGGCAGAACACTAGCGTCTGGATTTTTTGAGGCGGCGGACGCCGAAGGCGTCGAGGTGGGGATCGGTACTAAGCAGGGGCAGGTTGTTCTGGATGGCCTGGGCGGCGATCATGCGGTCGAATGGGTCGGCATGGGGGATCTGAAAGCGCGCGGCGCGCATCATGGTTTCCGGTTCCAAGGGGAGGACGGTGTAGCCGAGGCGGTTCTGAATATTGGCGATGAGGTCGCTCTCGAAGGCCGCCGCTTCCGGGAGCTTGTCATGCCTTACTTTCAGACTGATTTCGTAGACGGAAGCGGCGGAGACGAGGATTTCGTTATCGAGGTCGGCGATGAGTTTTTTTGCCCAGGTTTCCATGCGCCTGGAGTTGATCGCCGCCCAGAGCACGTAGTGGGTGTCGATGAGAATTTTCACTCGCCCAGGCCGATCCAGGCTTCTAGTTCTTTCCTGGGAAGCTCGTCGAAGCCGGGGGGAATGTCGAACGCAGGATTATGAAAGAGATCAAAGGCACGCTCTTTTGCCGGTTGCAGTGCAACGATCATGGCAACCGGAGTTTTTTTTCGGCCTCGGGTGAGGATGATTTTTTCCCCGTGCTGCGCACGCCGGACCAGCTCAGAGAGCTGGGTCTTGGCTTCGAACATGGTGGCTTCGGTCATTCGCTCTCCTTTTCCTGGCATTTTTATCTTAGCTAGGTAATTTGATGGTTGCAACGCGTTCAGGGATGGCTTTGATGGGGGGTGGCGACCAGCGGAGTGACGTTGTGCTGGACGAGGGTGTGGTTGAAGGCCGGGACTTCTGTCTTCATGAGGTGGTTGTAGGCGGTGGTGGCGGCGGCGAGTTTCTGCTCGAAGTGATTGGTGAGGGTGTACTGGGTGTCGGTGGGCGCGTAGGGGGCGCCACCAGCTACGTCTCCTGCGCCGGAGCCGACTTCAGCGTTGAGCCAGAGGAGGCCGTAGTAGATTTTGTAGGCGGACATGAAGGTTTTGTCGTCGTCGATGGTGAGGTCTTTGGAGATCATCTGGTACTCGACCATTTGCAGGTCGGCGTTCATGTTTTGCGCGGAGGCGAGGAGGGTTTTGTTGCCGTGGCTTTTGAGCATGGATTCGACGACGGCGAGTTGCTTTCGCATCCATTCGAGTTGATTGATCATGGCGGAGACGTGGTTGACGTCGCCGATGATGCGTTCTTGTAGCTTGACGGAGGCCTCGAGGTCGGCCTGGGTGGAGTGGAAGTTGGGGTCGAGGAGGATGGTGACGGGAGCGGTGTAGCTTTGGCCGTCCACGGTGAGCTTGGCGGCGTATTTGCCGGGCACGGCCATGGGGGTGGGCAACTGCCACATGCCCCAGTGGGTGATGGGTAGCCAGCTTTTGCCGCGGAAGCGGGGTTCCATGAAGAGTTGGGGATCCTGCGGTGGCGCGTTGCGGAGCTTGACCTGGTGGGGGGCGGTGTAGTGCATGTTCCACGGGAGGCGGTTGAGGCCTGCGTGGGCGGTAGCGGTGAGGGTGCGGACGAGTTTGCCGGAGGCATCTGTAATGGTGAGGGTGACGGGCTTCTTTGGTGCGGACTTGAGAGCGAAGGTGAAGTAGACGTTCTCAAAGTGCGGGATGCGGTAGGTGGGGCGCGGGGTGAAGAAGCGGACGGGCGCGGTGGACTGGGCGCGGGCCAACTGTTCGAGCGGGGAAATGTCGTCGAGGATGTAAATGCCGCGGCCGTAGGTGGAGACGACCAGGTCGTGGAAGCGCTTCTGGACGATGGTCCAGGTGACGGGCGATGAGGGCAGGTTGGCGCGGAGGCGCGTCCATTTGTCGCCGCGGTTCAGCGAATAGTAGAGCGCATTGCCGGTTCCGGCGAAGAGCAGGCCGGGCTGGTTGGGATCTTCCGAGACGTTGCGCACCCAGGCGAGCGGGCCGTGCGGGAGGGTGGAGTCGATGCGGGTGAAGGTTGTGCCGTAGTCAGTGGTCTTGAGGATGTAGGGGTCGCGATTGTCCATGAGGTGGTAGTCGACCGAGACGTAGGCGGTGCCGGGGTGGAAGAAGGAGGGTTGGATGGAGGTGATTTCTCCCCATGCGGGAATGTGCATGTTGGCGGAGACGTCGTGCCAGCGCTGGCCGCCGTCGGCGGTGTACCAGAGCTTGCCGTCGTTGGTGCCGGCCCAGATGAGGCCCTGCTTGACGGTGGAGGGTGCGATGGCGAAGACGACTTCCCCGTAAAACTGGCCGAGGTTGTCTGGCATAAGGCCACCGGAGGAGACGATGTATCTGGGATTGTGGGTGGAGAGGTCGGGGCTGATGACGCTCCAGCTTTGGCCGCCGTTGGTGGTTTTGAAGATGACCTGGCAGCCGTAGTAGACGGTGTTGTTGTGGAAGGGATCGATGGCGAGGGGCGCGGTCCAGTGGCAGCGGTATTTGACCTGGTCAGGCGCGGCGTCGAGGGTGTGCCGCCAGGGGCTGACGGAGCGGGCGGTGTTGGTGAGGGCGTTCCAGCGTGTGACCTCATTGCCGTAGCAGGTGGCCCAGACGATGTTGGGGTCAGAGGGATCGGGGAGGGTGAAGCCGGATTCGCATCCACCCATGCCGTAGTTGGAGCCGGCGTGGGGATCGGTATCACTGACGGGGATGCTGGGGAAGCGCATGGTGGTGGCGTCCTGCATGTTGGTGTAGACGCGGTAGGGGATCTGGTCATCGACGGCGACGTGGTACATCTGGCCGACGGGGAGGGTGATGTAGCGCATGCCGCGGCCGCCGGTGGTGGTGAGGTCAATGCCTTCGTCGAAGGTGATGGCGAAGTGGTTGGGATTTTTCGGGTCCCACCAGATGCCGTGATTGTCTCCGCCCCAGGTGGTGGCTTTGAAGGTGTAGCCGCCGTCGCGGGAGATGGAGAGGCTGCTGTTGGCGACGAGGATTTCGTCCTCATTGGTGGGTGAGACGGCGATGGTGCCGTAGTAGGGAGCGCGGCCGATGAGGGTGCGGTTGTAGGTGGTGCGCTGCCAGTTTTCGCCGCCGTCGTTGGAGCGCCAGAAGGAGCCCTGGCCGTCGGTTTCGATGAGTGCGTAGACGCGACTGGAGTCAGTGGGCGCGACGGCTACGCTGACTTTGCCGATGGGGGAGTGGGGCAGTCCGTGGCCGGTGATGCGCTGCCAGGTTACGCCGCTGTCGTGCGAGACGTAGATGCCGCTGCCGGGGCCTCCGCTGAATTGTGCCCAGGTGTGCATGACGACCTGCCATGTTCCGGCGAAGAGGGTGCGTGGGTTGTTGGGATCGAAGGTGAGGCTGGAGCAGCCGGTGTTTTCGTTGACGAAGAGGATGCGGGTCCAGGATTTGCCGCCGTCGGTGGAGCGGAAGACGCCGCGATTTTGCTGTGGGCCGGTGATGCGGCCTTCGGCGCAGACATAGACGTCGTTGGGATTGCGCGGGTCGATGAGGACCTTGGCGATGCGTCCGGTTTTGACGAGGCCCATGTGCTGCCAGGTTTTGCCTGCGTCAGTAGATTTGTAGACGCCGTTGCCGGGGACGCTCATGTCACGAATGGGGAAGGGGTCGCCGGTGCCGACCCAGATGACGTTGGGATCGGAAGGCGCGATGGCGATGGAGCCGATGGCGGCTGCGGATTCGTGGTCGAAGATAGGGGTCCAGTCGTTGCCCGCATCGGTGGATTTGAAGATGCCGCCGGAGGCCGCGCCGGCGTAGTAGGTGGTGGAGTTGCCGGGGATTCCGGCGAAGGCGGAAACGCGATTGCCGATGGCCGGGCCGATGAAGCGGAAGTGGAAGCCGGTGGTGCTTTTTGCCTGGGATTGCTGCGCGAGCACGGGGCTGGATGGGATGAGCAGGATGAAGGCGCAGGCGAAGAGGGCGGCGAGGTGCTTTTTCATGAGTGATCCCGGACTATGAAGTTGTCGGTCGCGATGGTGCGCGAATTTTACACCGTGATGGATACAAATTGGAGGGGAGTGGTGGGTCAGGAGGGGATGGGATCGCGAGTGAAGTTGCCGTCGATGAGACGCCAGATGTGGAGCGGGTTTTGGTCTTTGAGCTCTTCGGGCAGGGCGGATGGCGGGAAATTTTGGTAGCAGACGGGGCGGGCGAAGCGGAAGATGGCCTGGCTGCCGACGGAGGTGAATCGGCTGTCTGCGGTTGCGGGATAGGGGCCGCCGTGGACCATGGCGTGGCAGACTTCAACGCCGGTGGGGAAGCCGTTGAAAAGGATGCGGCCGGCATTTTGCTCGAGGATTTCAAGCAGGTCGGGGTAGGCGAGGAGGTCTGCCTCGGTGGCGTGGAGGGATGCGGTGAGCTGGCCTTCCATTGCATGCGCGAGGGCTAATAGCTGGGCGTGGTTTTTGTAGCGGACGAGGAGGGTGGTGGGACCAAAGAGTTCGTGTGCGAGTTCGGGGTGGGCGAGCAGGGCTTCGCCAGTGGTCTGGAGCAGCGCGGGAACGGCGCGGAAGCCTTGCTCGCCGGCGATGGGTGCTTCAGCGAGGACTTGCACATGGGGATGCGATTTGCGCTGAGCGAGACCGGAGTGGAAGCTGCCGCAGATGCCTTCGGTGAGCATGACCGCGCCGACGCCCTGGCGGGTGCGAATTTGCAACTCTTCTGCGAAGGCGTCACCGTCTGTGCCGGTAGGGAGAAAGACGAGTCCGGGCTTGGTGCAGAACTGGCCGACGCCGAGCGTGAAGGAGTCGAAGAGACCGGCGGCGATGGTCGGGCCGTGGGCGGCGAGAGCCTGGGGCAGGACGATGAGCGGATTGGCGCTGCTCATCTCAGTGAAGCAGGGGATGGGATCGGGGCGAGCGGCTGCGAGGTCCATGAGCGCGCGGCCGGCGCGAAGCGAACCGGTGAAGCCGACGGCCTTGATGACCGGATGCTGGACGAGCGCCGTGGCGATGGAGATTCCGGAATCAAAGAGCAGGGCGAAGACGCCAGCGGGCAAGTTGCAGGCAGCGGCGGCGCGAGTGATGACTTGCGCGACGAGTTCACTGGCGCCGGGATGGGCGGGATGGGCCTTGACGATGACGGGATTGCCGGCGGCGAGAGCGGAGGCTGTGTCTCCCCCGGCGACGGAGAAAGCAAGCGGAAAATTGCTGGCACCGAAGACGGCGACGGGGCCGAGCGGGCGGAGCATGGAGCGAACGTCAGCGCGCGGGAGGGGTTTGCGGTTGGGGAGCGCGGGGTCAATGCGAGCCTGCACCCATGAGCCTTCTTCGACGATAGTGGCGAAGAGGTGCAGCTGGTTTGCGGTGCGGCCGAGTTCGCCGTTGAGGCGGGGGATGGGGAGACCGGATTCGAGGTGGGCGCGCTGGACGAGTTCTTCCGCGATGGATTCGAGGCCGGAGGCGATGGCGCGAAGGAATTCTGCTTTGGCTGCGCCGGAGAGTCTGCTGCAGGTGGGGAAGGCCTCCGCGGCGAGGCGCGCGGCGGTGTGGAGGTCTTCCACCGAGGCGGAATGGAAGACGGGCTCGATGGACTTGCCGGTTGCTGGGTTGACGGCAGAGAAGGTGGCGCCGGAGCCGGGCTGTGTGGCAGCGCCGATGATGGAGTGACCTTGGAGCATGGGGTGTTCTCCTTGCATGCGGTTGAAATTAGCGGTGGATGGAAGGGCGGGTGGCGAGCGCGTGCTGGACGATGGCGCGGGCTTCCTCCAGTTCTGCGCCGGATAGTTCGAGGCGTGGACCGCGCACACGCGCGCTGCCCATGTCGACTTCCTGCTGGACGAACTTGATGAGCTGGATGAATTTGGGGACGGTGTCCATGCGGAGCAGCGGCAGGAACCAGCGATAGAGCGCGAAGGCGGCAGCTTTGTCTCCGCTGGAGGCGAGGTTGAAGAGGTTGACGGATTCCGCGGGGAATGCGTTGACGAGGCCCGCGACCCAGCCGGTAGCGCCGGCGTAGATGCCTTCGACGATGGCGTCATCGACGCCGACGAAGATGGAGAGCTTGTCAGTGAGTGAGCGAATGGCGGTGATGCGGCGGACGTCTGTGCTGGATTCCTTGACGGCGTTGAGGTTGGGGAATTCTGCGGCGAGCTCGGCGATGTGGGCGGGGAGAAAGTCAGTGCCGTAGGAGACGGGGTTGTTGTAGAGCATGCAGGAGAGCGATGTGGCCTGGAAGACGTGGCCGAGGTAGGTTTTCATCTCGCGCCAGTCGCCTTTGTAAACGTAGGGAGGGAGGACCATCAGTCCGCTGCAGCCCGCGTCTGCCGCGGCTTTGGCAAGATTGACGGACTCGGATGTGGAGAGCGATGAGATAGCGGCGACGACGGGAACGCGGCTGCCCACGGTGTGTACCATGTTGCGGAGGATGGCGATTTTCTCCTGGGTGGAGAGCGTGGCTGCTTCGCCCAGTGAGCCGAGCATGACGAGGCCGGAGCATCCGTTGTCGATCATCCAGGTGGCGTGGCGGGCCATGAATGCGTGGTCGATGAGAAGGTGTTGATCGAAGCAGGTTGTCATGGCGGGCATGACGCCTTTCCATTGCATGAGCGTTCTCCTTAGGTTGCGGAACCTAGTTCTTGTGATGCGGGTTGAGCCGACTGGGCGAGGGTTTCAAGGCGGACTGGGAGGATGGGCGGACGGACGGATTCGGAGGGCCAACCGTAGAGGAATTCGGTTGCGGGGCCGCAGATGCGGCCCTGGCAGGGGCCCATGCCGCAGCGGGTGTGCAGCTTGGCGTTGCGCCAGGAGGCGTGGGATGCGAGTTGGGAGTGGGAGACATCTTCACAGCGGCAGACGTGGGTGGATGGGGCGGGCAGGCGGCGGAGTTCCGGGCGGAGGGCGAATGCGCGCTCGATGGCTGCGGCGAAGCGGAGGGATTTGTTTCGCTGGGGAATGAGTTTGCGGGCGGCATCGGACTGGCCGGTGGCGGCGTATCCGGCGATGGCGCCTTCGAGGAGGGATTTTTCAAGGCCGCCGATGCCGGTGATTTCTCCGGCGGCGTAGACGTTGGGGATGGAGGTTTGCTGGACTGCGTTGACGGTGACGAAACCGCGCTGGATGGCGCAGCCGAGGAGGGTGGGTAATTCGGTGTTGGGTGTGAGATGGAATCCGCAGGCGAGATAGTCGCAGGGGATGATGTAGCGGCGGGTTCCATTTGTAACGGTAATGGTTTCGAGTTGGGATTGGCCGCGTGCGATGGCGGGCCACCAGCCGGCGCGCCAGGGGGCGGTGAGCATTTGCAGGCGATATTGGAGGGCCTGGAAGAGTTTTTGTGGGTTTGTAACTAATTGTTTTGTAAATGGGAGCAGCTGGCGGATGGGTGCCTGCTCGCAGATGCAGATGACGCGCGCGTGGTGCTTTTTGAGGAAGGCGGCGGCGGCGATGAGGAGGGGTCCGCTGCCGGCGATGACGATGCGCTTGCCGGCGATGGGCAGGCCGGATTTGACCATGGCCTGCAGTGCGCCGGCGCCCATGATATTGGGGAGGGTCCAGCCGGGAAAGGGCAGGAAGCGTTCGCGTGCTCCGGTGGCGAGGATGAGCTTTTGGTAATGGAGGATGTGGAGTCCATCTTTGGCTTCGGCAAGGAGGGTGCCTGGGACAGGCGCGTGAAAGACGCGGAGGCCGTGGAGGCGGGTTACGGGAGCTTGCTGGATGCGTTGATGCCAGTGGGCTGCGGGGCCGGAGGCGCTTGCTGCGAAGGCGTTGCGCCAGATCTGGCCGCCGAGGGTGGGGTTTTCATCGACGATGGCGACGCTGGCGTGCGGTGCGGCGGAAGAGGCGGCGGCGATTCCGGCGGGGCCTCCTCCGAGGACGAGGACGTCGTAATTGTGCGTGTGTGAGTTACCCATTGGTTTGCACCTCCATGCCGGGGGTGCAGAGAGTCTGGCAGGCGAGGCGATTGGCGATGCCATTGATGGTGATTCGGCACTCGTAGCAGACGCCCATGGCGCAGAGCGGGCCGCGCGGCTGACCGGAGACCGAGGTGCGGCATGGCTGGTTAAGGATGGTGAGGGCGACGGCGACAGTGATGCCGGAGGGGACCTGCACTGGCTGGCCGTTGAGGGTGAGGTGGATGGTGTCAGGCATGTGCGTTCTCCTGGTGGGGCGTGAAGGAGCGCGCGGGCAGGTAGGGTTCGATGGAGATTTCCGGTTGCGTGCCGGTGAGGAAGGCGCGGAGCAGCTTGCCGGTGGCGAGGGCTGTGGTGATGCCGAGTCCTTCATGGCCGGTGGCGAGGTAGATGGTGGGATCGGCGGAGTGGGGGCCGATGAGGGGCAGCTTGTCTGGTGTGGCGGCGCGGAAGCCGGTCCAGGTGCGGATGGCGGAGAGGCGATCGAGGGCGGGCATGTATGCGTGGGCCTGCTGGAGCATGCGCTGGAGGATTTCGTAATCGATTGAGTTACTTGTTGCGTTGTACTGGCGCGAGGAGCCGATGAGTAGCTGGCCGGTTTTGCGGGGCTGCACGTTGAAGGCGACGGAGTCTGCCGTGGTGGAGCCGGCGCTGCGGATGTAGCCGAGTTCGACGAGCTGATGACGGGCGAAGCCGGGAGCGCGGTCTGTGATGACGAGGTGGCCTTTGCGCGGGCGGATGGGCAGGCCGGGTGTGACGGACGCGGCGGAGGCTCCGAGGGCGTTGATGATGCGCGGAGCGGTGAGGGTTTCGCTGGAGTCGAGTTGGACTTTACCTTCAGCTGCGTGGGTGGCGGCGTGAGGGATGAGGGTTGCTCCGGATTGCAATGCGTGTTGCAACAGGTAATTGGCGGCAGCGGGCGGGTAGAGGGCTGCGTCTGACGAGACAAGCAGGCCACCGGCGAGGCCGGGTCGGAGATTGGGTTCTTCGTGTTGGAGTTCTGAGGCGTCGAGGACGCGGATGGGCAGGCCGTGCGTGGAGTAGAGGACCTGCTTGCGGGCGACTTCCTGCATTTCTTCGGAGCCGGCTGCGACCCAGATGGTGCCGGTTGCTTCGTATTCTGCGGCGGCGGGGAGCTGCGGGGCGAGCGCTTGCCATAGCTGCTGCGAGTATTGCGTGAGGGCGAACTGGGCGGGGGAGTCGTCCATGACGACGATGTGGCCCATTGCTGCCGCGGTGGCGCCTCCGCCGATGACGCCGGGTTCGACAACGGTGACGCGCATGCCTGCCTGCGCGAGTTCCATGGCGCAGGCGGCGCCGACGATGCCGGCGCCGAGGATGATGGCGTCACAGTGGATCATGGGCAGATTCCGGTGACGAATGGGTCAGAGGGATCGAGGATGAGCGTGGTTTCTGCGGTGACGTAGGCGTTGCCGGTGATGCTGGGATAGACGCCGTCTTCACGGACCTGGATGCTGCCCTGGAAGATGGTGCCGAGTATGCCTTCCTGCCGCCAGAGGTGGCCGGGTTGGAGTTTGCCGTCGGCGTGGAGGCATGCCATTTTGGCGGAGGTTCCGGTGCCGCACGGGGAGCGGTCATAAGCCTTGCCGGGGCAGAGGACGAAGTTTCGGCTGTCTGCCTGCGGGCTGACGGGCGGCGCGAAGAGTTCGATGTGGTCGATGATGGCGCCGTTGTCGCCTCGGATGCTCTGGGATTCGAGTGCCTGCCGGATGGCCCAGGTGAAATCGGTGAGGGCTTCGACGTTGTCGAGGGTGAGTTGCTGCTGGTGGTCTTCGACGAGGAAGAACCAGTTGCCGCCCCATGCGATGTCTCCGGTGATGGTGCCGTAGCCGGGGACCTGGACGGGGATGCGAGCGGCGGCGCGATAGCTGCGGACGTTTTTGACGGTGACGGCTCCGCTGGGATGGAGGATGGCCTGGACGGGGCCGACGGGTGTGTCGATCCAGAGCTCGCCGGGCTGGATCTGGTTCATGTAGGCGAGGGTGGCGACGACGCCGATGGTTCCGTGGCCGCACATGCCGAGGTAGCCGACGTTGTTGAAGAAGATGACGCCGATGCTGCAGCGGATGTCGTGTGGTTCGCAGAGGAGCGCGCCGACGAGGACGTCTGATCCGCGGGGCTCGTTGATGACGGCGGAGCGGAAGTGGTCGAAATGGGTGCGGAGGCGTTCGACGCGGTCGGCGAGGGGTCCGCTGCCGAGGTCGCGCGCGCCGGAGGTGATGACGCGGGTAGGCTCGCCGGCGGTGTGCGAGTCAATGGCCTGGAGGCGCTGCGGGTTAGAGGCGTAGAGCATGATGGGCAGGAGACTTCCTCCGCATTGTATACAGGCGGAGGGTGGGTTTTACTCGGGAGCGCTCCAGTGCAGGCGGATGAGAGACATGGCCTGACGCGGGAGGGTGAGGGAGAGGTTGAGTTCTCCGGAGTGGGTTTGGAGCCACTGGGGCGAGGTGAGGAGCTGGAGCTGGCCTGCGGCTTTGAGCTGTTTGAGCTGCGCGGGCGTGGGGTTTTGCGGTGAGCCCATGGACTGCCAGACGGTGTAGGCGTCGGAGTGGTGGTCGTCGATGCGGAACTGGGTGGTGAGGACGCGGGCGAGGTTGCGGGGCAGGCCGTCGATGTGGAGGGTGACGGGCGAGGCGGGTGCGGTGGTGGAGTTGTCGTCGTAGTTCCAGACTAGGATGCTGATGGTGTGTGTGCTGCGAGTGGCGAGGAGGGCCAGCAGCTTTTTCATGGTGGCTCCTTTGGGGGGCGAAAAGGAAACCGGAATGGGTAAAAACGCATTCCGGATTTCGTCGGAAGGCCACATGATACGACACGGAGATAGGTGGCTGGGAGAAACTTGGAACGGCATCGGTGATCGATGCCGTTTCCGGGATTCTTCGGCTTCGCCTCAGAAATGACAACCTGAAAGCAAGGTGATTGGTCAGGCTCGGGTGCGCCACTTGTTGGAGAGTGCGGCCAGATGGTCTTTGGAGGAGGATGGGGGTGAGGGTGGGGTGTTTTGCTTGCGGTGGCCGGGATTGGGGCGCGATGAGGGCGCCGTGAGTGCTTTGATGGAGAGGCCGATGCGCTTTGCCTTGACGTCTACGGTGAGGACTTTGACTTTGACGATCTGGCCGGTTTTGACGGCTTCCGAGGGGTCTTTGATGAAGCGGTTGGAGAGTTCGCTGATGTGGACGAGGCCGTCCTGGTGGACGCCGATGTCGACGAATGCTCCGAACTTGGTGACGTTGGTGACGACGCCTTCGAGGGTCATGCCGGGCTGGACGTCTTCGAGGGAGTGAACGCCTTCATCGAAGGAGGGTGCGACGAATTTGTCGCGGGGGTCGCGGCCGGGCTTGCGGAGTTCGGCGAGGATGTCTTCGACGGTGTAGGAGCCGGCGTTGAGCTGGGCGCGGTCGATTTTCTCGAGTGACTGCGGCTGGCGGATGATGTCTTCGACAGAGGTGTTGAGCATGGCGGCGATCTGCTCGACGACGGGGTAGGACTCTGGGTGGACGGCGGTCATGTCGAGGGGGTTGTCGCCGTTGCGGATGCGGAGGAAGCCGGCGGCCTGCTCGAAGGTTTTGGGGCCGATGCCGGGAACGTCAAGCACCTGCTTGCGGGAGCGGAAGCTGCCGTTCTGATTGCGGTGGGTGACGATGTTGAGGGCGGAGCGCTCGGAGATTCCGGCGACGTGGCGGAGGAGGGTCCAGGAGGCGGTGTTGAGATCGACGCCGACGCGGTTGACGCAGCTTTCGACGACTTGTTCCAAGGATTCGGCTAGCTGGCGCTGATCGACGTCGTGCTGGTACTGGCCGACGCCGATGGATTTGGGATCGACTTTGACGAGCTCGGAGAGCGGGTCCTGGAGGCGGCGTGCGATGGAGATGGCTCCGCGCACGGTGAGGTCGAGATCGGGGAATTCCTGGCGTGCGACCTCTGACGCGGAGTAGACGCTGGCTCCGGCTTCGCTGACGGTGACGGAGAAGATGTCGGCGATGCCCTTGTCGCGGAGGAAGTTGCGGACGAAGGCGTCGGTTTCGCGCGAGGCGGTTCCGTTGCCGATGGCGATGGCGCGTACGGTGTGCTTTTGGATGAGGGCTTCGAGTTTTGCGGAGGCCTCGTCGGTGCCGTGTCTGGAGGTGTGGAGGTAGAGGACGTCGTGGGCGAGCATTTTTCCGGTTTCGTCGACGATGGCTACCTTGCAGCCGGTGCGGAGGCCGGGGTCGATGCCGAGGACGGAGATGGGACCGGCGGGGGGCGCGAGGAGGATGTTGTAGAGGTTGTCGCGGAAGACCTGGATGGCCTCGGTGTCGGACCGGCGCTTGAGTTCGAGGCGGATTTCGCCCTGGATGGAGGCGTTGAGGAGTCGCTTCCATGCGTCGTCGATGGCGAGGTCGAGCTGGGGTGTCCAGTCGCCGGTCTGGCGGAGGATGTGGCGGCGCATGAGGGCGAGTGCGCGCTCCGGCTCGACCTCGATGAGGAAGTAGAGGATTTTTTCGCCTTCGCCGCGGCGGATGGCGAGCATGCGATGCGAGGGGATGGTTTTGGCCGGCTCGCGATGCTCGTAGTACATGCGGAATTTTTCCTGCTCGTCGACGGCGTCGGTGACTTTGCGGCTGACGACGACGCCTTCGTCAAAGACGAACTGGCGGAGGATTTTGCGGAGGTCGGCGTCTTCACTGATCCACTCGGCGACGATGTGGCGCGCTCCTTCGAGGGCTTCGTCGATGTTGGGGACGCCCAGTTCTTCACTGACGAATTTGGGTGCGAGGTCATTGAGGGATTCTTCGGCAGGCTGCTGCGCCCAGAGGTAGGAGGCGAGGGGTTCGAGGCCTTTTTCGCGGGCGATGGTGGCCTTGGTGCGGCGCTTGGGCTTGTAGGGGAGGTAGAGATCTTCGAGTTCGGTTTTTTCGAGGACAGCTTCGATGCGGGCCTTGAGCTCGGGGGTTAATTTGTCCTGCTCGGCGATGGAGGCGAGGACGGTGGCGCGGCGGTCTTCGAGGTCGCGGAAGTAGGCGAGCTGCTCGGAGATGGCAAGGATCTGGACTTCGTCGAGATTGCCGGTGGCCTCTTTGCGGTAGCGGGCGATGAAGGGGACGGTGCCGCCGCCGTCGATGAGTTCGATGACCGCCGTGAGGCCGCGAAGGGGAATGCTGAGGGTTTGAGCGATGTGGGCAAGGATGGAGGGGGAGAGAGATTTCTTGTCCGTCATGGGTGATCCATGTAGATGGTAAACGCCAGCGGTTGTGCAAAACGCGGCGGGGTGATGGGTGTTGGGTTGGATGGTGAAAGCGAAAGCGTTACGGGTGATGGTGATGGGACTCAAAGCGTGAAGCGAAGGCGAGCGGGAGAATGAATGGAAGGCATCGATACATCCTCTTGCGCAGCAATGATGTCTAGGGAAGTAGGAGGAAAATCATGGAAAAGACGGTTCATACGATTCCAGTTCCTCTCCAAATCACTTTTCACCGTTCGGAGGTGATTGCTGATATTGAAGAGTTGATTCGAGCCGAGGCTGCGAAGCTGGAGCGGTATTATCCGCGCATGATGGGCTGCCGCGTGACGGTAGAAGAAGAGGGCGGCCGGCAGATCGGTAACCTTTGGAATGTGCGAATTGACATTACCGTGCCGGGTGGCGAGATTGTGGTGAAGAGCGAGCTGAGCCTGGGCGGAACAGCGCGGCAGACGAAGCAGGCGTCGATCCGCAACGGCAAGGAGGTGCGGCGCGAGCGGCAGATTCTGCATCGGGCGGTACGGGATGCTTTTGAATCGGCGCGGCGGCAACTGCAGGACTATGCGCGGAAGCAACGTGGAGACACGAAGCGGACGAAGGGGCCGCAGACGGCGAAGATTACGCAGGTGTTCGGCGATAAGGGGTACGGATTCCTGGTGACGCCGGAAGGGAAGGAAGTTTACTTTCACAAGGAGAGCGTATTGAATTATTCGTTTGATCACCTGATACCGGGAACGACGGTTGCGTTTACGGAAGCCAAGGGAGAGAAGGGCCCGCAGGCGACCAGCGTGAAGGTGCTGCACCGGGAGGGTCCGCACGGCACGGTGCATCGTCACGCGGCGTAGGCTTCGTGCCATGAGAGGCAAACTATAGAAAGCGGCTCGCAAGGGGTGGTTTGCGAGCCGCTGATTTGTTTATGGGTTTGTGGCTGCTGTCAGTGTGCTTCGGGGACGATGAGGAGCGGGCACTTTGCGTTGCAGCAGACTTCGTATGCGGTTCCGCCGAGGAAGCGGCTGGCGAGGCCGGTCATGGCGCCTGCGCCCTGCGCGCCGAGGATGATGAGGTCTGCTTTGTGATCGTGCGCGGCCGTTTGGGGGAGGGAACCTGCAGAGTGGGCGCAAGAGGAATTTGCGCGGAGCCGTGTCGCCGGATACTGCTCTGATTCCGATTGTGCCGGTGGTTGCGGGGTGGGGAATGTGATGGTTGTCACGTTGCAGATGGAAGCGGGCAGAGGAGCTGTGGATTGCAACGGGAAATGGATGGTGGAGGCGCGAACGCGGTGGTGCGGGATGGCATCTGAGCTAGTAGTGGCAGAGGCTGCGTTTGATCCTTGTGCTCGTTTCGGCATCCTCCGCGGGAGCTGACTATGAACCGGTGGCGTTCCGAATTGACGCTGGCAGGTCTGGGTGCGTTTGCGATGTACTTGCTTGATCCGGATAGAGGGAAGCAGCGGCGGGCGCGCGTGAAGGATGCGGTGGTGCACACGGGTTACGAAGCGAAGACGTTCAGCGGACGGTTCCAGCGGGATGCCGCGAATCGCGTTGCGGGAACGATTGCCGGTGCGGAGAAGATGCTGCAGTGGGAGACGCCGGAGGTGAGCGATGAGGTGTTGCTGCAGCGGGTGCGGAGTGCGGTGGGACGGAGCGTGTCGCATGCGCGTGCGCTGGATGTGAAGTGCAAGGACGGCGCGGTGGAGCTTTCCGGCTGGGTGATGATGTACGAGGTGGATGACCTGGTGCGCGCGGTGCGGAGGGTGCCGGGGGTGAAGTCGGCGTCGGCGTTTTTGCATGTGGCGAATCGGCCGGGGAAGATTTCTGCGCTGCAGGGCGGACGCAGGCTTCGGGTGGCGGGTTTGTGGCGGAATCGATGGTCTCCGACGGCGCGGGTGATGGCGGGCAGTTATGGCCTGAGCCTGCTGACGTATGGGCTGACGAAGCGCGGGGTGATGGGCCGCATCAGCGCCGTGGCTGGCGCTCTGCTGACGGCGCGTGCGGTTTGGAATCGCCCGATGGCGGAGATGGCCGGAGTGGGCGACGAGGCGGGGATTCATATTGAGAAGACGATGCGGATTCTGGTTTCGCCGGAGGAGTTGTATTCGTTCTGGGCTGATCCGGAGAATTACCCGAAGGTGTTCACGCATTTGCGCTCAGTGAAACGCGAGGGCGAGAACCGGTACCGGTGGGAGGTTGCCGGGCCTGCGGGCGTTCCGGTGAGCTGGGCGGGCACGATGACGCGCAAGGAGCCGGGCAAGCTGGTGGAGTGGAGAAGCGAAGCGGGCGCTGCGGTGGAGAACCTTGGGGTGATCCACATTGAGCCGGAAGGCAACGGGTATTCGCGGGTGCATGTGCAGATGCGCTATACGCCACCGGCAGGGCTGGTGGGGCATGCGGTTGCCGTGCTGCTGGGGCTGGACCCGAGGAGCATGAGGGAGGACGAATTTGTGCGGCTGAAGAGCTTGTTTGAAGAGGGCAAGACGCATGCGCACGGACGCGAGGTGGCGGTGTCGGAGTTGAAGATGGAGCATCCGGCTGCTTCTTGAGCGTGAAAGGAAAGTGGGGAGTGAGATGGCATTGGACGCGGATGCGAGGATCGATCTGAACAAGGCGAGCAGTCATGAGCTTACGCAGTTGCCGGGCGTTGGCGTCGATATGGCTCGAAAGATTGTGGCGTTCCGGGAGCGGCATGGCGGAGAGATTCATGCAAGGGGAGAGCTGCTTGAGATTCATGGATTTCCAGCAGAGAGGATGGAGGAGATACGCGAGCGCGGACGGATGGAGCCTTCTGAAAAGGCCGGGGCGAAGGGTGAAGAGGAGGTCCATCGTCACGCTCGGCTGGAGACGGTGATTCGCGAAATACCCAAGACCGAAAGAGCGCTGCAGCCCATCTGGAGGAAGATCTGGAAGAAGAAATGATGCGAGCAGAGAAGATGGAGCAGGAGAGGACGATGGATTTTCAGATATCGACACATGCTTTTGGGGATGGGGGTTCGATTCCGGTGAAGTACACGTGCGGGGGCGCGAATGTATCTCCTGCGCTGAGCTGGAGCGAGCCGCCGGAGGGCACGAAGAGCCTGGTGCTGATGGTCGAGGATCCGGATGCGCCGAGCGGGACGTGGTACCACTGGCTGGTGTGGAACATCCCGGGGCATGCGGGCGGGATATGGGAGCACGTGGCGACGACGGGCAGGCTGCCTGGCGGGATGATGCAGGGAGGCAACAGCTTCGGCAAGATGGGGTACGGCGGACCTTGTCCTCCGGTGGGACAGACGCATCGTTACTTCTTCAAGCTTTACGCGCTGGACACGATGCTGGAGCTGCCGGCGGGTGCGAATCCCCTCCAGTTGGAGCACGCCATGCGCGGGCATGTGAAGGCCGTGACGGAGTGGATGGGTCGCTATGGGCGCTGAGTTGTGACGCGTTGGGCGTCTTATGGTTGAAGGGGTTTGACAAGACTTTAGTAGAGGCAGTTTGCGAAGTGAATTGGCGGTTGTGATGCTGCCGAGGGGGGCGGGATGAAACAGAGCAGCGCGAAAAAGAATGTGGCGCGAGACGACCTGTTGCGGGATGAGGTTGGGCGGTCGGGCGTGTACCCGGCATCGGGACCTGTGCCGAAGAAGGACGTGCCGATTCGGCGACAGATGGAGTGGGGACAGGGCGAGCGTGGCGCGGCGGGCTACGAGGATCATGGATCATCCGAATTGAGGTTGGAAGGCGGCGCGCTGCTGGGTGGGCTGGATGAGACGTGGGCCGCGATTTTCAGCAAGAATGTGCTGCAGGCCAGGGAAGGGCGCGAGGTTCCGCTGGCTGCGTGGCCGTTGTTTTGCGAGTGGTTTACCCGGCACTATGCCGGTGTGGTGACGACGATTACCTTTACGGATGGGCAGCCGGGGTTTCCGATAGCGGCGCAGCGGCTTGCGCTGGTGAAGATGTGGGTTCGGGTGATGGAGAACAAGGTGGATGCGATATCAGTCCAACTGGACCGCAAGCCGAATGACTTCCTGCTGAACGTGACGGGGCTGAAGCGGCTGACGTACTTTACGCAGTCGAACGGTGAGCCGAAGTCGTTGAGCATCGAGCGGCGCGAGGGGCGCGTGGTGATGCAGTTTGGAAAGTCGACGTAGAGGTTTAATGGACTGGGTCGGGTTGAGATCTCGCCTTGTCTTTGGAGGTCTTGCTTCTGCGGCCGGTGCTGCTGCCGCGGCGGTCTGTGGTTCGTACGCGACGTTCGACGGGATTGGTGCGTGGGTCGGGCAGGCCGAGGCGGCGATCCACCTTGTTTACGCGACGGTCATCAGTCCGGTTTCGGCGCTCTTCGGGGAGGGCCTCTTCGGTGAGGATGTGGGAGCCGGGATTGTCGAGCTGGTTGGTTTCATGATCCATGCCGTTTGAGGTGGGACCGGCAGTGGCGGTGAGGAGCTTGTTGAGGATAGGAATCTGGCAGCGCTGCGTTTCTACGAAATCGACGCCGTCAACGGTGATGGTGAAGTCGGAGTTGTCTGCCCTGGTGATGTAGCCTTTGCGCTCGAGGTACCAGGTGGTGAAGTCGAGGTAGTCGCGCGGAAATCCCATTCGGCTTTCGACCTCTGCCAGTGAGACGCCGGGGCTCATGGGAGTACTGCGGCGGCGGTAGTAGAGGACCGCCATGAGGGCAAGGCGGCGGTTGTGTTCGCCCTCCATCTGGTCCATAAAGTCGACGGCGGAGGAGAGCGGAGTGTAGTGGGGAGCTTCGTGCTCTCGATGGAGGTCGTACTGTGCGCGGCTGGCGGGATCGGAGAGGACGTCATAAGCACGCTTGAGGGTGTTGAACTTGTCGGCGTCGCCGGACTCGGGGTTGTCGGGGTGGAACCGCATGGCGAGGAAGTGATAGACGCGGTGGATGGTTTCCTGATCGGCGTTGGGGCTGATCTGAAGAAATTCGTAGTAGTCGACTTGCTTTGGCATGAACTTCAGATATTCCTTTCCGGGGCCAGCAGTTAGTTTGCCTGAAGGAGGCCAGAATACTACGGATAACGGAGAAGACCGGCAGGAAAATGCATTGCTGTCCAAAATAGCGGATAACTGCGGTGGCTTGGCGGCGGAGCGAGTAGGCTGATCCCGAATAATCTGGAAT
>JBMFWD010000059.1:0-18158 GCA_049965615.1 Acidobacteriaceae bacterium
ATGGCTCCATCCTCGCCGCCCGCTATGCGGACAGTTCATTTGCTATCTCAACCGGACATATCATGTGCTAACGACACACGTGGTTGAGGGCCACTGACGAGCCCGCATCCTATGTGCTAGTATGCGTAGCTTCTAAGAAGAAATACCGGTTCGTTTCCTGAACCGTCACGGAATGTTCTGGGGCCTGCCCCAATGTTGGGGCAAATGACGCGGAGCTCTCATGATGTTGAGAACCGCAGCTTCGGCAAAAGTACCACGCAGACGCCTCTCGCGACGCCTACCCGCCATCCCTGTGCTTGCTCGCCCCGCCTTCGGGTTCGATTTCCTGCAGAGCAGTTTGTTTGTTCCACTTCCCTATTCTTCGCCCGGGCGTTTTCGCACCGGTTATTTCCATTCGCAAAGGAGTACTCCATGAAGACCTATCTCAGCTCCGAGATTCGCAACGTAACCCTAGCCGGGCATGCGCAAAGCGGAAAGACGACGCTCGCTTCCGCGATGCTGCATGCCGCCCGCATGACCCCGGCACTTGGCCGGATGGAAGACGGCTCCGCCGTGACCGCCTA
The DNA here is from genome assembly GCA_049965615.1 of Acidobacteriaceae bacterium. Taxonomy (GTDB): domain Bacteria; phylum Acidobacteriota; class Terriglobia; order Terriglobales; family Acidobacteriaceae; genus Acidobacterium. Next base: position 564 of record JBMFWD010000059.1, read on the forward strand.
TGACGAAGAGGACGTAGCCCGCGGGACGACGATGCACACCGCCATGGCTTTTGCCGAATGGAATGGAATCAAGATCAATCTGATCGATACGCCAGGATTTCACATGTTTGCGCACGAGGCCCGCAGTGCCATGATGCCGGCGGAGTCGGCGCTTGTGGTGGTGCATGCCGTGAACGGGATTGAGCCGATCACGGAGCGCGTGTGGAAGTACGTGGAAGAGTCCGCGATGCCGCACTCGGTGGTCATCAACCACATGGACCACGCCCGCGCGCAATCCACATGGGAGGAAACGCTGGAATCGCTTCGTGAGCGGTATGGGCGCACCGTTGTTCCGGTGCAGGTGCCATGGTACCGGGACGGTGTTTTTGTCGGCGTCGTGGATCTGGTGACGATGCAGGCTTTTGAATACGAGCCGATGGGGAATGGGCAGGGAAAGATTGTTGAAATTCCGGCGGCGCTGGCCGAGGCCTCCAAGGCAGCGCACGAGGCTCTTGTGGAGCTGGTTGCCGAAGGCAAGGACGAACTGATGGAGGAGTTCTTTGCGGTTGGCACGCTGCCCGGGCAGCACCTGATTACTGCGCTTCATGAGGCGATTCGCGAAGACCGCATCTTTCCGGTGCTCTTTACCAGCGCTTTGACGGAGGTTGCCACCGATCACCTGCTGGACTTCCTCAAGGTGTACGCGCCTTCGCCGCAGGAGCGGCAGGCTGTTGCCGCCCGCGCCAAACCGGTGGCCGTGCACGCAGCCGGCAACGGTCACGCGGCGGAGATGGATGCCGTAACAGAGGCGGCCGAGGGTGAAATCGTGATGCGCCCGGTCGACGATGGTGAGCCACTTTCCATCTACATTTTCAAAACCATGACGGATCCTTTTGCGGGCCGGATCAGCTTTTTCAAGGTCTTTTCCGGATCCATCAAGAGCGACATCCCGGTGACGAATTACTCGCGCGGAGTCACGGAGAAGTTCGCGCATCTTTCCATCATGCAGGGGAACAACGCCGTTCCAGTAGAGATGCTGCACGCCGGGGACCTGGGCGCCGTGGCGAAGCTGAAGGACACGGCAACCGGCGACACGCTGGGCGAGAAAGGCCACGACATCTTTTTTGAGCCCGTTCCGCTGCCCGAGCCCGCCATGACGTGGGCGATTGAGCCAAAGACCCGGTCGGACGAGGACAAGCTGGCGCCCGCGGTTCACAAACTGATGGAAGAGGATCTTCTGGTGCGTTTTTACCGCGATCCTGTCACCAACGAATTTCTTATTGCCGCTGCCGGTCAGCCTCACATTGAGGCCCTGGTTTCCAAACTTCGCAAGCGCTACCACACCGAGGTGACGCTGAAGGCGCCGAAGGTGCCCTATCGCGAGACGATACGCGGGCGCGGCGAGGCGCAGGGCCGGCACAAGAAACAGACGGGAGGCCACGGACAGTTTGGCGACTGCAAGATTCGCATTGAGCCACTGGAGCGCGGCGAGGGTTTTGCATTCGTCAACGATATTTTTGGTGGGGCAATTCCGCGCCAGTTCATTCCCGCTGTGGAGAAAGGCATACAGGAGTCGGCAGCTCGTGGCTACCTGGCGGGCTTCCCGGTCGTGGATTTCAAGGTGACGCTGTTCGATGGCAGCTACCATGATGTGGATTCGAATGAGTTGTCGTTCAAAATGGCGGGGCGGCTTGCCTTTAGAAAATGCATGGAGCAGGCCAAGCCCGTGCTGCTGGAGCCGGTGATGAGCGTTGAGGTGGAAGCGCCAAACGAGTTCGCGGGAGCCTTGATGGGCGACCTGAACCAGCGACGTGGGCGCGTGCAGGGACAGTTGCAGAAGCCCGGCGGCCAGAACATGATCATCCAGGCTCACGTGCCGATGGCGGAGATGCTGGACTACGGTCAATCGCTCACGGCGCTGACGCAAGGACGCGGCAGCTTTCACATGGAGATGGACCACTACGATGTGGTTCCGAACTCCGTTGCGGAGAAGATTATCGCCACGGCCCGGAAGCCCGCCGAGGACGACGAAGCGGCCTGAGCCAGATGCACAACGGCGCGGTCTGTGCCAGCACCGCGCCGTTTCTACTTTCCCCACAAGTGGGACAAGTGTATCAGTTTCCGAGCCTCGCCGTCTGCGCCAAAGGCGGCGGCGGAGGTCTCAGTTCAAAGATGACCCTGCTACGCGATACATCGAAGATCACCCGCTTGTAGCTGCTCAGCACGGTGGTTCCGATGACTCCCGCAATTTTGCGCCGGGTTACGGCGGGGCTGGTCTGCATCATGAATGCCATGAAGTGAATCACCTGGATGTTGCCCATGGTCATCGACGCGAAGATAGCGGGAAGGATGGGGAATAGTCCTCCCAGTCCGTAGCCATCGCCTGGTTTCATCTTGGTTTTTGTGCTGAAGAACGCGTCGTCAATGCGCGCCCTCTTCGCATACTTGGGGTAGAGCAGCAGGGTGGCATCGCTGCCTGTGTCGATTTCGACCAACGCCTGCCGGGTCTTACGGTTCTGCGTGTTGACCGTGATGGGAATGGCCGGCACATTGTCTCGTTGTTCGGCCAGTTGCATGACATCGCCATTGCCATGATAGTGAAATTCACGCTGCGGCCAGAGAGTCAGTTCGTCGCTCTCAAAGTTGATGCCCACCACGAATTGCCGGAGTAGCGGATATCCTATAATTCCGTCAATGCGATGATTCATGACCGAGGCCAGGCCATGCAGATCCACGATTGCGGCCGATGTTCCGATGAGCTCGGATTGCGCGTGCGAGTCCTGAATTCGAAGGGAAAGATGCTTTGCCCCGGCCATTTCCACTTTCCCACCGCCGAGTCCAAGATCCCTGGCCCGCTTGATGTTTTCAATGGGAATTCCGAGATTGCGTGAGGCCGTGAGGTCGAGGATGTCTATGCTGGTACCGCTGTCGAGGAGAAAGATGTAGCCCGGATTTCCGTTGACGCTGACGGTGACGAAGATGTGGCCCTTCGTGAATTCGAAGGGAATGTGGATGCCTCCGGCCTCGCTTTCGAAATGGCGCGTGGGCCAGGGATCGGGTGCGGACCGCAACGATGCGGCAGAGAGGACGGCTGGGAAAAGAACTGCAGCGAGAGCAGCTATTCCCGGCAGGAGTCGACGGAGATAGATGCGATTGAGCACATCTCTTACCTCCGCGTGGTTGGCACATATGCCTTGTTCCACGCGTCAAGCAAGTCAGCTCATGCAGACAACACAGGATCAACCAGTGTTACAGGCCACCTCTGGCTACGGCATCGAACGGCGAGCGGTGGTTTGCAGCTCTACTTCCAGCAACGAAACGGCATGTGCTGATTTGCTGTTGCCGCTATTGTGTGCCTCTCCGCGGGCGATAGCAAGCGATTCCGGCGAAAGCCGTCGCTGCATCGAACGGTTTATTCCTTCGCGGTTCCCTTACAACTTGCGAATCACGATGTTGCGGAACCATAGCTTGACTTGGGATGCACCTTTGTTCTCAGTGCCCTGCAGCGAAATGTGACCAGCATGGTAGGCGGCAAAGCCCGGCCATCCCGCGAACTTGCTGTGGGCTACCAGTTTTTTCCACGCCGGAGTCCAAAGCTCGGTGTCCACGACCTTGTGTCCATCTGTAAAGAACTGCACATGCCCGTGGTCTACCTTGATTTCGTAATTGTTCCACTCGCCTGCAGGCTTTACCCATTCATACGGCACGGGAATCAGGCCAAACATGTCGCCGGAGCGCTGCAAAAGGGTGCGGCTATCCGGTTTGGTGCATGCCAAATCCGCAATCTGCATCTCGGGTCCGGTTTCATAGGTCTGGCTATACCGGGGCGACTCATGAACGTCGAACATGATGCCGCTGTCAATGCACGGCTTGGCCTTCCATTGCACCTTCAGATCAAAATTCGTGTACTCACCGTCCGTGACCAGATCGGCGTAATCGCGCGGCTTGGCTGTGGGCGGTTTCTTCAGCCGAATCATTCCATGGTGGATCGACCAGTCCTTGCCAACTCCGTGCTCACCGTAGGAGTGCCATCCCTGAAAGTTTTTGCCGTTGAAGAGCAGCTGCCAGCCTTCCTTCCTCTGCTCCGGCGTGAGCGTGTTGGGCTTTTGCTGTGCGACCGCCGGCGAACAGGCAAGACTGAGGGCAAGTGCGGTGAGTGCGATACGGCAAAAGGTACGATGAGCCATCGGGCGCATTCCTCCCAGAAGGAATTACAAGTGCTTTGCAGGCTGTCCAACGCAGGTGGCAATCTGAAAGGCAGCGGCAAGGGGCGAGTCGACGATCATGATAACGATATCATGCGAGGCGGGAAATCAGACAGCGATGCGCGGCAAATACCGCGAATGTCCCTGCCGGTAGTCCAGGCCAGGATTCCTAGGGCCCTACGTAAAGTTCGATTGGCGAGAAGCCGATTTCTTTGGAAGCGTCATCGACGCGCAGGAAGATCGGAGTGGAGCCGCCGTTGATGTCTACGCCCATAACCACGCCGTTACCGACGCGCTTGGCCACGACAATTTTGTGGCTTTTGATCTGGCCGTAGTCGCTCTGCGGTCCCCAGTCACGCATGAAGGAGTTGAAGTCGTAGAGCTTGTAGCGGTCTGGATGCTGCTGCCAGTTGGGGTCGTTGTTCCACTCGCCGTAAGCTTTTTTCCAGTTCTGGGCCTGCACATCGCCGAGGAAGACATTCACCCTGTGGTCGGCGGGCCAGTTCCAGAGCTGCCAGGGAAAGTCCAGCGTGTAGAGAATGGTGCCGAAGAAGGCCACGCACACCAGAATCACTGCGGCAATCGAGATTGCGCGGATCGTTCGTGCGCGCCGCTCGTTAAAAGGCGGTGCATCCAATAGAGTCATGCGTTAACGCGCTCCTGGCGAAGCTGAATTTCCCGGGGCCGAGGGAAGAAATGGATTTCTTCTCTTACCTCAGACACCGTTATGCGCTGAATGGTTTCTTCCGGCCCGTGCTTTCCGTCACAGCGAGTTTGTTTCAGAGGCTGTACTGGTTCCGGTCCTTTTCCGCGCGTCGCTCCTGCGCCAGCGCGATGAGCCGGTCAATCAGCATCGGCAGCGGCAAACCACTAGCCTCCCACAGCTTAGGGTACATGCTGATGGAAGTAAACCCTGGAAGCGTATTCACCTCGTTGAGGTAGATTCGGCCTTTTGGACCCGGTTCCTTGAGGAAGTCGACCCGGGCCATTCCGGCGCAGTCGCATGCCTGGAAGGCCCGAACTGCCATCTCTTGAATCTGCTTCTGTTCGTCCCGGGTCAGCTTTGCCGGGATCACGGCTATCGATCCCTCGCTGAGATATTTGGCCTCGTAGTCGTAGAAGTCTTTGGAAGGAATGATTTCGCCGACGATGGAGGCCCGCGGAGCGTCATTGCCGAGGACGGCAACTTCCAGTTCGCGCGCTTTTCCCTGCGGGCCGCGACCGCCTACGCCCTGCTCGACGAGGATTTTGCGGTCGTACTTTGCAGCGAGTGCGATGGCCGCTTTCAGTTCCTTACGGTCCCTGGCTTTCGAAATGCCTACGGAGGAGCCGAGGTTTGCCGGCTTGACGAAGACCGGATAGCGAACGGAGGCTTCGATGGTTTTCAGCAGTCTTGCGGGCGACTTTTCCCATTCATGGCGCAGAAAGGTGACATGCTTGACCATGGGCAGTTTTGCCGAGGCGAAGAGTCGCTTCATGACGTCCTTGTCCATGCCTGCGGCTGAGCCGAGTACGCCCGATCCCACGTAGGCGATTCCGGCCAGTTCGAGCAGTCCCTGGATGGTTCCATCTTCGCCGAAGGTGCCGTGGAGCACGGGGAAGACGACATCCAGTTGCAGTTTGTGCTGGGCGGCTTCGGCCGCCGGCGATCTGGCGCCTGTCTCAAACGGCACCAGGACGCCCGCGCCTGATTTGGACTTTGCCGGAACGGGCGGCACGATGACGGCTTCTCCCCTGGCCAGCACTGCCGCGCCAGGGGTTGTTGCGGGGTTGCCGGCGCGCAGGTGAGCCTGGGTTGCTTGCGGCTTGCTGGCCAGCAGATTCTGGGCCGCACTGGCCGTTACCCATTGGCCGTCCCGGGTAATGCCGATGGGGACCACGTCGTACTTTTTGCGGTCCAATGCCTTCAAAACCGAAGCGGCTGAGAGCAGCGAAACCTCGTGCTCGCCGCTGCGTCCGCCAAATACTACGCCAACTCGGATCTTTTTCATCGCTTCACTTTAGAAACTTCAGGATACTCACTTCGATTTTTCGCCGTAATATCAAGTGCGGCACATCCTGGCCCCAAATCTCTCAACCTGCGGCGGTTATCGATTACAGAGCGTTGATTTCGGCTGGTCCGTTGCATCGCTCCCGTATAATAATGAAAACTCCGGCGGTAGCCCGGTCATCGCCGTTTCCCGAGCGGCCCCCGTCTCGTGCCGCTATATTTGGTTTTCTATGCCAGAACACATCAAGAAAAAGCTTCTCGAAGACATTAAGCAGTTGGAGCATGAACTCGCGCATGAGCTTCCAGCCGAGATCAAGAAGGCGGCTGCGCTTGGCGACCTGAGCGAAAATGCCGAATACCACATGGCCAAGCAGCGCCAGGAGTTCGTGAACGCGCGCCTGGGCCAACTGAAGAAGCGGATGGCCGAGCTTTCGCTCGTCAACCTCGCGAACATTCCCCATGACAAAGTCGCCTTTGGCTCCACTGTGGTCGTATTCGACACCGCGAAAGACGAGGAAATCGTCTACAAGCTGGTTACGAGTGAAGAGTCTGACGTAACGAATGGCCTGATCTCCACCACTTCTCCCATCGGTCGTGCGCTGGTTGGCAAGCAGGTCGGCGACATGGTCACTGTAGTGACACCGAACGGCAAGCGCGAGATGGAAATCCTCAAGCTCACCACCATTCACGATGAAGCGGGAGCTACCGCGGAGTCCACCAAAGAGTAAGTACGTCAGGGTGACAGCATTGCCCACACAGGATTCTCCCATCGACGCCCCCAGCCCGCAACCAGGCGGGGATCACTCGCGCTCCTGGACGCAGGCCTTCGGCAAGGCCTGCGGGGTGCTGCTCCAGGCCATTGTGAACGGTCTGGCCCTGACGCGCATTTCGCCGAACGCTCTTACGTTCATTGGGCTGGTCATCAATACCGGCGCGGCATTGCTGTTCGGCTTTGCGAATTCGCAGAACTACGTCCGCATGTTTCTCTATGCCGGGCTGGTGATTATCGGGGCCGGCATTTTCGATATGGTGGACGGTCGCGTCGCTCGCCAGACGCAGCAGGTAACGGTGTTTGGCGCGTTCTTTGACTCGGTGATCGACCGCTACTCCGACGTGGTTCTGTTTTTCGGGCTGCTTGTGTTTTATGGTCGCGGGAACCGGCTCTTTTACCTTGGACTTAGTGCATTTGTGATGGTCACCTCGCTGATGGTGAGCTACACGCGCGCCCGGGCTGAGGCGTTGATCGGCAAGTGCAAGGTTGGCTTCATGGAGCGCCCGGAGCGGGTTGTTCTGATCATCCTTGGCGCTCTCTTCATGCGCTGGGACGCGATGGCTCCGGTTCTGTGGGTGCTTGCGGCGCTTTCAACGATTACGGTGATTCACCGCATCACGTATACCTACAGCCAGACCAAGCATCTGCCCGCACTGAAGCCGGGCGAGCCTATGCCGTCTCCGAATCGCCACATTTAGTTGGCATTTTGATCCTGTTCACTCTGCTGACAGCGCGTTCGTTACACTGGATCGGAGTCGGAGGATCTTTCCATGCCAGCATCAACCCCCATCCGCAATGCCACGCTTGCCCGCGCCTTTGGCGGTAAATGGGCGCTCGTCACCGGAGCCAGTGCCGGTTTGGGGGAACAGATTGCGCTGGAGCTTGCCGCTGCCGGTGCGCATGTGGTGCTCACGGCCCGCCGGGCTGAACGCCTCAAGGATCTGGCGGAGCGAATCCGCGCTACGTATTTTGTGCAGACGTTGGTGATCCCGGCCGATTTGTCGCTCGCGGATGCGCCGCAGCAACTTTATGACGCCACCGAGGCAGCGGGCGTGCCGATTGACATCCTGATCAATAACGCCGGTTTTGGATATCTTGGTCAGTTTCAGGACGGCTCGCCTGATTGGGATCGGAAGATGGTTACAGTCAACTGCGCGGCGGTGGTTCACCTGACGCACTTGTTCCTGCCGCGGATGATCGAGCGTCGAGGTGGGTACATCATGATGCTGGCGTCGGCGGCGTCGTTTCAGCCGATTCCCTACATGTCGACCTATGCGGCTACCAAGGTTTTTGATCGTTTTCTGGGTGAGGCGCTGGATGCTGAAGTTCGTCAGTACGGTATCCGGGTGAGTTCGCTCTGTCCGGGGCCGACGGAATCGGAGTTCGGTCAGGTTGCAGGTGTCAATTCGAGCGCCTTCCGCCGCGTTGTTTCCGCCGAGCCGGTGGTTCGGCGAGGACTGCTGGACCTGGCCGGCGGTAAGCCGATCTCTTACCCACCTGGGTCTGGGGCTTTCTTCTTTTTCCTGGAGAGGTTCCTGCCTCGGACGCTTGTTACGCGTCTGCTGGAACGCGGTCTCCGCCGCGCCATTCCGGCAAGGAATAAGTAGGCTCTATCTTTCCCGGGATACTTAGGTTGATTTTGAACTATACGGACTAGCTACAGCGTGACCTTCGTGTGGCCTTAGAAAACCGTTTTTTCGGGTTTAGGATTGCTTGAGACAGTGAGTGGAACACGGCGGTCGTGTTCCCATATGTCCCTGTTTTTAGGAGGGTTTTACTGCGCAAGCGGGTGGATTGTGAGGCGCCTCCCGGCCAGACGCGACAGGCTGCATGTACGCGATCAAACCCCTTGAAGTTACTTTTGCGCTTCTGCGTAATTTAGTTGTTGACGTAGCTCGCGGCGATAGATAGAGTCCAATGACATCTGAGACTTGTTACCGCAAGCGCGTTCTAACAAGTCGGTCCAGAAAGCTGAAATGGCGTACGGACCAGGAACTTTATTTCACAGAATGCAGTTGGGGAGACCACACACTATGCGCAATAACGGACTGTCTTCACGGATTTTTGCCCTCTCGTTGGGCGTCTTGGTTGCCGGTGCTTTTTGCACCTTCCAGGCGCACGCACAATCATCGAACGCGAACGCCGCCGCAGGCGGCCTTCGCTACCTTACACCCGGCCAGCCGCCGGTCATGATTCATCCCACTCTCGAAGCCTCAGAAGCTGCCAATGAAGCCCACGGCAATAGTGGCGGTGGCAAGCACCACGGCGGTGGGGGTGGCAGCAGCGTCAACCTCTACTACCACGGCGGCACGAGCGGTATCGGGGTAGAGACCTCGCCGAAAATTTATCTTGTTCTTTGGGGTTCGCAGTGGAATAACAATGACCCCAGCGGCGAAGAGTCGATTCTGGTCAACTTCCTGAGTTCGGTCGGCGGAAGTACCTGGTCCGCTACCAACACCCAGTATTGCCAGGGCGTCGCGAGCGGAACCTACTTCTGCAATGGAGCGGGACAGGCTGCCGGCAACAACATCGTCTTTGCCGGCGCGTGGTATGACAATAGCGCAGCGGCTCCCACCCAGCCCACGCAGTCGCAGATTGCGGCTGAGGCGGTCAGGGCAGCAGCCTTCTGGGGCAATACGGCGGCGGGAAGCAACAACACCACCCAGTATGTGATTGCAACCGCCACGAAAAATAGCTCCTCCGGTTTTGGCACGCAGTACTGCGCGTACCACGGCTCCACCACATCGAGCTATGGCGACGTTGCGTACACCAACCTGCCCTACATCACCGATGCCGGTGCAAGCTGCGGTGCCAACTTCAACGGTCTTGGCCCCGATGCAGGCATCACTATCGTGGAAGGTCACGAGATGTCCGAGACCATCACGGACCAGTTCCCCAGCTCTGGCTGGCTCGACTCCAATGGCTATGAAACGGGTGACAAGTGCGCATGGATCTCATCCGGACAAGGAGCTTCCGCCAATGTAACGTTCCCGGATGGCAAGACCTTCCCGGTTCAGTCGCTTTGGAGCAATGCCTTTAACAGCGATGCCGGTGGCTGCGTCCTGAGCTACTAACCTTATGCCTGGCTTGCCCGGGTCAGAAGGAAAGATGGAAAGAGCGGCCCACGTGGCCGCTCTTTCTGTTGGTGCCTGCCGATCTTGCGGAATTGCCCGCTACTTATATGATTCAGTAAACCTTAAAGTTACGTAGGTACTTTTAATGGATTTACTACTTGACCCATTTTCCTGCGCAAGGTAGAGTCCAAAAATCAATTAATGGTTGTTACCAGCTTGTGCGTTCTACAGAATTTTCCCGAGAGGTTTTTACCCTTTCGGGTACAAGTCAAACTTACAATCCGGGGGGATTACAGATATTCGGAAGTGCGGGTTTTTCTTACGTTTTTCTATGGTTTCACTCAGTCTCATGGTGGCTGCGGCATTCGGCACTTTTGGTGCGCAGGCTCAAAAGTCAACAAACGCGAACTCGGCTGCCGGCGGCCTTCGCTACCTATCGCCAGGTATGCCGCCTGTCATGATTCAACCGGTCGTGGGGGCCGCTGCGATTGCACCGGCCGGGGTCAAGAGTGCTCATGGAGCGGGCAAGAATTCCACCAATTTGAATCTTTTCTACAACGGGGGTACGAGCGGAATTGGAGTCCAGACGGCTCCCAAGGTGTACCTGGTTTTTTGGGGCTCGCAGTGGAATAACAATGACCCCAGCGGCGAAGCGGCAATCCTGGTCAACTTTCTCAAGTCGGTGGGTGGCAGCTCCTGGTCCAACACCGACACTCAGTACTGCGAGGGTGTTGCCAGCGGAACATACATCTGCGGCGGCGCGGGCACTCCGGCTGGGAATAACATCGTTTTCGGCGGGGCCTGGTATGACAACACCTCCGCAGCACCCACGAATCCGACACAGGCGGATATTGCGGCTGAAGCTGTGAATGCTGCAACCTTCTTTGGCAACACGGCGACCGGAAGCAATGCGAACACCCAATACATTATTGCCACGCCTAACGGTGACAGTACGGTGGGCTTCGGTACACAGTTCTGCGCTTTCCACAGCTTCACGACTCCCAGTTCCGGCAACAACATCTCCTATACCGATTTCCCCTACATTACTGACGCCGGCGCATTTTGCGGCGCGAACTTCAATGGTCTTGGTCCCAACGCCGGCATCACGATTGTTGAGGGGCAAGAACTGACGGAAAGCATCACTGATCCGTTTCCCGGCACTGGCTGGCAAAATGTGAACTATCAGGAGATCAGCGACCTCTGTGCCTGGACCACGTCTGGGAAGACAGCTGTGGCGAATGTTGTTTTCCCGGATGGACAAATATTCCCGGTGCAGCCCTTGTGGAGTAACGCTTACCACCACGATAAGGGTGGCTGCGTCATGAGCTATTGATTCGGCCGGCTTGCTGATTGCGAGCTGGCAAAAACGGGAAGAAGCGGCCGAGGTGGCCGCTTCTTCCTGTTTGCGATTTCTGGTGTCGAGGGTATTCTCCCCAGAATTTTTGCGGAACTTCCGATCTGTCATAAATGACGATTGCGATAGAAATGGCCTGAGGGCTCAAGGGCTTACGCTTCCTGTCCGATGCAAGGGGTAGGAGGTGCAATCCATGATTGCTCCAGTATCTGGCGCGAACACGATTTCGCAGATTTCTGCCAGCCAACAGGCAGCTGCTGTAACACAGACGCAGCAGGCCACCCTTCAACCCGACAAGGCGAGCATCAGCCAGCAGGGGCAGCAAATGTCTGCCGGCGATGTGGACCATGACGGCGACAGCCACTAGGGGCAAAGCGTGAGTGAACTTTTGCAAGCCGGAGACGGTCTTGCTGGGTTTTGCTGCGCTGAGCCGTAATCAGCAACATAAGCACGAGGACCGCAAGAGGGAGCGCTTTGGCGCTCCCTGGTCTGTTTGGGGGAATTCAGGACGAGGATTTGTTGGATTCCGCGGAGCGCACGAGGTCGAGGGCTTCCTGAAGGGTGTGGATGCGGCCTTCGAGCTGGGCGTCTTCGGCGAGGGCGAGTAGCTTTTTGAATCGCGGTCCGGGCTGGTAGCCGGCGGCGATGAGCTCGCGACCGGTGAGCAGGAGTTTGGGGCGGACGGAGCCGGGCGGAAGCTCGGCGAAGCGCTGCCGGGCGAAGTCGTAGAGGCTGAGATTGCCGTGGCTGGAGAGGCAGTCGAGCCGGTGCAGGGCCAGGTGCTCGTCGAAGTGGGGCAGGCGGAAGAAGCGCTTGAGGGTGGACTCGCGCATCTCTTTTACGGCGGCAAAGCGCATGTGGTTGTCGACGAGGGCGAGGATCTGGTCGGTTTCGTCGTTGGAGAAGCGGAGGCGGCGGCAAATTCCGGCGGCGATTTTGACGCCGACTTCGACGTGGCCGTTGAAGCGGATGCGGTCGGGCGCGCGCTGGAAGGTGGCGGGCTTGCCGACGTCGTGCAGCAGCGCGCCCCAGGCGAGCGTGGGGGAGCAGTCGGCGGGGAGCTGTTCGAGCAGGAGCAGGGTGTGGACCCAGACGTCGCCCTCGGGGTGGTATTGCGGGGGCTGCTCCACGCCGTGGAGGCGGTCGATTTCGGGGAGGACTTCAGGGAGCAGGCGGGTTTGGTCGAGAAGCTCGAACGCGCGGCGGGCGTGGCCCTCGGTGAGCATGCGGGTGAGCTCGTCGCGGACGCGCTCGCGGCTGACCTGGGTGATTTGGGGCGCGAGTTGGCGAATGGCGATTTCGGGGTGGAGGGTGTAGCCGAAGCGCGCGGCGAAGCGGACGGCGCGGAGCATGCGCAGCTTGTCCTCGGTGAAGCGGAGAACGGGGTCGCCGATGGCGCGAATGATCCCGGCGTGGAGATCTTCGCGGCCCTGGACGTAGTCGAGGACGGCGGCTTGCAAGGCTTCGGGTGGGATGGGGTGGTTGGTTGGGAGCTTGAGGGGATCGAGCAGCATGCCGTTGATCGTGAAGTCGCGGCGGAGGACGTCTTCTTCGGGGTGGTCTGAGAATGTGACTTCCGATGGGTGGCGGCCGTCGAGATAGGCTCCGTCGCTGCGGAAGGTGGCGACCTCGGTGAGGATGGGCTGGTCGTCGATCGTCTGGCGGACGAGGACAACGCCGAAGTGTGCGCCGACGGCGAAGGTTTGCGGGAAGAGGTCGAGGACGACGGAGGGTCGCGCGTTGGTGGTGACGTCGTAGTCCTTTGGGGTGAGGCCAAGGAGGAGGTCGCGGACGCAGCCGCCGGCGAAGTATGCCTGGTAGCCGTGGTCGCGGAGGATGCGGACGATGTGTTCGGCGGCCTGGAAGGCTGGGGATAGCGGATTGGTTTTGGGCTGTGACATTCGGGATGGCTCTACTCATGATGATGCACTGCGGGCGAGTTGGGTCAATAGAATGAGAGATGAGGAAGATTGTGACGGAAGCGAAGCAAGGTCGCAGCGGATTGATTTTGGGGATTGAGAGCTCGTGCGACGAGACGGCTGCGGCAGTGGTGCGCGGCGGCCGGGAGACGCTGTCGAACGTGGTGGCGTCGCAGATTGCGCTGCATGCACCGTTTGGTGGGGTGGTTCCAGAGCTGGCTTCGCGGGAGCATTTGCGGGCGGTGGTTCCGGTGGTGGAGGCGGCGCTGGCGGAGGCGTGCGTGGCGTTTGAGGACCTGGACGCGGTGGCGGTGACGGAAGGGCCGGGATTGCCGGGGGCGCTGCTGGTGGGCGTGAGCTATGCAAAGGCGCTGGCGTTTGGGCTGGGGAAGCCGCTGATCGCGGTCAATCATCTGGAGGGGCATATTCATGCGGTGCTACTTGAGCAGGCTGCGAGTGGAGATACGGTAGATCAGGCAGGACGGCCGGTCCTTGCGCTGGTGGTTTCCGGCGGGCATACGCATTTGTATCTGGCACGGGTACAGAATGGCGTTTGGCAGTACAGCAACGTGGGGCGCACGGTGGATGACGCGGCGGGCGAGGCCTTTGACAAGGTAGCGAAGCTGCTGGGGCTGGGGTATCCGGGCGGGCCGTGGCTGGATGCGCTGGCTCCGTTTGGCGATGCGCGGGCGGTGCCTTTTTCGTTTGCGCAGATCAAGGCGAAGGCGCATCGGCGGGGCGAGGCCGGGGCGCTGGACCCGAACGAGGCGACGTATTTTTCCTTTAGCGGGATCAAGACGGCGGTGCTGCGGTACACGCAGGTGCATGAGATGGAAGCGCGGATTGCCGCGCGGCGGGCGGCGCTGGCGGCGATGCCGGAGGCGAGTCCCAGGCGCGATTTGGAGGCGGTGCGCGCGCTGTGCGACCAGGAGACGCTGGATTTGATTGCGAGCTTTCAGCGGGCGGTGGTGGAGGACTTGCGGCGGAAGACGTTCAAGGCGGCGGAGCGGTTTGGGGCGGCGAGCGTGCTGGTATCGGGCGGTGTGGCGGCGAATCGGGAGCTGCGGGTGCGGTTTACGGCGGAGGCGCAATCGCTGGGATTGCCGATTGCGTTTCCTTCGCTGAAGTTGTCGACAGACAATGCCGCGATGATTGCGGCGGCGGCTTGGCCGAAGCTGGTGGCGGGCGAGTTTGCTGGGGAGCGGTTGACGGCGGCGGCTGGGTTGAAGCTGGGTGTGTGAAGGGAGTCGGCCTTCGGCCGATTCCCACGTCCCCTTCGTGGACATGGGGCACCCGGCATTCGCTGAATTCGGATATGTAATCGAGTTGATTACTTTTTTGGGATGTAGCGGCGGCCCTGGATTTCGTAGTGGCCGGAGATGACTTTGGCGATGGCTTCGGAGTAGGCGATGTGTTCCTGCTCTAAGATGCGATGGGCGAGGGTGGGCTCGTCGTCGGTGGGGAGGACGGGGACGGTGCGCTGGGTGATGATGACGCCGTGGTCGAGTTGCTCGTCGACGAAGTGGACGGTGCAGCCGGCGACGTGAACGCCGTAGTCGAAGGCCTGCTGCTGGGCGTTGAGACCGGGGAAGGCCGGGAGCAGCGAGGGATGGATGTTGAGGATGCGCTGCGGGAAGGCCTGGATGAAGCCGGGCGAGAGCAGGCGCATGTATCCGGCGAGGATGACCAGATCGACATTGTGTTCGCGAAGGGTGGCGATGATGGCTTCGTCGTGCTCGGCGCGCTTGCGGCCGTTGGCCTCGATGGCGAGGGCGGTGAGGCCGCGCTGGCGTGCGGCTTCGAGGCCGGGCGCGTCAGCCTTGTTGGAGAGGACGACGGAGATTTCGCAGCCGGTGAGCTTGCCGGAGGCGATGTTGTCTGCAATGGCGATGAAGTTGGAGCCACGGCCAGAGAGCAGGATGCCGAGACGGGTTGTAGAACCATTGGGTTCGTTTACAAACTGGGGCATAGCAGAAATTTGAGTTTAAGTCTTTGACGCTAGGTCTGCGGAGTGTCCTCCTGTAGCGTTGTCGAGGACTTCCACGAGTTGGCGCGCAAGCAGTTCAGCTAGCAGTTTTTCCATCGCAGACAGATCTACGACCTGCTTCTCTGCCCACGCAAGGTCTGCTGCTTCCAATGCTTGATAGTAAGGCTTTTTGTTCTCTGCTATTTGATCGGGTATGGTCTGTTTGCCAGGGAGAAGATAGCCTGCTCGTAAACAGAGAACAAGATAGGAAGCAGCTCTGGAGGTTCGACCGTTCCCATCTGTAAACGGATGAATCCAGTTGAGTTTCCACATGACATACGCCGCCAGGTGTATTGGCGTGCTCTCGGGCCAATGGTCGTTGACGTAATCGCACAGCTCTTCGATCAGCTCAGGCACCTGGTGTGCCCCGGCTGGCTGGTGTCGACTACCCTGAATCTCGATGCCTGCAGGACGCCAATTACCGGCGTAAGCGGAAATTCCATCGAGGGCTAGCCGGTGCAAGCGGAGCAAATGAGAAGGGCGGAACTTAAATCTGTAGTCTGGCTGTAAGTAATACTCAACCATCTCTACAACTGCGTCGAACTGGCGTAGACCATTTAGAGCCTCTTGACGGGCAAGCTCAAGGGGATCCGTTATAAGTTCAACTTCCCCTGCCTGGCTGTGTCTACCGTCCGATGAACCCAATCCTATTCGCCTCCGCGCTTCATCGAATCTGCTTGCTGTTCTACCGTCTGACGGGTAATTCGCGGATTCTCGATATGCGTGTTGCCGTAAGCAAAGCTACGCCTCTGGGCCTCCCGTTCTACAGCGGGGAAATCTCTCAGGCGGGCTGCTTCCAACAATTGCTCTACATAGGTCGGCATGCAGAATCCTTTCTAGTAAATCTGATGTTCGATCATACTATCGCGATTCGGTCCCGAGCTGCACGAATACGGAGAGGGCTCAGGATCGACAACTACTGATAGATGACGCGGCGGTCGCCTTTGATGATGCGGCCGATCTGGTAGAACTTTTCTCCGGCGCGGTCGAAGGTGGACTTGAGGCGCTTGAACTTTTCGGCGGGGATGACGGCGATGAGGCCGATGCCCATGTTGAAGGTACGGAGCATTTCGTCCTGGTCGACCTGGCCGAGCTGCTGGATGTGATCGAAGACGGGGAGCGAGGGCCAGGAGCCGAGCTCAATCTGTGCGGCGAGGCCTTTGGGCAGGATGCGGGGCAGGTTCTCAGTGATGCCGCCGCCGGTGATGTGGGCCATGCCGGTGGTGTATCCGCTGGCGGTGAGCTTGCGGATGACGGGCAGGTAGCTGCGGTGAATCTTCATGAGGGAGGCAGCGGCCTTGTCCTTGAGTGCGGGCACGTACTGGCCGGGCTTGTAGCCGGCGATTTCGAAGAAGAGCTTGCGGGCGAGCGAGTATCCATTGGTGTGGAGTCCGGTGGAGGGGAATCCGATGAGTACGTCGCCGTTCTGGATCTGCTTGCCGGTGACGAGCTTTTCGCGCTCGACGACGCCGACGATGAATCCGGCGAGGTCGTACTCGCCATCGGTATAGAAGCCGGGCATCTGGGCGGTTTCTCCGCCGATGAGGGCGCAGCCGTTGGTCTTGCAGGCCTCGGACATGCCCTGGACGATCTTTTCGATCACGGCGTTTTCGAGGCGCCCGGAGGCGAGGTAGTCGAGGAAGAAGAGGGGCGTTGCGCCCTGCACGGCGATGTCGTTGACGCAGTGGTTGACGAGGTCAGCCCCTACGGTGTGATGGATGCCGGTCTGGAAGGCGAGCTTGAGCTTGGTGCCGACACCGTCAGCGGAGGAGACGAGGACGGGGTCCTTGAGTCTGTTGTCGAGTTGGAAGAGACCGCCGAAGGAGCCGATTTCGCTCAAGACCCGGCGGTTGAAGGTCTTGTGCGCGAGGAACTTGATGCGCTGCTTGGCGCGCTCGGCCTCAGTGAGGTTGACGCCGGCTTCAGCGTAGGTGACTTTGCGCGATTTGGGTGCGGCTTCGGCTTTGGCAGGGGCAGTTCTGGTGCTTTTTGTAGGCAAGATGGCTTCCATGCAGAGAATGTAGAAGCACCAGTTTAGCAAGGGGACTGGCCGCACGGGCGACTGCGCGCTTTGCGCGGTGCTGGCCGCACGGGCGACTGCGCGCTTTGCGCGCCATTCCACTTTGGGGATCTTTGCTGTCCCACCCGAGCGGAGCCTGGATAGGGCAGCCACCTGGTGGTAGTGCGAGCAGGTGCTTGAAATGAACGGCCGGGGACAAGTCTGACGTTTTAGACCGGGGACATCTCTGACACTTTTTCCTTATGAGGAAGTTTTT
>JBMFWD010000060.1:0-18056 GCA_049965615.1 Acidobacteriaceae bacterium
CGGGCGATGTGATCGTACTCGCGCAGCATGGTGGGCAGACGCAGTTCCTTCAGATGATGCTCCAACAGCAACTGCGGGGTGTCGGAGGTATGAGTCGCGGTGACCGCGCAGCGTCGCCGAGCGCACGTAGTCCTTCACGATGGTGTAGCCACCGGTGAACTGATGCTCTTCCTTCAGCCGATCGAAGATCCGCTTGGCCGTGTGCCGTTGCCTGGCTGGCCTCTGCTTGTCGTCGCTCAGAATGGCGTCGATGACGCCCAGCCACGGCCCCAGCCTGGGTCGCTTGATCGGCTGCTCGCGCCGATAGCCCGGCGGCACCGCGTACTGCAACATCTTCCGGACCGAATCCCGCGACAGCCCAGACTCCCTGGCTACCGCTCGCTGACTCCGGCCCTCAACTCGAACCGCCCGACGTACACGCCCGGATATCTCCACCTGGAACATCCCTCCGGTGTTCCATGAACCATGCCATCAAGGCAACAGCTCACGAAATCAAGATCCGGCGGGTGGCCTGCTTTTACTCCGCCGCAGAACGCCGCTCACGCGGCGCACTGTGGCCTAGTTTTGCACCGGCGCTCATATCACCGATCTGGCGGTCAACTCACGCCGTCAGGCACTGGAAAAAGTAAAATGATACGCGCTGCGATGGAAGATCGAGGTCTTTCACAAGATCCTCAAATCGGGCTGCAGGGCCGAACACGCTCGACTAAGAACCGCACCGCGGCTGGTCAATCTGCTGGCCGTGTTCTGCATTTTGAGTTGGCGCGTTTTCTGGCTCACCATGACCCATCGCATCGCGCCTGACGCTCGGCCTGAACTGGTCTTTACGGATTTGGAATTGCGCATCCTCGATCGGTTGGTCAACCACAAGTCCACCCTTCCTCCGCGTCAATACAGGCTCTCGCATTATCTGACCAGGCTGGCGCAGTTGGGCGGCTATCTGGCGCGTAACTCGGACCCTCCGCCCGGCAACGAAACCCTCTGGAGAGGATGGACACGTCTTGTCGACATCCAACTGGGCGTCATCCTCGGGGCTGAAATTGTGGGTAATTGAAAGGGCTCTGTCTAGCGATTCTCCTCCATCACTTTTGCGATCCGCTCGAATGCCCAGTCGAGTTCTTCCCGTGTAACAACAAGCGGCGGTCCAATGCGGATTACGTGATCGTGAGTCTCCTTGCACAGGATTCCCTCGTCCTTCAGGGCTTCGCAATACGGGCGCGCCTTGCTGTGGAGTTCAATGCCGACCCACAAGCCTTTTCCACGAACCTCTTTGATGGCATCACTGCGGAGTAAACGAAGCCGCGAGAGGAAGTAAGTTCCTAATTCGGCGGACCGCTCCACCATCTTCTCTTCGATCAGGACGCGCAGGGCGGTTCTGGCAATGGCGCATCCGAGCGGATTTCCTCCGAACGTACTGCCGTGGTCACCGGGCGTGATGACACCCATAATCTCGAAAGACGCGAGCACTGCCGAAACCGGATAATAGCCCCCTGCCAGAGCTTTGCCTACGATCAATACATCCGGCGTAATTCCTTCATGCATGTATGCAAAGAGCTTGCCGGTACGTCCCAGGCCGGATTGAATTTCGTCCGTCATGAGAAGCACGCGGTTGCGTCGGCAGATATCAGCCGCTTCGCGAAGAAATCCTTCCGGAGGGATCAGGATGCCAGCTTCGCCCTGGATCGGTTCCAGCAGAAACGCGCAGGTATTCGGGGTAATGGCGCTGCGCAGTGCCTCAGCGTCGCCATAGGGGATGACCTTGAATCCGGGCGTTAAGGGGCCGAAACCATCACGATACTGTTCGTCGGTGGAAAAGCTCACGACCGTAACGGTGCGTCCGTGGAAGTTATTGGCACAGACAATGATTTCGGCCTTGTTCCGGGGGATGCCCTTGACCTTGTAGCCCCACTTGCGCGCAACCTTTATGGCGGTTTCGACGGCCTCGGTGCCGGAATTCATCGGCAACACACTGTCGAAGCCTGTCAGATCGTGAAGATCCTTGTAAAGCATGGGGAGTTGGGTGTTTCGAAATGCGCGCGAGGTCAGGGTGACTTTCCTGGCCTGCTCTTGGAGGGTTTGAAGAATCTTTGGGTGACAGTGGCCTTGATTGACCGCAGAGTATGCGGCCAGGCAGTCCAGATAGCGTTTGCCCTCAACGTCGTAAACCCAGGCGCCCTCAGCGCGTTCAATCACTACGTCGAGAGGATGATAATTGTGCGCGCCATGTTGGCTCTCAAGATCGATATACTCCTGAGCTTGCATCTGTATCTGTGTTGATTGCGTTTTCATAGTCTCTTCCATTTGGCCTTAACGATGCACGCTGCGCCGCTCCGCAACTGCCCCCTTGGCTGAAAGATATGGGGCGAGGGCATCCGTTCACAACTACTCGCGCGGTAGTCAGGCAGGCTTCCCGAGATTCAACGAACTGCCTGGTCCTTTATTTGCATAAGCTATGCATGAACGTCTTAGCCCCGGTATTTATTCTTCCCGCGCCAGAACTTCTTCCACCGGCGCCCACGGTCCGCCTTGAAGCACGAGATATTTCAAGTAGAGCACTGCTCCCATACGATCAGTCGATCGAAGCAAGCTGCGGGCAGCCTTCTGAACTTGCTCATCTGAGAGAGTTGCGAGGTCAAACGCCTCGTCGATCATGCCGTCGGCATGGGGAATCTTGAGCAATTCAAGAAAGCTGACAATTACGGCACGGTGCTCGTGCAGGAGGTAATTCTTCAGAAGTTCGTCCACGACCTGTTCCGGAAGCGACAGCGTCCCCGCCGTCCAATTGGCCAGTCTCTCAATCGGAGCTTTACGGACTGTCACCTCCCGAATATTTTTTGCTTTTGCGAGAGATGCAGAAAGAACCTGCTTCCCCGTTCCATTTGGTGTCGCCCAGAACAGCTTGCTGGCAGAAATTCGGATCTCTTCCGGCAATTGCCGCCACATGCGATTTGCAGAAACTGACATCAGCGATTCTCTCACTTAAGAAATTTAGACTCTTGGCTTTTATGATAACGGTCGCGGGAGAAACGCGCGGAAGGCAGCAAACCATACGTGCGAACCCGGCCTACGAGAGCAGCACAAGAAAGTCTTTCGGCGGCTCCTTACGATAACCAAGGTCTCGCGCTTTTCTCTCAGGGCTTCCCAGAGCAAGGTTAGACCGGGCTGATCCTCATCTTTACTGCGCAGGAAGCGATAGTTTTGGCCCAGACCTTCCTCGATGCTATAGCCGGTTGTCACCTCGAAGGCGGGATTCACATATGTCACCGGGTTTTCCGGCTCCGTAGCACTGGCAACGACGATGCCGCTCGTGACTGAGCGAAAGATTCTTCGATTTAGACGTAGTTCCTCTAAGGCTGATTCGAAGCGATAGATGTGAGCGCGGTGAGCATATAGAGGATGACACTGAGTTGTGCGAGCACCATGGCGGGTTGCTGCGGCAGCGCCAGCGGGCCATCAAAGGGGCGCTCCCGATTAGGATTGGGAAGAATAGGGATGCTTTGCAATGAGACTGCAATGGCTGCCACGACTGCCAGTCGGATGCCTTCCCTTGGAGCTTCCAGGATACCAGCTGCTTGCTGAAAGCGAAGAGCAATAGCTTCGTCCGCGATCAGCATTTCCATCTTCGCGATCCGCTCGGAGTGAGCCAAATCGTCTTCTTGCAGAAAGATGGGCAGTAACCCGAGTTGCGCAGAAACTCCTTCAACCAACCGACGTGTGTCGGGCTCGCAATGCTGATTCCGATTTGTGTCCTCGGCGATGCCGATTCCGGGAGACCACCGTCGGTGAAGGGCTCTGTCGCTTTGCCGTGCAACGCGTCCTCTCCTCGGATGTAAGATACAGTATTTTTTGCACTCGTCCCGCTCACCATCATGGCATTTAACCCAGCCGGTCTGCGAAATGGCACTCCACCAAAGCGCGAGCACGCAGAGTTCGAATGGAAAGCCGAGCAAAGATCCTAATAAATTGGTGGGGAGAAACGCCGCTATCGTCCGTTACACGTCTGGGTTTGCGCATCATCGCCGAGGATCAAATCGACTGGCCGGGGGACGGCTCTGGGGCTGGATGAGCGATTTGGCATGAAGTAAGCAGTTAGAATTTGGGGTAAGGCAGTCCGCTGGACTCTAGTCAATCTTATAATCGGTTGACCATCTCATGTTGTGAGGTAATCGATTGTGCATGTTGTGCGAGCGATCGAAATGAACCGTGAAACACGGCTTGAATTGGAAAAGCTGTCGCGGGGGCGCGCTCATCTCAATCCGATTAGTAGAGCAGCGGCTGATTGGCCGGCGTGTGGATAGGATGACGAAGGGCGTCAAGATCGGGCTGGCGATCGTGGCCTGCGCGATCCTTGGACTGTGGGCGGCGGCGTTGTATGCCGTACATCATCCGGACCGGTATCTTTCTGAAACCACCGCCTACCTGCAAAAGAAAACTGGATTGCAGATTGAAATTCAGCATGCAACGCTTCGGCTGCTGCCACTGTCGGTGCGTCTCTATGGCGTTGCCGTAAAGAACCCGAAGCCCTTTCCGCCAGGATACTTTCTTGAGGCTCCGGAGGTGGATGCGGCGATTCGGTGGATGCCACTGCTACATGGCAATGTCGCCATTCGCTCGCTGGTGGTGGAAAAGCCCGTCATCCATTTGATCTCCGATCCTGACGGCCTTTGGAATTTTCAGAACCCCTCCAGTACGGAGAGGCATCTTACGCGGTTCTCTATGGGAACCATTTCCAGTCTTCAGATCAAGAATGGAACGTTATACGGATCCGGACTGATCGATCCCTCGGACGCGCCGGGGCCGGTCGTCTTCACTGTCAAAGGTTTCTCCGGAGGAGTGCGGCAACTCAACATAAATGCCTTGAAAAATGGTTCTCATCAGACCAGCGTGGAAGGAAGTCTGAGCGCGAAGACGGTCATTTTTGGACGCATCCATCTTCGGGAGGTTCATTCGCAACTCCAAATCGAACCGGCGCAGCTCACGTTTAGGAGCTTTACGGCCAAAACGTATCGCGGGAACGCCGCCGGAGATTTCGCCTTTGACTTCGCCAGCGACCAGACGCGCTTCGACACGGATCTGCGGGTGAGCGGGATCAGCATCGACTATCTACTCGGGGAATTTGAAACCGGCCAGCCGAAAGTCACGGGGATGATGCGGGCGGAGATGAATCTTCACGGAGTTATCAAGCACTCAGCCAATCCTCTGTCGGGGATTCATGGAACGGGTCACTTCTCCATCCAAAATGGCGAATTCACCAGCCTGAAGGGGAACAAGGGGATGGCGAAGATGGCGCGCTTCCGCGACCCGGGCACGAATGCTCTGCCGATGTCGGCGTTTTCTTCCTTCAGCGGAGACCTCGACCTGAATCGACAACGGATTTTCAGCCGGCAGATTCGAGTCAACTTTTACGGAATTGACGTGGCTGGCACGGGAAGCGTGGACGAACTGAACAGCCGGCTCGACTACACAGGCACCGCCACGGTCCAGACAAAGCAGGGGTTTTTCGTGAGCACGTTTGCGAGGATGTTCAAAGGTGCCAAATCGAGGCACGGAAGGCTGGTCTTTCCTCTTCAGATCACGGGGACTTTGAATCATCCGAAGTTTTCGGTGGTGGATTGAATCCGCTCCCAACAGAACACTAAGTCCAGGTTCCATTCGCGCAGATTTCCTTGTAGAGTGTGGCGTGGCCGGCATCGGCGACATAGAAGTTTGTGTTGCCGTCAACGGCTGCGCTCTCAGAGTCGTGCTCAGAGATGTTAGAGCCGACGGGCAAGCAGATTTCCCTGATCTGCGACAACTATGAGACCCACAAGCATCCCCGGGGTCAATCCTGGATCGAAATGCACGTGCGATTCCACGTGTGCTTTACTCCCACCTCGGCCTCGTGGCTCAATTTGATCGAACGCTTCTTCCGCAACCCGACCGCGAACCAAATCCGGCGCGGCGTCTTGCAGAACCTCAAAGAACTGATCAACGCCATCGGCGTTTCCATCGACATTCACAACATTAGTCCAAAGCCCCTCATCGGGATTGCGAAGGCTTCAGACATCCTCGAAAAGGTCATCCATGTTGGGCGAATCCGTGTGAATTTTGCATGCGTTCGTGGTGATACACGTGCGACAAGTTCCCTTAGCGTCACGTGTGGCGGGATTCAGAAAGAACAGCGTGGAGAATCCCGGCCAGTACTGCAGACGGATCGGGTGGACAGCCCGGGATGGTGTGATGCACGGGAATAACGTCTGCGATGCTGCCCCGGGTGGCGTAACTTTTCCCGAAAATGCCACCGCAATACCCACAGTCGCCAACAGCGATGACGAGTTTGGGATCGGGAATTGCGTCATAGGTTCGCTTCAGAGCGAATTCCATGTTCACCGCGACCGGGCCCGTGACGAGCAACAGGTCAGCATGCCGGGGGCTGGCGACAAATTTGATCCCGGTGCCTTCGAGGTTGTAGTAGGGGTTGTTGAGCGCATGGAGTTCGAGTTCGCAGCCGTTGCAGGAGCCTGCATCCACATGGCGGATGCAGAGTGCGCGCCCGAGTACTTTACGAATGCCTTCGTGTACGGCATCAAGCGCGGGTAGCGCCGTAGGACGCCCAGGGAGGGGTTCGGTAAGAATGCCGGTGCGCAGCATGAGTGAAAGGACGTCGAACATCAGGCAGTCATCCGTCTTGTCCACTGTAGGACAGGTTGAAGGATTTATTGATCAGGGGAAAGTCGGGCACGATGTTTCCGAGGATGGCATACTCGAGCAGCGGCCAGTTTTGCCACGAAGGATCATGCGCATGGCAGCGCCGGATTGCGCCGGCGTTACCTGCTTCGAGCGCGATCATGACAGGTCCGCGCCATCCCTCGACCAGTCCTATGCCAAGTGATCCGAGAGAAGCTGAGGGAAGCGATGTCCGCAGTGGTCCTTCCGGCAGGCTTTGCAACAGTATGCGGCAGAGTCGCAGCGACTCCATGACTTCATCAAAGCGGACCTCTACGCGCGCCGCGACATCTCCATGTGAGTGCGCAACAATGCCTGGAGACAGAGTGTCGTAAGGGGGGCAAGGGTGGTCTACTCGCAGGTCAGACTGAATGCCGGAAGCGCGAGCGACAAGGCCCAAGGCGCCAAGCCTGCAGGCCACGTCATGGAATAGGCGTCCTGATTCCCGAAAGCGGTCCTGAAGGCCGGTGTGCTCCGCATAGATAGAGCGCAAGGTGGCAACGCGCTCTTCGAGCGCAGCATACTGTGCCATGAGCAAACCACTGCTTTCGTGCTGCAAATCACGGGCTACCCCACCTGGCACGACATAGTCCATGAGGTAGCGAGCGCCGAAGACATTTGCATTGGCGCGCAGCAGGTCTTCCTTGCATCGTGAAAAGTGAGTGAGCCCGAAGGCAAATCCAGCGTCGTTGCCAAGCGCGCCCAGATCACCAAGATGGTTGGCGATGCGTTCATGCTCCAGCGCGAGCGCGCGCAACCAAAGGGCGCGCGGTGGGCAGGCCGTGTGAGTCGCGGCCTCCAGCGCCGCGCAGTATGCCCAGGAGAATGCGACTGCGGAATCTCCGGATAAGCGTGCCGCCAGCCGGTGTCCATCCTGTTGGGCAAGAGACTCAAATCGTTTGGCAACTCCTTTGTGTGTGTAGCCGAGACGCTCTTCCAGCCGCAGCACCTTTTCTCCCACCACGGAGAAGCGGAAGTGACCGGGTTCGATGATTCCAGCATGGACCGGCCCGACGGCAATCTCGTGCACTCCATCGCCCTCGACCATGACAAACGGATACGGTTCCGATTCGAGAGGATAGGACTGATCGGAGCTGACATCCCGGCGGAGCGGGAAGGAGTCCTCCGCCCAGCCGCCATGCCGCAGCCAGGGGCGCAAATCGGATGTTTCCGCGGAGATGCCGAGCAGATCGCAGGTAGCTCGCTCCATTCGCAACGCCGCCGGGAAGAATGCGCTAAGGCACGGATAGCTGGGGTTGGTTGTGTTGCTGATTGCGTGTTCCAACACCAATACACTCACTGGTAGCAGCCAGGCGGCGTATATCCGGAAACATGCGTCTCGATCCCGGTCATCGGCGCCCCAAAGCGTAAGGAGCTTTGCATCGGCGTTGCGCAACTCCTCGGCGGTCCGAACCCATTGATCGCGGTCTACGCGCAGGATGTGGCTCGTGACGTTGGAAGGCATCGGCAATGGCTGGTATTTCGTAAAGTCTGTTTCCATGATCACCGTCCAATCAAATGCGCGGCAGAACTGTACCAGGCAGCCAGGGCTGGCGGAATGTAGAGACCCAAAACCAGAACTATCGCCAGATGTATGAAGACCGGCGTGAGCGCAGGCGAGTGCGGCAGGCGCTGAGCATTGCTTTCACCAAAGACCATTGGCTGTACCTTGCTGAAGATGCCTGCGAAAGCTACGCCGAAGGCAAGCAGCAGGAAGGGCGTCGCCCACGGATGATGCCGCATGGCCGTTGTGAGAATGAGAAATTCGCTGGCGAAGATGCCGAAGGGAGGCATGCCGAGAATCGCAATGGAGCCAAGCATCAGACCCCAACCAATGGTGGGGCTGATGGTGACGAGTCCGCGAATATCGTCCATATGCTGCGTACCGGCCGTTTGCGAAGCGTGTCCGGCAGTGAAGAAGATGGACGACTTGGTCAGGGAATGAAGCGTCATGTGCAGCAGCGCGGCAAAATTAGCAATGGGCCCACCGAGCCCGAAGGCAAAAGTGATGATGCCCATGTGCTCGATGGAGGAATAGCCGAAAAGCCGCTTGATGTCGCGCTGTCTCCATAGCAGGAAGGCTCCAATCACCGCGGTCAGCAGACCGAGGCCCATCAGCATGCGGCCTGGCAGCGTGAATCCGATGGAGCCTTCAGCAAGAATCTTGCAGCGAATGACCGCATAGAGCGCGACGTTCAGCAAAAGTCCCGAGAGTACCGCGGATACCGGCGTTGGGCCTTCGGCGTGCGCATCGGGCAGCCAACTGTGCAGAGGAACAAGGCCGACCTTGGTGCCGTAACCGACCAGAAGGAATACGAAAGCCAGGCCCATCACCTGCGGCTCGAGATGCGTCTTCGCCGCATTGAGATGGGTCCACAGTAATGCGGTCATGCCTTCGCGTCCCAGTGTTTGTTCGGCGGCGAAGTAAAGAAGCATCGTGCCAAAGAGAGCGAGGGCAATTCCAACCCCGCAGAGGATAAAGTATTTCCACGCAGCTTCCAGGCTCGCCTTGGTGCGATACAGCGAAACCAGCAGCACGGTGGAGAGTGTGGCAGCCTCCATTGCCACCCACAGGATGCCCATGTTGTTCGTCAGCAACGCCAGCAGCATTGCGCCCATAAACAGCTGATACATGCTGTGATAAAGACGCAGGCGATTCGGATTCAGACGGCCATGATCTTCCTCGATCCGCATATATGGCCGCGAAAAGAGAGAAGTAGTGAGACCGACAAAGGCCGTGAGTGCGACCAGGAATACGTTGAAGGAGTCCACGAAGAACTGATCGTGCCATACGAGGAGCGGGCCGTAGCGAATCACGCGCAACACCAGTACAGCAGCGGCGATCAACGTCGCAAGACTGATGCAGACGTTCAGTTCCGCCGCAAATCTGCGGGCGCCGAGCATTGCCAGCAGAAATGAGCCGAGCAGCGGAAGGCTGAGTACCAGAAATACTTCCACCTCAATCCTCCTTCAACGTTTCCAGGTGATGCAGATCGAGGCTGTCGAACTGCTCCCGGATCTGAAAGAAGAAAATGCCAAGAATGAGGACCCCGACGAGCACGTCGAGTGCAATGCCGAGTTCAATCACCATCGGCATGCCGTAGGTCGCGCTGGTAGCGGCAAAGAAAAGTCCATTCTCCATGGCGAGAAATCCAATCACCTGTGTCACCGCCTTGCGGCGGGTGATCATCATGAGGAAGGAAAGCAGGATCACGGCGAGTGCAATGCCGAGGGTATTACGCGTGATCGTGGTGGCCATTTCGCTGATTGGCTGTGCCAGGCCGAAAGCAAAGATCACCAGCACCAGGCCGATCAACATAGTGAGGGGGATATTCACGACTGGCTCCCAGTCCCATTGCGCGCCAAGTCGTTTGATCAGCAGGTGCAGAATCCATGGCAGTCCAATGACCTTGAGAATAAGAGTGAGAGCGGCCGAGTAATACAGGTCCTTGAGTCCTGCGTCGTAAGCGACGAGACAGGTAGACAGGCAGAGGATGGCGCCTTGCCAGGCATAGAGAAGGATCAGCCGCTGCGTGCGCCGACGCGAAAGCATGGCAAAGGAGATCAGAAGCAGGCCGGCGGCCAACAGGTTCAGCAACTGCGCAATCAGATTCGACTTAGACATGTGCGTTCGCTCCCAGCAGCAGATGAACCAGCAGGCCCAACACAGCCAGCAGAAAAGCAATAGCAAGATATTCCGGCGCCCTGAAGAGCCTCAGCTTGGCGGAGATGGACTCAATCCCTGCGAGGACGACGCCGGCCACGGCGAGTTTTCCCAGCAGCGCCACCAGCGCCAGCAACAATACGCCCGCACCGTTCACTCCTTGGGTGGCAATGCCCCATGGCAAGAACAACGCGAATCCAATGCATGCGTAATTGAAGAGCTTGAGACCGGATGCCCATTCCATCAGGGCGAGATGCCGCCCCGAGTATTCGAGCAGCATCGCTTCGTGAATCATGGTGACTTCGAGGTGCGTAGCCGGGTTGTCGATGGGGATGCGGGCATTCTCCGCAAAGAGCACCATCAAAAACGCGATGGCGGCAAAGATCACGCTCGGGTCAATCAGCGTGGGGCGTGCTGCATAGCCGTCGACGAGGCTCGGTAAGGCCGTGCTGCCATAAAGCAGGAAGGCATTGAACATCACCATGAGCAGCGCAGGTTCTGCCAGGAATCCAATCATCATTTCGCGCCGCGCGCCCATCGTGCCGAAGGCTGTGCCGATATCCATCGCAGCCAGTGACTGGAAGACCCTGGCCGTGGCGAACAGTCCGATGAGGGCAATAGCATCGGCAGCCTGCGCAAAGGGCAGATTGGTCGCAATGGATGGAATGATCGCTGTCGCCAGCACCATCGTTCCGAAAAGCATGTATGGCGTGGCTCGAAACAGCGGCGAAGCATCCGTCGCAAGCGCAACATCCTTCCGGAAAAGCTTCCGAAGCATGCGATAGGGCTGCAACAGTGGCGGAGCCGAGCGATTCTGCATCCAGGCGCGGCACTTCGCAATCCATCCGGAAAACAGGGGCGCGACGGCGATCGCCAGCGCCACCTCTCCGAGTTGCTGGGCAAGAGTGATCCCTCTCATAAGACGAGCACCAGTAGAACAAGGATGGTGAGAAAACTGTAGAGCAGGTAGATGGAAAGTCGTCCGCTTTGCAACAGGGCGATGACGTCGGCTGTCGACTGCACCGCTTGAGCTACGGGCAGGTAGAGCGCACGCCAGAAGCGGTCCTCAATATGTACGCGATAACGTGGCGGATCATCCTGCGGTGAAGGAACGTGCAATTCCAGATGCAGGATGCTTCCAAACATATGCCGAATCGGCTGGCCGAATCCCTCTGCCGTGTCCTGCATGCGAGGAGTTTGCCAGGGGTAGCCGCAATCCCAGGCAGCGGTGCGCCGCATGCGCCCGTGGGCCAGAATCCTCACGGTGATAAAGGTGATGCCGATGACGATCAAAATCCCGGCAAGGAAAATCGAGCCGCCGTACGAAGCCTGCTGAGGGGTGATGGGAGCAATCCTCCACAGCGAGAATTGCGAATCGATGGTCGCCCCCAGCATCTGCCCGGTTACGCTGTCGGCAGCGCGAATCGCCATCTGGGGGAATATGCCTATGGCAATGCATCCCAGTGCGAGCCACCCCAGCCCGAGCCGCTCCAGCCAGTTGGCTTCGTGCGCGTGAATGAGAGAGGGTTCGCGGTGTTGGCCGAGGAAGATGACACCGTAGAACTTCACCATGACGTACGCTGCCAGCGCCATGATCAACGCCAGCGCGGCCGCACCCAGCGGAATCAGCATATTCAGAAACGCGTGCGGAATCTGTGGTGTGAACAGGAACGACTGCAGCAGCAGCCATTCCGAGACAAAGCCATTGAGCGGCGGCAGCCCGGCAATCGCCAGTGTGCCCACGAGCGCCAGTCCGGCCACCCAGGGCATCCGGCGGATGAGGCCGCCGAGCTTCCCAAGGCTCCGCTGCCCGGTTGCGTGCAGCACACAGCCGGTGGCAAGAAAGAGCAGGCTCTTGAACAAGGAATGGTTCAGCGAGTGGATGAGAGCCGCGCACAGCGCCAGTGCGGCAAACAGCGGTAAGCGGTTGGCCGCAAACAGAAGCGCAAGGCCGATCGCGGTTGCGATGATGCCGACATTCTCAATCGAGGAGTAGGCGAGCAGCCGCTTCATATCGGTCTGCACGGCCGCGAATATGGCGCCGAAGAGCGCAGAACACAGTCCGATGACGAGAACCACTACGCCCCATTGCCAATATTGAACATGCAGCAAATCGAAGCTGATCCGCAGAAGGCCGTAAATGGCAATTTCCAGCATGATGCCGCTCATCATCGCTGAAACCGGAGATGGCGCAGCGGGGTGCGCTTCCGGCAGCCAGGCGTGCATCGGAACGAGTCCGGCCTTTGCTCCGAAGCCGAGCAACGCCAACAGGAATGCCGCCGTCGCCCAGAAGGGTGTGAGCGAAGCGTGGCGCATGGCATCGAATGTGAAATTCCAACTGCCTCCCTGCATTACGCCGAATGACAGCAGAATGCAGAGGGCTCCCAGATGCGCCATCAATATATAGAGAAACCCGGCGCGGCGGATCTCCGGAATACGGTGCTGAGAAGTGACCAGGAAGTAGGAACTCAGCGCCATGGTTTCCCACGCCACCATAAAGAGATAAGCATCGTTGGCCAGAACCACCGTGGCCATGCTCGCCAGAAAGATGTGGTACTGGAGACAAAGCAGAGCGGGCGCGGTTCCTTCACCCGACCGGAAGTATCCCGCCGCAAAGATCGAGATTCCCGCCCCCGAAACGCCGAGCAACAGCATAAAGAAGGCCGACAGCGCGTCGAGCCGGAGATGGAACGGCAGACTGGGCAGGCCCAGGGGAAGCGTCATGATCTCCGGCGCGTGGCCGGTTGCAAGAAATGAGCTCGACAGCACGGCCACGCCGAGACAAATCGCAGCTCCGAGCGGGAATAACAGGTGCGCGGTGAGACGAAGGCTTCGCGGACGAAGTAGCCCAACAATGCCAAGAACCACCCAACCGGCCACGAGATCCAGCAGCAGGTTGAGAGCATGTGCCGGGAGAGGCAAGGCTGTGACCGATACGGGAAGAATCGTGCTCATCAATAGAGCTCTGCCGGTCTCAGCTGCATGGGGAAGAACACGGAATCAGACTCTCCCGCGAGAAAGCTGGAAAATACAGGACGAGGAAACAGTGCCTTGAGCGACGCCAGGGCCGCTTGAGCTTGCGCCGCGTTGGAGGATTGTGACGGATCGTCTATGAGTGGACTCACGCCCCGGTCTCCCTGGGTAATTGGTCCATCTCTTCGAGCATTTCGGTAGCCTCGCGCAGGTGATTTTGAAAGTAGCGGCGCATGAGGGCAAGCACCTCGAAAAGAATGGGGTCGCGAACCGAATAAAAAACCTGGTTGCCCGCCTTGCGATTGGCGACCAGTTGCTTGGAACGGAGCACCGCGAGATGCTGCGAGGCATTGGCCTGCTCAATGCCCAGCTTCTCGATCAGTTCACCAGCCGAGAGCTCTCCCCCTTCCAGAAGTTCCACCACCGCAATCCGG
Organism: Acidobacteriaceae bacterium; assembly: GCA_049965615.1. GTDB lineage: Bacteria > Acidobacteriota > Terriglobia > Terriglobales > Acidobacteriaceae > Acidobacterium. The sequence goes on from JBMFWD010000060.1 coordinate 13,777, forward strand.
GTGGGGTGGGCAAGTGCTTGAAAAATATCAGCCTTAAATCGACGCAATGAGTCTGGCAAATGAATGACCTATTCCATAAGAATATTCGATAACAATTATATACTGATTGGTTTGCAGCTCAAAAGCCAGGAACATACTCCGACCTCACATTAAGCCGGATGCACCCGATGCGTGCTTCTTGGCTATTCGAGGAGTCTTCTTGCGATTTTGGCGATATTCCAGAATCAGGGTTGCGAATTCCTCACCGCAAGCCGACAGTTGGTTGTCGATCCCGGCTACGCATTTGTGGGCGGCTCGGGGTTACCAGCACGGGCCAACCGCTTCACGGGGGATTTGTTGTGCCTATGAAAAATAGAAATCTTTTCGGAAGAGCAGCCCGCAATGACACGTTCTGGGGTTCATCTAAGAATTCAGCGGGGGTAGAAGAGGAACGGAATGAGGAAGAAGCACATGTGGTGGATTGCTCCTATAGGAATCTTGTTGCTCGCAGGTGCTCTCTACGGGCCAATTGTGAGTAATGTGGAACAGCCAAAATACAAGGTCGTCAAAAGGGACCGCAACATCGAGATTCGCGACTATCCGTCGATGATTGTTGCTCAGGTGGATGTTTCAGGAGAGCGTGACCCGGCGCTCCGCGAAGGATTCCGTCAGATTGCGAATTACATCTTCGGGAACAATCTCTCGTCCCGAAAAGTCGCGATGACCGCTCCGGTCACCCAACAGGCCAGCCAGAAAATTGCGATGACGGCCCCCGTCACCCAACAGGGCAATGGCAACAATTGGCAGGTACGTTTCGTCATGCCCGCCAAGTACACCATACAAACCCTCCCCAAACCAAACAATCCATCAGTCAAGCTGGAAGAGATCAAGGCAAAGAGGTTTGCAGTGATCCGCTTTTCCGGTCTGGCCGGCAAGGCTAGCCTCGATCGCCACACCGGGGAACTGGAAGCTTATTTGCGCTCTAACCATATGAAAGCTCTAGGTGCTCCAACCTACGCCTTCTACAACCCGCCATGGACGTTGCCGTTCCTGCGCCGCAACGAAATCATGATCGAGGTTGCGCGCTAATTGCCGGTTCCACGGGGGATGATTTTGCCCCTGGTGACAGGCAAACTTCTGGGGCCTTAGACCCTCTCCATCCGACTTTTGCCCGGTAACCCGCCCAACGCGGGACCCGACCGTTGTCACCCCGTTCGTCCCTCCGCGTTGTGCACGTCCAGCCGGATCGGTATCAGGAAACGGGGCTGTGTCATTGCAAATGGGCAGCAGCCACCCGAGATTACACTAAAGGTCCGGGAAGGCACTTCCCGCAACCTAATCCCGGGAGACCGGATCTTTGACTACTGAGCACGAACTTCGCGAGAAACTTCGCAAGATTTCGGCCCTGTTCGAGGGGGCAGCAACGGCCGGGGAACGTGATGCCGCCGCAGCAGCACTCGACCGTGTCCGCGAGGCCCTGCGCGCGGCCGAAAGCGTGGAGCGTCCCATCGAAATGGTTTTTCGCCTGCCAGACCGCTGGAACCGCCGGCTTTTTCTCGCGCTTTGCCGCCGCTACGGATTGCGTCCTTATCGCTATCCACGTCAGCGTTATTCGACCGTCATGGTGCGAGCACCCGAGTCGTTTATCAACAGGACCTTGTGGCCCGAGTACCTGGAAATTTCGCGAGCGCTCGAGGAATACCTGAACGAAGCAACGGAGCAAATCATCCGCGATGAGGTATTCGGTGATGCTGATGAGGCGGAAGAACAGCCTGCTGCACCTGCGAACCATGCGTCCGCGCGGGGACTTCCGTTCGAACCAGAGAGTTGAGGCAAATGAATCCATGGAGATCTATCGTATGTCGATTGATTCAGAGGAGTCCGAGATCGATAGCCTGGCGGCGCGCTGCGGCCTCCGCGGCGACTGCATCTTTCTCTGTATCCGGCATGGTCGTTCCTCCCTTCGAAAGTGCGCGGAATCATCGTTCGGGCCAATCAGATTGGGTCCGAATGAAAACATAGCGCGCTGATCGCCGGGCCTGCATAACCGCTCCGAGGTCCCACGACTTTGCGTGCGCGATTCGCCGTGACCCCGGTAATCTCTGGCCGCCTTGAGCCGTCCTCAGATCCCACGATCATCGCCGACCTTCCGGGCGGAGCCTGCAGTGCGGTCTGCGGATATCAATCCACCGGGTCATCCGGTTCATCCGACCACAGCGGTGGCTGGACTTCGCAGGTTCTCTCATAGTTCAGGTCGGCGAGTACACGGGACCAATACCTGATACTGCGCTCCGTCCGCGCAAGGCGTAAATTGGCTTCACGGAGTTTGCGTTCGGCGTAGCGGATACGCCGGCGGCGTGCTCGGTCGAGTTTTGGTTCCTGGGGCATGGGCCTGAATATCCAGAATAAAGTGAAGCGGAATTTCCTAGCGCAGATCTACATAGAAACTTCGCAAGCGAGCCTGCATCGTTCCAGGCTCGTCAGCCCGGTTGCTTCAAACTGCTCAGCAATCCCGAGTCCCTCTTCCGTGACTGATCGTTACAGACCGCAAGGCCAAGCGCCTTGCTTCTGTCCGACCGAAACGAACAACTTCCTGGCGGGTAATAGAAACGGGTCGGTTCTTGCCAGGAAGAAAACGAGAAGACACACAACGCTGATCTATCGCGCGCGGTGTCGGCATTGCTCCCGACCAGGACGGCAGAACACTGACAACGCCTCGCACGCATTACACGGCAGTGCGAGCAGATATCAATCCGTATCAAAGTGTCAACTACGGCAGAAAGTGGGGGCCCAATGGACCGCATGCGACGAGTCGTCACGTGCTCTTGCACAAGGCACTGGCCAAGGAGATTGAACCAGTGTGTCTGGCAAATTCCAGTATGGGCTGTCACGGTAGAGATTCGGGACCAGATGGGGGGATATCAACCGGAGGGGGCAAACCGTGATCCCACCCAAATACGATGTGGCCTCCGATTTTGCTGATGGGCTGGCGGCAGTGCAAGTCGGGAACGAGTGGGGTTACATCAGCATGAGTGAGAAAATGGTCATCCCTCTGCGCAAGCTTCGCAATCCCGGCTAATTCCATCACGGACGAACGCGCTTCACCACGAACAATAACGACTTCGGCTATCTCGATCAGGCAGGAACGTATCGTTGAACATGAAGCCGTGATAGGTGTTGTGGCTTTATCCGATTGAAACCGCTCCAGAAGTGCCTGTATGCCCTCGCGGGTTGCCACAAGAGCACCGGATAGACCGGCATTGTCAAGGGCGGAGTAAAAGGAGACCACTGGGGCGGAGGAAAAGGGAGCCATTTATAGGTAGAACTTTGGAAGGTATTTCGGGGCAGGGGTACGGAATCAGGCCTGAGAGCGTTTGCGGCGACTGTGTTTGAGACGGTAGGAGTCGCCGTTCATTTCCAGGATGTGGACATGATGGGTGAGCCGGTCGAGCAGCGCGCCGGTCAGCCGTTCGGAGCCGAAGATCTCGGTCTACTCGTCGAAGGGCAGGTTGCTGGTGATCAGCGTGGAGGAGCGCTCATAGCGTTGGCTGATGCTCTCGAACAGCAGACAGATCGACTATGGAGCGTCAGTCAACACCTTGAAAACATCGTGGATAAGCATCCCAGCATGGAAGACGAGCTCTTGAGTATTGCCTGGAAAATTCGCAACATTGCCACCGCTCTGGAGGTTTTTACGCTTATCCGAAGCAAGGCTGGCGACTCACAGGAAGACACAGCAGGTTCGGACGTGAAAGGATATGTCAATTGAGTATCTCAGGATGCATCCCATCGATCTTGTTCTACTGAGACATTTATCTCCGCGTGGACGACTTCAATTCTGTGCGGTTTGCGCAAGGAAATCATCGGCGCCAGCGTCTCTCTGCGAAACCTCTATGAAGCAGGGGCAGCTATGGCTGCCTTCCTGCGAGGGCAGAGGAATCTCAAACGCCCCTAATCGTGCAAAACTACATTCAGCAGCGACTTGTGAACACGGATGCGCCCGTTGTATTCGATAAAGCCCAGCTTGCGAAAGCGGTTCATAAAGAAGCTGACTCGAGAACGTGTAGTCCCGATCATTTCAGCCAGCGTCTCCTGTGTGATCGGCGGAATGAGCACTTCCGGCTCGCCCGGCTTGCCAAACTCTGCCATCAGCAGAAGAATGCGCGCCAGGCGCTTCTCGCTGGAGTTAAATAATTGGTCAATCAGGTCGGCCTGCGTCCGCATTGCGGATTCCGGTCCATGTGGGCAGGTGATTCCAGTGGATGTGGGCACCGAAAACGCTCTGATGTGGGCAGCAATTA